>NZ_AHJE01000060.1 GCF_000243095.1 Cupriavidus basilensis OR16 | reverse complement strand
AGTCCAGGTAGAAGGCCGGCGGCATCCCGCCAAAGCGCCAGATCGCATCCAGCGCCAGGTTGATGGCATTGAACTCGATATGGGCAAGCGCATGGACCAGCGCCACGCGGCCGGCCGGCGTATGGATGGAGCGCCGCCGCTCGACCCGTTGCGGCGGCACCAGTTCAGGCAGGGCGGCCGGCCCGGCACCGGCAGCTCGGCCAGGATCGACTCATCGATGCCGAGCGCCTGCGGCGTCGCGGCGGCGAGCGCCTGCCGCATCCAGCGCGTGGCGGTGGCCTTCTGGCTGGCGTCGTTCAGGCACAGGATGGCGAGCGCCTGGCGGCGCAAGGATAGGGAAGCAAGGCCAGGCGGCAGCTCAGGTGCAGCAAGCGGCATGCCGCCGGCATCGGGATCAGGAAGGTTTGCTGGCATAAGCGTAAAATCCGGGTTGCCGCCATTGTAGGGTGCCGTGGGCCGTGGGCCGCGCAGTCGCACCCCCGCCCCGCACCCTTTAAAGCCTGGCGGCAAACCCCATATACCCATACGAACTTGTGCAGGAGACCTCATGGCGCTTTACCAGCTCGGCGACGTTGCCCCCACCATCGATCCGGATGCCTACGTGGCGCCGGAGGCCACCATCATCGGTAACGTGACGCTCAAGGCACGTGCCAGCGTATGGCCAGGCGTGGTGATCCGTGGTGACAACGAACCGATCGTGGTGGGCGAGTCCAGCAATGTGCAGGAAGGCACCGTGCTCCATACCGACCCTGGCTGCCCGCTGACCATCGGCGACAAGGTCTCGATCGGCCACCAGGCCATGCTGCACGGCTGCACGGTGGGCGAGGGCTCGCTGATCGGCATCCAGGCGGTGATCCTCAACCGTGCTGTGATCGGCAAGGAGTGCCTGGTCGGCGCCGGCGCCGTGGTCACCGAAGGCAAGGTGTTCCCGGACCGCTCGCTGATCCTCGGCGCGCCGGCCAAGGTGGTGCGCGAGCTCACCGAGCAGGACGTGGCCAACCTGTATCGCAATGCCGAGACCTACGCCACGCGCCAGGCCATGTACAAGACGCAACTCAAACGCATCGACTAAGCGACCAAGGTGCCGCGCCAGCGGCACCGATTTACCGACGGATCATCGTGACTGACACCACCACCCCCGACACCCTGCAGAAATTCCTGTTCGACGCCGCCCCCGTGCGCGGCGAGCTGGTGCGCATGCAGGCCACCTGGCAAGAAGTGCTGCGCCGCAATCATTACCCGGCGCCGGTGCGCCGGCTGCTGGGCGAAATGATGTCCGCCGCCGCCCTGCTTTCGGCCAACCTGAAATTCAACGGCGCGCTGGTGATGCAAGTGCACGGCGACGGCCCGGTGCGCATGCTGGTGGTGGAGTGCCTGTCCGACCTGTCGATGCGCGCAACGGCCAAGCTCGCCGAAGGCGTTACGCTGGCCGACAACGCCACGCTGGCGGATCTCGTCAACGTCAGCGGCCACGGCCGCTTCGCCATCACGCTGGACCCGCAGGACAAGCTGCCCGGGCAGCAGCCGTACCAGAGCATCGTGCCGCTGGCCGACGCGCATGGCCCGATGGCATCCATGACCGCCGTGCTCGAGCACTATATGCAGACGTCCGAGCAGCTCGATACGCGCCTGTGGCTGGCCGCCGACGACAAGGTCGCCGCGGGGATGCTGCTGCAAAAGCTGCCCTCCTACGGCGGCACGCTGGAAGGCCACGCCGAGCGCGCGCCCGCGCAAGTCGGCGAAACCGGCGCACCACTGGCGGACACCGCCCGCGCGCAGGATCTCGACACCTGGGACCGTGCCTGCCAGCTCGGCGCCACGCTGAAGGACGCGGAACTGCTGGCCGAGACACCGGACACCTTGCTGCGCCGCCTGTTCTGGGAAGACCTGGAAGCTACCGGCCTGCGTGTGTTCGAGCCAATGACCCCGCACTTCCAGTGCTCGTGCTCGCGCGCCAAGGTGGCGGGCATGCTGCAGAACCTGGGCCGCGTGGAGATTGAAGACATCCTGGTGGAACGTGGCGAAGTGGAAATCCAATGCGATTTCTGCGGCCAGCAATACTACTTCGACCCGGTCGACTGCGCGCAGCTGTTCACGCCGGTCCCCGTGGCTACCGGCGCCGGCGACGGCGCCGGCCAGCAGCACTGAGCGGCAGGAACCTTTCTGCCCTGCGCCGGGGTCCAAGCGTCAGCGACCCACCAGAGTCAGGGAGTCATCATGTCCGCTTTGTCGTCTCATCCACCCGCCACCATCGGCACCCTGCTGCTCGCGCGGAAGACATCCAGAAGATCGATGCGCTGAACCGCCAGGTGCTGCGCGAGCAAGATGCCGCGATCGCCCGCCAGCAACAGGCGGAGGCCATGGCGCGGGCCGCATCCTATGCCTATCCCACGCCTAGCTGGAACCTGTATTACGGGGGCTGGGGCGGCGGGCACTGGGGTGGCGGCGTGGGCTTTGCCAGCCCGGGATACCGAGGCTGGGGCTACGGTGGCTATCCGTACTGGTGGTGAGCCGCTGACGAACCCGGAGCGGCAACAGACCGAAAAGACATGAGCGTGCCTCATCGATGCCGTTGCCGGACAACGGTGGCGGGTGCTACGAGAAGGAAAACGGAAAAAACGCCAGTCAGTGGCGATTGAATGCCGGGGAATTTGCCGGAGGCGGCAGCGGCGGCGTGGCGCTGACCTTTGGGGGCGGGGCCACGAACTGCACGAACACCTCGCCATCCTTGACCATGCCCAGCTCATAGCGGGCACGCTCTTCAATGGCCCCGGTGCCATCCTGCAGGTCCTTCACTTCCCCTTCCAGCTTGGCATTGCGCAGCTTGAGCGCCTGGTTGTGCGCGCTCTGTTCCTGCACCTGCTTGTCCATCTCCCACACACGCAGCCAGCCGCCCTTGCCCAGCCATAGTGGATACTGGATAGAGAGCAACAGCACAAACAACAGCAACGAGATCAGGCGCATGGGTTCTGGCGCTTAAGCGAAATGGGGAATTGCGTCATGCGCCGGCCGCGGCATTGTGCGCGGCCGGCGCATGGCACGAGCTTAGCGCAGATTGTAGAACGCGCTCTTGCCCGGGTAGCTGGCGATATCACCGAGGTCTTCCTCGATGCGCAGCAGCTGGTTGTACTTCGAGATACGGTCCGAACGGGACAGCGAGCCGGTCTTGATCTGGCCGGCGTTGGTGCCCACCGCGATATCGGCAATGGTGCTGTCCTCGGTCTCGCCCGAACGGTGCGAGATCACGGCCGTGTAACCGGCGCGCTTGGCCATTTCGATAGCGGCGAAGGTCTCGGTCAGGGTGCCGATCTGGTTGATCTTGATCAGGATCGAGTTGCCGATACCCTTCTCGATGCCTTCCTTCAGGATCTTGGTGTTGGTGACGAACAGGTCGTCGCCCACCAGCTGCACGCGCTTGCCCAGCTTGTCGGTCAGCACCTTCCAGCCTTCCCAGTCGCCTTCGCCCATGCCGTCCTCGATCGACACGATCGGGAACTTGTCGCACAGGTTGGCCAGGTAGTCGGCAAACTGGGTCGACGTCAGCTTCAGGCCTTCGCCATCCAGGTGGTACTGGCCTTCGGCTTCGTGATAGAACTCGGTCGCCGCGCAGTCCAGCGCCAGCAGCACGTCTTCGCCAGCACGGTAGCCGGCCTTCTCGATGGCTTGCAGGATGGTGTTCAGGCACTCTTCGTTGGAAGCGAAGTTGGGGGCAAAGCCACCCTCATCGCCAACCGCCGTGGACATGCCCTTGTCGGACAGGATCTTCTTCAGTGCGTGGAACACCTCGGCGCCGCAACGCAGGGCTTCACGGAAGCTCGTCTGCGACACCGGCATGATCATGAATTCCTGGATGTCCAGGCTGTTGTTGGCGTGCGCGCCACCGTTGACGATGTTCATCATCGGCACCGGCATCTGCATCGCGCCCGAACCGCCGAAGTAGCGGTACAGGGGCAGGCCGGCTTCCTCGGCAGCGGCGCGGGCCACGGCCATGGACACGGCCAGCGTGGCGTTGGCGCCAAGGCGGGCCTTGTTGTCGGTGCCGTCGAGGTCGATCAGGGTGCGGTCCAGGAAGGCTTGCTCGGAAGCGTCCAGGCCCATGATGGCTTCGGAGATTTCGGTATTGATATGCTCGACCGCCTTCAGCACGCCCTTGCCGAGGTAGCGCGACTTGTCGCCGTCACGCAGCTCGATGGCTTCGCGCGAGCCGGTGGAAGCGCCCGACGGCACTGCCGCGCGGCCCATCACGCCGGATTCGAGCAGGACGTCGCACTCGACCGTCGGGTTACCGCGCGAGTCGAGAACTTCGCGACCGATGATATCTACGATTGCACTCATGGATTCCTCTTGGACTGTTGATGCTTGATGACTTCTTACTACACGGGCGCCATGCCCTGGACTACCGCTGGCTACAGCTGACCGAGCTGGCTGACGCTTAAGCGCCTTCCACCACGATCATGTTCATACGCGCGGCATGCTCGCGCGACTTGCGCGCGGCGCGGTATTCCTCGCTGTCGTGAAACGACTTTGCCGCGTCATAGCTGGGAAACTTCAGCACGACCACGCGCGTCGGGGCCCAGTCGCCCTCGAGCTTCTCGGTCTTGCCGCCGCGCACCAGCACCTCGGCGCCATGCACCTTCATGGCATGGCTGGAGAGCACTTTGTACTCTTCGTACTGCTGGGGATCGGTGACATCGACGTGGGCAATGATATAGCCGCTGGCCATGGCGTATCTCCGTGTGTTCTTATGATGTTGATTCTACTTGGCTGATCATGGCCGCCTGATGACGGCCATGAGCGCGGTGGCGCAGCAAGCTCAGGCGCAAGCCGCCGGCCAGCTGAAGTTGTCTTCCAGGAAGCCGCCGCGCTTGACCAGGGTGTCCAGGTCCTTGAGCACCGACAGCAGTTCCTTCATGCGCGACAGCGGCACGGCGTTGGGGCCGTCCGACATGGCCTTGCTCGGGTCCGGATGGGTTTCCATGAACAGGCCCGCCACGCCGGTTGCCACGGCGGCGCGTGACAGCACCGGCACGAACTCGCGCTGGCCGCCCGAGCTGGTGCCCTGGCCGCCCGGCAACTGCACCGAGTGGGTAGCATCGAACACCACCGGCGCGCCGGTCTCGCGCATGATCGCGAGCGAGCGCATGTCCGAGACCAGGTTGTTGTAGCCGAAGGAAACACCGCGTTCGCAGGCCATGAAGCTGTCTTCCGGCAGCCCGGCCTCGCGCGCGGCGTCGCGCGCCTTGTCGATGACGTTCTTCATGTCATGCGGCGCCAGGAACTGCCCCTTCTTGATGTTGACGGGGCGCCCGCTCTGTGCACAGGCACGGATGAAATCGGTCTGACGGCACAGGAAGGCCGGCGTCTGCAGCACGTCGACCACGGCCGCCACCGGCTTGACCTCGTCGATCTCGTGGATGTCGGTCAGTACCGGCACGCCGATCTCGCGCTTGACGGTTGCAAGGATCTCGAGCCCCTTTTCCATGCCCAGGCCGCGGAAGGTCCGGCCCGACGAGCGGTTGGCCTTGTCGAACGAGGACTTGTAGATAAAGGGGATGCCGAGCTCGCTGGTGATCGCCTTGAGCTCACCGGCGGTATCCAGCGCCATCTGCTCGGACTCGATCACGCACGGGCCGGCGATCAGGAAGAAGGGCCGGTCCAGGCCGACGTCAAATCCACAGAGTTTCATCACTAGTCTCCTGCTTGCGGTGCCGGGGCTTAGCCCGCCTTGCCCTGCTGGCTGGCCAGCGCCGCTTCCACGTAGGCCTTGAACAGCGGATGGCCATCGCGCGGGGTGGAGGTGAATTCCGGGTGGAACTGCACGCCCACAAACCACGGGTGCAGGCTTTCCGGCAATTCCATCATCTCGGGCAGGTCTTCGGTCGGCGTACGCGCCGAGATCACCATGCCCGCCTTTTCCAGCGTCGGCACGTAGTGATTGTTGACCTCGTAGCGATGGCGATGGCGCTCATTGACTTCGGCGCCGTAGATCTGGCCTGCCTTGGTCCCGGCCTTGACCGGCACGCGCTGCGCGCCAAGGCGCATGGTGCCGCCCAGGTCGGACTCGGCGGAGCGCTGCTCGACCTTGCCTTCGCGATCGACCCATTCGGTGATCAGCGCGACCACCGGATGTTCGGTTTCCAGGTTGAACTCGGTCGAGTTGGCATCGGTCATCGCCGCCACATGGCGCGCGAACTCGATCACGGCCAGCTGCATGCCCAGGCAGATGCCCAGGTACGGGACCTTGTTCTCGCGTGCGTATTGAATAGCGCGGATCTTGCCTTCCGTGCCGCGCTTGCCGAAGCCGCCCGGGACCAGGATGGCGTCCAGCGGCTTGAGCACCTCGAGATGTCCCGATTCGAGTTCTTCCGAATCGATGTACTCGATGTTCACGCGGGTGGCGGTGTGCATGCCGGCGTGGCGCAGCGCTTCGATCAGCGACTTGTACGACTCGGTCAGGTCGACATACTTGCCGACCATGCCGATGGTGACCTCGTGCTGCGGATTTTCCTGGGCGTTGACCAGGCGCTGCCACATGGAGAGATCGGCCGGCTTGGGATCGATACGCAGTTCTTCGCAGATCAGGCGGTCGAGGCCTTGCTCGTTGAGCATCTGCGGGATCTTGTAGATGCTGTCCACGTCCCACACCGAGATCACGGCTTCTTGCGGGATATTGGAGAACAGCGAAATCTTGGCGCGCTCTTCGTCCGGAATCGGGCGGTCGGCGCGGCACAGCAGCGCGGTCGGCGAGATGCCGATTTCACGCAGCTTCTGCACCGAGTGCTGGGTCGGCTTGGTCTTGAGCTCGCCGGCGCTGGCAATGAACGGCACCAGCGTCAGGTGCACGAAGGCAGCGTGGTTGCGGCCCATGCGCAGGCTCATCTGGCGCGCGGCCTCCAGGAACGGCAGCGATTCGATGTCGCCCACCGTGCCACCGATCTCCACCAGCGCCACGTCCGCCTTGCCACCGTGCGACGCAGCCGCGCCACGCTCGATGAATGCCTGGATTTCGTTGGTGATATGCGGGATCACCTGCACCGTCTTGCCGAGGTACTCGCCGCGGCGTTCCTTGCGGATCACCGATTCGTAGATCTGGCCCGTGGTGAAGTTGTTCGACTTGCGCATCTTGGCCGAGACGAAGCGCTCGTAGTGGCCGAGATCGAGGTCGGTTTCCGCACCATCTTCCGTGACGAACACTTCGCCATGCTGGAAGGGGCTCATCGTGCCGGGATCGACGTTGATGTAGGGATCTAGCTTGAGGAGGGTGACTTTGAGGCCGCGCGACTCGAGGATGGCAGCGAGCGAAGCAGCAGCGATGCCCTTGCCGAGAGAAGAGACGACACCACCGGTGACGAAGACGAATTTGGTCATAAACCGAGCTTGCCGGGGAAATCGGGATTATACATGAGAGGCCGCCTGCTGCAGCGCCGCATTTGCGACAAGTCGCCTTGCCCGATAGCCGCTGAGACGCATTCGCCGCTTCATGCCGACGTCCCCAGCGCTACCCTATCCTAGCCTGGCTACGCACGCGCGCCAGCAGGCGAATCACCTCGCATTTGTCCGACGAGATCGCAAATCAGCCCGGCCGTCTGGCCGGGCCGCTCCATCGGGTACAAATGCCCGCCTTCGATAAAGCGCAGGCGTTCGCCCACCAGCTTACGCGTGGCGCCGAGCCCGCATTGCCGTACTTCGCGCGAACGCGTGCCGGCGACAAAGCTGACCGGCACCGGCGCACCGCGCGCCACGCGCGCGCCCAGGCTGGTGGGCAGCGTGCGATAGATCTGGTACTCGATCTCGCGCTCGAAGCGCAGGCGGCGCTCGGCGTCGTTGCCGGTCGGCTCCGTGCCATGCATCGCATAGTCGCGCAGCACTTCCTCGTCCCACGACGCAAACACCGGCTTGGTGCGGAAATGTTCCCAGACCGCCTCGGTATCCGGCCAGTGCGTGCGGCGCCGCCGCGTCGCCGCAGCCGGGCTGGGCCGCTCATCCAGGCCAAAGCGCTGGCCGGCCCTGAGCAAGGTGGCGCGCCACCCGGCAATCACGGGCGAATCCAGCATCACCACACCGCGCACCCACTGCGGGCGGCGCAGCGCCGCCATCAGCGACAGGAAGCCCCCAAGCGAATGCCCCACCAGCCACACCGGCTCGCGGTACTTCTGCTCGACCGAAGCCAGCAGCTCATCGACCAGGTGCGGCCACTCGCGCGTGACCGGGAATTTCGGGTCGTGACCATAGCGGTCGACGGCGCGAATCTCGAAATCGTCTTCCAGCGTTCCGAACAGCTTGCGGTAGGTGCTGACGGGAAAGCCGTTGGCATGCGAAAAATGCAGGATATCGCGCATAGGGGTATTCGCCGTGCGCCCTTTAATCCTGCGTGCCGGCACGTTCGCGCGTGGCGCGCACGGGCTGGCCCCAACGGTCGCCATCGCCCTGGCGCGCCAGCGGAAACTCGGCCGGCGCGGCGGCGTCCCATTCCGGATCATTGATCTCGCCGAAGACCTGGCGCAAGCGTTGCCCCCAGGTATCGCGGATCATGCGGAAGTAGGCGTTCTTCTCGTCAATATTGACGAAGCGGGTCACGCGCAGCGAGTCGCCCTCGTAGACCAGCAGGTCCAGCGGCAGGCCCACCGAGATATTCGACTTCAGCGTGGAGTCCATGGAGATCAGCGCGCACTTGGCGGCCTCGCCCAGCGGCAGCGTGGGCTCCACCACGCGATCGATGATGGGCTTGTCTTGTTATGGTGCACATTCATGCCCGGCGCATCGCCTAGCTTGCCGCCCGGGTCAAGGCCGCATTCTAGCGCCGCGCCAGTACGCCCGGAACCCTTGGGGTGCGCCCGATCTTGGTGCGCGACGCACCACTTCACTCACTGCAGCGGTGCAATGGCAATCTCGACCGCCAGTTGCTCGCCGCTGCCGCCTTCGCGAACCCCGCGCACCGGCGCGGCCATGCGATAGTCGCGCCCGACCGCCAGCCGGATATGGCGCGCGTCGCTCAGGCAGCCGTGGGTCACGTCGATGCTGCACCACAACGCGTTGCCGGCATCCACGCAGACATCGGCCCAGGCGTGGCTGGCAAGCTCCAATGCCGCCGGATCATAGAAATAGCCACTGACGTAGCGCGCCGGCACGCCCAGGGCGCGGCAGCATGCCACCATCACCTGCGCCTGGTCCTGGCAAACCCCGCTGCCCAGCGCGAATGCATCGCTGGCCGTCGTGCCCACGTCCGTGCTATCTGCCTGGTAGCGCACCCGCCCGGCAATGGCGCTGGCCAGCGCCAGCAGCGCGGGCACCGACGCCCCCGCCGCCAGGTACGGTGCGGCAAAACGCACCATGTCCGGCTTGGCGGCGGTCAGCGGTGTACCGCCAAGGTAGTACAGCGGCGACACGCGCGCCTCGCCGGCAGGCGGCGCGTCGCAGAATAACGGCCCCTGCGCCTGCGTCGGCGGCGTCACGTCGACCACGCCGCTGGCCTCGATCACCAGCGTATGTGCTGGCCCGGCCACGGTAAAGCTGTGCACGATATTGCCGAAGCCGTCACGCGCCTCGGACAGGTTGCCGGGCACGGACAACTGCCATTCCTGCACGGCCTGCAGCGGGCCCGAACGCGGCGCGAGCCGCAGTTCGTGCACGCTGCGCCGGACCGGCTCGGCGTAACGGTAGACGGTTTTGTGGTGAATCTTGTATTTCATGATGTGGCGAGGCCGGCACGACCCCCCACTTCATATAGGTCAGGCAGCCAGCAACGGCACGAGGAAATCCCGGCTGATGCCGTTGCCAAGGTCGCCGATGCGCTCCAGGAAACTGGTCAGGAAAGCATGCAGCCCGACGGCGAAGATGTCGTCGATGCGCGCATATTTCAAATCGGCGTGGAGTTTACCAGCCTGGCGCTCGGTCTCCGAAGAATGCTGGTTGCCCACCAGCGCCAGGATCGACACCACCTCGTCCATGCTCGACACCAGCGAACGCGGCATGTCGGGGCGCAGCACCAGCAGTTCGGCCACGCGCTCGGGAGTGATCACGGTGCGATAGACCTTGCGGTAGACCTCGAAGCCCGACACCGAGCGCAAGACCGCCGCCCAGTGATAGAAATCGTTGGCATCGCGATTGGGATCGCTGTCGTCGACGGTGCTGGCCTGGAACTTCACGTCCAGGATCCGCGCGGTATTGTCGGCGCGCTCCAGGAAGGTGCCCAGCCGCATGAAGTGGAAGGCATCGTCCTTGAGCATGGTGCCGAACTGCACGCCGCGGGCCAGGTGGGAGCGGAACTTGACCCACTCGAAGAACTGCGAAGGATCGTCGGCCAGCACGCCGTCGGCGATCATGCGCTGCACGTCGAGCCAGGTGGTGTTGATGGTCTCCCACACTTCGGTGGTCAGCGAGCCGCGCACCGCGCGGGCGTTCTCGCGGGCCGCGCGCAGGCAACTCATGATGGACGAGACATTGGTCATGTCGCGCACCATGAAATCGATCACGTCGTCGCGCGTGAGCAGGCCATACTTCTCGTCGAACACCGTGGTCAACTCGGAGATATCGAGCATGGCCCACCAGCCTTGCTCCGCCACTTCCGCGGATTGCGGCAGCAGCGAAGTCTGGTAGTTCACGTCCAGCATGCGCGCGGTATTCTCCGCGCGTTCGGTATAGCGCGCCATCCAGAACAGATGGTCGGCGGTGCGGCTAAGCATGGTCAGTCCCCTCGTACGGCGCTGTTCGCCCGCGCGCCGCCGGCAACGCGGCGGCCAGCGCGGGAATCACAAACAAACCCTTGCGTGCCCCGCGCGTCAGCGCTCCAGCACCCAGGTGTCCTTGGTGCCCCCGCCCTGCGAGGAGTTGACCACCAGCGAGCCTTCGCGCAGCGCCACGCGGGTCAGCCCGCCCGGCACCATGCGCACGTCCCTGCCGGACAGCACGAACGGACGCAGGTCGATGTGGCGCGGCGCGATCCCCGACTCGACATACGTCGGGCAGGTGGACAGCGCCAGCGTGGGCTGCGCGATGTACTGCTCGGGACGCGCGCGCACGACCTCGCGGAACGTGTCGATCTCCGCGCGCGTGGCGGCGGGCCCCACCAGCATGCCGTAGCCGCCAGCACCGTGGGTTTCCTTGACCACCAGTTCGCCCATGTGGTCCAGCACGTACTGCAGGTCGTCCGGGCGGCGGCACATGTACGTCGGCACATTGTTGAGGATCGCTTCCTCGCCGAGGTAGAAGCGGATCATGTCGGGCACGTAGGGATAGATCGACTTGTCGTCGGCCACGCCCGTGCCAATGGCGTTGCAGATGGTGACATTGCCGGCACGATAGACCGAGAGCAGGCCCGCCGCGCCCAGTGTGGAATCCGAGCGGAACACCAGCGGGTCGAGGAAGTCGTCGTCGACCCGGCGGTAGATCACGTCGATGCGCTGCGGGCCCTGGGTGGTGCGCATGTAGAGGTGATCGTCCTGCACGAACAGGTCGCTGCCCTCGACCAGTTCCACGCCCATCTGCTGGGCCAGGAAGGCATGCTCGAAGTAGGCGGAGTTGTACATGCCGGGCGTGAGCACCACCACCGTGGGATCGGCGATGTTCTGCGGCGAGACGCCGCGCAGCATGTCGAGCAGCAGGTCGGGATAGTGGGCGACCGGCGCCACGCGGTTGCGCGCGAACAGGTCCGGGAACAACCGCATCATCATCTTGCGGTTCTCCAGCATGTAGGACACGCCGGAGGGCACGCGCAGGTTGTCTTCCAGCACGTAGAACTCACCCTCGCCTGCGCGCACCACGTCGATGCCGGCCACGTGGGCGTAGATATCGCGGGGCACGTCGATGCCGAGCATCTCGGGGCGGTACTGCGCGTTGTTATAGATCTGGTCGGGGGGTTTTTCACCGTACACGGCGAACGTGATGCCCACGCGCCGGAAGATGAGATCCGCTTCGGCGCGCTTGTTGTCCATAGTGCCTTCGGACTGGCGCGCCAACCAATCCGCGAACTGCTTGTAATGCCCCCGCACGGCACCTGCCGGCAGGGACTCTCCCGCGTGGATTGCTGCCGCCACGCCATCTTGCCAATCGAGCATCTCGTCGAAAAACCGCGCCGCCATGATGGCCGTTCCCCCATGATTTGGGTGCCGCCCAAACTGCCGGCTGTCCCGTTTTGATTGGCTTGTTGTTCCCGGCACAGCACCTTGAGATCACCACCCGAGGCCCGGCGGGTTGGCCGCGGACCGTCTCGTCATGCTTCGAAGTGCTGTCCCTATAGGATACCTATGACTGCGAAAGCCGCAAGCGGCAAGCATTCGCGCCATCAAACATGGATTAAGCAAGATGTTTGCCAGCCCTGGCTCCGGACTGGCATCGGCATTGCCCTAGCGGGCAATCGCCGCGCCCTTTTGCGACGGCACTTCGGCCAGGACGCGCTGCACAAGCGCTTCCGGCGTCTGGCGGATATCGAGCACCAGGGCATCGCACGGCTCCTCCAGCGTTTCGAACTGGCTCTGCAACAGGTCAGGATTGAAGAAGTGATCGCTGCGCTCGGCTAGCCGGCCGCCGATGACGGCGGCGTCGCCCTTCATGTAGACGAAGGTCACGCCGCCATCGGGCGGCGTCAGGCGGTCGCGGTAGGTCTGGCGCAGCGCGGAACAGGTAAACACGTGGGTGCGCCCTTCGGCGCGGGCCGCGTCGATCGCCGCGCGCATCGCGGCCAGCCAGGGCCAGCGATCTTCGTCGGTCAGCGGGATGCCGTTGTGCATCTTCGCCTTGTTGGCGGCGCTGTGGAACTCATCGGCGTCGTGGAAGCCGCATTGCAAGGTCTTGGCCAGCAGTTGGCCGACCGTGGTCTTTCCGCTGCCGGAAACGCCCATCAGGATGTAGATCATGTCTGCTCCAACGATCATGTGCGGATGGTTTTCCCATCCTTGTCGGTAGTCCCCGCACCGGCCGCCGGTCGGCTCCGGAAGCGTTCAGCCATGAAGCCATGATAGGACCCGCATGGGCCGGCTCGGGGTCGCCCCCGCCAGCCGTCGGCTGCCGGGGACACAAATGACACAAAATTAAGGGGCGCCGCCTATTGTGCGACGGCCGCGCCCGTTTGGACAGCGCCGGGCGCGTCGGCCTCGGACAGGTCCAGCGCGCTGCCGCCCTCCTCCGCGACCCGCGCGTTGCGGCGGAACAGCCCGAACAGGCCCCGGCCGACGCTGAAACTCGTAAACGTGTCCTCCGGCAGCACAGCCGAAGGACGCGTCGCCAGGTCACCGTCGCCATTGGCGCCGCCGAGCCATTCCAGCGTGCCCGCCACCGCGTCCACGCGAATCCGGTCGCCGTCGCGCACGCGCGCCAGCGGGCCGCCCGCAAGTGCCTCAGGCCCCACATGGATAACCGCAGGCACCTTGCCGGAGGCGCCGGACATGCGGCCATCGGTCACCAGCGCGACCTTGTGGCCGGCGTCCTGCAGCGAGCCCAGCACCGGGGTGAGACGGTGCAGTTCGGGCATGCCGTTGGCGTTCGGCCCCTGGAAACGCACGACCGCGATCATGTCGCCCGTGAATTCGC
Source organism: Cupriavidus basilensis OR16 (assembly GCF_000243095.1). GTDB lineage: Bacteria > Pseudomonadota > Gammaproteobacteria > Burkholderiales > Burkholderiaceae > Cupriavidus > Cupriavidus basilensis_D. The sequence continues at coordinate 41,178 of NZ_AHJE01000060.1, read as the reverse complement.
CGGCTTCAAATGCAGCCTGCAAACCTTCCTGGGAGTCGAATACGCGTGCCGGTGCTTCCACCACCCGATGTTCGTGCGCCACCGCGGAAACCTTGATCATGCCGCGGCCAAGATTGCCCTGGAGCAAGCGCAATCCGCCCTCGGCGGAGAACGGCTCGGCTGCGGTCGCCAGAACCGTGGCATCGCCGCTGACAGCGGCGCCGTCGCGCCACTGCAGCACGCCATCGATCATCACGGGTTCTTGCGTGTAGCGGGCCAGGCCACGCCCGACCACGGTCTCCACGTCCTCGTGCAGCAAGCCAGCGGTGAGCAACTGGCGAATCACGTAGGCCACGCCGCCTGCGGCGTGGAAGTGATTCACATCGGCCGAGCCGTTGGGATAGACACGCGCGAGCAGCGGCGTGATGCGCGAGAGGCGGTCGAAATCGTCCCAGTCGATGAGGATGCCCGCGGCGCGCGCCATCGCCACCAGGTGGATGGTGTGGTTGGTCGAGCCCCCCGTGGCCAGCAGGCCGACCACGGCGTTGATCACCGCGCGCTCGTCCACGATGCGCGCCAGCGGCAGGTAGTCCCCGCCCCGCGCCGTCAAGGCCAGCGCGCGCTGCGCGGCGGCGGCGGTGAGCGCATCGCGCAAGCCGCTGTCCGGATGCACGAAGGCCGCGCCCGGCATATGCAGGCCCATGATTTCCATCAGGAACTGGTTGCTGTTGGCGGTGCCGTAGAAGGTGCAGGTGCCGGCGCCGTGATAGGCCTCGCACTCGGCCTCCAGCAGGGCGTCTCGGCCCACCTGACCGGTTGCGTAAAGCTGGCGCACGCGCGCCTTTTCCTTGTTGGACAGGCCCGTCGACATCGGCCCGGCCGGCACGAACACCACGGGCAGGTGGCCGAACTGCAGCGCGCCCATCAGCAGGCCCGGCACGATCTTGTCGCACACGCCAAGCATGACCGCGGCATCGAAGGTGTTGTGCGACAAGGAGACCGCCGTGGCCATCGCAATGGCATCGCGCGAGAACAGCGACAGTTCCATGCCGGCATTGCCCTGCGTGATGCCGTCGCACATCGCCGGCACCCCGCCCGCCACCTGCGCCACCGCGCCAACGGCACGCGCGGCTTCGCGGATCACGCCGGGATAGCGCTCGTACGGCTGGTGGGCCGACAACATGTCGTTGTACGCAGTAACGATGCCGAGGTTAGCGGCATGCTCAACCCGCAGCTTGAGCTTGTCATGCGCCGGCAACGCGGCCAGGCCGTGCGCGAGGTTGGCGCAGGACAGCCCGCGCAAGGGGCCCAGCTCCTGCTGGGCGCGTTCGCAGCGCGCGAGATAGGCGGCGCGGCTGCGCTGGCTGCGCGCGATCACGCGTTCGGTGACGGCGTGGACTTCGGCGTGGAGGGCTTTTGACATTGGGGGAATTCCTGGTCGTGATGCCTGATCGTATCCGGGAGGACTTGGGGGACTTGCGGGCGCCGGCGGGCGCCGGTTGGCACTATTGCTTGTAGATTTTCTACATTATATCGAAAGCCAAATTGAAAACACCATACGCATACATCACAAAGCGCTTTATTCATGGCATATTTAGCGCACATAGGTGAAATCCCTACCCGGCCGCCACGCTGAAGCCGCGATGGCCCCACCTCTGATTATGTAGAATATCTACATGCCGCTCGATTCGTCGAGCCACGGACTCCGGGGCCAAAGCCAGAACATTTCCCCGGCACAGACAGCCCATCCCTCCCCTACCATGCGCGACCGAATTCTTGCCGTCTACGACACGCTTCGCCCTTCCGAACGCCGCCTTGCCGACTACGTGGCTCGCCACGGCGCCAGCGTGATCCGCCTGTCGATGCCCGAACTGGCCGAGCGCGCGGGCGTGTCCCAGCCCACCATTGCACGCTTTTGCGCGGCGCTGGGCTACGATGGCTTTCGCGAGTTCAAGCTCCAGTTTGCCCAGAACGTGGGCGGCGGCACGCCCTTCGTCCACCAGGACGTCAAGGCCGAGGACCGCCCCGCCGATATCGCCGGCAAGGTCTTCGACCGCACCATCGCCACCCTGATGACGGTGCGCAATGCGCTATCCGCGGACCAGATCGAGCACGGCATCCAGCTGCTCGCCGCGGCCAGGCGCATCGAGTTCTATGGCTGCGGCAACTCGGGCATCGTCGCCCTGGATATCCAGCACAAGTTCTTCCGCCTCGGCATGCCTACCGTTGCCTACTCGGACTCGCACGTCTTCAGCATGTCCGCGGCGCTGCTCGGCCCCGGCGATGTGGCGGTGCTGGTCTCCAACAGCGGGCGCACCTGGGACATGCTGGCCGCAGCCACGCTGGCCCGCGCCAGCGGCGCCAGCGTGCTGGCGCTGACCCATAGCGGCTCGCCGCTGGCCGCGCTGGCGGACGTCTGCGTGTTCTCGGACGTGGAGGAAGACAGCGAGGTCTACACGCCGATGACCTCCCGCATCTGCCACCTGGTGCTGGGCGACGTGCTGGCAGCAGGCGTTGCCCTGGAACGCGCCGACACCGTCTGTGCCGGCCTGCAACGCGCCAAGGCGCACCTGCGCGAGCGTCGCATCGCCCAGGCCGAGCCCGCGCATCTTGCGTGGCCAGCCGCGCCAGCAGCGCCGCCTCGTCGCGCCGGGCGATATCGCCGGTCAGCAGCAGGCTGCGCGCGCTGCCCGCCACCTTGAGCACGCAGCTGCGCGCATTGCTGTCGATTGCCGCATTCTGCGCGGCACCCGGCAAGGGATGCAGCACGACAAAGCGAACCCCGTCCCACTCCCACTCTTGCCCCGCCGCGCAGGGCTGCGCCTCCAGGTGCGCGGCATTCGCCGGCGGCACCAGCAGCCGGTGCCCCGGCGGCGCGCCCGACAGCAGGCGGTCCACCGTCAGCGCGGCCATGATGTCACGCGCGCCGCCCGCATGGTCAGCGTCTTCATGGCTGATCATCAGCGTGTCGAGCCGGCGCACGCCCGCGCCGCGCAGGAATGGCACGATGGCCCGCGCGCCGGCGCTGTTGCCCAGCTCGCCACGGCCCGCGCCCCAGCCATAGGCTGGCCCGGCATCGTAGAGCAGCACGCGTGAGCGCGTTTCCACCAGCACCGCCGTGCCCTGCCCGATATCGATCGCGGTGGCGCGGAACTCGCCGTGCGCCACCGGCTGCCGCCCGGCCAGCACCAGCGGCAACAGCAGTACCGCGCCATGCAGGCGCGCACGCGCGCCACAGGGCACGGGCGCCAGCAGCAGCAACGTGCCAAGCACCGCCAGCGCGAGCGCGAGCGGACCGGCGCGCGCGGCCTGCCACACCGCCCACGGCGGCGCCGACAACCACTCCAGACCCAACACCAGCCAGTGCAGCAGCAGGTGCGCGGCGCCGAGCAGCCAGCCTGCCAGCGGCGCCGGCGAGGCCGCCGCCAGCAAGGCCATCGGCGTCACCAGCAAGCTCACCAGCGGGATCGCGGCCGCATTGGCCAGCGGCGATATCACCGAGACCTGCTGGAACAGCAGCAAGGTCAGCGGCACCAGCCCGATGGTGACGGACCATTGCGTGCGCGTGGCCTGCGCCAGGCTGGCGCGAACACGCTGCCAACGCGTCGGCGCGGCATGATTGGCCGGTTGCGCCGCTGCGAGGCCGGCGGCGTACGCCCGCTCCAGAGCGCCAACGCAGCTACCACCAGCATTGACACGGTGCGCAGCGCCGGCACCTGCATACCCGCCAGCAGGCCATAGATGAGGCCCGCAATCACCGCACCGACCAGTGCGGCACGCCGCGCCGGCCACCACAGCGGCAAGGGCCGCGGCAGCCATCGCCCGAGCCCGAACGAGTATCGCCACAGCCAATACACAAAGCTGGAGAAAAGGCCGGAAATCATGGTGATATGCAAGCCGGAAATGCTGATCAGGTGGCCGATGCCAGTGCGCGTGAACAAGGTCCAGTCCCGCTGCTGGATGCCGCGCTGATCGCCCACCACCAGGGCCGCCAGCACCGGCGCGAAGCGGGCATCCGCGGGCAGGCTTTGCAATACGTGATCGTGCACCCGCGCGCGCCATCGCTCGATGCGCCACATCAGTTGCTCGCCAACGGCGTCCTGGGCCCCGCCCATGACATCGCGCACGTACCCGGTAGCGCCAAGCCCGGCCGCCATCAACCAGAATTCGTAGTCGAAGCCATGCGGGTTGGCCAGGCCATGGGGCTGGCGCAAACGTACCGTGAAGACGTAACGCTCGCCCGGAAGCAACCCGGGCGGCGCATCCTCCCAACTCAGCAGGACCCGCGACGGCAAGCCGGCCACATCGTCGAGCGCGAACGCGAAGCGCTGTCCGCGCGCGGCCTGTGCCGGCAGCCCGGCCACCACCCCCCTCAGCACCAGGTCCACACCTTCCAGCCCAGGCGCCAGGCGCTCTGCCAGACGGGCTTCGGCGCGCCACGCCGACCAGCCGAAGCCGGCCAGCAGCGACAACGCAAGCAGGGCCAGCCGTGCCCAGCCAGGCCGGTGCGCGCGCAGGCGCAACGCCAGCGCGGCCGCCACGAGCCCGGCGGCGACCATCCACCACAGCGCGCTGCCACGTGGCAGCGCGCCTTGTTGCTGCAGCCACCAGCAGCCCGCGACGAAGGCGAGCAAAAACAGACGCATGCGAGCTCCCCCGACGACAAGATGGGATATCCGATACGTCTGCTTATATGGCCGTTAGCGGCCACAAGGCTTGTCAGGGTGAAACGGGTTGGTTGCCGATTGTTTCAGCCGGGACTGAGGCAGGCAATGCCGAGGGGAACATGGTCGATGCAAAGGCCGACAGCCGCGGCAATGCAGCCACGGCGTTGCGCCACATTGCCTGCGCCAGCGGCGCGGCATCCAGCCCGCGCAACTCGCCCAGCACGCGCGCCACGCCAGCCACTTCGGCAGGCGTATTGCGCGCCTTGTGCTGCTCGCCGAACTGGTCGTCGGACAGCCAGGCCGGCGCGATGTCGGGCGCATCGGTCTCGAGCACGATGGTGTCCAGCGGCAGCTCCATCGCCAGGCGCCGGATCTGGTTGGCGCGGCTGAAAGTCAGGTTGCCGCCGAAGCCCAGCTTGAGGCCTTGGTCGACAAAACCGCGGGCCTGCTGCACGCTGCCATTGAAGGCATGGGCAATGCCCTGGCGCACACCGATGCGGCGCAGCTGGGCCGCCACCTGGTCCTGCGACTTGCGCACATGCAGCAGTACCGGCAGGTCGAACTCGCGGGCAATCTTGAGCTGCTCGGCATAGATCCAGGCCTGGTGCGTGGCATCGAGACCGGGCACGAAAAAGTCGAGCCCGATCTCGCCAATACCGACGAAGCGCGGATCGGCCATCGAGGCCTGCACTTCCCTGCGCAAGGCGTCGAGATCGGCCTGCCCCGCGCCCGGCGTGCACAGCGGATGGATCCCCAACGCGTAGACGCAGCTATCGTGGCGGTGCGCCAGCGCCCGTACCGCGGCAAAGTTCGACACGGCCACGGCCGGCAGCACGATGCCCGTCACCCCCGCCTTGGCAGCGGCGGCGGCGACGGCGTCACGGTCGGCATCGAATTCGCCGGCGTCGAGATGGCAATGGGTATCGATCCACATGGCGAGTTCCGCTGGCTCAGCGCTCGCGGTGGATATGCCCGTCGCGCAGCCGCAGCACGCGATCGCAGCGGCTGGCCAGGTCGAGGTCGTGGGTCACGATGACAAAGCTGGTGCCCAGCGTGCGGGACAGCTCCAGCATCAGGTCGTAGACGCCGCCCGCGGTGTGGTCGTCCAGGTTGCCGGTGGGCTCGTCCGCCAACACGCAGGCCGGGCCGCCCACCAGCGCACGGGCGATCGCCACCCGCTGCCGCTCGCCGCCGGACAACTCGCCAGGCCTGTGCTGCGCCCGCTCGCCCAGGCCCACGCGCTCCAGCACCGTCATCGCCGCCGCGCGCGCCTCGGGCTGGCGCAACCCGCGGATGCGCATCGGCATGGCCACGTTATCCAGCGCGGTGAACTCGGGCAGCAGGTGGTGGAACTGGTAGATGAAGCCCAGCTCGCGGTTACGCACGATATTGCGCTCGCTCTCGCGCAGCGCGGTGAACGGCCGGCCCTTCAAGGCGACCCGGCCGCTGTCGGGGTTATCGAGCCCGCCCAGCACGTGCAACAGCGTGCTCTTGCCGGAACCGGACGCGCCCACGATAGCGACTTTCTCGCCCGCATCCACCCGGACATCCACGCCCTTGAGCACGGTCACGTCCAGGCCACCCTGGCGGAAGCGCTTGGTCAGGCCTTCGGCCAGCAGCACTGGCGTATCCGGGCCGGCCTTGCCAGCGGCGTCGGCAGCATTGCCGGCCGGTGCGGCGGCGCGCATCAGGGTTTCACTCATAGCGCAGCGCCTCCGCCGGGTTGACGCGGGCAGCGCGCCAGCTTGGGTAGAGCGTGGCCAGGATGGACAGCACGAAGGAGACGATACCGATGGTCGCAATGTCGTTCACGCGGGGATCCGAGGGCAGTTCGCTAATGAAATAGATGTCGCGCGGCAAGAACTGCACGTGCAGCAGCTGTTCGATAAAGGGCACGATCACATCGATGTTGAAGGCGATCAAGGCGCCGCCGGCAACTCCCGCCAGCGTGCCGATAAAGCCAATGGCAACGCCTTGCACGATAAAGATCTTGGTGATCGAGCTCGGCTGGGCGCCCATGGTGCGCAGGATGGCGATGTCTGCCTGCTTGTCCGTCACGGTCATGACCAGCGTGGACACCAGGTTGGCCAGCTGGTCGGCCACCTGGGGTGCGCGCTGCATGTCCGTCAGCTTCAAACGCACGCCGGTGGGCCCGGCGAGGCGGAACATGGCTTCGGCGTCGCGGATATTGATCAGCGCCAGCGCGTTGTCGAACTCGAAATGGCCGGACGAGAACACGCCCACCACCGTGAACTGCTTGAGCCTCGGCAGCACGCCGGCCGGCGTGATGGTGCCCTGCGGCACCACCAGCGTGACCTTGTCGCCCACCTGCACGCCCATCGCGTTGGCCAGCTCATTGCCCAGGGCGATGCCGAACTCGCCCGGAAGCAGGCGCTCCATGCTGCCGCCCCGGAACTGCTTGCCGATATCGGAAACCTTGGGTTCCTCGGAAGGCTCGACCCCGCGCAGCAGTACGCCACGCACGGCGTCCTCGCGGGTAAGCATGGCCTGCGCGGCCACATAGGGCGCGGCACCGATCACTTCCTTGTTGCGCATCGCCTCGGCGGCGGTCTTCTGCCAGTCGGGCAGCGCCCCGGGGCCAACCACCTCGATGTGCGACAGCACCGAGAGCATGCGATCCCGCACTTCTTTCTGGAAGCCATTCATCACCGACAGCACCACGATCAGCGCCGCCACGCCCAGCGCAATGCCGAGCATGGAAATCATCGAGATAAAGGAAATAAAGGTGTTGCGGCTGGCACGCTTGCTTGCGCGGGTGTATCGCCAACCGATCTGCCACTCGTAAGGAAAGTTCAAGAGGGTTCCTGTTGTTAAGGAGAAACGCCGGCGCCACACCGCCGACGCCGCTGATGACTTGCCGGCCGCACACGCGAGGCGCCGCGCGCGCCATTGCCGCAACCGGGCAGGGGACGATATTTCTGCCGCCGGCCAGCCGCAAGTTTACAATCTCGGCACCATGATGACGCACCTGACCCTGATTGTGCCCTTTTCTGTCCCGCCCGGCGCCGCGATCGACGCCGACGGCGGTGGCAACGACGCCATGCTCGAAGCCTTGCTGCGGCAGTTGGAGTTGCCGGCGCTGGGAAAGTTGCTCACGCGCGCCAGCCCCGGCCCGCGCGAGCGGCACGACGACCCCTTCCTGCGCGCGCTGCCGCATGAGCGCTGGCTGGCCGGGCGTGCCGGGCTCGACACGGCCCGCGTGCCCAGCGCCCGTACATGCGCCTGGCCGACATGACCGCCGCCGGCGCCGCTGCCACGGCGGACGATGGCCAAGCCTGGGCCTGCCTGCAGCCGGTGCATATCCATGCCGCGCGCGACCACCTGGTGCTGATGGATCCGGCCCAGCTGCATATCCGGGCCGAGGAGTCCTCCGCCCTGCACGCCGCCGTGGCGGCACTGCTGCAGGAATCCGGCATTGTGCTTGAAACGCCGCACCCGGCGCGCTGGTACATCCCGCAATCCGTATTCGGGCCACTTGTGGCCGCCAGCCCGCTGCGCGCCACCGGCCGCAATATCGATGTGTGGATGCAGGCCGGCGAGCGCGCCCGCGACTGGCGCCGGATCCAGAACGAAATCCAGATGACCTGGTATGACCATCCGGTGAACCAGGCCAGGGAAGCCGCGGGAGAATTCTCCGTCAACTCGGTCTGGCTCCACGGCGGTGGCACCCTGCAGCCGGTGCCGCGCCTGGCGGACACGGTACTGACCGGCGACGCCTTCCTGCGCGGCATGGCGCTGGCCGGCGGCGCGGCATGCCAGCCCCAGCCGCCGCGTTTCAAGGCAATCCAGGCGATGCCGGGCAGCGCCATGGTGCTGCTGGAGGACGCCATCGAGTCCCATATCGCCCAGGACTGGGGCCTGTGGATCGAGCGCATGCACACGCTCGACGCCGAATGGTTCGCACCCGCCCTGGCCGCCCTCGAAGCCGGGCAGCTGCAGGCGGTCACGCTGATGCTGTCGGGCGACAACCACTACGCCGAGTTCACCGTGCGCCGCGCCGACCTGCGCAAGTTCTGGCGCGGCCTGGGGCAGCGCGGCGACTGGCGCGCGCTGCTGTCCGACCTCGCCTATGCCGCCTGATCACCTGGTTTTCCGCAAGACCCCGCAATGACAAAAATCGCCGTTCGCTCCTTTTCCACCGAAAATGCCGGCAAGCTGGCCGGGATCGGCCTGCATCCCACGCTGGCACGCATCCTCTCGGCACGCGGCGTGCGCGAGCCGGCCGAGCTCGCCACCGAGCTGCCCGGCCTGTTGCCGCCGGCGGCCATGAAAGGCATCGACCACGCGGCCACCTACCTGGCCGACGCCATCGCCGCCGGCCGGCGCCTGCTGATCGTGGCCGACTATGACTGCGACGGCGCCACCGCCTGCGCGGTCGGCGTGCGCGGCCTGCGCATGCTGGGGGCCCGCATCGACTACATCGTGCCCAACCGCTTCGAGTATGGCTACGGCCTGACCCCGGAGATCGTGGCCTTGGCCGCCAAGCAACAGCCGGACGTGATCGTGACGGTGGACAACGGCATCGCCAGCGTCGACGGCGTGGCGGCGGCCAATGCGCTGGGCATCGACGTGGTCGTGACCGACCACCACTTGCCCGGCGACCAGTTGCCGGAGGCTGCGGTGATCGTCAACCCCAACCAGCCCGGCTGCGAATTCCCGAGCAAGAACCTGGCGGGCGTAGGCGTGATGTTCTACGTGCTGCTGGCGCTGCGCGCGGAGTTGCGCCGCCGCGGCGTGTTCGACGCGCAATCCCAGCCGCGCCTGGATACCCTGCTCGACCTGGTTGCGCTAGGCACCGTGGCCGACGTGGTCAAGCTCGACAGCAACAACCGCATCCTGGTGGCGCAAGGCTTGAAGCGCATGCGCGCCGGCCGCATGCACGCCGGCGTGGCGGCTCTGTTCCGCGCGGCCGGGCGCGAAGCCACGCGCGCCAATACCTTTGACCTGGGCTTTGGCGTGGGCCCGCGCCTGAACGCCGCCGGGCGCCTGGCCGACATGTCGCTCGGCATCGAGTGCCTGCTGACCGACGACGCCAACCGCGCCTGGGAGATCGCCCAGGAGCTCGACGGCATGAACCGCGAGCGGCGCGACATTGAAGCCGGCATGCAGCAAGAGGCCTTGCAGATCCTGGAGTTCACCTTCGCCCCGGGTGACGAGGACACGATCAAGGGCTCGGGCCGCTCCATCCCGGGCTTTCACCTGCGCGATGCGCTGGATCTGGTGTCCAAGCGCCATCCCGGCCTGCTGAAGAAGTTTGGCGGCCACGCCATGGCGGCCGGCCTGACCCTCGGCGCCGACAGCTTCGGGCAGTTCATGGAGGCGTTCGAGGCGGTGGGGCGCGAGTGGCTGAGCGACGAGCAGCTGGCAAGGGTGATCGAGACCGATGGCGACATCGAGGATGCCTGCTTCAGCCCGGAATTCGTCTCGCTGCTGGAGCAGCAGGTGTGGGGCCAGGGCTTCCCGGCGCCTACCTTCTGCGGCGAGTTCGACGTGCTGCGCCAGAGCGTGCTCAAGGGCAAGCACCTGAAGCTGCAGCTAGGGCGCGGCAGCCAGCGCTTCGACGCGATCTGGTTCAACCACGCGAATTCACTGGGCGCCAGCGCGCTGGTGGCCTACCGGCTCGACAACAACACCTTCAATGGCATCACCCGGGTGCAGATGGTGATCGAGCACGCGCAGTAGCGCGCCCGGCTGGCGGGTGGCTTAGCCACGCGACGGCAGCAGCCCCGCCGGATCCACAGGCTTGCCGTTGTTGCGCACCTCGAAATGCAGCTCGCTGTCGGCCGTGCCCATGCGCCCGACCTCCTGCCCGTTGGTTACCTGCGCGCCCTCGCTGACCGAGGGCTTGTCCAGGTTGCCATACACCGTCAGCCAGTTGTCATCGTGCTTGATGATCACCAGCATGCCGTAGCCGCGCAGGTTGCCGACGTGGATGGCCTTGCCGGCGGCGGCCGCGCGCACCACGCTGCCGGGCGCCGTGTTGATGCGCAGGCCCTTGCTGGCAGGCGGCCCGTAGCCGGCGGTCACGCGGCCGTCGGCCGGCCATTGCAGGCGGATGCTGGTGGCGGGCGCGCGCGACGGCGCGCTGTTGTCCACCCGCGGCGTGTCCCCGACCGCCACCGGCCCGCTGCCGGCACCCGTACCGGCGCTGGCGCCGGCCGGCGGGCGGACCCGCAGCAGTTGCCCGACTTCGATGCGGTCCGCGCTGGGCAGCTGGTTCCAGCGCACCAGGTCGCGCACCGAGCGCTTGTGCCGCCGGGCCACGGTGTACAAGGTGTCGCCGCTCTGCACCCGGTAGTAGCCATCCGGCGCGGGCTCGCTGGCCAGGGTGCCGCAGCCGGCGGCCAGGCACGCGGCAGCAGCGACGGCCAGCAGGCCAAGCGCGCGGCGCCGCGCGTTCGTCTTGTCGTGGTTGCTTTGCGTCATCACGTACTTATCGTCCCTCCCTGTGCATGTATTGAAGCCCGCATCTTGAGGCCGGCCTTGACCGGCCCTGGGCCGGTGGCGCGTGCCATGGCGCACCCGCAACTGTAGACCCTCCGGAAGGCAAACCGTTCGAAATCACGCAACAGACGCGATCCAAGCCGGGGCAAAAGCCCCCGATCCGCTATAATTCAGGGTTTTGAAAGCGCAGGAACATCATGGAAGCAGAACGCCTCAACGCCATCTCCGGTGCCATCTCTGATCTCCGTTCGCGAACGGAAGATCTACGGGGGTATCTTTGACTACGATGTCAAGGTAGGAAGACTCGACGAAGTCAACGGCGAACTCGAGGATCCCGAGGTCTGGAACAACCCCAAGCGGGCCCAGGATCTCGGCAAGGAAAAGAAAATGCTGGAGGGCGTGGTCGGCGTGCTCGGCAAGCTCACGGACGACCTTAGCGGCGCCGACGAGCTGTTCGAGCTCGCGCGCGAAGAAGGCGACGACGACACGCTGGAAGCCATCGAGACCGACGTTGCCGGCTTCGAGGCCATCGTCGCGGACATGGAATTCCGCCGCATGTTCTCCGGCGAAATGGACCAGGCCAACGCCTTTATCGACATCCAGGCCGGCGCTGGTGGCACCGAAGCCTGCGACTGGGCGTCGATGCTGTTGCGCCAGTACCTGAAGTATTGCGAGCGCAAGGGCTTCAAGGCCGAAGTGCTGGAAGAGTCGGAAGGCGACGTGGCGGGCATCAAGAGCGCCACGATCAAGGTCGAGGGCGAATACGCATTCGGCTACCTGCGCACGGAAACCGGCGTGCACCGCCTGGTGCGCAAGTCGCCGTTCGATTCGTCGGGCGGCCGCCACACGTCATTCTCGTCGGTCTATGTCTACCCCGAGGTCGACGAATCGTTCGAGGTCGACGTCAATCCGGCGGACCTGCGCGTGGATACCTACCGTGCCTCCGGCGCGGGCGGCCAGCACATCAACAAGACCGATTCGGCCGTGCGGATCACGCACGCCCCGACCGGCATTGTGGTGCAGTGCCAGAACGACCGCTCGCAGCACCGGAACCGTGCCGAAGCCATGTCGATGCTGAAGTCGCGCCTGTACGAGCACGAAATGCGCAAGCGCCAGGCCGAAGCCGACAAGCTGGAGTCGTCCAAGACCGATGTGGGCTGGGGCCACCAGATCCGCTCGTACGTGCTGGACCAGAGCCGCATCAAGGATCTGCGCACCAACGTGGAAATGTCCAACACGCAAAAGGTGCTGGATGGCGACCTGGATCCCTTCATCGTAGCCAGCCTGAAGCAAGGGCTGTAACACGCAGCGGCGCCACGCCGCCGCGGCGCGCCCTCCCGAATGGGAACAGCGCGGCGCGGCGGCAGGTGCGACAAATCACCTGCCGGGACAATCTTGACCATGACCGCAGCATCGACCGCAGCAACGCATCTGATCATCATCACGGGCACCTCGCGCGGGCTCGGTGCCTCGCTGACGCAGGCATTGCTCAAACCGGGCAACCGCCTGGTGTGCGTGTCCCGCAGCCGCAATCCCGAGCTGGAACGGGCGGCGTCCGCCAGCGGCGTCAAGGTAGCCTGGCACTTGCAAGACCTCTCCCAAGCCGGCCCGTCGGCAACCTGGCTCGGCAGCGTACTCGATGTCGTCGAGGAAGCGCTTGCCAGCGTCACGCTGATCCTGAACGCGGGCATGATCGATCCGATCGGCCCCATCGCCAACCTGCGTGAACCGGCGCTGGTGCAGCATCTGCTGACCAACCTGGCCACGCCGATGACCATGACTGCGGCGTTCCTCACGCACACCGAGCGCTTTGGCTGCCCGCGCAAGATCCTGGCGATCTCGTCCGGCGCGGCGCGCCGCCCGGTCGAAGGCTGGAGCGCGTATTGCGCCGGCAAGGCGGGCCTGGACATGTTCGTGCGCTCCATCAACGCCGAATACGCGCAGGCACCGGCGGAACGCGCCGTGCACGCCGTGGCGCTGGCACCGGGCGTGGTCGATACCGGCATGCAGGCCACCATCCGCAGCGCCGACTTTGCGCAGGTGCAGCGCTTCCGCGACCTCAAGGACAACGACCAGCTGGCCTCGGCCGACGACACCGCGCAGCGCATTGCCGCGTACCTGCAGCGGCCTGACTTCGGCAGCACCGAGCTCGACGACATCCGCAATACCTGAACCTCGCGCGGGCCTGGCCCGGGCGACTCACCAAGACATCATGACCGAATCCAACCGCGCGCCCGCCGAGACCAACGTCCCGGCCGCAGCCGACGAAAACAAGATCATCGCGGAACGGCGCGAGAAGCTCCAGGCCCTGCGTCAGCAAGGCCCGGCCTTCCCCAACGACTTCCGCCCGACCCACCAGGCCGCCGCGCTGCATACGCAGCACAGCGAAACCGAGCAGGCCGTGCTCGAAGCCACCCCGGTGGAAGTCGCCATTGCCGGGCGCATGATGCTCAAGCGCGTGATGGGCAAGGCCAGCTTCGCCACCGTGCAGGACGGCTCGGGCCGCATCCAGTTCTACATCAGCCGCGACGCGATCGGTGAGGACGTGTACGCCGCCTTCAAGAAGTGGGACCTGGGCGATATCGTGGCCGCCCGCGGCACGCTGATGAAGACCAAGACCGGCGAGCTGTCGGTGGCGGTGAGCGAGCTGCGCCTGCTGTCCAAGAGCCTGCGCCCGCTGCCCGGCGACTACTACGGCTTGGCCGACCAGGAGCAGAAATACCGCCAGCGCTATGTGGACCTGATCGTGTCGCCGGAAACGCGCGCCACCTTCCGCGCCCGCACCAATGCGATCAGCTCGCTGCGCCGCCACATGGCCAACAACGACTTCATGGAAGTCGAAACGCCGATGCTGCACCCGATCCCGGGCGGCGCCACGGCCAAGCCGTTCATCACCCACCACAACGCGCTGGACATGCAGATGTTCCTGCGCATCGCGCCCGAGCTGTACCTGAAGCGCCTGGTGGTGGGCGGTTTCGAGCGCGTGTTCGAGATCAACCGCAACTTCCGCAACGAGGGGGTGAGCCCGCGCCACAACCCCGAGTTCACCATGATGGAGTTCTACGCGGCCTACACGGACTACCGCTGGCTGATGGACTTCACCGAGGACCTGATCCGCCAGGCCGCGATCGATGCGCGCGGCAGCGCCGTGCTGACGTACCAGGACCGCGAGCTGGACCTGTCCAAGCCGTTCCATCGCCTCACCATCACGCAAGCGATCCAGAAGTTCGCACCGCAATATACCGACGCGCAACTGGCCGACACGGAATTCCTGCGCGCCGAGCTGAAGAAGTTCGGCATCAACACCGGCGCCCCGCAATTCCTCAACGCGGGCCTGGGCACGCTGCAACTGGTGTTGTTCGAGGAAACCGCCGAGAGCCAACTGTGGGAGCCGACCTTCATCATCGACTATCCGGTGGAAGTCTCGCCGCTGGCGCGCGCCTCGGATACCCAGCCGGGCATCACCGAGCGCTTCGAGCTGTTCATCACCGGCCGCGAGATCGCCAATGGCTTCTCCGAGCTGAACGACGCTGAAGACCAGGCCGAGCGCTTCCGCAAGCAGGTCGACCAGAAGGACGCGGGCGACGAGGAAGCGATGTACTTCGACGCCGACTACATCCGCGCGCTGGAATATGGCATGCCCCCGACGGGCGGCTGCGGCATCGGTATCGACCGCCTGGTGATGCTGCTGACCGACAGCCCCAATATCCGCGACGTGATCCTGTTCCCGCATCTGCGCCGCGAGGACTGACACACCGCGGCAGCCTCGCCAGGCTGCCCGCACGACAAAAAGCCCCGCCAGCGTTGGTGGGGCTTTTTGCTTATGGCCGCGCCATTGTTACAAACATGGCACGCGGAGGCCACGCATTTTTTCACTCAACCCCATGATTTAAAAGCAGATTTCAATCTACAGAAACTTACAAAATCAAACGGAAAATGGGCCTGGATTGGGCCAAACTAAGGCCATCGAATCGCTAGCCACCAGTACCGCTGACCGGCAGCGTTTTGCGAGGAAAATAATATGTCGAATCCGACCTTGCACCAATCCAACGAGCCCGCCTTGCCCGCTTCCCTGCCCGCCCAGCGCCGCCTGCATCCGCTGGTCGGCGCCGCCGCGGTAGCCATCGTGATCGCCAGCCTGACTGCGGTTGCCGCCATGACTGGCGTGCTGCCCACCAGCAAGGCCATGCAGGATACGCCCCAGTCCCTGACCGCGCCGGCCGCCGCCAACAGCGCCGAGACCGCGCAGCCGGTGGCGCCGGGCAGCACCACGCGGCCGCCCGAGGCCGCGAATCTGGCGCAGGCGCCCGTCGCCCCGGCCGCACCGGCACCGGCGCCAGCACCCGCTGCGCGCCGCGCCCAGGAGCGCAGCAGCGCCAGCCGCGATGCAGGCTATGGCCCTGGGGCCAGCCGCAATGACAACGGCGCCTACGCCGAACGCCAGCCAGCGCAAGGCAGCGCGAACGCCGGCCGCGTCGTAGCCATCACCCCGATCGAAGCGCCCAAGCCGGCCAGCGGCCTGGGCGCCGTCGGCGGCGCGGTTATCGGCGGCCTGCTCGGCAACCAGATCGGCAAGGGCAATGGCCGCATCCTGGGCACCGTGGCCGGTGCCGTGGGCGGCGGCTTTGCCGGCAACCAGATCGAGAAAACCGTGCGCAAGGACACCAGCTACCAGGTCCGCGTGCAGATGGACAACGGCAGCCACCGCACCTTCACGTATCAAGCCGACCCGGGCGTGCAGATCGGGGAACGTGTGCACATGCAGGATGGCCAACTGGTCGCTGGCTGAGCGGGCATCGCTCAACAGCATGAAAAAAAGCCGCGAAACGCGGCTTTTTTTCTTCTGCTCCTTACTCCGCCTCTTCAATCCAGGCAGATTGAATCGCTTCCAGGATCTTCTCGCCTGAGCGATCGGCCACATCGGCAAAGCCGTCCAGCTCCATGACCCAGCGGTGCAGGTCGGTGAAGCGGATGGTGGTGGGATCCACGTCCGGGTACTTGTCGTACAAGGCGGCGGCGATGTCGTAGGTGTCGGTCCACTTCATGGGAATTCTCTCCGGTCAGCTCTGGTCAGCAAGTCAGTGAGCGCGCGCGCTCAATGCTCTTCCTTGGCATGGTTGATCGTGTACTTGGGAATCTGCACGGTGAGGTCGCTGTCGGCCACCAGGGCCTGGCAGGAGAGCCGCGAGTTGGGCTCCAGGCCCCAGGCCTTGTCCAGCAGGTCTTCCTCTTTCTCTTCGGCCTCTTCCAGCGAATTGAAGCCCTCGCGCACCACCACGTGGCAGGTGGTGCAGGCGCACGACTTCTCGCAGGCATGCTCGATCTCGATGCCATTGCTGAGCAAGGCATCGCAGACGCTGGTTCCGGTCTTGGCTTCGAACACGGCGCCCTCGGGACAGAGTTCGACGTGGGGCAATACGATGATCTGTGGCATGAAATGTCCTGGATTTAGATACGGTGCGAGAGTCCTCGGGGATCAGCCCAGGTCCTCCACCTTGCGGCCAGCCAGCGCGCTCTTGATCGAGCGGTCCATCCGGCGGGCAGCGAATTCGTCGGTGCCGTGGGACAGCGCTTGCACCGCCGTCTTGATGGCGTGGTGATCTTCGCCTGCGGCAATGTCGCTCGCGGCCGTGATCAGGCGCTCCACGTCGGCGTGCTCCTCGGCCGAGAGCAGGTCGCCATCGAGTTCTAGCGCGCGGCGCGTGGCTTCGATGAGGCGCGCGGCGTCCACGCGTTCCTCCGCCAGCGCACGGCTCTTCATGTCGTGCTCGGCTTCGCGGAAGCTGTCCTGCAGCATGCGGGCGATCTCGTCGTCGGCGAGCCCGTAGGACGGCTTGACGGTGATGGTCGCCTCCACGCCGGATTGCGTCTCGCGCGCGAAGACCGACAGCAGCCCGTCCGCATCTACCTGGTACGTCACGCGAATACGTGCGGCGCCGGCCACCATCGGCGGGATGCCGCGCAGCTCGAAACGCGCCAGCGAGCGGCAGTCGCTCGCCAACTCGCGCTCGCCTTGCAGCACGTGGACGGCGATGGCCGTCTGGCCGTCCTTGAACGTGGTGAATTCCTGGGCGCGCGCGACCGGGATGGTGCTGTTGCGCGGGATGATCTTCTCGACCAGGCCGCCCATGGTTTCCACGCCCAGCGACAGCGGGATCACGTCCAGCAGCAGCCAGTCCTCGCCTGGGACGCCGTTGCCGGCCAGCAGGTTGGCCTGCATGGCGGCGCCCAGCGCCACGACCTTATCCGGGTCGAGGTTGGTCAGCGGCGGCTGGCCGAAGAAATCGCCCACCGCCTTGCGGATCGAAGGCATGCGGGTCGCGCCGCCTACCAGCACCACGCCCTTGACCTCGTCGGCACCCACGCCGGCATCGCGCAGCGCCTTGCGCACCGGCGACAGGGTTTTTTGCACCAGCGGCGCGGTCAGCTCGACAAAGGTCGTAGCCGGCAGCGTCAGGTGCACGATCTCGCCGCTGTTGAGCACGGCGTCGATCACGGTCGAATCGGCCGCCGACAACGCTTCCTTGGCCGCACGGGAGCGCACCATCAGCAGGCGCATGTCCTCGGCCGAAAGGGGCTGCAGGCTGGCCTGCTCGACGGTCCAGCACATCAGGCGCTGGTCGAAATCGTCGCCACCGAGAGCGGAATCGCCGCCGGTGGCCAGCACTTCGAACACACCGCGGCTAAGCTTGAGGATGGAGATGTCGAAAGTACCACCGCCGAGGTCGTACACGGCGTAGATGCCTGCCTTCGGAGGCGTTGTCCAGGCCGTAGGCGATGGCCGCCGCGGTCGGCTCGTTGAGCAAGCGCAGCACTTCCAGGCCCGCGAGCTGGGCGGCGTCCTTGGTGGCCTGGCGCTGGGCGTCGTCGAAATAGGCGGGCACGGTGATCACCGCGCCGACGAGCTCGTCGCCGAGTGAGTCTTCGGCTCGCTGGCGCAGCGTGGCCAGAATTTCCGCCGAAACTTCCACCGGGCTCTTCACGCCGGCCACGGTCTTGATCTGCACCATGCCGGGCGCGTCGACGAAATCGTAGGGGCTGTGCTCGATATGCGCGACGTCGCGCAGGCCGCGGCCCATGAAGCGCTTGACCGAGACGATGGTGTTCTTGGGGTCGTGCACCGCTTCGTCCTGCGCGCGGTAGCCGATCTGCGTACCCTTGGGCTGGTAGCGCACGACCGACGGCAGCAACGCGCGGCCGCTTTCGTCGGTCAGGACTTCGGGAATACTGTTGCGAACCGCCGCCACCAGCGAGTTGGTGGTGCCGAGGTCGATGCCGACCGCGAGCCGCTTCTGGTGAGGTGCCGGCGACATGCCGGGTTCGGAGATCTGGAGCAGTGCCATGATGAATCTTCTTTATTCGTGCGGTGGCAAAACCGGCCCGTTGCACAGGCCGACTTTGCGCCGGGGCGCCATTGTGGCATGGCTGTGGCGAACGTGCCCGGAAGGCGCTGGCGTCCCTCGGGGACCCTAGCCTTCCAGGCGGTCGATCGCCTCGCTGGTATCGTGTTCGATTTTCTCGATGAACATCAATTGCCTGGCCGCGCTGCCGGCGCCCGCGTTATCGCCGGCATCGAGCAGCGCGCCGAGCGCCGCGTGGCGCTCGCGCTTCTCGCCTCGCAACGCACGCAACAGCGCGTCGAGGCGCGCAACATCTTTCTCTTCAACCGCTTCCTGCAAGGCCTCGCGCCACTCCATCTGCTGCATCAGGAAGGCGGGCGCCATGGCGGTATTGCTCTCGGCCTGGATGTCCACGCCGCGCAGTGTCAGCAGGTAGATCGCCCGCTTGAGCGGCTGGCGCAGCGTGCGGTATGCCTCGTTGGCATGCGCGGCCCATTGCATGGCCACGCGCCGCTCGGCGTCCCCGGCATTGGCAAAGCGGTCCGGGTGCGCCTGCGATTGCACGGTCAGGTAGGCGGCGTCCAGCGCCGTCTCGTCGACTGCATATCCGACCGGCAGGCCGAACAGCGCGAAATAATCGTCTTTCAACACCTTCCCCAACAAAAAGGAGCGGCTGCGCCGCCCCCTTGAACTTCCTTCAGCGTGAAAGCGGCACGCTGACCGCGCGGTCAGGCAACGCGCCGTGCGCCGCTGCCCGCCCAATCCGCCGGCGGCTCCGCCCGATCGCATTTCAGGCAGTTCACCAGTTCGCCGATCCGGGCCGAGCGCCCCTGCGGCGTTAGCGTCCACGGACGCATCTGCCACGGCGGGTCATGGCGCATGTGCTGGCCATGACCGCAATCGAGTTCGGCTACCCAGTAGCTTTGCTCGTCCTGATGAAAGCCGACAATGCTGCGTTTCATCGTATCCGCCGCGCCGATGCCAGCACGCTCAAACCCGGAACGACTCTCCGCAACCGCACTCATCCTTGACGTTGGGGTTGTTGAAGCGGAACCCCTCGTTCAGGCCTTCGCGCGCGAAATCAAGCTCGGTGCCATCGATATACGGCAAGCTCTTGGGATCGACGATCACCTTGATGCCGTGCGTCTCGAATACGCTGTCCTCCGGCAACAGCTCGTCGACATACTCCAGCTTGTAGGCCAGGCCCGAGCAGCCGGTCGTCTTGACGCCAAGGCGCAGGCCAACGCCCTTGCCACGGCGGTCCAGGTAGCGCGCCACGTGCTTGGCGGCTTTCTCGGTAAGCGTGATCATCGCTGCATCATCCCTTGATTGACCTCGGAACTCAGGCGGCCTTCTGCTCGGCGCCTTCGTGCTTCTTCTTGTAGTCCTCGACCGCTGCCTTGATGGCATCTTCGGCCAGGATGGAGCAGTGGATCTTCACCGGCGGCAGTGCCAGTTCTTCGGCGATGTGCGTGTTCTTGATTTCCAGTGCCTGATCCACGGTCTTGCCCTTGACCCATTCGGTCACGAGCGAGGAGGACGCGATGGCCGAGCCGCAGCCATAGGTCTTGAACTTGGCATCTTCGATCACGCCAGCTTCGTTGACCTTGATCTGCAGCTTCATGACGTCGCCGCAAGCGGGCGCGCCGACCATGCCGGTACCCACTGCGTCGTCGTTCTTGTCGAACGAGCCAACGTTGCGGGGGTTTTCATAGTGGTCGAGAACCTTCGTG
The DNA here is from genome assembly GCF_000243095.1 of Cupriavidus basilensis OR16. Lineage (GTDB taxonomy): Bacteria > Pseudomonadota > Gammaproteobacteria > Burkholderiales > Burkholderiaceae > Cupriavidus > Cupriavidus basilensis_D. The sequence goes on along the minus strand of NZ_AHJE01000060.1, from coordinate 20,994 downwards.
CTGTATGACATTTTGGCTACCTCTTGGCGTATCCGTATTTATGGGGTCTAGCGTGGGCCTTGGCGCTTAGTGCGCAGCCCACTGGATGGAATTCAGGTCCACACCGTCCTTGAACATTTCCCAGAGCGGTGACAAATCGCGCAGCTTGGCGATACGCCGAAGTGCAGGCCGAACCCGACGACACCGCCACGTCCTTGATCGCCATGATCAGCGATTCGCCTTCGACGAAGTTGAAGCTGACATTGAGGTTATGGGGCACGCGTTGTTCCAGGTCGCCATTCAGGTAGACCTCTTCCATGCCCGACAGGCCGCGCCACAGGCGGTCGCGCAGCATGCGGATACGCTCATTTTCCGTTGCCATTTCTTCACGGGCGATGCGGAAGGCTTCGCCCATGCCCACGATCTGGTGCGTGGCCAGCGTGCCCGAACGCATGCCGCGCTCGTGACCGCCGCCGTGCATCTGCGCTTCCAGGCGCACGCGCGGCTTGCGGCGTACGTACAGCGCGCCCACGCCCTTGGGGCCATAGGTCTTGTGTGCCGAGAACGACATCAGGTCGCACTTCAGCGTGTTCAGGTCGATCGCTACCTTGCCGGTGGCCTGGGCCGCATCGCAATGGAAGATGATGCCCTTGGCGCGGCAGATTTCGCCGATCTGCGCCACGTCCTGGATCACGCCGATCTCGTTGTTGACCAGCATCACCGACACCAGGATCGTGTCAGGGCGGATCGCCGCCTTGAGCACTTCGATGTCGACCAGGCCGTTGTCCTGCACGTCGAGATAGGTCACCTCGAAGCCCTGGCGCTCCAGCTCGCGGGTGGTGTCGAGCACGGCCTTGTGCTCGGTCTTCACCGTGATCAGGTGCTTGCCCTTGCCCGAATAGAAATTGGCCGCGCCCTTGATGGCGAGGTTGTTGGACTCGGTTGCGCCCGACGTCCACACGATTTCACGCGGATCGGCGCCCACCAGTGCCGCCACCTGCTCGCGCGCTTCTTCCACCGCGCGCTCGGCATCCCAGCCGTAGGCGTGGCTGCGCGAAGCCGGATTGCCGAACTGTTCACGCAAATACGGAATCATCTTGTCCGCCACGCGGGGGTCTACCGGCGTGGTGGCTGAGTAATCCATGTAGATGGGGAAATGTGGGGTGCTCATCGTTATGACTGCCTTTTAGGGACCGCTATGCTTGACGTTGCTCTCTGTTCTCTTGCCGGCTGCCCGTCTTACGACTGAGCCAGGCTGAACACCGAATTCACCACCCGCGGACGCGCGGGTTTTTCCTGTTTGTCCGCCTTGCCGCGCGTGACCGCCACGGTTTGCGCCGCCGGTTCTTCGCGCATGTCGTGCAACACCGCGGGACACTTCGCGCGCTGCTGGTCGACCAGGTTCTTGAGGGAGACGGAATCCAGATACTCGACCATTTTCTGGTTCAGCGTGGCCCACAGCTCGTGGGTCATGCAGCGCCCGGTTCCCTCATCTCCGTTACAATTGCCCTTTCCGCCGCACTGGGTTGCGTCGAGTGGCTCGTCGACGGCGATGATGATGTCGGCCACCGTCACGTCTTCCGCCTTGCGGGCAAGGCTGTAGCCGCCGCCCGGGCCGCGCACGCTTTCCACGATCTCGTGGCGGCGCAGCTTACCGAACAGTTGCTCGAGGTAAGAGAGGGATATTTTCTGGCGCTGGCTGATGCCCGCTAGCGTAACGGGGCCCTGATCCTGGCGCATGGCCAGGTCGATCATGGCGGTTACCGCGAAGCGGCCTTTGGTCGTCAGTCTCATGATGCTGGGGAGTACTTGATCATTTTGGTCAAGTATAAAAGAAGTCGACTAATTCAGTCAAGTACCCCTACTGCATCGCATCAAACCCGCCCTTGCTCCGCCGACGCCGCGCTCACGGGCGCGCGTGGCGGCACGATCAGCGACCAGGGATGCTTCAGGATGCGCTGCCGCACGGCCGCGCTCAGCGCGCGGCGATCCACGCGGCGCAGGCTGCGTGAGCGCAACGCCATATTGAAGGCCAGCGCAAAGCTCACCGCGACGTTCAGCAGGCCCATCAGGGCAATGCCCGCCACCGCCAGCCAGAACGAAGGCATCTTCAGCACCACCGGGCCGAGCACACCAATCGCAGCGCCCACCGATCCGGTCGACAAGGTGACGTGCCGCACTTCCATATGGGGACCGAAGAAGCTGATGATTTCCGGCCCCAGCCCGAGCAGCAGCCCCAGCGACACATTGGCCGCGATTCCTGACATGTTGCGTTTGCAGAAGTCCGCCATCCTCGTGGCTCCCTGCGCGCCAAGCACATAGCGCAGGCGGCGGTTGTACGCCATCACGTCGTGCACCTTATGCAGCGCGAACCAGTTGTCGGCCCAGCCCGCCACCAGGCTCGACAGCCACAACAGCACGCCGGTGAAAATCGCATAGACCGGTGTCGCGCCAAGGATGGAAAACGACTCGATGGTGGCAATCGCCTTGGCGGGGGTGATCAGGTTGGCGCCCAGGATCCGGTTGGCGAGCCACTGGATGCCCATCGCCACCGGGAACACCACGGCCAGGTTGCCGAAGATCGCCGCGGCGTTCGAGCGGATCATCGCGATGGTGTCGTCGACGAAGATTTCCCGGCCCTCCGGCCTGCCGACCGCATCAAGCCGGTGTGCCAGCGCCGGGCCGGTCATGGCCGGCTGCTTGGTGGCCAGCGTGAAATGCGCGAAGTGGATCACCAGGAAGCTTCCCGCATAGTTGAGCGAAGCCAGCAGGCCCTCGACGAACTTGTCCAGGTGCAGCCCGTAGATCAGGAACTTGAGATAGACCGTGCCGACGGTGATCAGGCCGCCGCCGGCGGCGCCCCACATCAGCTCGCGATACTCGCGGCGATCACGCGTGATGTAGTGCTCGCCGGTCTCGGCCGAACGCTCCACGACCTTGCGCGCCAGTTGCGAGAACGAAGTGCCCGCCAGGTGCGCAATACTGCGGCGCGCCTGGGTGGAGCGGATCAGCGCCGCGATCAGGTGGGCATGCCGGCTGCGCCGCTGCGGCTCGACCCAGGTCGCCAGCAACAGTTCGATGCGGGCGAGCCGCACTTTCATGCGCTCGATCTGGAACACCACTTCCACGGAGACGCCGTTCTCCTCCAGATCGTCATACACGCGCTGGGCCGCCTGGTGGCAGCCATCGAGCAAGGCGCGGAAATAGTTGAGCCGGTGCGTGAAGGCCTCGCCACCACGCGCCGGCTCCTCCTCTTCACACAAGGCCTGGACAGCGCTGTCCAGCCGGAAGAATGGCGTTTCCTGCACCTTGCCCTTGAGGCGCGAGCGAATTGCCTGGCTCAGCCCGGTGGCACGCACCTGGCTGACCAGCACTTGGATGCTGGTGGCCAGGGTGCGGTCGAAACGATCCCATTCGGGCAGCGCGGCAGCTTCAGCCGGCGCTTGCGGGTCGTCGGAGCGCAGCACGGCGGCGAGTCGATCCAGCAGGTCGCCATCGAGCGCCTCGACCCAGTCGGCATCGTTGCTATCGATGAACAGCAGCGCGAACAGGCCCGCCATATCGCCGCGGTTGGGTGGCGGCGGCAGGAACCGCGCTTGCAGGCGGTCCAGCACCTCGCTCCAGAAGCCCGGGTGGGAGGCCACGCCCGTGTCGCACAGCAAGGTGACCGGATCGTTGTCGCGCACGATGGAGCGCGCCATGCTGGCAAAGCGCCCTGCCACTTCCGGATTGCGGCCGAGCACCTGCAACAGGTAGCGCAGCCGCACGTGCTCCCGGCGGCTTTGTTTGTCGGCGGCCACGCCTTCGGCTCCCGGCAGCCCGTCGCGCCGGATCCAGTAGCCCAGCTCGATCAGCCAGCTGTTACGGTCCGCCAGCGGCGCCTCCGGGTCCGCGGCAGCCAGGATTGCGTCGAGTTGCAGGCTGGCATTGCGCGACTCGCGCCATTTGCGGAACAGGGAACGAAACATGAATCCTCGTGAAAATAATGGAAAGGCCGCTAGGCCGGCAGGTGCGCTCAGGCCGCGCCGCCCAGCCCCCTTGCACGCAGCATGGCGATCACGCCATCGCACGCGTCCTCGACATAGTCGAGCACGCGCTCGAAGCCGTCACCCTCGCCGTAGTAAGGGTCCGGCACTTCATCCACCGCGTGCCGGCTCGCGAATTGCATCAGGAGGCGCAGCTTGTCCTGGCTGCCGGGCGGGCAGATGGCGCGCAGCGCCGCCAGGTTGTCCTGGTCCATGGCCAGCAGCAGGTCGAAACGGGTGAAATCCTGCACTGCAACCTGCCGCGCGCGTTGCGCGCAGAGGTCATAGCCACGGGCCAGCGCATGGCGCTGAGAGCGCGCATCCGGCGCGCGCCCGATGTGGTAGCCATGCGTGCCCGCGGAATCCAGCTCGACCAGATCCGCCAGGCCTGCCGCCTCCAGCTTGGCACGCAGCACGCCCTCCGCGGTCGGCGAGCGGCAAATATTTCCCATGCAGCACATCAGGATGGCGTATTTTTTCATAGGGGTCTGGCGCTATCCAGCGCGAAAGCAGATCGACAAAACGCGGCACGCGCGACCGGCTTGCAGCCGGCGCGCCCAGGGGGCGCCTGAAGCAACGAGACCGGATTCTACCGCCCTGCCCACCTGGCCGCGCCTGCGGGCCTGCCCCTGCCCCTGCCCCTGCGCAGGCACCGGCCACCGCATGCGCGGCGCAACGCGAGCCGCTGCGTGCCATCGTGGACTTCATCGACAAGCGCGAGGCCGCCAGCGCGGACGAGTGCGACACCCTGCTGGAAGTCAACAAGCGCCTGCGCGCGCTGCCCCCGAAGGGCTAGCGGGCAGGCTCAGGGCAGCTTGCACGCCAGCACGTCCAGTTTCTCGATCGAAGGCGGCTTGGCGAACAGGTCGGGCGCCTTGGCCATCAGGGCTTCGGCCACCTTGCCGGAGAGATGGGCATCGCGCCCGGCCTCATCGGGAAACGCATCGAAGATGCCGAACATCGACGGCCCGAGCCGCAGCGCAAACCATGCCGTGGTGCCGGCTTCGGCCTGCACCAGTGGTAAGCCAGCGAGCAGGAATTCCTCGACTTCCCTTTCCTTGCCGGGCTTCGCATGCAGCGGAACCCACAGAGCGAACTTGACCATGGACCCTCTCCTCACCACCGTCCGGGATTCCAACTATAGACGGTAGGCAGGCCCTCAGGACGCGGCGGCGGCCGGCGGCAGGTGCTCCCCATCGCCGCTGGCGCCAAAGATCTGGCGCTTGAGCTTGGCCAACTGGTCGCGCACCTGCCCGGCCTTTTCGAACTCGAGATTCTTCGCGTGCTCGAACATCTGCTTCTCCAGGCGCTTGATCTCCTTCGCGACCTGCTTCTCGCTCATGTCCTCGTACTTGGCGCGCTCTTCCGCAGCCAGCAGCTCCGCCTTGACTTCACCCGGGTCATAGACGCCGTCGATGATGTCCTTGATGCGCTTGACCACGCCGCGCGGCACGATGCCATTGGCCTCGTTGAACGCGATCTGCTTGGCGCGGCGGCGCTCGGTCTCGCCGATCGCCCGTTTCATCGAGTCAGTCATCCGGTCGGCGTACAGGATGGCGGTACCGTTGACGTTACGGGCCGCGCGGCCGATGGTCTGGATCAGCGAACGCTCGGCGCGCAGGAAGCCTTCCTTGTCGGCGTCGAGAATCGCCACCAGCGAGACCTCCGGAATGTCCAGGCCCTCGCGCAGCAGGTTGATGCCGACCAGCACGTCGAAGGTGCCCAGGCGGAGGTCGCGGATGATTTCCACTCGCTCCACTGTATCGATGTCCGAGTGCAGGTAACGCACCTTGACGCCATTCTCGGTCAGGAACTCCGTCAGTTGCTCGGACATGCGCTTGGTCAGGGTGGTCACCAGCACGCGCTCGCCAACGGACACCTTCTGGTGGATCTCTGACAACAGGTCGTCAACCTGCGTGGTCGCGGGACGCACGTGGATGATCGGATCGACCAGGCCCGTGGGCCGCACCACCTGCTCGACCACCTGGCCCGCGTGCTCGTTCTCGTAGTTGGACGGCGTGGCCGACACAAACATGACCTGCCGCATCTTGCCCTCGAACTCCGAGAACTTGAGGGGGCGGTTGTCCAGGGCGGATGGCAGCCGGAAGCCGTAGTCGACCAGCGTCGTCTTGCGCGCCTTGTCGCCGTTGTACATGCCGTTGAACTGGCCCATCAGCACGTGCGACTCGTCCAGGAACATCAACGCGTCCTGCGGCAGGTAGTCGACCAGCGTGGGCGGCGGATCGCCCGGCCGGGCTCCCGACAGGTGACGCGAGTAATTCTCGATGCCCTTGCAGAACCCGAGCTCGGAGAGCATTTCGAGGTCGAAGCGGGAGCGCTGCTCCAGGCGCTGGGCTTCCACCAGCTTGTTCTCCTTATAGAAGAAGTCCAGGCGCTCGCGCAGCTCCACCTTGATGTCTTCGATCGCCCGCAGCACGGTCTCGCGCGGGGTCACGTAGTGGCTCGACGGATAGACCGTGAAGCGCGGGATCTTCTGCCGCACCCGCCCGGTGAGCGGGTCGAAGAACTGCAGCGAATCGATCTCGTCGTCGAACATGTCGACGCGCACCGCCAGCTCGGCATGCTCGGCCGGGAAGATATCCAGCGTATCGCCGCGCACGCGGAAGGTGCCGCGCTGGAAATCCGTCTCGTTGCGGGTGTACTGCATGGCAATCAGGCGCGCGATCACGTCGCGCTGGCTGATCTTGTCGCCCGCGCGCAGCGTCAGGATCATCTTGTGGTACTCGGACGGGTTGCCGATACCGTAGATGGCCGAGACGCTGGCCACGATGATGGTGTCGCGCCGCTCCAGCAGGCTCTTGGTGGCCGACAGCCGCATCTGCTCGATATGCTCGTTTATCGAGGAATCCTTCTCGATGAACAGGTCACGCTGCGGCACGTAGGCTTCGGGCTGGTAGTAATCGTAGTAGCTGACGAAGTACTCCACGGCATTGCGCGGGAAGAACTCGCGGAACTCGGAATACAGCTGCGCGGCCAGCGTCTTGTTCGGCGCGAACACGATGGCCGGACGCCCCATGCGGGCGATCACGTTGGCCATGGTGAAGGTCTTGCCCGAACCGGTCACCCCCAGCAGGGTCTGGTAAGACAGCCCGTCCTCCACCCCCTCGACCAGTTGGCGAATCGCCTCGGGCTGGTCGCCCGCCGGCAGATAGGGCTGGTAAAGCTGGAATGGCGAGCCGGGGAAGGTCGCGAACTTCTCTTCATCCAGCGCGGGCGCGACTTCAACGAGATTCGACATAGGCTGGTAGGGGGAAACCTCAGGAAAACGGGCAGATACGCTAGAATCTTGGGGTTGGCGGCCAGGTATCAAGATGGGGGCCGCCCGCACTCCCGAGCGCAGTCCGGAGCATTCTACGCCTTCCCGTTTTGTTACATAGCTGACCACGAGATCCCAAATGAGTTTGTTTTCTGCCGTCGAGATGGCCCCGCGCGACCCGATCCTGGGCCTGAATGAAGCCTTCAATGCCGATACCCGTGCCACCAAGGTCAATCTGGGTGTTGGCGTGTACTTCACCGACGAAGGGAAAATCCCTCTGCTGCGCGCCGTGCAAGAGGCCGAAAAGGCACGCCTGACCACCGCCACCCCGCGTGGATACCTGCCGATCGAAGGCATCGCCGCCTATGACCAGGCCGTGCAGACCCTGCTGTTCGGCAAGGAATCGCCGCTGATCACCGAAGGCCGTGTTGTGACTGCCCAGGCACTTGGCGGCACCGGTGCGCTGAAGATCGGCGCCGACTTCCTCAAGCGCCTGTACCCGGACGCCAAGGTCGCCATCAGCGACCCGAGCTGGGAAAACCACCGCGCCCTGTTCGAGGCTGCCGGTTTCCCCGTGATCAACTACGCCTACTACGATGCTAAACCATCGCGTGATCTTCGAGCGCACGGGCTTTACCGTCAACACGTATCCGTACTATGACGACGCCACCGGTGGCCTGAAGTTCGACGCCATGCTGGACGCGCTGCGCCTGATCCCGAAGCGCAGCATCGTGGTGCTGCACGCCTGCTGCCACAACCCGACCGGCGTCGACCTCTCGGCCGAGCAATGGCAGCAAGTGGTTGGCCTGATCAAGGAACGCAACCTGATCCCGTTCCTCGACATGGCCTACCAGGGCTTCGCCGAAGGCATCGAGCCGGACGGCGCGGCAGTGCGCCTGTTCGCCGAATCCGGCCTGCCGTTCTTCGTGTCGAGCTCGTTCTCGAAGAGCTTCTCGCTGTACGGTGAGCGCGTGGGCGCGCTGTCGATCGTCACCACGGGCAAGGAAGAAGCCCAGCGCGTCATGTCGCAGGTCAAGCGCGTCATCCGCACCAACTACTCCAACCCGCCGACCCATGGCGGCACCGTGGTCGCCACCGTGCTGAACAGCCCCGAGCTGCGTGCCATGTGGGAGCAGGAACTGGGCGAGATGCGCGACCGCATCAAGCTGATGCGCCATGCGCTGGTGGACAAGCTGGCCGCCAAGGGTGTGCCGGGCGACTTCTCCTTCGTCAAGTCCCAGCGCGGCATGTTCTCGTACTCGGGCCTGAACTCGGCGCAAGTGGACGTGCTGCGCAACGAACACGGCATCTACGCCGTGGGCACCGGCCGCATCTGCGTGGCCGCGCTGAACAGCCGCAACATCGACGCCGTGGTTAACGCCATCGCCGCCGTGCTGTAACGCTGAACGGGTAAAAGTGCATAAAAAGGCGACTTCGGTCGCCTTTTTCGTATCTCGTGACAATTTTTAACGTACTTTTGCATTTGTCATCGGGAAGTACGGCGTTTGTCCTATTGTCTTTTTCCGATGCGAGCGTACCTTAGGGTATATGCTGCATCGCACGATCGTTCGATAACGAGCATAATCGGTAACACATTAGGAAATGTGTTCGCTGTATCTGTAATGTCCAGGCGTTGAATTCCAGCTTCGCCCCCAGCCTGATAGGGACCCGTCATGCTTTACCAGCTGCATGAATTCCAGCGCTCGATGCTGCACCCGCTTACCGCATGGGCGCAGGCTACGGCCAAGACCTTTACCAATCCCCTGAGCCCGATGTCCCTGGTGCCCGGCGCCACGCGGCTGGCTGCCGGCTACGAGTTGCTGTACAGACTCGGCAAGGAATACGAAAAGCCCGAATTCGATATCAAATCGGTACGCTCCAACGGCCGGAACATCCCGATCGTGGAACAGACGATCATCGAAAAGCCCTTCTGCAAGCTGGTGCGTTTCAAGCGCTATGCGGACGATCCGGAGACCATCAAGCTGCTCAAGGATGAGCCGGTGGTGCTGGTGTGCGCCCCCCTGTCGGGCCACCATGCCACGCTGCTGCGCGATACCGTGAAGACCTTGCTGCAGGACCACAAGGTCTATGTGACCGACTGGATCGATGCCCGCATGGTCCCGATCGAGGACGGCCGTTTCCGCCTGGCGGACTACATTCACTACATTCAGGACTTCATCCGCCATATCGGCGCGGAAAACCTGCATGTGATCTCCGTATGCCAGCCCACGGTCCCGGTGCTCGCGGCCATCTCCCTGCTGGCGTCCGCCGGCGAGAAGACGCCCAAGACCATGACCATGATGGGCGGCCCGATCGACGCGCGGCGCAGCCCGACGGCCGTGAACTCGCTCGCGACCAACAAGTCGTTCGAGTGGTTCGAGAACAATGTGATCTATACGGTTCCGGCGAATTATCCTGGCCATGGCCGCAAGGTGTATCCGGGCTTCTTGCAGCACGCCGGCTTCGTGGCGATGAACCCCGACCGCCACCTGTCCTCGCACTATGACTATTACCTGAACCTGGTCGAGGGCGATGCCGACGACGCGGAAGCCCATGTGCGCTTCTACGACGAGTACAACGCCGTGCTCGACATGGACGCCGAGTACTACCTCGACACCATCCGCGAAGTGTTCCAGGAATTCCGGCTTGCCAACGGCACCTGGGAGATCGATGGCCAGGCGGTGCGACCGCAGGACATCAAGGGCACCGCACTGCTGACGATCGAGGGCGAGCTCGACGACATCTCGGGCGCTGGCCAGACCGCCGCCGCGCACGAACTCTGCGCGGGCATCCCCAAGGCGCGCAAGCAGCACATCACCGCAGCCAAGTGCGGCCACTACGGGATCTTCTCCGGCCGCCGCTGGCGTCAGGAGATTTATCCGGAGCTGCGCGATTTCGTGCTCAAGCATCGTTGAGCCACGGCGGTTGAGCTGCATTGCCCGCCAATAAAAAAACGCCCGCTGGCCGCGGGCGTTTTTTTATTGGCAGCAAGCTGTCTCAGCGGCGTTCCAGGTAAGCCAGCAGCATATCGGTGTGCAGCTCGGCAAAGCGCTCATGCTCGTCCTGTGCCGCCACATCGCGCCCGATCACCGCGCTGATGGTGTAGCGGTTGGACAGCACGTAGTAGCCGAGCGCGGAGATTGTCAGGTATAGCTGCGAGACGTCGACGTTGTCGCGGAACACGCCCTGCCGCTGGCCCCGCTTGACGATATCCGCGAGCACGTTGACCACCGGGTTGATCAACTGGTGCAACTGGGTCGACTTCTTCAGGTGGCGCGCCTCGTGCAGGTTCTCGCTGTTGACCAGGCGGATGAACTCGGGATTGCGGTAGTACCAGTCCCAGACAAAGCGAGCCAGCGTGCGGACTGCCGCAACGGGATCCTCCTCGACGATATGCAACTGCTCCTCTGCAGCGCGAAACTCCGCATATTGCTTTTCAAGGACAGCCAGGAACAAGCCTTCCTTGCTGCCATAGTAGTAATACAGCATGCGTTCGTTGGTCTCGGCGCGGCGCGCTATCTGGTCGACGCGCGCTCCTGCCAGGCCACCCTTGGCAAATTCTTCGGTGGCCGCATCAAGGATGCGGCGGCGTGTTCCCTCGGGGTCCCGCTTGGTTTTGGTTTCGTTTCGCATGCGACGGCTGGTGAATCGTTGCGCGGATTATGGCACAGGGCAACTTGCGCGCAGCGGCCCCGGCAAAGGGCGCATCATCGCGCGTTTCTGCACTGCGGCGAAATCGGGGATAATCCCTGCCGCGAGCCCGTTCCAGCCAATAAGAAGAGAGCGGCATCCGCACCGTATCCGCAAACCCCCAATGCTGTCGTGACCGCTATTTCCCAGACCCTCGCCGATCGCCTCGAAGCCCTGCTGCCGCAGACCCAATGCACCAAGTGCGGCTTCGACGGCTGCCGTCCCTATGCCGAAGCCATGGCAACGGGCGAAGCAGCCTGCAATCGCTGCCCGCCGGGCGGGGACGAGGGCATCCGCCGCCTGTCGGCGCTGCTCGGCACGCCGCCACGGCCGCTGGACCCGGAGCGCGGCGTGGAACAGGCGCGCGCGGTGGCGGTGATCGACGAAGCGCTGTGCATCGGCTGCACGCTGTGCATCCAGGCTTGCCCGGTCGACGCCATTGTCGGCGCGCCCAAGCAGATGCATACCGTGCTGGCGGACTGGTGCACCGGCTGCGACCTGTGTGTCGCGCCCTGCCCCGTCGACTGCATCGCCATGGTCCCCATCACCACCGGACGCACCGGCTGGGCCGCCTGGTCGCAGCCGCAGGCGGACGAAGCCCACGCGCGCTACCTCGCGCGCCGCTCGCGGCTGGTGCGCGAGCGCGAGGAAAACGACGCGCGCCTGGCGGCCAAGGCGGCCGCCAAGCTGCAGGCGCTGCAAGCGTCAACCCGACTCCTGTCACCGAGCTGGAATACAGCTCGCCGTTCGAGCTGCTGATTGCCGTGCTGCTGTCCGCGCAGGCCACCGACGTCGGCGTGAACAAGGCCACGCGCAAGCTCTACCCCGTGGCGCACAGCCCTGAACAGATGTTGGCGCTGGGCGAAGACGGGCTGATCGCGTACATCAAGACCATCGGCCTGTACAAGACCAAGGCCAAGCATGTCATCGCGACCTGCCGCATCCTGGTCGAGCAGCACGGTGGCCAGGTGCCGCGCGACCGGGCCGCGCTGGAGGCACTGCCGGGTGTGGGTCGCAAAACGGCCAATGTAGTGCTCAATACCGCGTTTGGCGAGGCTACCATCGCCGTCGACACGCATATTTTCCGCGTGGCCAACCGCACCGGCCTGGCGCCCGGCAAGAACGTGCAAGTCGTCGAGCAGAAGCTGCTAAAGACCGTGCCGCCGGAGTTCATGCACGATGCGCACCACTGGCTGATCCTGCATGGGCGCTATGTCTGCAAGGCACGCAAGCCCGAGTGCTGGCACTGCGCGATCGAGCCGCTGTGCGAATACCGCGAGAAGACCGAGGCGCCGCGCGTCTGAGCGCGGGCGCACCGGACAGATAAAAAAAGACCCGCCGAGGCGGGTCTTTTTTATTCCGGCGGCGCTTGCGCTCAAACGATGCGGCAGGCTTCGTCGAACGACAGGCGCGGGCTGCGCGGGAACAGCTTGTCGGCCTCGCCATAGCCCAGGTTCACCAGGAAATTGACCGACCACTTGCCGTCGCCGAAGAAGGCGGCATTGACCTTGGCGGCATCGAAGCCGGCCATCGGGCCGCAATCCAGGCCGAGGGCGCGCGCGGCCAGGATGAAATAACCGCCTTGCAGCGAGCTGTTCATCAGCGCATCGCGGGCGATCTTCTCCGGCTGGCCGGCGTACCACGAACGCGCGTCGGCATGCGGGAACAGCTTGGGCAACTGGTCGTGGAAGGCATTGTCGAATGCAACGATGGCAGTGACCGGTGCCGAGCGGGTCTTTTCGACATTGCCGGCCGACACGCACTCGACCAGGCGAGCCTTTTCCGCCGCGCTCTTGACGAAGACGATACGGGCCGGCGAACCGTTGGCAGCCGTCGGGCCAAACTTCATCGCGTCATAGATCTGGTGCAGCACGGCATCGCCCACCTGGCGGTCTTGCCACACGTTGTGGGTACGCGCTTCGGTGAACAGCTGGGCGATTGCAACCTGGTCGATCGGTTTCATGCGGTCGGTTCCTGAACAAGAAGTGAGAGCCGGATTGTATCTAAGTCGCCGCCTCCGCCGGACAAGCGATTTGAGCGAGGGATTCAATTCTGTTGCACATCCTGCGAGCCGGAAGCCTTGCGGGTCAGCCAGAGCACGCCGGCCAGGATCAAGCCACCGCCCAGCGCTTGCGTCAGCCCCACGTGCTCCCCAAGCAAAAGTGCCGCCAACACCACTGTCACTACCGGTTCCAGGGTGGACAACATCGAAGCCCGCGCCGCGCCGAGCCGCTGCAAGCCGGCGAAGAAGGCCAGGATCGCCAGGACCGTGGATAGCAACGCGATCGCCAGCAACGCCAGCCAGCCCGCGGCGCTCTGCGGGAACTGCGGCGGCACGCCGGCGCCCGCGCGCAACACCCCCGCCACGACATAGACCACCGCCGCCGCACTGCACACCACCGTGGTCGTGGCCAGCGGATTGACGCCCGCCGTCACGCGCGCGCCCACGATGATGTAGACCGAGTAGATCGCGGCCGAGGCCAGGCCAAGCCCGATGCCCAGCGCGGAGCCCTGACCACCGCCCACAGTAAGCCCCGCCCCAACCGAGCACAGCACGAGCGCGATCACGGATGCCGTGCCCAGCCGTTCCTTGAGAAAAACGGCGGCCAGAATGGTGACAAAGAGCGGATACAGGTAAAGCAGCAAGGCCACCAGGCTGGCCTGGGCGTGATTGAGCGCGGTAAAAAAACAGAACGACTGGCCGACATAGCCGATGCCGCCCATGGCAGCCAGTGCCAGTACCTTGCGCCAGCCCGGCAGCCTGACGCCACGCACGCGCATAGCCATTGCCAGCGCGCCCGCGGCCAGCACGAAACGCACCGCGAGCAGGCCGTAGACGTCGGTGCCCGCGTCGTACGCAAAGCGCGCGAAGATCGCCATGGCGCCAAAGGCGCTAGCCGACAGGGCGATCAGCAACACGCCCGCGAGCTGCTCGCGGGCATGGCGCAAGGACGGCCGGACACTGGCGGCGGAGGAGCGGGAAGCGGACATGGCGGCACGCGGCAGGAGACGGACCCGGCGGCGCCGGGCAACGCCGCATTCTAGTGGCTGGCGGGCCGATTCGGTCAGCTCGAGGGAGGCCGGCTTGCGCTGCGCTGCAACAGTGGAAGCGCTCGTTTACAATAACGCCATCATGTTCAATCCCTCCCGCGAAGAAGTCCGCCGTTTTTTCTGCGAAGCCTGGCAGAAGCAGGGCGCAGGCAGCGTCCTCACCCCCCTCGAAGTCATTGCCGTCGACTGGATCGGCGAGCATCCCGAGTATCACAGCCTGCTCACCGACACGGAAGGCGCGCTGGCCCAGGACTACACGCCTGAAGGCGGCCAGACCAATCCCTTCCTGCACTTGGCCATGCACTTGTCGATTTCCGAGCAGGTTTCCATCGACCAGCCTCCCGGCATCCGCCGCGCCTACGAGTCCCTGGCGCAGCGCCTGGATTCGCCGCACGAGGCGCAGCATCAGGTCATGGAATGCCTTGGCGAAATGCTCTGGCAGGCACAACGCACCGGTATGCCCCCGGATGGCGAGCAATACATCGCCGCGATACAGCGCCGCGCCACCCGCTAGGTGATGCCCTGGGCGCGCCGGGGCTGAGTACAAATCATCACAAAGTTTTGGCGCAGGGCGTGATAGGCACGTGATAGGCTCTACCGCGTCGCAACATCGTGCCACGTGCGCATCACCTCAGCAGGGGGATGCGCTGCGCCAATCCCATGCTGCCCAGCACGCTCAAGCCCGAGATTTGCCGCGCCGCGGCCAAGCCCCCCGCTCTGCTGATGGCGCTCGCCCTAGTCGCCTCCTGGCCACTGTCGAGCCACGCCGCCGTGGCGCTGCTGCAGCCACCAAAGCTGGTCGATGGCACCAAGCCCCTGACCCTGACCTTATTGTTAAGCGCCGACAGCGCGAACCGCAGCTTCCTCGTCCCCCGAACCATCGACGTCACAGCTTCGGCCGAACTCCAGGCCCCTGTCAGGCTCAGCATGCAGCGCGTCACCGCGGGCCCCTCCACGATCAAGTTGCGCGCGGGCGAGCACCGCACGGTGGCGTACAGCGCGGCATTGCCGCCCAACCTGCGTGGCGTGGTGCGGCTGGATCCCGTGGACATCGACGCCGCGCCCGTGCTGGTCACACTCAATCGCGCCCCGCGCGCCGACGATCCGCCGTCGGCCTTGGTCGCGGCGCCCCGGCACCGGCAACAAGCGCCGAAGGAAGCACTCCGGTCGTGCCCGCCATCCCAATCGCAGCGGCCAGCCAGCCGGCGCCCGTCCTGCCAGAGCTGCTAGACCAGGGGCGGCTGACCTTCAACGATCCGATCTACTTCATGGTCGGGGCGCATGACGGGGCCAACGCCAAATTCCAGTTCAGCTTCAAGTTCCGCATCTTCCAAGGCGAGAACCCGGCTTCGCGCGGCTTGCTGGAAAACCTGTACTTCGGCTATACGCAGTTTTCGCTATGGGATCTGTCGAGCGACTCACGGCCCTTCCGCGACACCAACTACCGGCCGAGCCTGTTCTATTACCTGTCGGACACCGGTGTGCAGAACCGGGCGATCAGCCGGCTCTCGCTGGCCGCTGGCCTGGAACACGAGTCGAACGGCCGCGATGGCGACCAGTCGCGCAGCATCAATACCGTGTTCGTCAAACCCACCTTCTACCTGGGGGACATGACCGACTGGCACTGGAGCATCTCGCCCAAGCTGTATTACTACGTCGAGAAGAACGACAACGCCGACATTGCCAGCTACCGGGGCTATATGGACCTCAAGCTGGCCTATGGCAAGCCGGATTCATGGGAGTTCGCCACCACCCTGCGCAAGGGCACGCAGAAGTATTACGGCAGCGTCGATGCGTCGGTCACGTATCCGCTGGCCAGGCTCATCCCCGGCACGGCGGGGTACCTGATGGCGGGCTATTTCGTCGGCTATGGCGAGAGCTTGCTAGATTACAACCGCAAGCTGCCTTGGCAATTCCGGCTGGGATACGCGCTGTCGCGCTGACCCGCCTAACCGGCCAGCGGCTTGCCGCTAGCTTTCAAGCGCGCGTTGGCCACCGCCGCGGCAAATTGGCCCTGCCCATGCCAGCCGGTAGCCCGGCCCAGTTTCTTGCCCTTGTGGAAGAACATGAATACCGGGATACCGTGCAGGCCAAAGCGCTTGCCCAACTCAGGGTGCACGTAGACATTGGCGTGCAACCAGTGCAACTCCAATGCCCTCACCGGCTCCGGATTGGCCAGCATGGCCTTTTTCGCCATCTCGCAGTTGAAGCAGTCCACACCCCAGAAAAACACACAGACCAGCGCGTCGCCGGCAGCGGCGATGGCGTCATCGACGCCGGCGCCGTCGACCTCGCGCATGCCGAAGGCATCGAACGCGCGATGATCAAGATGCGCCGCCGGGTCGACGCCAGTATCAGGCGTGGCGGCATTGCCTGGCTTTGTGGACATAAACGTCTCCAGCAATAAAAAACGCCCGGGCCAGCGGCACCGGGCGTTGCTTGTGCCGGCCCGCCGGGCGGACCGCAAAGGCTTTACGCTTACTTGGGCGCGGACACCGTGACCAGCGCCGGGCGCAGCACGCGATCCGCGATCATGTAGCCGCGCTGCAGCACCGTGACCACGGTATTTGGCTCCTGCGGCGCCGGCACCATCGAAATCGCCTGGTGGCGATGCGGGTCGAATTTCTCGCCAACCGGGTTCAGCTCGACGATCTTGCCCTTCTCGAAGGCGCTGACCAGCTGGCGGGAGGTCAGTTCGACGCCTTCGCGCAGCTTGGCGATATCGCCCGAGCCATCGGCCAGGGCTGCCTGCAGGCTGTCCATGACGGGCAGCAGGTAGTCGGCAAAGCTCTCGATGGCGAATTTATGGGCCTTGGTGACGTCTTCCTGGGCACGGCGGCGGATGTTCTCCCCCTCCGCGGTAGCCCGCAGGAACATGTCGTAGTTTTCCTTGGCCTTGGCCTCAAGCGCGGCCAACTGGGCCGCCACGTCCGCAGCGGCGGCGCTCTCGGCCTGGCCGGCCGGGGCGGTGTTCAGCTCCTCGCTGGCTGGCGTGAGCGGCGGCGTGGTGGATGGCGTCTGCTTCTGTTCTTCCATGTCGATCCGTATAAAACAAAGACGCGGCCTGCCTGGCGCAGGCCGCCGGGTGGTCAATCGGCAAATGTAGCCTGCAGTTGGTGGCAGGTCCCCAGTTTTCAAGAGCGCACCGCGACAGTGCACTGAAACACAAGGTTACAAAGAGTGGTGTACGGAAATAGGGGTCATATTGCTTTGCTGCAGCGCACCCCCTAAGATGAAACCGTATAAAAATGACAAAAATAACGGGGGCAAGGATGCAACTCAAGTCGGCCCATTCTCGAAAGGTTAGCCATGCATAAGCTGCCTGTTCTGACGGTCTTCCTCCTCGCCGCATTATCGGTGATGACAGTGTTCATCTGCCTCTCCGGCGCCTTCACGCCGCGAGACACCGAATACGGCAGTGGCAAGGCGGTATTCAAACACTACATCATTCCCTACGTCCGCTGACCCAGCCGGGTGAGTCCACACGGCCTGCGCGCCGTCCGCCTCACCCCCTGACGCCGTCGATCTGGCGGCGATCACGCTTGGTCGGGCGCCCCTGCAGCTTCGATGCAGGCTCCACGTTAAGCCGCCGATTCTCGGCATCCTGCCGCCGGCGCGTCTCGCTGGCCTCGGTTTCCGCATAAAGCGTCTGCGCTACCGTAGCCGGGCCGCGGACCGCTGCAATGCCTTTCACGACCACTTCCCAGCGCTGCTGGTGCGCCTCAAGGACGACGGTGTCGCCCGGCTTCACCTCGCGCGAGTTCTTGCATGCCTGCCCGTTGACCTGCACCTTGCCGCGCTCCACCGCCTCGGCAGCCAGCGAGCGGGTCTTGAAGAATCGCGCGCACCACAGCCATTTATCGATGCGCAGCCGGGCATCGGCCTCGAAAGATACACTCATGTCGTCACCTCCTTACCTTGGGCATGGACAGCGCCACATTCAAGCCGCGGCGCCGCGTGCCTGCGCTTGCGCGCGGCGGGCCTCCAGCTCATGCGGATGCGGCGGCCGCAGCGGCCAGCCCTGCAAGTGCTGCAAGCCGATCTCCGCGAGCCCGGCAATCCAGCTTTCCGCATCGTTGAGGCAAGCAATGTAGTGGAACACCTTGCCGCCCGCCACGTGGAACTCGGAGCGCCCTTCCATGGCGATTTCTTCCAGTGTCTCGAGGCAATCG
The DNA here is from genome assembly GCF_000243095.1 of Cupriavidus basilensis OR16. GTDB lineage: Bacteria > Pseudomonadota > Gammaproteobacteria > Burkholderiales > Burkholderiaceae > Cupriavidus > Cupriavidus basilensis_D. Next base: position 2,800 of record NZ_AHJE01000060.1, on the reverse strand, counting down.
GCCGGAAAGCCCGGGCAAAACACGTCGACTCGTCCAGTGCCGACCTTGCCGAGTTCCTGCAAGGTCGGCGCGGTATAGGGCTGCAGCCACTCCGCCTTGCCGAAGCGCGACTGAAAGGTAACCTGGTACTGCCCGGGCTGCAGGCCGAGCGCCTCGCCCAGCAGGCGCCCGGTCTTGAGGCACTCGCAATGATAGGGGTCGCCGAGCTCCAGCGTGCGGCGCGGCACGCCGTGAAAGGACAGGATCAGCTTGTCGCCCCGCGCGAAATCCGGCGTGCCATGCTGCGCCCAGTATGCCCCCACCTGCTGATGCAAGGCCGCAATGTACGCCGGATGGTCGTGGAAATGCTTGACCAGTCGCAACTCCGGCTGGTTTCGCCACTGCCTGAGTACTCGGAACACCTCGTCAAAGCCCGTCGCCGTGGTAGTGCCGGAGTACTGCGGGTACAACGGCAGCAGCAGGATGCGCTCGGTCCCCTGGCGGCGCAGCGCTTCCAGCACCGATTCGATCGACGGATTGCCGTACCGCATCGCGCACGCCACGGTCACCTCATGGCCTTGCTGGTTCAGCAGCAGTTGCAAGGCGTGAGCCTGGCGCTCGGTGTGCACCAGCAGCGGGGAGCCTGTCATATGGGCCGCGCGCAGCCAGATCGACTCGTACTTCATCGCCGAGGCGCGCGAGCGCAGCGGCACGATGATGCCGTACAACAGCGGCAACCACGCGGCGCGCGGAATCTCCACAACACGCGGATCGGACAGGAACTGCTTGAGGTAGCTGCCGACCGCCTTCGGCGTTGGCGCATCCGGGGTGCCGAGATTGATCAGCAGGATGGCCGTGCGCGGCGCCTGGCCATGCTGGTAGGCCGGTTCGGGAGTAAACGTCATGTAGTTTCCGGTGTGGCGGGGCGGCGCGAGCGCAGGGCAAGCGGCCGCCAGGTCTCGCCGAGCTTACAGGATGGGGGGAACAGGCAGTCGGTGAGACCGGCCCGGGCCAACACTAGTTCTGGCTGAGCGCGCTGGACAACAGGCGCGCGGTGATATCGACGATCGGGATCACCCGTTCGTAGGCCATGCGGGTCGGCCCGATCACCCCGAGCGTGCCGACGATCTGGCCGTCGACCTCATAAGGCGCGGTAATGACCGCCATGTCCTCCAGCGGCACCAGCTTGCTCTCGCCGCCGATGAAGATCTGCACGCCCTGGGCGTGGCTGGAGACATCGAGCAGCTTGAGCAGGCCGGTCTTGTGCTCGAACACGTCGAACAGGCGGCGCAGCTTTTCCATGCTGGAGGATAGGTCCTCCACCTCCAGCAGCTTGCGCTCGCCCGAGATGAAGACGTGGTCGTCCTCCCCCTCGGCCATGGCGCTGCTGCCCGCTTCCACCGCGGCCTGCATCAGCTGCGACATATCCATGCGCAGCGCCTGCAGCTCGCCACGCAGGTGGTCGCGCACGTTGTCGAAACTCATGCCGGCAAAGTGCGAGTTGATGAAATTGGCGGCTTCGACCAGCTGGGACGCGGTGTACGGCAGCTCGGTCTGGATGATGCGGTTCTGCACGTCGCCCTCGGGGGTGACGATGATCAGCAGGATCCGCTTGTCCGACAGCCGCATGAACTCGACCTGGCGGAACGCCTGGGCGCGCCGCGGCGTCATCACCACGCCGGCAAATTGCGACAGGTTGGACAACGTATGTGCCGCCGAAGTGATCATCCGCTGCGGCCCGAGCTGCTGGCCGTGCAGCTGGCCCCGGATCTTGCCCGTCAGCTCGGCCAGGTTGATCGCGCCGTCCAGCGGCTGGGCGGTCAGCATGGTGTCGACGAACAGCCGGTAGCCGCGCGGCGTGGGGATGCGCCCGGCCGAGGTATGTGGGCTGGCGATGAACCCCATTTCCTCCAGGTCGGACATCACATTGCGGATGGTGGCCGGAGACAGGTCGAGTCCCGAGTACTTCGACAAGGTTCGCGAGCCCACGGGCTGCCCTTCGGCGATGTAGCGCTCGATGAGGGTTTTGAGAAGTGTTTTCGCACGTTCGTCCATGATGTTCCTGATTTTACGCAAGTTTTCACTATTCGGGCGGCTCATCGGCGATCCGGCCCGGCGGGGAGCGCCCTCCTGCTGACAATGGTCACGGCGGTATGGTCTAATCCCGGCATGTCTTCGCTCCCCAAGCCCGGCGCCGCGCGCGCCCCATTTCGCACCGTCGCCCTGATCGGCAGGTACGCCACCGCCGGCATCGAGGGCCCGCTGGAAGAGCTGGCAGCCTGTATCCTCAGGAACGGCCAGGATGTGGTGTTCGAGCGCGACACCGCGCTGGCCACCGGGCTGACCGACTATCCGGCACTGGCGCCCGATGAGATCGGCAAGCACGCCGATGTGGCGGTGGTGCTTGGCGGCGACGGCACCCTGCTCGGCCTGGCGCGCCAGCTGGCCGGCTACCCGGTGCCGCTGATCGGCGTGAACCACGGGCGCCTCGGCTTCATGACCGACATCCCGTTGCAGGACGTGCAATCGGTGCTGCCCGACATGTTGGCGGGCCGCTACGAGTCGGAGACCCGCATGCTGCTGGAGTCCCAGGTCGTGCGCGACGATGGCGTGATCTTCTCCGCGCTGGCCTTCAACGACGTCGTGGTCAACCGTTCCGGCATTTCCGGCATGGTCGAGCTGGCGGTCTCGGTGGACGGCCACTTCATGTACAACCAGCGCTCCGACGGCCTGATCGTGTCCACGCCGACCGGCTCGACCGCCTATGCGCTGTCGGCGGGCGGCCCGATCCTGCGACCCGACCTGGTCGGGCTGGTGCTGG
>NZ_AHJE01000061.1 GCF_000243095.1 Cupriavidus basilensis OR16 | reverse complement strand
GCCGGCGCGAAGATGGCTTGCCAGGATTCCAGCTCATAGCCGCTGACGCCGGCCTCGGCCATCGTCGGTACATTCGGCATGCTCTTGATGCGCTGGGCGGAAGTCACCGCCAGCGCCCGCAGCTTGCCCGAGTCGATATGCTGGGCCGCTACCACCGTGGTGTCGAACATCATCGGCACCTGCCCCGCCATCACGTCCTGGATCGCCGGACCGCTGCCCTTGTAGGGAATGTGCGTGATCTTGATGCCGGCCAGGCTCTTGAACAATTCGCCGGCCAGGTGCTGCGAGGTGCCGTTGCCCGCGGATGCGAAGGCGAGCGTATCCGGCTTGGCCTTGGCTTCGGTCACGATGTCCTTCACCGTCTTGAACGGGCTGCTGGCGCTGACCACCAGCACATTGGCATTGGTGCCGATCAGCGTGATGGGGGCGTAGTCGGAGCCGATATTGCCGCCGGCGCCGGGGCGGTTCTCCACCACCACGGTGGTGCCGAGCGCCTGGCCCAGGCGCTGGCCGATCAGCCGAGCCAGGGTATCGGTGGTGCCCCCGGGCGGGAACGGCACCACGTAGGTGATGGGCTTGCCGGGCCAGTTGGCCTGGGCGGATGCGCTCAGCGGGAGGGCGGCGGCAGCTACCGCCGTCGCGGCGGCCAGCAGCGCAAGGGCTTGGCGTTTCATGGGGTTGGGTCTCCTCGGGTCTGATTGGGATGGTGAAGCGATGGTCAAGCGTTAGTGGATCTCCGGCTCGCCGTCCTCCGGGGCATCGACAGGTTCCAGGAAGTCAAAGTCGCAGCCCTTGTCCGCCTGGCTGACATGGCGCAGGTAGAGCTTGCCGTAGCCGCGCTCGAACTTGGGCACGGGCGCGACCCAGGCTGCGCGGCGGCGCGCCATCTCTTCGGCGCCGATCAGCAGGTTGAGCTTGCGGGCAGGCACGTCCAGCTCGATCAGGTCGCCGTCGCGCACAAAGGCGAGCGGGCCGCCCACATACGATTCCGGCGCCACGTGCAGCACGCATGCACCGTAGCTGGTGCCGCTCATGCGCGCATCCGAGATGCGCACCATGTCGCGCACGCCTTGCTTGAGCAGCTTTTGCGGGATTGGCAACTGGCCCCATTCCGGCATGCCGGGCGCGCCTTGCGGGCCGGCGTTCTGCAACACGATCACGCAGCTGGCATCGATGTCCAGCCCCGGGTCGTCGATGCGCGCCGCCATGTCGTTGTAGTCGCGGAACACCACGGCGCGGCCGGTATGGCGCAACAGGTCCTGCTGCGCGGCGGGGGCTTGATCACCGCGCCGTCCGGGGCGAGGTTGCCGCGCAGCACGGCCAGGCCGTCGCGTGCCACCAGCGGCTTGTCGCGCGGGCGGATCACGTCGTCGTTGAAGACACGGGCGCCTGCCAGGTTCTCGCCCAGCGTACGGCCATCGACGGTGAGCGTGCTGGTATCGAGCAGGTCGCCCATCTGCGCGAGCATCGCGCGCAGGCCACCGGCGTAGTAGAAGTCTTCCATCAGGTACTGGCCCGACGGACGGATATTGGCCAGCACCGGCGTGCTGCGCGCCAGTTCGTCGTAGCGGTCCAGCGAAAGCGCATGGCCGGCGCGGCGCGCCAGCGCGATCAGGTGGACGATGGCGTTGGTGGAGCCGGACAGCGCCAGCGCGGTGCGCACGCCGTTGTCGATGGCGGCGGGCGTGACGATCTCCGAGGGCTTCAGGTCCTGCCACACCATCTCGACGATGCGCCGGCCCGACAGCGAGGCCATCTGCGCATGCCGCGAATCCGGCGCGGGAATCGACGAGGCGCCGGACAGGCACATGCCGATGGCCTCCACCACGGCCGTCATGGTCGATGCCGTGCCCATCGTCATGCAGTGCCCTGGCGAGCGCGCGATGCCGTCTTCGATGCCCTGCCAGTCCTGCTCGGTGATGTTGCCAGCGCGCAGCTCGGCCCAATATTTCCACGTATCCGAGCCGGAGCCCAGCGTAACGCCATTCCAGTTGCCGCGCAGCATCGGCCCGGCCGGCACGAAGAGCGTGGGCAGGTCCATCGCCAGCGCGCCCATCAGCAGGGCGGGCGTGGTCTTGTCGCAGCCGCCCAGCAGCACGCAGCCATCGGCGGGATAGGAGCGCAGCAGTTCCTCCGTCTCCATCGCCAGCAGATTGCGGTAGAGCATGGTGGTGGGCTTCTGGAACGGCTCGGACAGGCTCATCGCCGGCATTTCCACCGGGAAGCCGCCCGCTTGCCAGATGCCACGCTTGACCTCTTCGGCGCGCTGGCGAAAGTGGCTGTGGCAGGGGTTGATGTCGCTCCAGGTATTGATGATGGCGATCACCGGCTTGCCGGCGTAGTCGGCGCGGCTGTAGCCCATCTGCGCGGTGCGCGAGCGATGGCCGAAGGCGCGCAGGTCGTTGGCGCCGTACCAGCGATGGCTGCGCAGTGCCTCGGGCTGCTTGCGGGGATGATAGCGCTGTCATTTGGCGCCCACAACGCGTGCGTGCTCGGGGTTAACCCGTCGCGCGCGCCCGCATCGCAGCCCGCGGCGCGGCGCGGGCGCTATCATGGCGGCCGTGCCGACCCTGCGCTCAGCCGGTTTCCTTCGTTTCCATCGCTTCCTTCATCACATTCATGGCCTCATCCCGCAAGCCGACCGCTCCTCGCACCGCGCCCGCGCCAGCCCCCGCCGGCCGCGCCACCGGCAGCGTCACGCTGGCTGACGTGGCCAAGATCGCGGGCGTCTCGCCGATCACCGTGTCGCGCGTGGTCAACCAGCCCGGGCTGGTTTCGGCGGGCACCGTGGCGCGCGTGCAGGAGGCCATCCAGCGCACCGGCTATGTGCCCAACCTGCTGGCCGGCGGCCTGGCCTCGCGGCGCAGCCGGCTGATCGCGGCCATCGTGCCGACCATCGCCAACTCGATCTTCGCCGACACCATCCAGGCACTGACGGATCGCTTCTCGCAAGCGGGCTACCAGATGATGCTGGGCTTGTCCGGCTATGCCGCCACGCGCGAACAGGACCTGCTGGCCGCCATCCTTTCGCGCCGCCCCGACGGCATCGTGCTGACCGGCATCGCGCACACCGCCGACACGCGCCGGCGCCTGCTGGCCGCGCGCGTGCCGGTGGTGGAAACCTGGGACATCACGCCCACGCCAATCGATATGCTCGTGGGTTTTTCGCACGAGAAGGTGGGCCAGACGGTGGCTGAGTTCCTGCATGCGCGCGGTTATCGCAAGCCGGCCATCCTGTCGGCCAGCGACCAGCGCGCCGAGTCGCGCCGGCTCGGCTTTCTCGACGCCTTCGGCCGCCACGGCATCACGGAAGTGCCGAGCAGCATCGTGCCAGCGCCTTCCAGCCTGGGGCTCGGCCGTGAAGGGCTGGCGCGGCTGCTCGACGGCGGCGCGCGGCCGGACGTGGTGTTCTGCAGCTCGGACACGCTGGCGCAGGGCGCGCTGTCGGAGGCCCGCGCGCGCGGGCTGAAGGTGCCGGAGCAACTCGCGGTGATGGGCTTCGGCGATGGGCTTGGGTGCGGCCCTGCGGCGCGGTGCCGGACGCGCTATGATTGCGCTACCATCCAACGCTTTATTCTTTCCTCGCCTCGCATCCATGTCCCAAGCCACGCTTATCCAGATCGGCCCGCTCGCGCCGCAGATCAATTCCCGCCTGCGCGAGCAGTACCAGGCCGTTCCGCTTTGGGAGCAGGCCGAGCCGCTGGCGTGGCTGCGCGAGCACGCGCAGCAGGCGCGCGTGGCGGTCACATCCGCCCGTCACGGCATCACCGCCGAGGCCATCGCGGCCATGCCGAAGCTCACAGCCATCGTGAGCTTCGGCGTGGGCTATGACGCGATTGCGCTGGACGCGGCCCGCGCGCGCGGCATCCAGGTCAGCAACACGCCCGACGTGCTCAACGACTGTGTGGCCGACCTCGCCTTTGGCCTGCTGCTCGATGCCGCCCGCGGCATCGCCCATGGCGACCGCTTCGTGCGCGCCGGCAAGTGGGGCAAGGACAACTTCCCGCTGACCACCCGCGTCTCCGGCAAGAAGCTCGGCATCCTGGGCCTGGGCCGCATCGGCGAGAAAGTGGCGCAGCGCGCCACCGGCTTCGGCATGGACATCGCGTACCACAACCGCCGGGTGCGCGACGGCGCGCCGTGGCGCCACGAGCCTGACCTGAAGGCGCTGGCCGGCTGGGCGGATTTCCTGGCCGTGACCTGTGTGGGCGGCCCCGAGACCGAAGGGCTGGTGTCGGCCGAAATCATCGAGGCGCTGGGCCCCAAGGGCATCCTGGTCAATGTGTCGCGCGGCAGCGTGGTGGACGAAGACGCACTGGTGGCGGCCTTGCGCGATGGCCGCCTGGGCGGCGCCGGGCTGGACGTGTTCCGCGCCGAGCCGGAAGTGCCCGAGGCGCTGTTCGCGCTGGACAACGCGGTATTGGCCCCGCACGTAGCCAGCGGCACGCATGAAACCCGCGCGGCCATGGCCGCGCTGGTATTCGACAACCTCGATGCGTTCCTTGGCACCGGCAAGGTGATCACGCCGGTACTCTGACGCGCTGGCAGGTCCCCGCGCACGGCGCCGGTCCTATACTGGATCAGGCGCCCGCCGCCCCGGCGGCGCCATCTCACCCTCACGCTTCAGGAGGCCATGATGGGACGCAAATATATCGATTGCCGCGAGTTTCCGAGCGAGTCGAAGTGCACGGTGGCATTGAGCGCCGACACCGAAGACGAACTGCTCGAAGTCGCGGTCCAGCATGCCGTGCAGGTGCACCAGCACCAGGATGGCCCCGAACTGCGGCAGATGCTCAAGGGAGCATTCAAGGATGGCTCGCCGCCCGCGTGAGCACGGGTAGGCAGGAACGCAGGCCGCCGCCTGGCGAGGGCGGTGACCCGCGGTTCAGGCGGGCGCTGGGTTTGAGGTGCAAGCTGTAGCCATAACTTCAAACACATGGGCTATCCTCACCAGCGTCAACGTCCGCCACCCAGCCACGCTCAATGAAAACCATCTACCTCGCCGGCTTCGACGTATTCCGCAAAGACGCCATCGCCTACGGCGAGGCCCTCAAGGCCCGCTGCGCCCATTACGGCTTCCTCGGCCTCTATCCCCTGGACAAAGCCGCTCCGGCCGGGCTTTGTGGCCCCGACACCGCGCGCTGGATCTACGAAGCGAACCTCAACCTGCTGCGCCGCGCCGACATGGTGATGGCCAACCTTGACGATTTCCGCGGGCCGGGCGAGCCGGACTCGGGCACGGCATTCGAGGTGGGATTCGCGATTGCGCTGCAAAAGCCGGTATGGGGCTACAGCAGCGACAGCGGCACGTTGCTGGAGCGCGTGGCGGTTGCCACCGACGGAACCCACGGCAAGGGCGAGCGGCTCGATGCGCGCGGCTTCGTGGTGGAGGATTTCGGCCTGGGCAAGAACCTGATGCTGGCCTGCTCGGCCAAGCTGGTGGCGGGAGGTGCCGAGGCATGCCTGGCGGCCATGGCCGAGTCGGAGCGGCGGCGCAGTTGCCGGGGCGCGTCGGCGCCGGCGGAGGATTGATTGCGGGGCGGGCGGGACCTGCGTCCCGCCGCGCCGCTACTTCGCCGCGTCCCGGCGCAGTGATTCCACGCTGGCCGCGATGTCGTCGGCGGTGCTTGCCACGATCTGCCGGTAAGCCGCCACGACACCGTCCACCGCGCCCGGCGCGGGCAGCTCGGCCTGCGTGCGGCCGGCCTTGACCTTGCCGTCGGGCAGCCGGCGCACGGTCCAGTTGATGACGGCGCCGGCGCGCTGGCCCACGTCCGCGTCCAGCCGCACCACTTCGGTGGTGATGCGGAACACGGGCGCCGCTTCCGACAAGCCTTGCTGGTAGGTATCGATCGCGCCTAGCCTGGCCTGCAGTTGCTGGGACAGCGCGTCGCGCAGCTCATCCGGCAGCGGCGCGGACCAGCGCGACAGGTCCAGCAGCTTGAGTTCGTTGCCATCCTTGCCATCACGCACCACCAGCTGCGGCCGGTTGAGGCGTTCAGGCACGCGCACCGGCGCAACCTCGATCCACAGCGGTTGCGCCTGCGCGGCGGATTGTCCTTCGGCGCCGGTGGCGGCAGCGGGGCCCTGGGCCAGCGTGTAATAGCGCGGATCGGGCGAGGCGCAGCCCGCCAGTAGCGCGGCGGCGAGGGAGAGCGGCAGCAACAGGCGGTGGCGGGTCATCGCTATGCGGGTCATCATCATTTCTCCGGCTTGCCGCGCACCAGCGCTTCGGGGTGGCGTTCCAGGTATTCGGTCAGCGTGCGCAGCGACACCGCGGTGCGCGTGAGCTCCTGCATCATGCGGCGCGTGTCTTGCTGCAGCGGCGCATCCGAGGAGAGCGTGCCGTTGGCCGCACCCAAGGTCTTGCGCGCGTCCTGCAGCGCGGCCAGCACCTGGGGCGCCACGTCGCCGTTGAGCTGGGCGACCAGCTTGTCGGCGCTGGTCATCATGGTGTTGAGCGTGGCCATCGAAGTGCGCAGGTCCTGGCCGATCTGGTCGAACGGCACCTTGCCGATCTTGTTGACGATATCGCCCAGCTTGGCCTGCAGCTCGTCGAACGCGCCCGGCGTGGTGGCCAGTTCAGGCATGGCGCCATCCGTGTTGACGCTGGCCGGCGGCGCCTTGGGGAAGAAATCCAGCGCCACATAGAGCTGGCCGGTCAGCAGGTTGCCGGTGCGCAACTGCGCGCGCATGCCGCGCTTGATCAGCGTCTGGACGATATCGCGGGCACGATTGACGTCCTCCACGTCGCGCGCCCGGAAGCCCATGCGCGAGGGGTACAGTTCCACCACCACGGGCAGGCGGAAGGCCTTCTTCTCGCTCAGGTATTCGATGCCGATCGAGCGCACCTGACCCACGATCACGCCGCGGAAATCCACCGGCGCGCCGGGCGAGAGCCCGCGCACCGACTGGTCGAAGTTCAGCACGGCGAGCGAAGGCGCGAGTTCTTCCGGCTCCTTCATCGCCTCGGTCTGGTCGCTGGCCAGCAGGAACTGGGTGTTCTCGTTGGCGGCATCCGTTGCCTTGGAGTCATCCGGGGCCTGGAAGGCCACGCCGCCGAGCAGCACCGTCACCAGCGATTGCGTGTTGAGCTTGAAGCCGCCGGCATCGAGCTTGATGTCGACGCCGCTGGCGTGCCAGAAACGCGAGTCGGCCGTCACCAGCTTGTCGTAGGGCTTGTTGATGAACACGCGCAGCGACAGGTCGCGCCCGTTGGGCTCCAGCTGGTAAGCCACCACCTGGCCGACCTGCACGCGGCGGTAGTAGACCGGCGAGCCGATATCGAGCGAGCCGAGATCGGCGGCGCGCAGCACGAACTGCTTGCCGGAGGCATCGGTGGTGACGGCGGGCGGCACTTCCAGCCCGGTGAAGTCGCGCACGCGCTCATCCGACTTGCCGGCGTCAACGCCGATATAGGCGCCTGACAGCAGCGTGCTCAGCCCCGAGATGCCGCTGGTGGCAAAAAGCGCGGGCGCACCACCCAGAAGCGCGTGTCCTTGGTGGCGAAGCTGGCCGCGTCCTGGGTCAGGTCGATCTTGGCAATCACGTGCGAGTGGTCGCCGGCCAGCCGCACGGACTTGACCAGGCCGATGTCCACGTCCTTGTAGCGTACCGGCGTCTTGCCCGGGACCAGGCCCTCGGCGGTGCGGAACCTGACCGTGATCTCGGGGCCGCGCTCGGTGAGCGTGTGGATCAGCAGCGACAGGCCAACCACGGCCGCCACGATCGGGATCAGCCAGACCAGCGAGGGCAGCCAGCGCGCTCGGTGGCGGCGCTCGGGCGCCGGTGGCGGCGAGGAAGGAGAGGGCGGGGAATGGTCTAGGTCAGGCATCGTTTGCATCCATCGAATCCCACAGCAGGCGCGGGTCGAAACTGAGTGAAGCCAGCATGGTGAGCACCACCACGGAGCCGAACGCCATGGCGCCGGCACCCGGGATGATGGTGGCGAGTGCCCCGGCCCGCACCAGCGAAGCCAGCAGCGCCACCACGAAAATATCCAGCATCGACCAGCGGCCGATGAGTTCCACCAGCCCATACAGCTTGGTCTGCTGGCGAATCCGCCAGCGCGAGCGGAAGTGCACGGACAGCAGCAGCAGCGTGAGGATCATCATCTTCAGCAGCGGCACCACGATGCTGGCGATCAGCACCACGATGGCCAGCAGGTCGGAGCCGGACAGCCACAGGTAGACCACGCCGGAGAAGATGGTGTCGCGCTGCGTGCCCAGGATGGACTGCGTCACCATCACCGGCAGCAGGTTGGCGGGAATATAGAGGATGAGGGCGGACAGCAGGAACGCCCAGGTGCGGGTGAGGCTGTTCGGCTTGCGGCGATGCAGCGTGGCGCCGCAGCGCGGGCAGGGCTGGCCTTCCATCGTGCGCGGGCTGAGCGTATCGCAGGCGTGGCAGGACACCAGGCCCATCGAGGTGGCGGTGGGCACCTGTGGCAGCGGCTTGGTTTCGTCGTCGGTCAGTCCCGCCACCACATCGGCGGCCAGGCGCCGCGAGCGCGCCAGCGCGGCGGCGCCCGCCCGGGGCTTGGGGGTAGGGGCGCTCATCGGGGCGGCTCCTCGTCCAGGTGCTGCCAGAGATCGCGCGGATTGAACGACAGCATCGCGGCCAGCACGATCACCAGCGCGGCGAACGACCACAGCGCCACGCCCGGCAGTACCTGCGCCATGGTCGAGAGCTTGACCAGCGTGACCAGCACGCCAATCATGAAGACTTCGATCATGCCCCACGGCCGCGTTTGCTGGATGCCGCGCACGATGCGCTCGAAGCCCGGCGGCATCCGGTGGCGCGCCATCGGCACCAGCAGGTAAAGCATCATCAGCATCTCGGACAGGGGAAACAGGATGGTGGTGGCGAACACCAGCACGGCCACCAGCGTCATGTTGTCCGCGTAGAGCGCCTGCACCGCGCCCCAAAGCGTGGTTTCGGTGCGCACGCCCTTGAGATCCATCTCGACGATGGGATAGGCGTTGGACACCATGAACAGGATCAGTGCGGCAATGACCAACGGCAGCAGCCGGGCATAGGCCCGCGAGCTATCGCGGTAGAGCTGGCCGCCGCAGCGCAGGCACAGCGCGCGCTCGCCCTGCGCCAGCTCGGCGCGCTGGTAGATCGCATCGCAATACTCGCAGGCCACCAGCCCGGCCAGCCCAGCCTGGGCGGGCACGGGCGGTGCCACCGGCTGCGGTTCGTGATGGCTCGGTTCGCTCATGCCTTGCCGGAACCCGCCACGTCTTCGGCGGTGGTGATGGGCTTGCCTTGCGCCAGCGCGGGCGGCGGGTCGGCCAGGTGCTGCGAGCCGATGGTCCAGTCGCGCAGCAGCGCGTAGGCCACCGCCAGCAGGGTCGGGCCGATAAAGACACCGAGAAAGCCGAAGGCCAGCGCGCCGCCGAACACGCCCAGCATCACCCAGATCAGCGGCATGTCGGTGCCCTTGCTGATGAGGAGCGGCTTGATGACGTTGTCGGCCATGCTGACCACGCCCACGCCCCACACCACCATGAAGATGGCCCAGCCGAGCGAGCCTGTGTGGTAGAGCCAGAGCGCGGCGGGAATCCACACCAGCGGCGGGCCGACCGGAATCACCGACAGGAAGAAGGTGACGAAGCCGAGGATGGCGGCGCCGGGCACGCCAGCGATCCAGAAACCGATGCCGGCCAGCAAGGCCTGCACGAAGGCCGTGCCCAGCACGCCGTAGACCACGCCCTTGACGGTATTGCCGGCCAGCGCCAGCAGGTGGTCGGCGCGCTCGCCGGCAATGCGGCGCATGCCCGCACGCAGCCACGCCACCGCGAACTCGCCGCCGGTATAGAAGAAGAACGCCAGCACGATCGACAGCGCCAGCTGGCCCAGCCCGGCGCCGATCGAGAGCCCGGCGCCCAGCACCACATGGCCCACGGGCGCGATCAGCTTGCGCAGGCTGGCGACCATCTCCGAGTCGGCATGGATCACCTTGTCCCAGGAGCTTTGCAGGTAGCCGCCCACGTAGGGCAGGCCGGTCAGCCACGCGGGCAGCGCGGGCGCGCCGTGATCGAAGAACTGGTCGACCAGGCCGGACAGCTCGTCGATGTGCGCGGAGATGCTGGCGCCGGCATAGACAAAGGGGCCCAGCACGATGATCGCGGCCAGCAGCACGCAGATCAACGCCGCCAGGCTGCGCCGGTCGCCCATCCAGCGCGACAACACCGTATAGGGGTACCACGAGCTGAAGGCGAGGATGGCGCCCCACAACAACGCCGTGGTGAAAGGCGCGAGCACCAGCAGCGAGCCGCCGATCAGCACGATCAGTGCAAAGATGGCAGCGAGTTTTTCAATCAGTTGGCCGGAATTCATCGGGTGCATCTCCTGGACCGCCGATGTGACGTGAACGGCGACAATATATAGGAAAACCCGTAGCCCGCCGAAGGCGGGCCGCATCTGGAGCCCGGCTCGTCCAGCGTGACGAAGGCCACGTCCTCCCGCGGCGCGCCCGAAAGCGAGCGCGGCAGCGCGCTCACCCCCACGCCGGCGCCCACCAGGCTCAGCACCGTTTGCGGATCCACCGACTCGTGCAGCACGCGCGGGTGGAAGCCATTGCGCACGCAGGCGGCCAGCAAGCTGCGGATCACCGGACTTTGCGTATTCAGCAGCACAAATGGCTCCGCCGCCAGCGCCTTCAGCTGGATCCGGCCGCTGGCCGCCAAGGGATGGCCGGCCGGTAGCGCAGCCATCAGCGGCTGCGGATAGACCCGGATCGAGCGCAGTTCCTCCCGCCCGGTGGCGCTGGAGGCAAAGCCCACGTCGATCTGGCCACGCACCAGCGCCTCGCCCTGCTGGTCGGGCAGCATCTCGTGCAGGGTCCACTCCACCGCCGGGTTGCGCTCCTGGAATAGCCGCATGGTGCGTGGCAGGGGGCCATACATCACGGAGTTGATGATGCCGATGCGCAGGTAGCCCTCCAGCCCGTCGGCCACGCGCAGCACCATGTTCCGGGTCGAGTCCAGGTCGGCCACGATGTCGCGCGCCCGGGTCAGCAGCGCCTCGCCCGCCCGGGTCAGGCGCGCGCCAAGGCGGCCACGCTCGAACAGGATGACTCCGAGGGACGCCTCCAGCGACTTGATCTGCTGGCTCAGCGGTGGCTGGGAAATATGCAGGCGCTCGGCGGCACGGCTGAAATTGCCTTCTTCGGCAACGGCGATGAAATAGCGGAGTTGGCGGATATCCATATGATTTTCGTATGGAAAAGATTCTCAAATCATATTTCACATATGGATTTGGCGCAGCTAGTCTTTGCCTCAAGACGGCCCGCCGGGCCCCCAGGACACCCACAGACGGCGGAGCAAGGAGAACAAATGACCCCCATCAAAGTCAACGGCGCCTTGCGCGCCGTGCAAGCCCCCGGCGATACGCCCCTGTTGTGGGTGCTGCGCGACGAGCTCGATCTCACCGGCACCAAGTACGGCTGCGGCATGGGCTTGTGCGGCGCCTGCACGGTACATGTGGAGGGCGCCCCGGTGCGGGCCTGCCAGACGCCGGTATCCGCCGTGGCCGGCAAGCGGGTCACCACCATCGAAGGCCTGGGCCAGCCCGATGCGCTGCACGCGGTGCAGAAAGCCTGGCAAGCCGAGGACGTGCCGCAATGCGGCTACTGCCAGTCGGGCCAGCTGATGTCGGCCGCCGCGCTGCTGGCCGGCAAGCGCAACCCCACAGACAGCGATATCGACACCGCCATGGCCGGCAACATCTGCCGCTGCGGCACCTACGACCGCATCCGCCGCGCCATCCATCGCGCGGCCGCCGAACTGCGCGGAGGCCAGGCAGCATGACGCGCGAGCTCAACCTCATCGATGCCATCGGGCGCCGCCGCTTCCTGCAAGCCGGCGCCGCGCTCGCCGGCGGCTTGCTGCTGGAGATCGGCAGCGGCGGGCAGCTTATCCGCAACGCAGCCGCCGCGCCCATCACCGACAGCGCGGCCGGCAACTTCGCCCCCAATGCCTGGGTGCGCATCACCCCCGACAACCGCGTGCTGCTGGTGGTCCACAAGTACGACAGCGGCACCGGCGTGAAGAACGCGCTCGGCTTGATGCTGGCCGAGGAACTGGATGCCGATTGGGCCACCGTGCAGGTGATCCAGCCGGACGATCCCCTCGCCAAGGCCTACCTGCATCCGCTGTGGGGCATGCACGCGACCGGCGGCAGCACCAGCGTGCCGCTGGAGTGGAACACGCTGCGCCGCGCAGGCGCCACCGCACGCGCCATGCTGGTCGCGCAAGCGGCGCGGCACTGGGCGGTCGAGCCGGCGGCCTGCAGGACGGCCGCTGGCGCCGTGATCCACGTGGCCAGCGGACAGCGCCTCAGCTACGGCGAGCTGGCCGAAGGCGCGGCACGCCTGCCGGTGCCGGCCGAGGTCACACTCAAGCGGCCAGACGAGTTCGTGCTGATCGGCAAGGAGCGCAGCAGCTACCGCGTGGCCGACAAGCTCACAGGCCGCGCGCGCTACGCCAGCTGCGCGCCCCATCAACGGCGCCAGCCAGCCCGGCGTGGCCATCGTGGCCGACCATTTCTGGGCTGCGCAGCGGGCGCGCCAGGCGCTCAAGGTGGAGTGGGGCGACAGCGCGATGAAGGACTTCAGCGCCCAGGCCGCCATCCATGCCATGGCCGCGCGCGTGGACGAGCCGGGCAAGAAGTCCAAGGTCAAGGGCGATGCCGGCGCCGCCTTCCAGGATGCCGCCAAGGTGGTGGAGGCGGTCTACACCATGCCCTACAAGGCGCACGCGCAGATGGAGCCGCTCAGCATCGTGGCGTGGGTCAGGCCGGACGCGGTGGAGTACTGGGGCGGCGTGCAGGTGCCCTCGCGCTGCGCGCAGGCGGCCGAGACCATTGCCGGCATCCCCCGCGACAAGGTGAAGATCCATCTCACTGAAGCCGGCGGCAGCTTCGGCGCCCGCGAAGGGCTGCATATCATCCTGGAGGCCACCTACATCGCCAAGCGCATGGGCCGCCCCATCAAGCTGCTCTATAGCCGCGAAGACGACATGCAGGCGTTCTACTACCAGAGCGCCAGCGTGCACAAGGCGCGCGCCGCGCTGGACGCGCACGGCAATGTGCAGGCCTTCAGCCTGCGCGCCGTGGTGCCGTCGATCAAGGAGCCCGACGACCCCGGCTTCCTGGCCAAGGTGCCGGTGGACCCGAGCTGCACGGAAGGCATGCGCGACGATTTCTACTATCAGGTACCCGCGCTCGACCTGGCCTGGGTGCGCCACGAGCCGGGCTTGCCGGTGTGGTGGTGGCGCGCGGTGAGCTACGTGCCGAACATTTTCGCCATCGAGAGCCTGATCGACGAAGCCGCGCATGCCGGCGGGCAGGACCCGGTGGCGCTGCGCAGGAAGCTGCTGCAAGGCAAGCCCGAGCACATTGCGGTGCTCGATCGTGCCGCCACGCTCTCGGGTTGGAGGAGCCATCAGCGCGGCCACGGCCGCGGCCTCGGCGTGGCGACCTACGAGGGCTACAAGAGCTATATCGCCGTCGTGGCCGACGTCAGCGTCAAGGACAACGCAATCACCGTGCACAAGATCACCTGCGTGGTCGACTGCGGCCTCGCCGTCGATCCCAGCTCGGTGCGCCAGCAACTGGCCGGCGGCATCTACTGGGGCGTGTCCACCGCGCTGATGAACGCGGTGCATATCGAGAACGGCGGCGTGAAGCAAAGCAACTTCCACGACTACCCGGTGGTGCGCATGAGCGACGCGCCAGCGCTGGACATCGTGGTGATGCCACCCTCGGGCAGGCAGCCTGGCGGCGTTGGCGAATTGTCCAATCCACCGGTGGTGCCGGCGATCGGCAACGCCATCTTTGCGGCCACCGGCAAGCGCTTGCGCGCCACGCCCTTTGCGCTGGCGTAGGCCGGCCATCCGACCGGACAGCACACACGTAACAACCCGAACCCGACGAGAGGCTTCGCAATGACAACAACCACGATAGCGACGATGGCTACGATAGCGACGAAATGGCAATGCATGGTGTGCGGCTTTGAATACGACGAAGCGCTCGGCATGCCCGAACACGGGTTTCCCGCCGGCACGCGCTGGGAAGAAATTCCCGATGAATGGCTGTGCCCGGACTGCGGCGTGAGCAAGGCCGAGTTCGAGATGGAAGTGGTGGCCTGAGCCATGGCGAACGATGCGAACGATGCGAACGACGGGAACGACGCCATCACTGTTGAAACGCGGCCAGCGCTGCCGCTGGTCATCCTCGGCACCGGCCTGGCCGGCTACACGCTGGCGCGCGAGTTCCGCAAGCTCGACAGCGCGACGCCGCTGGTCATGGTCACGCGCGACGGCGGCGAGTCGTACTCCAAGCCGATGCTGTCCAATGCGCTGGCCGGCAACAAGGCGCCCGCCGCACTGGCTATCGCCAGCGCCCAGAAGATGGCCGCGCAGCTCAACGCACGCGTGATGACGCATGCCGATGCATCGGCCATCGATACGGCCGCCGGCACCGTGCTGGTCGACGGGCAAGCGCTGCGCTACGGCCAACTGGTACTGGCGCTGGGTGCGCAAGCGCGTGCACCGGGCTTGCAAGGCAATGGCGCCGATGCCGTGCAGACCGTCAACGACCTGGCCGACTACACGCGCTTCCATGCGTCGCTGCAAGGCAAGCGGCGCGTGGCCATCCTCGGCGCCGGCCTGATCGGCTGCGAGTTCGCCAACGACCTGCACGCGGGCGGCTTCGGCGTCGAGCTGGTCGATCCCGCCATCGCCGCGGCGGCGCGCTCGCGGTGCAGCTCGCCAGCGGCGCGCAGATCGCCGCCGACGTGGTGCTGTCCGCCACCGGGTTGCTGCCGCGCGTGGCGCTGGCGCAAGCCGCCGGCATTGCCACCGCGCGCGGCATCGTGGTGGACCGCCTGCTGCGCACCAGCGCGGCCTCGGTCTACGCGCTGGGCGATTGCGCGGAGGTCGATGGTCTGGTGTTGCCTTACGTGATGCCGCTGATGCAGGCCGCGCGCGCGCTGGCCCGCACGCTGGCCGGCGCGCCTACGCCGCTGCGCTATCCGGCCATGCCGGTGGTGGTGAAGACGCCCGTATTGCCCGCGGTGGTGTCGCCGGCGCTGGCCGGCGCCGGCAGCTGGGAGATCGAGTCCCAGGCGGCGGCCGAGGAGGCCGGCGCGGGCCTGCGCGCGTTGTTCCGCGATACGCAGGGCGGCCTGACCGGATTCGCGCTGCTGGGCAAGGCCGTGGCGGAGAAGGGCGCGCTTGCCAAACAGATTTGCGACTGGCTGCCGGCGCCCGCCGCGCCCGCCTGAAAGACCCACAACACGAGCTGCACTCCCGCACAACCCACACTCGACAATACGAGAGGAGACATTGCCAATGCTTGTCACTCAACAACCGGTCCTGCGGCGCTTCTGGTACGCGGTCATCCCTGAATCCATGCTCGACAACGGCCCGCAGCCGTTCACGCTGCTGGGCGAGGACATCGTCATCTGGCGCGGCGCCGATGGCACCCCCGCGGCCGTGCGCGACCGCTGCTGCCACCGTACCGCCAAGCTCTCCAAGGGCTATGTCGATTCGGACGGTCTGCTGTGCTGCGGTTATCACGGCTGGTCCTATGACTGCAGCGGCAAGTGCGTGCGCATTCCGCAGATGCCGCAGGGCATGATCCCCGCCAACGCACGCGTGGCGAACTACCACTGCAAGCTGCGCTACGGCTACGTGTGGGTGGCGCTGGAAGACCCGCTCACCGATATCCCGGACCTCCCCGAGGGCAGCGATCCTTCGTTGCGCCGCATCCCGCAGTTCTATGAGCGTTGGCAATGCAGCGGCCTGCGCTTCATGGAGAATTCGTTCGACAACGCGCACTTCAGCTTCGTGCACAAGAACACCTTCGGCAAGTTCACCAGCCCCAGGCCGGCAGACATCGAGATCATCGAGAACGAGTGGGGCTTCGAGTCGCGCCGCTCGGTGCCGATCATGAACCCGCCGGACAGCTGGCTGCTCACCGGCAGCAAGGAGCCGGAGACCATCCGCCACCTGCATGACAACTGGTACATGCCGTTCTCGCGCCGCTTCGGCTGCACCTATCCCAATGGCCTGGTGCATACCATCGTCAACTGCGCCACGCCCATCGACGACAAAAGCACGATGATGGTCCAGTGGCTGTACCGCAACGATACCGAGCAGCAGGCGCCGGCCGAGGAACTGGTCAAGTTCGATCATGCGGTCACGCGCGAGGACAAGGAGATCCTGGAAGCGACGGATTACGACGCGCCCATCGATACCACGCGGCGCATGGAGTTCCACATGCCGTCCGACAAGCCCGGGCTGGTGATGCGCAAGAAGCTGATGGCGCTGCTGCAGGCGCACGGCGAGAAGGAGGTGCACCTGTAACGCTGGCTTGATTTTGCCCCGGCGCCTGCTGGGCGCTAGCCAGGTGCCGGGGCTTTCTTATTCCCGTAGATGTCGCGTGAGCTCACGTAACGGCACAAGAGGAGACAACCCCATGAACACCCAAGACCTGACCGGCGACCGGCCGGCCGCAGTCGACCAGGTGCCCGCCCCCGGGCCGCTGGTGATGCTGGGCTTCCAGCACGTGCTGGTGATGTATGTCGGCGCCATCGCGGTGCCGATGATCATCGCCGGCGCGCTCAAGCTGCCGAAGGAGGCGGTGGCGGTGCTGATCAATGCCGATCTCTTCACCTGCGGCATCGCCACCATCCTGCAGGCCGCGGGCATCTGGCGCTTTGGCGTGCGCATGCCGGTGATGCAGGGCGTGGCCTTCAGCGCCATTCCGCCGATCCTCGTCATCGCCACCAACCCGGCGCTTGGCCTGCCGGCGGTGATCGGTGCGGTGATGGCGGGGGGCGTCATTACCATGCTGCTGGCGCCGGTGTTCGGCAAGCTGCTGCGCTTCTTTCCGCCCATCGTGGGCGGGTCCATCGTGATGGTGGTCGGGCTGTCGCTGTTTCCGGTCGGCGTGAACTGGGTCGGCGGCGGGCGCGGCGCGGCGGACTTCGGCGCGCCGCACAACCTGGCGCTGGCGGGTTTCGTGTTCGCGCTGATCCTGGTCATCAACAAGTGGCTCAAGGGTTTCTGGTCCAACGTCTCCGTGCTGCTGGCGCTGGCGGCCGGCATGCTGGTGGCGATCCCCTTTGGCATGGTGGATTTCCATGGCGTGGCCGAGGCGCCGCTGGTCGACGTGATCCATCCCTTCTATTTCGGCTGGCCGGTGTTCGACGTGGTGGCCACGCTGACGATCGTGGTGGTGATGATCATCATCATGATCGAGTCGATGGGTTTGTTCCTGGCGATTGGCGATGTCGTGAACAAGCCGCTGAGCGCGGGCGAGATGACGGATGGCTTGCGGGCCAACGGGCTGGCCAGCTTGATCGGCGGGGCGCTCAATGGCTTCCCCTACACCATCTACAGCCAGAACATCGGCCTGCTGGTGGTGACGGGCGTCAAGAGCCGCTGGGTCGTGGTGGCGGCGGGCGTGATCCTGTGCGCGCTGGGGCTGTTTCCCAAGCTGGCCACGGTCGTCGCCTCCATCCCTCTCCCGGCGCTCGGCGGGGCGGGGTTGTTCATGTTCGGGGTGGTGACCGCGGCGGGGGTGCGCACGCTGGCGCGGGTGGATTTCGAGGGCACGCGGCACAATGTGTACATCGTTGCCGCCACCCTGGCCATCTCGCTGCTGCCCACGTTCTCGGCCACGCTGTTCAATCAATTACCGGGCTGGCTGCAGCCCATCATGCACAGCAGCATCCTACTGGCGTGCGTGATGTCGGTGGCATTGAACCTGTTGTTCAATGGCATGGTGTGTGCCGATGCCCACGCCATGCCGGCGGCGGGCGGATGGCAGGCGAGCCGCTAGCGCCCGCGCGGGTCAGCCTGCCGGCTGCGCATCCGTTTCCACCTTTGCCGGCGGGCCCTGTGCGAGCAGCGCGGCGATCAGGTCCGATTGCGTGACGATGCCCAGCAGCCGCTGCTGGGCGTCCACCACCGGCACCTGATGCAGGCCGCCATCGGAAAACGCCCGCGCCAGTTCCACCATGGGTTGCTCAGCCCGGGCCGTAGCCATGCCGGTGTGCATCAGGTCCTTGGCGGTCCCGGCCCGGACCTGGCCCTCGGCGCCGCTCCGCGCGGCGAGAAGATCCGCCATGCCAAGCATGCCAAGCAACCGCCGCTGCCCATCCACCACCGGCAGCGCCTGGATCCCGTGCCTGAGCAACAGGGCGCGCGCCTCCAGGCCACTCTGCCCGGGCTGCGCCGTCACCACGTCCCGCGACATGATGTCCACGCACCGCACATCGCCAAAGTGCCGGCGATACGCCCGCAACTGCGCGGCCACCAGGATGTCTTCCAGGTCGTCTTCCTCGATGTCCAGGAACTCGCCGCGTGCCTTGAGCACTTCGTCCAGATCGCCGCGGTTGAATCCCACCCGCCCGCTCGGCAGAGGATCGGCGGTGCGGTGCGGGTTGGCGTGTTCGACGGGGCGGTGCGGATAGCGCCGGCGCATCAGGTTGTTGAACAGCAGCGCCACCAGCAGCAGCAACATCGAGTTGACCGCGACCGGCATCACCACGAAGCCAAAGCCAAGCTGGGTCACGGCGTGGCCGCCGAACACCGCGGTAATCGCCACCGCGCCGCTGGGCGGATGCACGCAGCGCAGCTGGAACATGGCGGCGATGGCCAGCGCCACGGCCACCGAGGCGGCCAGTCCAGGCTCGGGGATCCAGCGCGCGCAGGCCACGCCGATCAGCGCCGCGACCAGGTTGCCGCCGATGATGGACCACGGCTGCGCCAGCGGGCTCGCCGGCACGGCAAACAACAGCACCGCGGAGGCGCCCATCGGCGCGATGAACCAGGGGTTGAAGCCGCCCAGCAGGTGACGGCTGATCCATTCGGTGAGCAGCAGGCCGACCAGCGCGCCCAGGCAGCTCTTGATGCGCTCGCGGCGGCCGGCGGCGATCGGCGTGGGGGCAAACGCGCGCAGCCACGCTTGAGCCCGGCCTGGCGGGAAGTCGGCTACGGAGGGGGCCTGGGATGGCGGCATGGGTCTCGTTTTCTTGGGGTTGTGCGGGCGAATGCGCGTAATAGCGCACCTGGATCGCCTTGGCATCGTGCTCCGGAAATCCAGCGCGCAAATATATCATGGCGTGATACATTCCGCTTTCCGCGGACCGTGTTCCTCCTGTGCTCCGCGCCACGTCCTTCGCTTCATTCGCCAGAGCCTCACCATGCACTTTGAGAAACGCGACTACGCCGTCGACCGCCGCCTGCTTTTGCTGGCAGCCCTGGCGCCCCTCATCGGGGCGATCAGCACGGCGGCTGCCGTGCTGCTGCTGAACCTGATCCGGTTCTTCACCAATCTGTTTTTCTATCAGACGCTGTCGCTGGCGGAGCGCACGCCGGCGCAGCATGCGCTGGGGGCATGGGTCATCGCGGTGCCGGCAGTCGGTGGCCTGCTCGTGGGCCTGATGGCGCGCTACGGCAGCGACAAGATCCGTGGCCATGGCATCCCGGAAGCCATCGAGGCCGTGCTGTTCGGCAAGAGCAAGATGTCGCCCCGGGTGGCCGTGCTCAAGCCGCTGTCATCCGGCATCGTGATCGGCAGCGGCGGGCCGTTCGGCGCGGAAGGCCCGATCATCATGACTGGCGGCTCGATCGCCTCGCTGCTCGCGCAGTACCTGCATCTCACCGCGGCCGAGCGCAAGACGCTGCTGGTGGCGGGCGCCTGCGCCGGCATGACCGCGATCTTCGGCACGCCGGTGGCGGCGGTGCTGCTGGCCGTCGAGCTGCTGCTGTTCGAGCTGCGCCCGCGCAGCTTGCTGCCGGTGGCACTGGCTTGCGCGGTAGCCGGCTTCCTGCGCACGATGGTGTTTGAGCCGGGCCCCTTGTTTGCGCTGCATACCGCGTCGGCAACCACCGTGGCGCTGGGCTCGTGCATTGTTGCCGGGCTGCTTTGCGGCGTGCTGGGCGCCGCGCTGACGCTGGCGCTCTATCGCACCGAGGACCAGTTCTCCAAACTCAAGCTGCACTGGATGTGGTGGCCTGCGATCGGCGGGCTGGTGGTCGGCATCGGCGGCTATTTCGAGCCACGCGCGCTGGGCGTGGGCTATGACGTGATTGCCGACCTGCTGCACAACCGCATGGCGATTGGCGTGGTGGTGGCGCTGCTGACGGTCAAGGCCATCATCTGGGTGGCAGCGCTGGGCTCCGGCACGTCGGGCGGCGTGCTGGCGCCTCTGATGATGCTGGGCGCGGGCCTTGGCGTGGCACTGGCGCCGTGGCTGCCCGGCGGGCCTCGCCGCAGTTGTGGGCGCTGGTATGCATGGCGGGCGTGCTGGGCAGCGTGCTTGGCGCGCCGCTGACCGCCATCGTTTTTGCTTTTGGCCTGACGCATGACAGCAACGCATTGCTGCCGCTGCTGCTGACCGTCGCGGTGGCGCATGGCTTCACGGTGCTGACCATGAAGCGCTCGATCATGACCGAGAAGATCGCGCGCCGCGGCCTGCATATCTATCGCGAATATAGCGTGGATCCGCTTGAGCGCCAGCACGTGGCGGATTTGATGACCACGGCTGTGGTGAGCGTGGATGGCGAGCTGCCGGTCTGCACGCTATGGGCGCGGCATTTCGGCGAGCATGCGCCGCACCGCGGCTATCCCGTGGTGTGCGCGCAGCGCGTGGTCGGCATGCTGGAGCGCAATGCGCTGCGCGGGCGGGAGGCATCGATGGAGGCCGGCCGCGCGCTGATGGCGCCGTTGCAACCGCACCAGGTGCTGCTGCCGGCGCAGACCGCGCGCATCGCCGCGGGGCGCATGGCGGAGCTCGGCGTCAGCCGGCTGCCGGTGGTGGCAGACCTGGTTTCCATGCGCCTGGTCGGGGTGGTCTCGTTGCGCGACCTGCTGCGCCCCAGCGGCCAGGTGCTGCACGAGGAAACCCGGCGGGAACGGCTGCGCGGCGCTGCCGCGGCGTAGGCGCGCCGCGTGCCGACCTAAAGCTTGTAGCTCGACAGCAGGATGCTCGTTTCCGTGGCGGCAATGCCATCGATCAGGCGGATGCGGTCCAGCGTGCGGTCGAACGCCTCCAGCGAATCCGCGCGCAGCTCGGCAATGATGTCCCAGCGCCCGTTGGTGGTGTGCATGGCCTGCACATTGGGCTCGCCGCGCAGTGCCTGCAGCACGGCGCGGGCCTTGTTGCCTTCGACCGCGATGGTCATCCAGGCGCGGATGCGGTGCGCCTCGGCTTCCGGCTTCAGCCGCACCGTGTAGCCAACGATCAGTCCTTCCTTTTCCAGTTTGTCGATGCGGTTCTGCACGGTGGCGCGCGAGACGCGTAGCGCCTTGGCGAGGGCGGTGGCCGGCGTGCGCGCGTTGTCGCGCAGGAGGGCGAGCAGTTGACGGTCGGTGTCGTCCATGGCGGGTTGTGGAGGGGGGGCTGAGGATGGGCCTTTACCTGCATTTTCGATGCGGCTGGCGATTCGCTAATTCTAGCTGGCGTTTTGCAATAAGGCACAGGCAAATTGCGCAACTTGCTGTCTTTTAGTTAGCGCGGCATGGCACCAGAATGCAGGCATTCACTGACCTTCACAGACCGTCACTGACCCCCGCCACCCACCACCCAAAGGAGCCAGCGTGATCAACCAGCCCACCATCCTGCTTGTCGAGCCCACCCACTACGACGTGTCGTACAGCATCAACCCGTGGATGGACCCCGGCCTCTGGGCTAGCGACCCGCGCGGCATGCATCGCAATGCGGTGGCCTCCTTCGAATCCCTGCACGCGGCCCTGCGGGCGGCCGGCTTCGCGGTGGAAACGGCGCCCGGCGCACCCGGCCTGCCCGACATGGTGTTCCCCGCCAATGCCGCCGTGGTACTGGACGGCCACGCCGTGCTGGCGCGCTTTCGCTATCCCCAACGGGCCGGCGAGGAAGCGCCCTTTGCGCGGATCTTCGAGGGCCTGCGCGAGCGCGGCCTGATCGACTCCGTCAGCCTGCTGCCCGAAGGCTGCTACCAGGAAGGGGCAGGCGATTGCATCTGGGATGCGGTGCGCGGCCACTTCTGGGCCGGCTTCGGCCCGCGCTCCTCGCGTGCCGCGGCCGATGCCATGGCCAGCCATTTCGGCCGCGAGGTGGTGGCGCTGGAACTGGCCACCGAGCAGAGCTATCACCTCGACGTGTGCTTCTGCCCGCTGTCCGGCGGCGAGATCCTCTACTACCCGCCCGCCTTTACGCAGGACGCCCTGCGCACGCTGCGCGAGCGCGTGCCGGCCAGCCTGCGCATCGAGGCAAGCGAGGACGACCTGCGCCACTTCAGCGTCAATGCGGTCAACCTGCATGACCAGGTGGTGATGACACGCACCACACCGCATCTGCGCGCCGAACTGGGCCAGCGCGGCTACCAGTTGCGCGAGGTGGACCTGTCGCCGTACATGCTGTCCGGCGGCGGCGCCTACTGCATGACGCTGCGCCTGGACCGCAACAGCGGCCCGGCCCAGGCGATCGCCGCGGCCGAGGGCGCCGCCGTGGCGGCGTGAGCTGCGCGCGCAGGACAAAAAACTCAGGCCGAGCCAGGCAAAGCCAACCAGGGAGAACACCATGAAGGAGATCGCCATGACCCGCTTTCTGGATGCCGCCGATGTGGCGGCGCTGGTGCGCGCCACGGGCGTCGCCACCGCCATCACGCAGATGGCGCATCACATTCGCCAGGATTTTGCGCGCTGGGACGCGTTCGATAAATCCGCGCGGCTGGCTACGCACTCCATCGACGGCGTGATCGAGCTGATGCCGGTGAGCGACGGCGTGCAATACGCGTTCAAGTACGTCAACGGCCATCCGCGCAACGCGCAGAACGCCATGCCGACCGTGATGGCCTTTGGCGTGCTGGCGGAAGTGGCGAGCGGCTTCCCGTTGCTACTGTGCGACCTCACGCTCGCCACCGCGCTGCGCACCGCCGCCACGTCGGCGCTGGCCGCGCAGGCAATGGCGCGGCCCGGCGCCACCACGTTGGCGCTGATCGGCAACGGTGCGCAGGCGGAGTTCCAGGCGCTGGCCTTCCATGCCATGGTCGGCATCCGGGAGATCCGCGCCTATGACATCGATCCCGCCGCGACGGCGCGGCTCGCGCGCAACCTGGCAGGCGTGCAGGGGCTGAAGGTGGTGGCGGTGGATTCCGTGCGTGCAGCAGTGGAGGGTGCCGACATCATCAGCACCGTCACCGCCGACAAGACGCGGGCCACCATCCTCACGCCCGACCTGGTCCGGCCCGGCGTGCATATCAATGCGGTAGGCGGCGATTGTCCGGGCAAGACCGAACTGCACCCGCAGATCCTGCGCCAGGCGCGCATCGTGGTCGAGTACGCGCCGCAGACCCGCATCGAAGGCGAGATCCAGCAATTGCCGCCTGATACGCCAGTAACGGAGTTGTGGGAGATTTTTTCCGGCCGGGCGGCCGGGCGCACCGAAACGGGGCAAGTCACGGTGTTCGACTCGGTGGGGTTCGCGCTGGAAGATTATTCCGCGCTGCGCTGGCTCCATGCCGCGGCCCACGCGCAGCATCGCGGCAGCCACGTGGAACTGGTGGCGACGCCGCCGGACCCCCGCAATCTCTACGGCTGGATGATGGACGCTGGGGTGCCACAGCCAGTGCGCGAGCCGCTGGCGGCGCTGGCCTGAAGCGGCGGCTCATGCAACAACGCCGCAGTCGTGGAGTCACGAGACTGCGGCGTTGTGGTGTGCGGTTTATAGCGGGTGCCACGCCCACGGGTAACGGGCAAGGCAAGCCGGACGGCCGGGTAACGACCGGGCAGATAGCTGCCGGTGAAACTGCTTGATGTTCTGGATGTTGCCTTGGCGGCACGCGCCCGGATCAGCCCGCCGCGCCGCGGGTCATCATCAGTTGCGCGCGCAGGAAGCCTTTGACCTCTTCCAGCGAGGGCGTCTTCAGGAACACCATGATGCCCCATTGCTGCAGCGCATCGGCCACGCCGTCATAGGCCTGGCGGTTGGTGATCACGGCGAAGATGACGTTCTGGCGCGCAAAGAAGTTTTGCAGCTTCTCGATCGTGGCTGACTCGGCATCGGTGAGTTCTTCCACGTAGTACAGCACCACTCGCGGATGCGAGCTGACCGAAGTAATGATGGTATCCACCACGTCCTCCACCACCACGCTTTTCAGGGGCAAGCCCCATTTGCCCAGTTGCGCGTGAATGCGCTGGGCTTCCTGGTGGTTCGGGTGAAACACCACCAGGTCGAGTTCATGCACAGACGGAAGCTCCTGCCCCACACGCGTGGCCAGCAGGCGATGCACGGTCTCCTTATGTATGCGCCGGTGGCCGCCGTTGGTCTTCCAGGCCCCGAGTTCGCCACGCTCCACCATCTTCTGCACCGTGCCCAATGACACATTGAGCAGCTTCGCCGCGGTACGCGTGCTGTAGTAAGGCTTCTCAGCCAGTTCTGAATCCAGTTTCATCCGTTCACCCGTTAACTAAACACACCGCACTGCGAGAGAAACAGCAGTGACAGCGCGAGCCTTCCGCGCTGGTTTGGGCCCGGCAACACACGACAACGCGCGCAATGAAGACGGTTGCATGCTGGCACCGTTAAGCCTCTTGTACGACCTTCCCTCGCTTTATGGGGGCGCGAGAGCGAAGGTGCTCCCGTGGTCGTGCAACGGCGCGATCTATGTCACTGGTGCCTTCTTCTCCCAACAGAAGAATGCCAGCCTCGAATCATATGCGGTATCGAACATAAGCAACCAGACGGCGTGCCAAATATTTCGAAATCGAATCGAACCGTCCCACTTCTGGGTTTAAACGCACATTGCCTCGTTTTGGCAGACACGAGCGACCGCGAATTTGTAGCAAACAATGCAGACATCTGAAGCGTTTGTGCCGGACAGGCAGCCCCGTCGGAGCGTATGGCGCACATGGGGCGCACATGGCCGCGCGGCCACCCGCTGCGGGAATGACAAATATGACGTAGGCAGCAATTTCGCCACCGTCAAGGATTTCGTCTGCTTGCCGCCGCCACGGTTTGCCTGGCCGATGCGACTGGCATATTGCCGAATTCACTGTCGCCATCGGGTGTCAATCCCGGTATCGGGAGGGACGGGCGCACAGGCGCCGGCACGCTTTCGGGGCATACGGATGCCGGATCCGGCGCGGGCAGCGCCATGGACTGCTCCAGCTCGCGCGTCTTGATCACGATGAAATACTCATAGATCGACTGCAACACGGCGTAGGTGAGCCCCGCCCGTCCGTCGAGGAAGCCGCGTTTGCCCAGGTACAGGATCGCGAACTTGACGAGCGGGCGCATCGGCAGGCGGAAGAACAGTTCCTTCTGGTGCGCGCGGCGCTGGTGGAAATCCGTCGCAAACAGCGCTTCGGTCACGCTGAACGCTGCCTTGCCGCGCCGGTTCTCGATGATCTGCATCGCTTCCAGCCCGCTGTAATTGTTGTGGCGGCTGATCCAGTGGGTCACGCCTTTGCTGAACGGGTAGTGATCGAGGTAGCCCGTCAGTTCGCCGGCCGGGCCGTCAGGAATCGACACCGGATTGACCAGGCGCTCGTAGCGCATGTGGTTGGGGGGGGAACACGCGGGTGTAGAAGGGCGATGCCTGTACATGGCGCAGCCACGTGTCGAGGAAAAAATCGCGCCGCTGCACCCGGAACGCGACCTCGTCGCGCGCCGCGCGCACCGCGGCCCGGGCTTGCTCCACAAGCTCGGGCGTCATGCGCTCGTCGGCATCGATGTAGAACACCCAGGGATGGCGGAAGCCGATGTGCCGCAGGCCCCAGTTCTGGTGGCTGGCCCAGTTGTCGAACACACGCTGCGTGACGTGCGCGCCAAAGCGCTTCGCGATGGCCACCGTGGCGTCGCTGCTCATCGAGTCGTACACGTGGATGTCGTCGGACCACGCCACGCTTTGCAGGCAGCCCGGCAGGTCCTGCTCCTCGTTGCGGGTCAGGATCAGCACGGAGATGCCCGGCGCTTGCATGAGCTGGCTAGGCTGAGGACTTGGCATGTCTTACCCTCGTGCTGATGGCGCGGGCCGGGATGCCCGCGTAGACGGTCCATGGCGTGCGCAGGCTTTTGCTCACCACCGCGCGTGGCGCGATCACCGCGCCCTCGGCCAGCGTCACACCAGGCGAGACGAAGGCCTCGGCGCAGATCCACACGTGCGCCGCGAGCACGATGGGATGGGCTACCAGCTGGAAGTTGGCGCTGTTGTAGTCGTGCGTGCCGGTGCACAGGTGCGCGCCCTGCGAGACCACGCAGAAATCGCCGATCTCGATCGGCGCCATGTTGTACAGCGTGACCCCATTGGCCACGCCGACATGGCTGCCAACGCGCAGGTTCCACGGCGCCCAGATCTTCACGCCTGGGTAGATATGCACATGCTGGCCCAGCCGCGCCCCGAACAGCTTCAACAGCGCCGAGCGCCACACATGCAGCGGGCGCGGGCTGGGCCGGAACAGGCACAGCCAGACGCATTGCCAGAGCTGGCGCTGAATCCGGTTGCCCAGCGAAAACGAAGCCCCGGTAGTCGGGTCGTTTCCTTGAAGGATCATCGTCGGTCCGCTCCCACTTGTTGGCGGCTCGCTCATGCACGGCAGCGCCGGGCGGCAACGGTGCGACCGCTGTACGGGCCTGCACCACAGTCGCCGGTCCCGGTTGCAGGCCGGGCTTTGCCCCGCACCGGCCGCGCCAGGCACCGCAAGATGCAAAGCGCGCGGGAAGGGGTGAAGCCATAGTGGCGCGGCGTGCCCGCCGCTTCGGTGCGGCACCTCACACAACGAAAAGACGGACCGCAACGAAGGCGGAGGACGGAAGAGGGACGGAAGGGGAGGGACGAATGAGGGGAGCGCGCCGCCGCGGGAGGCGCGACGGCAGCCAGGTGGCCGCCGTTGAACAAGCGGCAGCCCGGGCCGCCACTAGGCGATTTTCAAAGCCGGTACTTCCTGACCTTATCGAACAATGTCGTCTTGGCAATCCCCAGCGCTTCGCTGGCCCGGCTGAGATTCCCCTCGTGCCTGCGCATGGCATCGGCAATCATGGCCCGCTCAAACTGCTCGACCGCCTGCGCCAGCGGCAAGGCTGCCGGTTCGGCCGTGCCTTGGCCCGGATTGCACCCCAGCCCCAGCACATGGCGCTCGGCCAGGTTGCGCAACTCGCGCACATTGCCCGGCCAGGGGTAGGCCATCAGCACGGCCAGCTCCGCCGGCGTGGCGGGCTGCGCCTCGCGCTCGAAGCGCAACGCCGCCTGCGCGACAAAATGCTCGAACAACGGTGGCACGTCGTCGCGCCGCTCGCGCAGCGGCGGCAGCTCCAGCGTGACCACATTGAGCCGGTAGTAGAGGTCGGCACGGAACTGGCCGGCCTGCGAGAGCGCCTTCAGGTCCGCCTTGGTGGCCGCCACCACGCGGGTGTTCACCGGCACCGGGGTATTCGAGCCAAGCCGCTCCACCACGCGTTCCTGCAGCACCCGCAGCAGCTTGATCTGCATCTGCATCGGCATGCTCTCGATCTCGTCGAGAAACAGCGTGCCGCCCTCGGCGTGCTCGATCTTGCCGATGCGCCGCCGTGCCGCGCCGGTGAACGAGCCGGCCTCGTGGCCGAAGATCTCGCTTTCAAACAGTTGCTCGGGCAGGCCGCCGCAGTTGATCGGCACGAAGTGCCGCGCGCGGCGCGAGCTGGCTTCGTGCAGGCAGCGGGCGACCAGTTCCTTGCCGGTGCCGGTTTCGCCGTGGATGAGCACGTTGGCGGCGGTGTCGGCCAGGTCGGCGATCAGCTTGCGCAGCCGTTCGATCGATGGTGAATGGCCGATCAGGCGCGCCTGCAAGGTGTCGCGCCCGGCCAGCTTCCTGCGCAGCTCGGCGACTTCCAGCACCAGCCGGCGCTTTTCCAGCGCGCGCTGCGTGACCTCGACCAGGCGCTCCGGCGAGAACGGTTTTTCCAGGAAGTGGTAGGCGCCGGCCTTCATGGCTTGCACCGCCAGGCTGACGTCGCCGTGGCCGGTGATCATCACCACCGGCAGCGCGTCGTCGCGGCCCCGCAGCTCATGCAGCAGCGCCATGCCGTCGATGCCGGGCAGGCGGATATCGCTGACCACCACGCCGGGGAAATGACTGCCGACTTCGCGCAGCGCGGCCTCGGCGCTGGCCACGGCGCGCGTGGCAATGCCTTCCAGCCGCAACGCCTGCTCGCAACCCAGGCGCACGTCGGGGTCGTCTTCGACGATCAGCACGGTTAGCCGCGCTGGGTCGATCGCGCCCAGGGAATCGTTCGGGTCAACTGCCATGACGGCTCTCCTGCTCCGGCCTTGCCAGTGGCAGCACCAGCGTGAAGCACGCGCCACCGTCCGGGTGGTTGCTGGCCTCCAGGCTGCCGCCGACCTCGCCCAGGATGCCGGCCGACAGCGTCAGGCCGAGGCCCAGTCCCTGTCCCGCCGGCTTGGTGGTGAAAAACGGCTCGAACAGCCGCGCGAAGGCTTCCTCGGACAGCCCGGGACCGTTGTCGCGGATGGTCAGGCGCAACTTGCTGCCCGCCAGGTGGCTGCGCAACTCCAGCCGGGGCGCGGGGCTGCCGGCCAGCGCGTCGAGCGCATTGCCGATCAGGTTGACCAGCACCTGCTCGAGCCGGTTGGGGTCGCATGTGACCATCAGCCCCGGCTCGATCTGCCGGGCCAGTTCCGGGCGTACGGCCTGCAGGCGCGTGTCGAGCAGGAACAGGGCGTTGTCGATGGCATCGTCCAGCGGCGCCAGGCGGCCGGCGAGGGCGCCATTGCCGGGCTTGCGCGCGAACGACTTGAGCGCGCCGGTGATGCGCCCCATGCGCTCCACCAGCCCGATGATGGTGCCCAGGTTGGCCTGCGCGGTGGCGTTGTCGCCGCGCTCGAGGAATTTCTGGGTATTGCCCGAGAGCGTGCGCAGGGCCGCCAGGGGCTGGTTGAGCTCGTGGGCGATGCCGGTGGACATCTGCCCCACCGCGGCCAGCTTGCCGGCCTGCAGCAGGCCATCCTGGGCCTGGCGCAGCGTGGCTTCCGCGCGGGTGCGTTCGGCGACTTCCGCCTGCAGGTGCTGATTGGCGGCGGACAGGTCGGCGGTGCGCTCCGCGACCTTGCGCTCCAGCTCGCCGTTGGCGGCCTCCAGCGCCGCGCGCGCGGCCATGCGTTCGCTGGCGATGCGCCGGCGCACGTTCCAGGCCGCCGCCAGCAGCAGCAGGAAGGCGGTCAGCACGCCGGCCAGGGCGGCGGTGCTGAGCGCGGCAACGCGGGCCTGCGAGGTGTTGGTGAGCAGCGTCAGGTGCCAGTCGGTGCCGACCAGCTCGGCCTCCTGCGCCAGCATGGGCGGGCCGCGCCGCAGGCGGACCAGGGCGTCGCTGTCGGACAGCTTGCGCACTGGCGTGAGCTCCAGCTGCGGCAGCGCGGCGCGGTTGTATTGCAGGTTGCGCTGCAGCCGCTCGCGCAGCTCGGGCGCGATTGGCTTGAGCGCGGCCAGTTTCAGGGACGGGTCGGAAGCCAGGATCACCACGCCGTTCTCGTCCGTCAGCAGCATCTGGGCATCGGCGCCCTGCCAGCGGTTCTCCAGGGGCTCCAGGCCGACCTTGACGACCGCCACGCCGCTTGGCTTGTGGCGATCGCCCAGCGGCGCGGAAAGATAATAGCCGGGCTCGCTGCGGGTGGTGCCCACCCCATAGAAGCGGCCCAGCTGGCCGTCGGCGGCATCGCTGAAGTAGGGGCGGAAGCTCAGGTCTTCGCCCAGGTAGCTGTCGGGGCGCTGCCAGTTGCTGGTGGCGAGCACGTGGCCGCGGGCATCGAGCACGAACACCACGCGGGTGCCGGCGCGGCCATTGACGGCGCCCAGATACTGGTTGGCGGCCTCAACGCGCGCCGGATCGTCCGGGTGCGCCAGGAGGGCGGCAATCTTGTCATCCAGCGAGAGCAGGCTGGGCACGTAGTCATAGCGCGCCAGCTCGCTTGACAGGGCCTGGCCATACAGGCGCAGCTGCACCTGGCCGCGCTCGCCCTGGCGCGCCAGCGCGTTGTCGTAGCTATACCGGTAGCCCACGGCGCCAGCCAGCCCGATCAGTGTCGCCAGTGCCAGCATGGCCACGAGGGGCACCCACGGGCGCAGGCGGCCGGCGCGAGCGGAGGTGCCGTGCGGGGCACCTTGCGGGGTTGCGTGTGATGGGAGCTGGCCGGTCATGGGGGCGGGCAAAATGCGCAAAGGGCGAAGGCGAAGGAACTCGGTCGCGGGCAGTGGGCCCGACTGGTTAAGACTGGGGGCGCGGGCAAAAGTGCATCGTGCGAAGGGGTAAGGGTGGGGGTCGGAGTGCCAATGCGCATATTGTGCGATGGCGGCGCCCGCAGCGAACCCGTCTTTTACCATATCGCGCAATGCGCGCCACCGGAAAGAAAAAAGGCCCGGCCACCTGATCGGTGGCCGGGCCTTGGCGCGCTGGCAGTGTTACTTGCCGGCCAGGACCTGAACGGGTGTCAGGCCGCGGTTGCCGTCGGCAGCGGGGTCATCCGCTTCTTCGGGCACCGGCGCGCCGATGGCGCCTTCGCTTTTGGCGACGACGGTTGTGGCAATGGCGTTGCCAAGCACATTGGTCACGGTACGGCCCATGTCGAGCACGTGGTCGATGCCCAGCACCAGCAGGATGCCCGCCTCGGGCAGGCCGAACATCGGCAGCACCGCGGCCACCACCACCAGCGAGGCACGCGGCACGCCGGCAATGCCCTTGCTGGTGACCAGCAGCACCAGCAGCATGGTGACCTGCTGCGAGAGCGACAGGTGGATGCCGTACACCTGCGCCACGAACAACGCGGCGAAGGACGTGTACATGATCGAGCCGTCCAGGTTGAACGAGTAGCCCAGCGGCAGCACGAAGCCGGTGATGCGTTCCTTGACGCCAAAGCGGCCGAGCTGCTCGATCACCTTGGGGTAGGCCGATTCGCTGCTGGCGGTGGCGAAACCGATCATCAGCGGCGCGCGCACCATCTTGAGCAGGCGGAACACGTCGCGGCCGAGGAAGAAGTAGCCACCGGCGATCAGCGCCACCCACAGCAGCGCCAGCGACAGGTAGACCGCGCCCAGCAGCTTTGCGTACACGACCAGCACGCCCAGGCCTTCGGCGGTGATCACCGCGGCGACTGCGCCGAACACGCCGACCGGCGCAAAGGCCATCACGTAGTTGGTGATCTTCAGCATCACGTGCGAGAGGCCCTCGATGCCAGCCAGCACGGGCTTGCCGATGCCGTCCTTGAGCGTGCCGAGGGCAAAGCCGAAGAATAGCGAGAACACCACGATCTGCAGGATCTCATTGGTGGCCATGGCCTCGACGAAGCTCTTGGGGAACATGTGCGCGATGAAGTCGCGCAGGTTCAATGCCCCGGTCTTCAGGTTCGAGGCCGCGTCCGCCGCCGGCAGCGCCAGGTTCATGCCTTCGCCCGGGCGCAGCAGGTTGGCCATCAGCAGGCCCAGCAGCAGCGAGGTAATGGACGCGGCGATGAACCATGCCATCGCCTTCATGCCGATGCGGCCGACGGCCTTGCCGTCGCCCATGCTGGCGATGCCGCTGACCAGGGTGGCGAACACCAGCGGCCCGATGATCATCTTGATCATGCGCAGGAACACGTCGGTCAGGATGGACAGGTGGTCGGCGATGGACTTGGCGGCGGCGGGGTCCGGCGCATAGTGGTGGGCTGCCGTGCCGGCCAGCACGCCAAGCAGCATCGCAATGAAAATCAGGGTGGGCAGTCGGTTCAGTTTCATCAGAAGTCGGGCCGATGCGCCCGGCCAGTGGCCGGACGGCTGTTTTGCGGGGGGCTGGCAGCCTTTTGGCGTGGCGCCGCGGTCTGGGGGACAGCGCCATGCGGCCTTAGCCGGAAATTTCAGTGCCTGGTCAGTGCCGAATCGAGGCCTGACGTGCGAGGCGCGGCATGCGCCCGGCGCCCACCGCAGTGGCGGGCAAGGTCGGCAAGGCGGGGTCAATCATTTGTTTCCTCCTTTGTTTTTTGGTCCGGGCCGGCGCGGGAGCCGACCGTCGACCTCTATAGCGGCTTGGAGCCGGCGCATACATTGCACGAGGCGTGCCAGGTCCGGGGTCATGCCGGAGCTGCCTAAGCCACTGAAAAACAAGGGGAAATTAATGTGCGCCCCCGGTCACGGTTCGGATTTCCGTGCAGCCGGGGCCGTGGGGCGTTCGGATTTCCGAACGGTCGGCGGGGGCGGAAGCGGCGCCGGCGCCCGGAGGGGCGCCAGCGAGTGATTTGGGGGACATTTTCGCGGCTGGCGCGTACCTGCCGCGCCGACGCTTGAGCCAGGTGGCTTAAACGTTATCCGCGGGCAGCGTCGGGCAGCTTTCCAGGAACTGTTCCAGTGGCATCGGCCGCCCGATCACATAGCCCTGGGCATAGTCCACGCCGAGCGAGCGCAAGGCCTGCAGCGTTTCCTCGTCCTCCACGGATTCGGCCACGGTCAGCATGCCCAGGCGATGGCCGATATCGTTGATCGAGCTAACGATCTCGCGGTCCACCGCGCTGCCGGCCAGGTGGCGGATGAAGCTCCCGTCGATCTTGAGATAGTCCACCGGGAACTGCTTGAGATAGGAGAACGACGACAATCCTGCCCCGAAATCGTCCAGCGCCACGGTGCAGCCAGCGCTGCGCATTTCGGTCACCAGGCGATTGGCCGCTGCCATGTTGTTGATCAGCGCGGTCTCGGTGATCTCCAGCTGGATGCGGCTGGCGGGCAGCACGGAATCGTGCAGTTCGGCGTGCAGGAACGGCAGCAGGAACGGCTCGCCCAGCGAGTTGGCCGACAGGTTGATGGCCACCGTCAGGTTGGGCATCGCCGTCAGGCGCGCGCCGAATTCGTGCAGCACGTGGTGGATCACCCAGCGGTCCACGTGGCCCATCAGGTCATAGCGCTCGGCAGCCGGGATGAACGCGCCCGGCATCACCAGCTTGCCTTGCTCGTCGACCATGCGCACCAGGATCTCGATATGGCGGCCGGCCTGGTTGTGCGCCTGCAGCGCGCGGATCTCCTGGGCGAACAGCCGGAAGCGGTTCGCATCCAGCGCCGAGTGGATGCCGGCGGCAACCTGCAGTTCCTGGTGGTGGCGCTGGGCGTCGCTTTCATCGCGCCGGTACACCGAGACGCGGCTGCGCCCGGCCGCCTTGGCGGCGTAGCAAGCGACATCGGCGCGGCTCATCAGCTCGCCCATCGGCGGCGTCTCGTGGTCGATGGCGGTAATGCCGATGCTCGCGCCCACATCGTAGACGCGCCCTTCCCACGGGAAGCGCTGGCCGCGGATGGCGTCGATGATCTTCTGGCACACGCGCTCGGCCTGGTCCACCGTGCAGTCCTTGAGCAGCAGCGCGAATTCGTCGCCGCCAAGGCGGGCGAGCAGGTCGTCCGGCCGCACGTGGTAGCGGATCACGTGGCCGAGTTCGCGCAGCAGTACGTCGCCCGCAGCATGTCCGGCCGTGTCGTTGACGATCTTGAAGCGGTCCAGGTCGATAAAGCACAGCGCGTGATGCTGCTGCTGCGCAGCCGCTTCTCGAACCAGATGCGGTTGGGCAGGCCGGTGAGCGCGTCGTGCGAAGCCGAGTGGGCCAGCTCGCGCTGCAGCGCGCGGGCGCTGGTGATGTCCTGGAACACCAGCACCGCGCCAATGACCTCGCCGGTGGCCGTGCGCACCGGCGCGGCGGAATCCTGCACGTCATGGCGGTCGCCGGTCAGGCTTTGCAGCACCGCGCCGTCCTGCAGGTAGACCGGGCGCAGGGTCTGCAGGCACTGTTCCACCGGGCTGGGGATCGGCGCGTCGGTATGCTCGTCGACGATGCGGAAGATGGATTCGAGCGGCTGGCCGGCGGCCGACTGCATGGTCCAGCCGGTGAGCTGCTCGGCGATCGGGTTCATGAAGGTCACGCCCATGGTGGCGTCGGTGCAGATCACCGCGTCGCCGATGGAGCGCAGCGTGATATGCAGGCGTTCCTTTTCCTCGAACAGCGCCTCGGTGAGGCGGCGCTGCTCCGTGATGTCCCAGTTGGTGCCGATCATGGACAGCGCGGTGCCATCGTCCTGGCGCAGCACCATCGCCATGGCGCGGATGTGGCGCACCTCGCCGCCGGGGCGCTGGATGCGGTATTCGGTATCGAAGGCGCGCATGCCGCGCACCGCCTCGCGCATCTCGCGCGACGCCTGCTCGACATCCTCGGGATGCACCATGGCCGTCCAGCGCTTGATGTCCGGCGTGCCCAGGGCGGGATCGACGCCGTGCAGCGCATGCATGCGCGCGTCCCATTCGATCGCGCCGCTGGCAATGTCCCACTCCCAGATGCCCACGCCGCCGGCTTCCACCGCCAGCTGGGTGCGGCGCGACAGCGCCTCGAGCTTTTCCAGCGCGGTCTTGCGCTCGTCGATGTCCTCCACCTGGGAGATGAAATGCAATGGCTTGCCCGTGTTCTCATCGTGCACCAGGGAGACGGCCAGCAAGGCCCAGCGATAGCTGCCGTCCTTGTGGCGGAAGCGCTTTTCTATCCGGTACGACTCGATCTCGCCAGCCAGCAGGCGTTCGACCTGGTGCAGGTCGGGGGCGAGATCGTCCGGGTGGGTGATGGTCGGGAAGGGCAGCGTCGCCAGCTCGGCGGCGTCATAGCCGAACAGGTCGCAGATGGCGCGGTTGACCTGTAGCCAGTTGCCATCCAGCCCCACCAGCGCCATGCCGATGGCCGAGTGCTCCATGGCCTGGCGAAAGCGCCGCTCGCTGGCGCGCAGTTCGCTGCGGTCGCGCCGGTTCTGCTCGAGCAGGAAGGCGATGCAGATCGGGAACACCATGATCAGCGCGGTCGACAACTGCACCGACTGCAGCAGGAACGGCTCGTTCGCGCCCAGGCCGAGCGATGCGGTGATCAGCCCCAGCGCCACCGTGCCGCAGATGGCCAGCAGCGTCAGCAGGGCAGTGGCAAAGGGGTTGGTCAGCAGCGCCGCCAGCACCAGCGGCAGCGCCATCACCACGAACGGCTCGTTGCTCTTGTATAGCGCCACGCCGCCCACCGCCAGGCTTAGCAAGAGCAGGCCGGCAAAACGGGGCAACTGCGCGCGCAGGAAGGTATCCGCGAAACGCTCGCGCGTGATTGATACCATCAGCGGCAGCAACATGACGATGCCCATCGAGTCCGCTGTCCACCAGGTCCACCAGACCGAGCTAAAGCCGCTGCGGTATGCCGTGCTGATGGTGGCCGCGCCGACGGTGGCGCCTACCGCCGGCCCCAGCGTGCTGGCCGCGCCCAGCGTCAGCGCGAAGCGCGCCAGCGGGCCCGGGCGGGAGAGCGTCGCGCCGCCGGTCATGACGCGCGCCAGCCACGCCGAGAAGGCAATCTCGGCGACGTTGCCCAGCGCCAGCGCCAATGCAATGGCGGGGCTATCGCCCATGGCCGCGTTGGCCGCCGCGCCTGCCACCAGCATCCCGGCCAGCTGCCACGGCGCGTCGCCGCGGCGCCGGTGTAGCAAGATGCCGAGGCCGAATGCATTAGCCAGCCAGAGCATGGCCACGTTGCCCGGGTAGCGCGACACGGCCAGCCCGGCCAGGGCCAGCAGGAAGAAGGCAAAGGCGGATAGCGACACGCGCTGCCAGCGCGGGTAGTTGATGGGCAAGGGGCGGACATCCAAATCTGGCGTCATGTGGCGTCGGCCTGAAGCTGCGTTTTCAAAATTGGGGCAATGGGCTTATGGGTTTACGAGCGGTTTACGAGCTTATGGGCTTATGGGCGGGCGTTGGGGCAAGTTGCACGCACGGCCCAGCCTAGTGGATCAATATAGCGACGATATGCCGGAAGCACGAGGCGATAAACCGCGGTGTGTTCCCGCTGTTCGGGCTGGCGCCGGACGCCGTTTTGGGGTAGGAGCGCGGCCGGCAGCAGCCCGGAACCGGCCCCGGCGGCCAGTCCGGGGCCATGGCGCGTGGCTTCCTGCCGTCCAGGGCTTACAGGCGTTTCAGGCTTTGCCCCGCTGAGGAGGGGTAACGGCGCAAATGCCGTCAAGGCCTTGGCCTTCGCCCGGCTTCTGGACGGGCGGTGACGACGCTGCGCGCGCCGATGATTTGGCCAGCTTGGCGGCAACCTGCGCTTTACCCGGGAACTGGCGCCTGCGGGCGCGGCAGCCGTAGTGGTCGGTACCGACTTCGCGACTGTGGCGGCGGACGGCCGGCCGCAATGCATGACGGGCTTTATCGACCGCGCGCCAGAAGGCGTGGCCTGATGCCACCCGGGCGCGGCGCGCTGCCACGCGCCTGCCCGCGGCCATGACCGGCGCCTCCACCCAGCGATGCAGCAGCATGGCGAGGCCAGGCGCCAAGTTCGCCGGTCTGGTGGTGCTGCACGCGACTGACCTTTTTGCTCTATGCTCAGAAGGTTTTACGGCGTGCGCACCGCAGCTGGGCTGCACGCCGCTGACCGGCCGCCGGCGGCGGCGCGGCGGATCGAACCGCTGCGCCATGCCGG
This sequence comes from Cupriavidus basilensis OR16, assembly GCF_000243095.1. GTDB lineage: Bacteria > Pseudomonadota > Gammaproteobacteria > Burkholderiales > Burkholderiaceae > Cupriavidus > Cupriavidus basilensis_D. Next base: position 52,885 of record NZ_AHJE01000061.1, on the reverse strand, counting down.
AGGCGGACCAGGGCAAACAGACCCAAGGAGCTTCCCCCATGACCACGCTAGACATCAACGGCAAGCCGTTGCAGGTAGACGTTGATCCTTCCACGCCCCTGCTGTGGGCGTTACGCGACAGCCTTGGCATGACCGGCACCAAGTTCGGCTGCGGCATGGCCGCATGCGGCGCGTGCACCGTGCATGTGAACGGCCAGGCCACGCGAAGTTGCGTGACGCCGGTCTCGGCGGCGCAAGGCGCGCGCGTCACCACCATCGAAGGCGTCAATGGCGACAAGGTTGGCCGCGCGGTGCTCGACGCCTGGATCAAGCACGATGTGGCGCAGTGCGGCTATTGCCAGAACGGCCAGGTAATGAGCGCCGTCGGGCTGTTGCGCAGCAAGAAGCACCCAAGCGATGCCGACATCGACCAGGCCATGGCCGGCAATATCTGCCGCTGCGGCACCTACCAGCGCATCCGCGCGGCCATCAAGGACGCGGCGCGCGCGCTGGCTTAAGGGGACGACACCATGCGAATCAGATACCTCGAAGCGCTGGCCGGCGGCAACCACCGGCACGCGGACTCCGGCGTCGGCGCCGCCATGCTGGACCGCCGCGCTTTTCTCAAATTGACCGGCTTTGCCGGCGGCGGCCTGGCGCTCGGCATCCTGCCGGCACAGGCGGCGCTGGCGCAGGAAGGCGCGGCGCCCAAGGCCCCGCCTTCACCGCCGCAGGCATTCCTGCTGATCGCGCCGGACAACACCGTCACCGTAGCGGTCAACCGGCTCGAGTTTGGCCAGGGCGTGCATACGGCGCTGCCTATGGCGCTAGCGGAAGAGCTCGACGTGGACTGGCGCAACGTGCGCGCCACGCTCGCGCCCGCCGGCGACGCGTACAAGGATCCCGCCTTCGGCATGCAGATGACGGGAGGCTCCAGCGCGCTCAACCACTCTTTCCAGCAATACCGCGAGCTGGGCGCGCGCGCCCGCGCCATGCTGGTTTCCGCCGCGGCCACCCAGTGGTGGCAGGTCGATCCGTCGAGCTGCCAGGTGGCGCTGGGCGTGGTCACCTCCGGCAGCCATCGCGCCACTTTTGGCGAGCTGGCCCAGGCCGCCATGGCGTTGCCGGTGCCGCAGCAGGTAACGCTCAAGAACCCGGCGCAGTTCAAGCTCATCGGCAAGCCGACGCGCCGGCTGGACGCGCGCGGCAAGCTGGATGCCACCACCGCCTTCGGCATCGACGTGCGTCTCAATGACATGGTAGTGGCCGTGGTGGCACGCCCGCCGCGCTTTGGCGGCAAGGTGAAATCCTTTAACGCCGACAAGGCGCGCGCCATCAAGGGCGTGGCCGACGTGATGCTGGTCCCGGTCGATCGCGGCGGCACCGGCGTGGCGGTGGTGGCCGATGGCTACTGGCCGGCCAAGCAGGCGCGCGACGCGTTGGAGATCCAATGGGAAGACAGCGGCTCCAGCGTCTCCACCAAGGACCTGTTCGCGCAGTACAAGACGCTGGCCGCGCAACCCGGCACGGTCGCGGTGCAGGCCGACCTGGGCGCCATGTCCGCCGCTGCGCGCACCATTTCGGCGGACTACGAGTTCCCCTACCTGGCGCATGCGCCGATGGAGCCGCTGAACTGTACCTTGCAGGCCGAGGTGTCGGGCAAGGCGGTGCAGAGCGTGAAGGTATGGGTGGGCTCGCAGTTCCAGACCGTGGACCAGGCCGCCATCGGGCGCGTGCTTGGGCTGCCGCCGGCCAAGGTCACGCTCAATACCATGATGGCGGGCGGCGGGTTTGGCCGGCGCGCCGTGCCCACTTCCGACTACCTGGTCGAAGCGGCCAACGTGCTGCTGGCCTGGGTCAAGAACGGGCATGACCAGCCGCTCAAGGTGATGTGGAGCCGCGAGGACGATATCCGTGGCGGCTACTACCGGCCGCTGCATGTGCACGCGCGCGCATCGGCACCGATGCGAAGGGGCAGGTGCTTGGCTGGCAGCACACCGTCGTCGGGCAGTCCATCCTCTCCGGCACGCCGTTCGAGGCGTTCATGGTCAAGGGCGGCGTGGACTCGACCATGGTCGAAGGGATCGCCGAGAACGACTACGGCTTCCCGCTGCAACTATCGGTGCATCACCCAAAGGTAGATGTGCCGGTGTTGTGGTGGCGCTCGGTGGGCAACACGCACACCGCCTTCGTCAAGGAAACGCTGGTGGATGAAGTGGCCGCGAATGCCAGGCAGGATCCGGTGGCGTACCGACTTGCGCGGCTGGACGCGGGCAAGCACGCGCGCCATCGCGCCGCGCTGCAACTGGCGGTGGACAAGTCCGGCTACGGCAAGCGCAAGTTGCCCAAGGGCCAGGCCTGGGGCGTGGCGGTGCACGAGTCGTTCGGCACGGTGGTGGCCTATGTGGTGGAAGTGTCGCTGGTGAAAAACGAGCCACATGTGCATCGCGTGACGGCCGGGGTGCATGCCAACCGCGTGGTCAATCCCATGTCGGCCGAGGCGCAGGTGCAGGGTGCGTGCGTGTTCGGGCTGGCGATGACGCGGCCGGGCTTTGCCATCGAGATCGAGAACGGCGTGGTGAAGAACAGCAACTTTCCCGACTATCCGCCGCCGCGCATCACCGATGCGCCGGTGGTGGATGTGTTCTTCGTGCCCTCCGAGGATCCGCCCACCGGCCTGGGCGAGCCGGGCGTACCGGCCATTGCGCCGGCGGTGGCCAACGCGCTGTTCACGCTTACCGGCAAGCGCCAGCGGCAGTTGCCGTTTGTGCTGGCCTGAGCCCTGGGCTCAGGGCGCGCGGTTGTCGCCGGCCGCGCGCCAGGCCTGCGTGAAGCGCAGCAGGTCGTCGGCCGAGGCATCGGTGATGGCCGCGTAGCGCATGCCGTCCGACTCCCAGATCGCCAACTGGTAGCCTTGGCGCGCCTCGATCCGCGCTGGTGCCTGGCTGTGGCCGGGGCCGACGGCTGGCTTGCTGTCCGGCTCGTCGGCCGTGCGCGGTGGCAGCACGAACACATCGATGGGGTGCTGGTTGCGGCGGTAGACCAGCACCGCCACCAGTCGCCCATGCACATAGTCGAGCCGTCCCCCGACCAGCGGGAACCCTTGCGGCGCAAGTTCGCGTACCGACGGCGCGTAGTCGATCCGGCCATTGAACCAGGGTTTGACGGTGTGGCGGTCCGACGAGGCGACATCGATTGTGTGCCCCGAGAGCAGCGCGCGCACGTGGCTGCTTACCATCTCGCCTTCCACCGTCGGCCCGGAGCCATCGCTCAGCGCGTACTGGACCATGCCGACGCCCAGCGTCGCCACCGTCAGCGCTGCCATGGCGGCATTGGCGGCCGGGCCCCATTCGAAATAGCGCCGCATCCGCTGCCACCATGCGCCACCGCTGCCGGAAGGCGCCGCCGCCACGCCGAAGCCAGCCGCCTGCTGCGCCGGCGCGGCCTGGGCGGCATCCAGCGCTGTGATCAGCCGCGCGCGCAGGGCCGGGCCGGCGCGATGGTAGGGCGCATGCGCGCGCAATACGGTGCGCAGTTCGCGCAGGTGCGCGAGCTGCGCGGTACAGGCCGCGCATTGCGTCAGGTGCTGTTCAAGGCGCAAAGCGTCGCCCGCGCCGAGCTCGCCGTCAGCACTGGCCTGCAGCAACAGCCGGGCGTCATTGCAGTTCATGGCCTGTCTCCCCGGCAGGTTGTGGCGGCGTGGCGTGGATGGCGGTCGCCGCGGCGGCCCTGCTCGTTGCCGGTTCGGCGGATAGGGTGCCTGCCGCGCCGAGGTCGGCGCCGCCATGGGTGCTGGCGCCGCGCGTGCCCTCCGCGCGCAAGGCGAGCACCGCCGCCGCCAGCAGCTTGCGCGCGCGTGCCAGCCGCGACATCACGGTGCCCAGCGGGATCTGGGCGATGACAGCGATGTCGCGATAGGGCAGGTCTTCCAGCTCACGCAGCACCAGCACCTCCCGAAAGGCCAGCGGCAGGCGCTCCAGCGCCACATGCAGCAACCGGACATCCTCGGCACGCAACAGCCATTGCTCCGGGCTGTCGCCGTGGCCATCCTGCCAGCCTGGCAGCGTCTCGCCATCGAAATGTGCGTCGTCGTAGCCGGCGCTTTCGGCCTGGCCCGGCTGATGCCGCTTGCGCCAGGCGGTGAACCACGTGTTGCGCACGATCGCCAGCAGCCACGCGCGTGGCTGGTCGCCCCGGAAGCTGTCAAAAAAGCAGAAAGCCCGCAGGCAGGCTTCCTGCACCACGTCATCCGCCTCCACGGGGTTGCCCGACAGCCAGCGGGCCAGGTTGTAGGCGGCGTCGAGGTGCGGAAGCACCAGATCGTCGAAACGGCGGCGCTGGTCGGCAGCGTTCACGTCACTCCTTTGGCTCGGTGCCCGGGTTTGGCGCAGCGCGCGCCACTCCCGTTCATCCCGTCTCTGCCGCGTATACCGGAAATGCGTTGAGTTTATTCCCGAATCCCACCGCCACCACGTAAAAAAAATATCGCCGGCAACGGGAATAAACGCGGCGCCGCGCCGGTATGACAGGCAGGTTCCCAGCAACCTGATCGATCCGGTCGATCCGGTCGATGCGATCAACCAATGGAGCTCAATATGAAGCGAGCATGGAAGCGGCGCGATTTTCTCGGGCTCGCCGCCTGCGCCGGCGGTGCGGTGTTTGTGTCGGCTCTGCCCGGATGGGCCGCCGGGCGCGACGAAGCGTTCTACTTTGTCCAACTCTCTGACGCTCACTGGGGCTTCCAGGGCCCAGCCAATCCCGACGCGCGCGGCACCTTGCCCAAGGCGGTGGCGGCGGTCAACGCACTGGCCGAGCCGCCGGATTTCCTGATGTTCACCGGCGACCTGACGCAAACCACCGATGACCCCGCCGAGCGCCGCCGGCGCATGCGTGAGTTCCAGTCGATCATCGCCGCGCTCAAGGTGCCGGTCGTGCACCTGATGCCGGGCGAGCACGACGCCAGCCTGGACCAGGGCGCTGCCTATCGCGAACTGTTCGGTCCCACGCACTATGTGTTCGACCACAAGGGCGTGCACTTCATTGTGCTCCGGACGGGTGGGCGAAGCGCAGCTCGACTGGCTCGCCGCGGACCTTGCGCAGCAGCCGCAGTCGGCGCGCATCGTGGTGTTCACGCACCGTCCGCTGTTCGATCTCTATCCGCAGTGGGACTGGGCCACGCGAGACGGTGCGCAGGTCATCGAGCGCCTGATGCCGCATCCCAATGTGACGGTGTTCTACGGGCATATCCACCAGGAACATCACCACATGACCGGGCATATCGCGCACCACGCGGCGCGTTCGCTGATGTTCCCGTTGCCGGCGCCGGGGTCGCAGGCACAGCGCTTGCCGGTGCCGTGGGATCCCGCGCAGCCCTATCGGGGATTGGGCTGGAGGGAAGTGCAGGCGGGCAGGGCGTCGGGGGATTTCGGGATCGACGAGAAGCCTGTCAATGCTTGATTGAGCAGATCGTGCCGTGTCGCTTTGGACTCGCCGAACTCGCTGAACTCGCTATGAGGAGTTGGTCATGTCAGTAATCGGACGGGAAGGATTCAGCCGCAGGCGGGCGCTGTGCTGCCTGCTGGCGCTGGCGGGCGGGACGCCACTGTTGCAAAGCGCGGCCGCCGCGCCGCGGGTGATCAAGGTGCATGCGCGGAAGTTTGTCTTCACCCCGAACCGGATTGCGCTGCGGGTTGGGGAGCCGGTGGTGTTCGAGCTGACCGCGCAGGATGTGATCATGGGGTTTAGCGTGCCGGATCTCGGGATTCGGGAGGATTTGCCGCCCGGCAAGGTGGTGCGGGTTTCGGCCTTGCCAAAGGCGGCTGGCAGCTTTGCGTTCTTGTGCGATATTTTTTGTGGGTCCGGGCATGAGACGATGAACGGGGTGATTGAGGTTAGTTGAACCTTCAGTCTCCTTCTCCGGCAGCCAGCACGCGCCGGCTCTCGCGTTCGGCCTGCGTGCGGCGCGCGTGCTCGCGGCCTTCACGCCGTGCCTGCCGCCGTTCCTTGCGCTTCATATACCAATAGTGCGCGCGATCCAGGTAGAGATACACCACGGGCGTGGTGAACAGCGTCAGCGCTTGCGAGAGCACCAGTCCTCCCACCATCGCAAAGCCCAATGGCCGCCGCAGCTCCGAGCCAGCGCCGTGCCCGAGCATCAACGGCAATCCGGACAATAGCGCGCACATGGTGGTCATCATGATCGGCCGGAAGCGCAGCAGGCACGCCTGGTAGATCGCCTCTTCCGGTTTCATGCCGTGGTCGCGTTCGGCGGTGAGCGCGAAGTCGACCATCATGATGCCGTTTTTCTTGACGATGCCGATCAGCAGGATGATGCCGATCAGCGCGATCACGCTGAGGTCATAGCCACCGGCCAGCAGGATCAGCAGCGCGCCTACGCCGGCGGAGGGCAGGGTGGAGAGGATGGTGAGCGGGTGGATATAGCTTTCGTACAGCAGCCCCAGCACGATATACACGGCGACCAGCGCGGCGGCGATCAGGTAGGGCTGGGAGGCAAGCGAGGCGCCAAAGGCCTGTGCCGTGCCCTGGAAGGAGCCGGAGAGCGTTTGCGGGCGGCCCATGCCGGACAGGGTGCTGTTGATGGCCTTGACGGCATCGCCCAGCGCCACGCCCTTGGCCAGGTTGAATGAGATCGTGACAGCGGGGAATTGCCCCTGGTGGCTGATCGACAGATAGGCGGTGCTGTCGGTGTCGATCTTGACGAACGCGGACAACGGCACTTGCTCGCCGCTCAGCGGCGAGGTCACGTACAGCTTGCTGAACAAGCGCGGGTCGTCCTGCAGCGCGGGCGTGGCTTCCAGGATCACGTGGTAGCTGTTGATCTGGGTGAAGTACTGCGCGACCTGGCGCTGCCCGATCGCGTCGTACAGCGTGGCGTCGATCAGCGCGGGGGTGATGCCGAAGCTCGAGGCGCGCGCGCGGTCGATCGTCAGGCGCGCCGCGGCGGCGGCGTTCTGCTGGTCGGATGCCACGTCGGCGAGCTGGGGCAGGGCGCGCAGGCGCTCCAGGATGCGCGGCGCCCACTGGTTGAGCTCGTCCAGGTTGGGGTCCATCAGCGTGTACTGGTACTGCGTGCGCGACAGCCGCCCGCCCACGTTGATGTCCTGCCCGGCCTGCAGGAACAGGTTGGCGCCTTGCACCTGCGCCAGCTTGGGCCGCAGCCGGGCGATCACTTCGTCGGCGCTGGCGGTGCGGCCCTGGTCCTTGGGACGCAGGCTGATGAAGAAATTGCCGGTGTTGATGGTGTTCTGCCCGCCGGTCATGCCAATCGCGGCGACGTCGGGATCGGCGCGCACGATATCGGCAAGCTGCACCATGCGCGCGTTCATCGACTTGAACGACGCATCCTGCGCGGACTCCGCGATGCCGAACATAAAGCCGGTGTCCTGCTGCGGAAAGAAGCCCTTGGGTATGTAGATGAACAACGCCACCGTGGTGGCGACCGTGGCGATAAACACGCACAGGGTGAAGAACTGGTGACGCATCACCACGTCCAGCCCGCGCTTGTAGCCCGACAGCATGGTGTCAAAGCCATGTTCGAACCACTGGTAGATGCGGCCGTGATGATGGCCGCGCGGCGGGGTCAGGTAGCGCGAGCACAGCATCGGCGTCAGCGTCAGCGAGACCACTACCGAGACCACGATGGTGAGCGTGACGGTCACGGCGAACTCGCGGAACAACCGCCCCACGATGCCGCCCATCAGCAGCAGCGGGATAAAGACCGCCACCAGCGAGACCGAGATCGACACGATGGTGAAGCTGATTTCGGCGGCGCCCTTGAGCGCGGCTTCCATGGGCTCCATGCCGTCTTCCACGTGGCGATAGATGTTCTCGAGCATCACGATGGCATCGTCCACCACGAAGCCCACCGCAATGGTGAGCGCCATCAGCGACAGGTTGTCGCGGCTGTAGCCCAGCAGGTACATGCCGCCGGCGGTGCCCATCAGCGCCAGCGGCACGGTCACACTGGGTATCACCGTGGCCGCCACGTTGCGCAGGAACACGAAGATGATCATCACCACCAGCGCGATGGTGAGCACCAGCGTGAACTCCACGTCGGCCACCGAGGCGCGGATGGTCTGGGTGCGGTCGGCCAGCGTATTGACGTTGACGGTGGGCGGGATCGCGGCCTGCAGGCGCGGCAGCGCGGCGCGGATGCGATCCACCGTCTCGATCACGTTGGCGCCCGGCTGCTTGGTGATGGCCAGGATGATCGCGCGCCCGTTGTGGAAGGTGTTGTCCGCCGGCGCGGCGGCGCCGGCAAAGCCCCAGCCCGCCAGCTTGGCGTTCTCGGGCCCGTCGACCGCCGCGCCAACATCGCGCACGCGCACCGGCGCGCCGTTGCGGTAGGCCAGCACCATGTCGTTCCACACTGCCGCCTTGGTGATCTGGTCGTTGGTGTAGACGTTGAAGGCCTTGCTGGCGCCATCGGTGCTGCCGGTGGGCTGGTTGACGGTGGTGGCGGCGATCACGCCGCGCAGGTCTTCCAGGCTCATGCCCATGGCCGAGAGCTTCTGCGGATCCACCTGGATGCGCACCGAGGGCTTTTGCTGGCCGCCGATATTGACCAGCCCCACGCCGGAGATCTGCGAGATCTGCTGCGCCAGCACGTTGTCGGCGAAGTCGTTGACCTCGGTCAGCGGCAGCGTGTCGGACTGTACCGCCAGGACCAGGATCGGCGAGTCCGCAGGGTTGATCTTGCGGAAGGTCGGCGGCGTTGGCAGGCCGCTCGGCAATTGCCCGCTGGCGGCGTTGATGGCGGCCTGCACATCCACGGCGGCCGCGTCGATGCTGCGGTTGAGGTCGAACTGCAGCGTGATCTGGGCGTTGCCTTGCGCGCTGGTCGACGTCATCTGCGTGAGTCCGGCGATCAGTGAGAACTGGCGCTCCAGCGGCTGGGCCACGTTCGACGCCATGGTCTCCGGACTGGCACCGGGCAGATTCGCCGACACCTGGATGGTGGGGAAATCCACCTGCGGCAGCGGCGCGATAGGCAGCAGCGGCCACGCGGCCACGCCGACCAGCAGCAGGGCCAGCGCCAGCAGCGAGGTGCCGATCGGGCGCTTGATGAAGGTCGCCGAGATGCTCATGGCCGTGCGTTCCCGGCGCGGGGTGCCGGAGCGCCGGCGGCCGGCGCGGAAGCGTGCGCGGCACCGGCATCCGCCACGGTGGTGGTTGCGGTCGTCTCGTTCACGCGGGTGCCGGGCTTGAGTTTGTATTGCCCGTCCACCACTACCCGCTCGTTGGCCGCAAGCCCCTTGGCCACGACGGCCTTGGCGTCCTGGATTTCCGCCACCTCGATCGGCCGGGACGCAACCGTATGGTCCGCCTGCACCACATAGACATAGGTGCCGGTCTGGCCGCGTTGCACGGCGGCGGCGGGGATGGTCAGCGCCTGGTCGCGCGCGCCGAGCACCAGCCGCGCATTGACGTACTGGCCTGGCCACAGCGTATGCGAGGGATTGGGAAAGCGCCCTTTCAGCTGGATGGTGCCGGAGGTGGTGTCGATGGTGTTGTTGAGCAGGATCAGCTTGCCTTGTCCCAGCAACTGGCCGCTGGCGCGCTCGCTGGCCTCGACCGCGAGCGGGGTGCCGCTGGCCTGGATGGCCCGGTTGATGCGCTGGAATTCGCCGTCGGGCAGCGTGAACACCACGTCGATCGGGTCGACCTGGCGGATCACCACCAGGCCGTTGGCGTCGGCGGCGTGGACGATGTTGCCCGGATCCACCAGGCGCGCGCCAACGCGCCCGGACAGCGGCGCAGTGATGGTGGTGTAGTCGAGCTGCACGCGGGCGACGTTGACCAGGGCTTCATCGGTCTTCACCGCCGCGGCCAGCTGCGCCACCTGCGCGCGCTGGGTATCCAGCGTTTGCTGTGTAGTGGCGTTTTCCTTGATGAGGCCCTCGTAACGCTGCAGGTCAAGGCGCGCGTTGGCTAGCTGTGCTTCGTCGCGCGATTTTTGCGCCATGGCTTGCTGCAGTTGCGCCTGGAACGTGCGCGGGTCGATCTGCGCCAGCAATTGCCCGGCCTTGACGTCCTGGCCTTCGACAAAGCCGACGCGGTCGAGCTGGCCATCCACGCGCGGCTTGACCGTTACCGTGGCCATCGCCTGCACCGTGCCGACGCCAGCCAGGCCGATCGGCACGTCCTCGCGTTTCACCTGCGCGCTGGTCACGGAGACCGCCGGCGCCGGCGGCGCTGCGCTGCGCGGCGCCACCATGCGCTTGAGCGGGCCGATGGCGAACCACACCACGGCCGCCAGCACGAGCACGGCCAGGCCGATCAGGACAGGATTGCGGCGGGAGGACTGGGACGCCATGGATTGCCTTGGAAGTGGTCTGCCGATGTAGATAGGAGGATCAGGGGGTCGTCGGCTCAGGGTTGCGCCAGCGCATCGCTTTGCCAGCCGCCGCCGATCGCCTTGACCAGCGCCACGCTGGCTGCAAGCTCCCGGCCACGCAACTGGATCGCGGTCCGTTCGTTAGACAAGGAAAGGGCCTGTGCCGTTACCACCCCGAGGTAGGAAGCGGTGCCGGCACGGTATTGCGCCAGGCTCACGCGTTCCGCCACGCGGGCGGCATCTACCGCATGGTCCTGCACCGCCACTTCCTGGTCGAGCACGCGCAGCGCCGAGAGGCTGTCTTCCACCTCTTGCATGCCGCTTAGCACGGTTTGCCGGTACGCCGCGACAGCCCCGTCGTAGGCCGCCACGGCCTGGTCGTTCTGCGCGTTGCGCAGCCCACCGTCGAAGATGGTCCCGGCCAGCGCCGCACCCAGTGACCACACCCGGCCTGGCGGCCCGAACCAGTTGGCCAGGCTGCCGCTGCTGGCGCCGCCCACCGCCGAGAGCACCAGCGAGGGAAAGTATGCGGCGCGCGCCACGCCGATATTGGCATTGGCCGCCGCCATGCGGCGCTCGGCCGCCGAGATGTCGGGGCGGCGTTCCAGCAGTGCCGAGGGCAGCCCCGGCGGCACCGCCAGCGGGCGCATCGTGAACGCCTCGGGCGCCAGCGTGAACTCGGCGGGGGCGCGCCCCAGCAGCACGGCGATGGCATGCTCGAGCTGGTTGCGCTGCACGTCCAGGTCGATTGCCTGCGCTTGCGCCGAGTTCAGCGTGACCTGCGCCAGCGCCACGTCGCCCGCAGTGGCCACGCCTGCGCGGAACTGGCTCTGGGTCAGCTTGAGGGAGTCCTCGTAGGCGGCCAGCGTGCGCGCATAGAGCGTCTTGAGCACATCGGTGACGCGCAACTGGATATAGTCCTGCACCAGCTCGCCCTGGATCGTCAGGCGCGCGGCGGCGAGGTCGGCGGCGCTGGCCTGCGCGTTGTCGCGAGCCGCTTCGATGCTGCGCCGCACCTGGCCCCACAGGTCGATTTCCCAGCTGGCATCGAGGTTGGCCGAGTGGGTGTTGGACACCGTCTGGATGCCCAGCGCGTTGGTACGCGCGCGTCCCACCGCCACGCCGGCGCCGAGCGTGGGAAACAAGGCGGAGCGCGCCGCCTGCGCCAGCGCGCGGGATTGGCGGTACTGGGCCTCGGCCTGGCGCAGGCTCTGGTTGGCCGCGTTGGCCTGCACCACCAGATCATTCAGGCGGGCATCGTCAAAGCCCGCCCACCACGCCTGGGTCAAGTCCACCGGGCGGGGCTCGGCGACCTTCCATTGGTGATCGTCCGGCACGGCTTCGCGATATGTGGCGGGGGTCTCGACCGGGGGGCGCTGGTAGTCCGGCCCGACTGCGCAGCCGCCCATCCAGGCAGACGCCAGGACGATGCAGAACAGGCGCGGCGAGAGCAAGCGCGCGGCGTTCATGAATGCGGGATGCAAGCGATAGTCATGACGGACTTTCGTGAAGCGATGCTGATGGTTGTCGTTTCCTGCCCGGGCTGGCGGCTTGGTTTGCGCGCGTATGTCCACCGCCGGCGCGGCGTAGCGCAGGCTGGTCATATGGCAAGGATAGTGCGGCGCGGGAATGTGTGGAACGCGCTGCGCATTACCGAATATTTCACCGGCTTACGCCGATGTGCGGAGCGGCGCCACGGGTCGCGCCGGCAAGTGAAGCGCGAAATACATCCACGCATGCGGCACGCGGCGGGCGCGCGTGCCTGTCACGGAATCTTGCTGCGGTGGATGCCGGGTTGTGCGGCGCGGCGAAGGGCTAGCGAGCGCCTGCGCCGCAGGGGACGCCCCGGCACCGCGCGTGCAGCCAAGGGCGGGTCCCCGCACCCTGTTGTAATCTTGTGTAATTGTGCGCCAGCGAGCCCCGGCGGGTTGCATTCGCTGCGCCTGCCGCGTAGAAAGTAGGTGTCAGGCGGTCGCGGCGGGAGGGCTGCGGCAATCCGTACGGCCAGCCGACGCATATATAACGACACGACATCTGGACGACAAGCGGGAAAGCGTGGCCATGGAGACCGATCAAGAAAGCACACTGACGTACGCGCTGCTGACAGTGCCAGCGCGCGCCGCCATCTGCCGCGCGCTGCTGGAAGCGGGCGAAGCCGGCATGCCGGCGTTCGACCTGGCCGGCGTCGCCGGGCTGAGCCTGCCGCGCGCCAGCCACCATTTCAACGAACTGATGCAGGCCGATTTGCTGACCCTGGTCGTGCGCGACCGGCAGGTGATCTATGTGCTCAAGGCCCGCCGCGCGGTGAGCATTGCGCTGGAGTACCTGGACAGCAGCGGGTTGTAGGCCGGCAGGGCTGCCCGCCCGGCTGTTAAACTGTGCGCCCGCGCGCCAAGGGCCTCCTGTTGTCCAGGTGGCCCTTTTCGTTTTGACAATTGCCCAGCACCAAATCTTGCACCCATGTCAGCCCTGGAACGTTTGTTTGTTGCCCTGGAAGCGCAGGACTGGGCCGTCTCCGACGACCTCGTCGACACCACGCTGGCGGCGCGGCTGCATGCCGATAGCCGCGCGGCGTGGGAGGCCGGCCTGTTCCACCCGGCCCGCATCGGGCGGGGCGATGCCACCGCCCGCGACGCGGGCATTCGCGGCGATTCGATCCTGTGGCTCGATGACGCACCCGCCGGCGCGGCCAGGGCAGATTTCCAGGCCTGGGCGGCGGCTTTGCGCGCAGCGTTGAACGAGCGGTACTTCCTGGGCTTGAAGCGGGAGGAATTCCACTTTTCGCACTATCCGGTCGGCACCGCCTACAGGAAGCACGTGGACCAGCATCGCGCGACCCTGCATCGCAAGATCTCGCTGGTGCTCTATCTCAATCCCGAATGGTGCGAGCGAGATGGCGGCGAGCTCGCGCTCTACGGGCAGGACGACGGCGCCACCGAGTTGCACCGCGTGCTGCCGCAGCGCGCGCGGCTGGTGGTGTTTCGCAGCGACCTGGTCCCGCATGAGGTATTGCCCTGCCACAAGACCCGCTGGGCACTGACCGGCTGGTTCCGCACCGATCCGGCCTGAGCGGCATGACCAGCATAACCGGGGCAATGGCATGAGCACACAACCGCGGCCGCACGAAGATGACGCCGCCGCTGGACAGTTCTCGGCCGAGCTCGAAGCCCTGCTCCGGTCGCATGCCATGCGCAGGCAGCTGGCCAAGGGCGAGGTGCTGTTTACCTACGGCTCCAACCCGGACGCGCTTTTTTGCGTCGAGCGCGGCGCCATCAAGGTCAGCAGCACCGCGCAGAACGGGCGCGAGGCGGTGGTCAGCCTGCTGGAGCCCGGGCAATGGTTCGGCGAGGTCTCGCTCTTCATCGACGCGCATCGCGTGTACGACACGCGCGCCGCCGAGGCCAGCGAACTGCTGGTGCTCCCCGCCGCCAGGTTCCATGCGCTCATCGCGCGCGAGCCCCGCTGGCTGATGGAGTTCACGCAACTCATCTGCCGGCGCTACCGCAGCGCGCTGGAGTGGATCGACGAGGTGATCCTGATGCCGTTCCCGGTGCGGCTGGCGCGGCGCCTGCTTGCCGTCGAGCATGCGCACGCGCTGTCCAGCCAGGGCACGCCAGGTGTGCGGAAATCCGCCGCTCCCGCCGCGCTGAAGCTCTCCCAGGAAGACTTGGGCCATATGCTCGGCGTGTCCCGCCAGAGCGTCAACCGCCAGCTCCGGGACTGGGAGAAGCAGGGCGTGCTGCGCCTGGAATACGGCCGTCTCACGCTATCCGACAAGGCGGCGCTGCAGGCCATCGCCAGCGAGTCCGCGCCGGGCGCGTAGCGTCGCGCGAATGAAATAACTGGCGGCTAAGATCCTGGCGGGGCCGGCCGATACTTTTCCCTTCGCGGGGATGGCAGGTTTTTTGACGAAATCCGTGTCCGCCCGGCCCCGCCACGATTGCCGCCCATTGCCGCCTCTCTGCTCTCGCACGCCCGCAAAAATCCACGATATAAACGGTATATACTGTTTTGATACCAGTGGATCAGAACAGGAGGATGCATGGCAACGGCTTCAAATGGGCGTACGCTTACGCCCGCGCCCGCTGCGGCGCAGAAGAAGGCAGCCACCGTGGTGAAACGGCCGGTCACGCGCGCGAAGAAGGCGGAGACGGCAGTCAAGGCTGCCAAGGTCGAAGCGGCAAAGCCCGCGGCTAACGCACCGAAGGCCGAGAAGGTGCAGAAGCCCGCCAAGGCCAAGGTCGTGCGCGACAGCTTCACCATGCCGGAGTGGGACTATGCCAAGCTGGCGGAGCTCAAGCGGCGCTGCCTGAACGGCGGCGCGCACGTGAAGAAGAGTGAATTGCTGCGGGCCGGGCTCAAGATGCTGGAGTCGCTGCCGGAGCGGCAATTGCTGGCCGTCGTGGCCCAGGTCGAGACCGTCAAGACGGGCCGGCCCGCCAGGCGCAAGGCGCGCGGCGCCGCTTCGGGGCAATAGGCCGCGATGCACCTTGCATGTCGCCTGGACGCATCTTGTCCTGCGTGCGCGCCGTACTCTACGGGTTTCATGAATAGTTGATGACAGCCTCAACCATCTGCCGTTTTGGTCGTTAAGATGGGTAATGGCTTAAAAATCCTGAAGCCGGACCGGCACGCTGCCTGCACGCCGGTTCCATGCTTCGTGGAGCCTTCACCGTTTCTTGCCGGCGCCATCGTCAACCGCAGAATGAGTCTCTTCAGGCCGTCTTTCTGGTGCCCGTTTTCCGTGTTCGCCGTCCTCACGGTGCCGCTGGCCGAGCCACCGCGGGAACGGCTGCCGGGCGATACCCTCGCGCGCGCTGAAGCGAATCCGGATGCGCGGCGGGACCTCCTCACCGTGGCCGCGCTCGCTACCCGCTAGTCGGGCATTGCTGCGTGCTCCGACGATCGTTTCGCTGCATTGCAAGGCGATTCGTCACCAGTTATATGTCTGGCAAAGACGCGCAGAATGCCTATAATTTTGATGCATTGCATCAAAATTTCGCGTGCCGCCATCCATTAGCACCGGATCGCGTCCCCGCCTTCGATCAAACTATCAAACTATCAAGACGAGGTCAGTCAATGTTGCCGTGTGAGCGATGCAAGCGCCAGGCCGGCAGGCCAGGACACCTGCCGCCGCACAAGGACCTGGAAGCCGCGCGCGCCAATGCGCAGTCCCAGGACGGCGCCGCCTATGTCTACCATTGCCGCCAGTGCGGCCATACGATGGTGCTGCGCAGCCCCAGCCTGGAGGCGCCCGACTACTGGGTGCTGGAAGACCAGGCGTCCTCCGCTTGACGTTCACGGGATGGCGGCCCGCCCGCGCGCCGGCTATTGTTCCCGCCACACCGCCGTGCCATCATCGCGCAGCCGCCTGTGTGTTGCCTCGCCGCGCTGAGCCCGGCACCTTCCAAACTTAACGTCAGCACATGCCCCGGATGGATTGGAGCGATATCAAGGTCTTCCTGGCAATTGCCCGGGCCGGCACCCTGGGCGGAGCCGCGCGCGCGATCGGGCAGACCCAGCCGACCATGGGGCGCAGGCTCAAGGCGCTGGAGGATGCCGTTGGGCACGCCTTGTTCCAGCGCACCAGCGACGGCTACTTGCTGACCGATGAAGGCGCCGCCGTGCTCGCTCACGCGGAGCGTATCGAGGAGGCTGCGATCGCCTTCGAGCGCCAGCTCTCCGGCCAGGCGCGGGAACTGGACGGCATGCTGCGGATCTCGTCGTCCGACTGGTTTGGCGTGCACATGCTGACGCCGGTGATCGCGGACTTCATCCGCGCGCATCCGCGCGTCGCCGTGGAACTGGTCACCGATGCGCGCTTGTTTAGCCTGGCGCGCCGCGAGGCCGACCTGGTGTTTCGCATCCGCGCGTTCGACGAGGCCGATATCGTGCAGCGCAAGCTGATGCACATGGACTACGCGCTCTACGCCGCGCCCGGCGTGGCGCCGCCGCGCGCGGGCGACGGCGAAGGCCATGCGCTGCTGACGCTGGACGCGGGCTTCGCGGACCTGCCGGACGTGGCCTGGATGCGCAAGCTGCTGCCTAACGCCAAGGTGGCATTCGGCAGCAACAGCCGCGAGGCGCAGGCCAAGCTGTGCGCGGCCGGCGCGGGGCTGGCTGTCCTGCCCTGCGTGCTGGCCGAGCGCCTGGGCGGGCTGCAGGCCATCGACATGGGCGACGCGCCGCCGGGGCGCGATGTCTGGGTGGGCTATCACCGCGACCTGCGCCGCCTGGGACGGCTGCGCGCCTTCCTGGATGCCACCTTCGAGCGCCTGGGCCGCGCTGGCTAGTCCTTGGCGATCTCTACCACCAGCTTGCCCTTGGCCGTGCCGGTCTCGACGGCGCGGTGCGCATCGATGGCGTTATCGAGTCCGAAGTGCCGCGGATCGAGGCGCACGGAGAGCTTGCCCGCATCGGCCAGACGCGCCGCTTCGCGCAAGATCTCGCCGTGGTGCGCGCGGCCCTTGCCGGTGAGCATCGGCATCAGCGTGAACACGCCCGAATACGTGGCCGCGCGAAACGACAGCGGCGCCAGCGCGTGCGTGCCCCAGCCAAGGCAGCTCACCACATGGCCGCCATAGGTGCGCGCAGCCAGAAAAGAACGGTCCAGCACCGCGCCGCCCACGGTGTCATAGACCACGTCGAAGCCCTCGCCCCCCGCGTACTGGTCGACGTACTGCGCAACCGATGTCGTCGCGTGGTCGATCGCGGTGGCGCCATAGCCTTCGATGATCGCCTTCTGCGCGGCCGAGCCCGTGGCATACACTTGCGCCCCGAGCGCGCGGGCGATTTGCACCGCGATGTGCCCCACGCCGCCGGCGCCGCCATGCACCAGCACCTTCTGCCCGGGCTGCACGCGCGCCCGGTCGACCAGTCCTTCCCAGGCGGTGATGAATACCAGCGGCAAGGCGGCGGCTTCGCGCATCGACAGCGCGGCAGGCTTGCGCGCGACCAGGTCGGCATCGACCGCCGCGTACTGCGCGAGCGAGCCCTGCAGGCCGCCCACGCCGCCGGTCATGCCATAGACTTCGTCGCCGGGGGCCAAGGTCGTCACACCCGCGCCCACGGCTTCGACCACGCCGGCCAGGTCCAGGCCCAGCACGGCGGGGAAGGGGTGGCGGGCATGCTCAGCTTGGCCGGCGCGGATCTTGGTGTCGAGCGGGTTGACGCCGCTGGCCATGATGCGTACCAGCACCTGGCCGGGGCCGGCCACCGGCTTGGGAAGCCGGGCGGCGGTGAACGGCGCGCCCGCGGATTCGACTGTAAGGGCCTGCATGGTGGCTTGGGACATGATGTGCTCCGGATCGGTTGGCGATGGGTTGGTGTGACCATTCTTAGCCATGCCGGCGCGCCCGTAAATCAACGCTTCTGTACGCTTGCCATGCAGTTTTGAATGGGGGGCGTCGCCTCGTACTGGAAGAGGAAGAGGAAGAGTAAGAGTAAGAGTAAGAGGGAAAGGCCGACGGTTGCGTAGCCTGTTGCGGCTAATGCCCATGACCCGATTGCCCACGTATGTGCAGGTGGGCTATGGGTAACTTGCACTCCAGCGAAATCGAGCGAGGCGCGAATAAAGATTCCGCCATACGGCCAGCCGTCATCACTGTGGCGCGTCACTCAACGTTGAACCCGTCGCCCTTGTCCGGCCGGCGCGCCCGCCGCGCGTCGGCGTGTTCGCGGATCATGTCCATCAGCGCGCGCAGTCCGGCCGGCACGTGGCGGCGACCCGGATAGTACAGGCAGAGGCCGTCGAGAGGAGGCGTCCAATCTGCCAGCACACGAACCAGCGTGCCAGCTTCCAGATCCGCGGCGACGTTCCACTCGGTCAGATATGCAAGACCGATCCCGGCACGCGCCGCCGCCAGCATCAGGCCTGGCTCGTCGAGCGTCAGCGCGCCTTTGCCATCGATACGCAACGTTTCGCCGTGCCGCTCGAACTCCCACTGATAGATCGCGCCGCTCGGCATGCGCGAGCGGATGCAGCGGTGTGCGTTCAGATCGGCCGGCGTGCGCGGCGGCTTTTGCCGCGCAAAATAGGCTGGACTGCCGACCACGGCAAAGCGCTGCCTGTCCCCGAACGGCACCGCGATCATTTCCTGCGGCACCGTTTCAGTCAGCCGAATGCCAGCATCGAAGCCCTCGGCAACTATATCGATCAGGCGCCCTTCGGTGACCAGATCGAGTTTCATCTCCGGGTAGCGCTGCAGGAATTCGATGAAGAGCGGCATCACCTGCCTGGCCGCGCCGGTTGACGCATTGATACGCAGCGTGCCCGACGGCGTGTCACGGAAGCTGCCGGCCTGCTCGATCGCGACGCGGATCGTGGAGAGCGCAGGCGCAACGCTGTCGACGAACTGCGCGCCGGCTTCCGACAACGCCACGCTACGCGTCGTGCGGTTGAAGAGCCGTACGCCGATACGCGCTTCGAGTGCCGCCACGGCATGACTGAGCGCAGACGTCGA
Organism: Cupriavidus basilensis OR16; assembly: GCF_000243095.1. Lineage (GTDB taxonomy): Bacteria > Pseudomonadota > Gammaproteobacteria > Burkholderiales > Burkholderiaceae > Cupriavidus > Cupriavidus basilensis_D. The sequence goes on along the minus strand of NZ_AHJE01000061.1, from coordinate 34,087 downwards.
CATGCCCAGATCCGTCGCGGCCGCGCGGAAGCTGCGGTGACGCGCGACAGCCAGCACCGCCTCTAGTTCGGCCAAGCCCGATGTCTTCATTATCCGATATTTTTCAATTATACATGCTGTATTGTATGGCTAGTCGGCGCAATGCATCGGGTCTATCTTTAGCGGTCTGGTACGTCTTCTGGGAGCAGCCATGCAGATCATCGACAAAATCTATATCGACGGCGCCTTCGTCACACCGCACGGCGACGAACTGTTCAACCTCTTCAATCCGGCGACCGAGCAGGTAATTGGACGCGTGCGTCTGGCCGATGCGCAAGACGCGCGCGATGCGATCGCCGCAGCAAAGCGCGCGTTTCCCGCGTTTTCCCGCACCAGCAAGAGCGAGCGCATCGACATGCTCAAGCGCATGCACCAAGCTGTTGTCGCCAAAGAGGACGAACTGTACGAGGCGATCACGGAGGAATATGGAGCACCCATATCGCGCGGCCGCTGGATGGCGCAGCATGCCAGCAACGTGCTGCTCGAAGCGGCGAAGGTGCTGCAGGACTATGCGTTCACGCGTCGCGCGGGTATTGCCGAGATCGTGATGCAGCCACTAGGTGTCGCCGGTCTGATCACGCCGTGGAACAGCAACGCGGGCTTCATCTGCGGCAAGCTCGCCACCGCGCTGGCCGCGGGCTGCACGGCCGTCATCAAGCCAAGCGAGATGAGCGCGATCCAGACGCGCATCGTCACCGAAGCGTTGCACGAAGCCGGCTTGCCGCCGGGCCTGTTCAACATCGTGACGGGACGCGGCGAAACGGTCGGCGCGCAGATCAGTTCGCATCCGGATGTCGCAAAGCTGTCGTTCACCGGTTCGACCGAGGTCGGCAAGACGATTCTGCGCGCGGGTGCGCAGACGTTGAAGCGCGTGACGCTCGAACTTGGCGGCAAGTCGCCGGTGCTCGTGCTCGACGACGCGAATTTCGACGAGGTGGTGCCGCTCGTGATTCAGGCCGGTTTCATGAATAGCGGCCAGGCGTGCATCGCGGGCACGCGCATTCTGGTGCCGCAGCAGCGGCTCGCGGAATTCGAAGCGCGGGTGCAGCAAGAAGTGGCGTGCACGCAAGCAGGAGAACCGCGCGATCCGCGGACGACTGTCGGCCCAATGGTCAGCCAGAAGCAGTGGGAACGCGTGCAGCGCTATATCCGGATTGGCATCGAGTCAGGCGCGCGTCTGATCGCGGGAGGCGAAGGCCGGCCAGATGGCATTGACGCAGGATGGTTCGTGCGTCCGACCGTCTTCAGCGATGTGGCCAACGAGATGGCGATTGCCCGCGAAGAGATCTTCGGTCCGGTGCTGTCGATTATCGCGTACCGCGATACTGAAGACGCGATCGCTATCGCCAACGACACCAATTACGGCCTGCAAGCATACGTGTTTTCGGCGGATGACCAGCGTGCGCGCGAGCTCGCACGGCGAATCGACGCGGGTCGAGTCCTAGTCAACACGCTGGCACACGAACCGGCCGCGCCATTCGGCGGCTTCAAGCAATCTGGTATCGGCCGTGAGTACGGCACGTTTGGGCTCGAGGCCTTTCTCGAGCCAAAGGCCATTCTCACTGTTTCGTGATCGCGCAACCCAAGCGCTCGTTGAAGCGACTCGCCGGGCTGCAAGGAGGGGAGGGCTCCCCGCGTTTATGAGTGCCGGAAGACGAAAGGCGGTTGTCTGGGCGGAGCTGTCGTTGGAATGGCTCTGCGCAACCATGGGCCAACCATCTGAAGATGGCCGGGAAGGGACCTCTGCCCGCCGCAACCTGGTCGGATTTTCCCGACCCATATCGGCCATACGGCGGCTGAGATTGCAAGCCCGCTAGCCGCCATTCGCAGCACCACCGCGACCGCGCTGCCACGAGGGCAAGCCTGTTGGAAAAGATCGCTGGACGACGTTGACGAGGCTGGCATGCGCGGCGATCATAGCGCATGGTCGCCAATGCCCGACCAGGCGGGGGACTCGTTGGCGTGGCTGGTCTAGGCGCCATTAAGAGCTGTCAAGGGGATATCATGACTGAGCGCGATAAGGTGTTTTCGGGCTCGATCCCGAAGTTCTACGACACGCTGATGGTCCCCCTGATCTTCGAGGCCTATGCCGCCGACCTGGCGGAGCTTGTCGCAGCCACATCGCCCGGTTCGGTGCTTGAAACGGCGGCCGGCAGCGGCGTGGTCATGCCGGCAGCGGCGTGGTCACGCGGGCGCTTGCGCCAAAACTCTGCGCTGGCGCGCGCTATGTGGTGACCGACCTCAACCAGCCCATGCTCGACTATGCCGCCGCTAGGCAGGGGGCCGATAGCCGTGTCGAGTGGAGGCAGGCGGACGCGCTCGACCTGCCGTTCGAAGATGCCTCGTTCGACGTCGTTTGCTGCCAGTTCGGCACGATGTTTTTTCCCAGCCGGGTCGTCGGCTACGCCGAGGCGCGTCGCATGCTGAGGCCTGGCGGGCGCTTTTTCTTCAATGTCTGGGATCGCATTGAAGAGAACGCCTTTGCCGACGATGTCACCAACGCCGTCGCCACCGTATTTCCGCATGACCCTCCGAGATTCCTCGCCCGCACGCCGCACGGCTATCACGATATCGCACTGATCCAAGAGGAGTTGAGCCGCGCAGGGTTCGCCGACATCGAGATCGAGACACGCGAGAAGGTGAGTTGCGCGGCCTCGGCACGCGACGTCGCCAGCGCCTATTGCCTGGGAACGCCACTGCGCAACGAAATCGAGGCGCGCGACGCCGGCTTGCTTCAGCTCGCCACGGAACGAGCGACGGAGGCGATTGCCAAGCGCCATGGCGCAGGCCCGGTGGCCGGCAAAATTCAGGCACATGTGATCGTGGCGGCGGGATAGTAACGTCTAGGCGCAAGGCTATTGCAAGCTCGGCGACTTCTTCGAGCGCCGTGGCCATTATTGGTTGGCTTGGGTGGCATTGTCGACTACGCCAAGGGCGTTTTGCCCCGCTGTCCGATGAACTTCGGGCGCAACCGGCTTGCCGTGCCGACCTCTTCGCGATGCCGTCGACTCGCGCCGGAGGCGCTGGCTTGGCCCTCGTGCAACGAGCGTCTACGTGGACGCAACCTGTTGATTTGTAACGGGTTGTCGGTCACATGCTCGTCGCCAATGCCCTGGCGGGTTCAACGTTGTGTGAGTCTCGACGGCCAGCCCCCATAACGATTTTCACAATTCCAGGGTAAACACGTATCAAGTCGTCGACTTGAAAACACCACACCCCGTCCCTATAATTAGCACTCGTTGGGCATGAGTGCTAACAGACCTCTCCCAGCGTACTAATTCTGCTGGCCGTCAGTGCTGGCGGTCATTTTTGTGAACCTAAAATCACTTTTTGTACCAAGGAGTCCGTATGAATCTGCGTCCTTTGCACGACCGCGTGATCGTGAAGCGTCTGGACAATGAAACCAAGACCGCTTCCGGCATCGTGATTCCCGACAACGCTGCCGAAAAGCCTGATCAAGGTGAAGTGCTCGCCGTGGGCCCCGGCAAGAAGGACGACAAGGGCGCTTCGATCGTCCTCGACGTCAAGGTGGGTGACCGCGTGCTGTTCGGCAAGTATGCCGGCCAGGCTGTGAAGGTGGATGGCCAGGAACTGCTGGTCATGCGCGAAGAAGACATCATGGCTGTGGTGAACAAGTAATCCACGCACCTCATTCGTACAGATTTAGGAGATTCAGAACATGGCAGCTAAAGACGTAGTATTCGGCGACGCCGCCCGTGCCAAGATGGTCGAAGGCGTGAACATTCTCGCCAACGCGGTCAAGGTTACCCTGGGCCCGAAGGGTCGTAACGTGGTGCTGGAGCGCAGCTTCGGCGGCCCGACCGTGACCAAGGACGGCGTGTCCGTGGCCAAGGAAATCGAGCTGAAGGACAAGCTGCAGAACATGGGCGCGCAAATGGTCAAGGAAGTGGCTTCCAAGACCAGCGACAACGCCGGTGACGGTACCACCACCGCAACCGTGCTGGCCCAGTCGATCGTGCGCGAAGGCATGAAGTACGTTGCCGCCGGTATGAACCCGATGGACCTGAAGCGCGGCATCGACAAGGCTGTGGTGAACGCGGTTGAAGAGCTGAAGAAGCTGACCAAGACCACCACCACCAGCAAGGAAATCGCGCAAGTTGGCTCGATCTCCGCCAACAGCGACGAAGTGATCGGCAAGCTGATCGCTGAAGCGATGGACAAGGTCGGCAAGGAAGGCGTGATCACCGTGGAAGACGGCAAGTCGCTGGCCGACGAGCTGGAAGTCGTGGAAGGCATGCAGTTCGACCGCGGCTACCTGTCGCCGTACTTCATCAACAACCCGGAAAAGCAAGTTGTCGCCCTCGACAACCCGTTCGTCCTGCTGTTCGACAAGAAGATCTCGAACATCCGTGACCTGCTGCCGGTGCTGGAACAAGTGGCAAAGTCGGGCCGCCCGCTGCTGATCATTGCTGAAGACGTCGAAGGCGAAGCCCTGGCGACCCTGGTGGTGAACAACATCCGTGGCATCCTGAAGACCGCTGCTGTCAAGGCTCCGGGCTTCGGCGACCGCCGCAAGGCCATGCTGGAAGACATCGCCATCCTGACCGGCGGTGCAGTGATCGCTGAAGAAATCGGCCTGACGCTGGAAAAGGCAACCCTGCAAGAACTGGGTCAAGCCAAGCGCATCGAGATCGGCAAGGAAAACACCATCATCATCGACGGCCACGGCGACGCAGCCTCGATCGAAGCACGCGTGAAGCAAATCCGTGCCCAGATCGAAGAAGCGACCTCGGACTACGACCGTGAAAAGCTGCAAGAACGCGTGGCCAAGCTGGCCGGCGGCGTTGCAGTGATCAAGGTTGGCGCCGCCACCGAAGTCGAAATGAAGGAAAAGAAGGCACGCGTGGAAGATGCACTGCACGCGACCCGTGCAGCCGTGGAAGAAGGCATTGTCCCCGGCGGCGGTGTGGCCCTGCTGCGCGCTCGCGCTGCCATCGCCAACCTGACCGGCGACAACGCTGACCAGAACGCCGGCATCAAGATCGTGCTGCGCGCCATGGAAGAGCCGCTGCGTCAGATCGTGCTGAACGCTGGCGAAGAAGCTTCGGTCGTCGTGGCCAAGGTCATCGAAGGCAAGGGCAACTACGGCTACAACGCCGCCACCGGCGAGTACGGTGACCTGGTGGAAATGGGCGTGCTGGACCCGACCAAGGTGACCCGCACCGCGCTGCAGAACGCTGCTTCGGTCGCGTCGCTGATGCTGACCACCGACTGCGCAGTTGCCGAAATGCCGAAGGATGACTCGGCTCCGGCAATGCCGGGCGGCATGGGCGGCATGGGCGGCATGGACGGCATGATGTAAATCTGCCGGCCTGCCAAACGGCGACCTGCTGTACCTGTAGTAGCAAAAACCCCCGCTGGCGCGAGCCGGCGGGGGTTTTTGCCTATGGGAAGTCCATGGGGCGGCAGTACCAGCCGAAGGCGCGCAGTCGCGGGAAAGGCTCAGATCTCCACCGTGTAGCACCAGTCGAAGGACGGGTTCTCCGGCTCGCCGGTCTTGCGGCGGATATAGCCGCGCGGGTTGCACACCACGCGGGTGGCGCCCAGTTGATAGTCGAAGCTGTCATGGGTGTGGCCATGCACCCAGAGGGCGGGCTGCCATGCCGAGATTTCCTGGCGCAGGTCGGAGACGAAGCTGGCGTTCAGGTGCGAGCCGGCGAACTTGGGGCTGATGCTCAGCGGTGACGGCGCGAAGTGCGTGATGACGACGGTCTGGCCGTCGTGGGGCGCGTGGAACCGCTCGGCCAGCCAGGCTACCGAATCCGCGAACAGCGCCTGCGACGTGGCGGGCGTGAAGCGCTCCTCGAAATCCGGTGCAACGCGGATGCGGGAGAAGTCGCGCATCAGCAACTGGGCATCTCGCAGGCCGTCTTCGCGCTGCTGCGGGGAGAGTAATCGAAACCGGTATGCGTATGGCCATGGACCCACAGGTCGGCCTGCGCGACCAGGTCCGGCCGGCGCGAGATAAAGCCGGCAGAGACCAGGTCGTGGGAGAAGCGCGGGTCCAGGCTGCCGAGATCCGGCGCATGGTGGGTTACCACCACCGTCTTGCCGGCAAAGGGCCTGGCGAGTTGCGCTGCCAGCCAGTTGCTGGCCACCTCGTGCCGCGCCAGGGCATCGGCCACGGTGAAGCGGCGGTGCTGGCCATTGCCATCGGCCACCTCGATCAATCGGTGGTCGACCATCACGCCGGCGCAGAGCTGCATCGACTCCTCGCGCCGGCCGGCGCCAAACAGCGCGTAGTCGGTCCACCAGGTGGTGCCGATCACGCGCAGCGGCTCGCCTGCCAGGTTGTCGAAACAAGCCACCTCGCCATTGAGCACGCGCACATGCGGCGCCGCCCCGGCGGCCTGCGCCATCTCCGCGTCCACCTGCTCGAAGGCGCTCTCGTAGTACTCGTGATTGCCCGGCACATAGACCACCGGCCCCGAAAAGGTGCGCGCGGCCCAGTCGACGCCGGCGCGGCCATTGGCGATATCGCCGGCCAGCACCACCAGGTCGGCGGCGCAGGCGGGTACCGCCGCCGGTGTGTCGTGTTCGAGGTGCAAATCGCTGAGGATGCGGAGCTTCATGGGGTCTCCATGCGAAATGCCGACGCGTCGACGGCAAGGGGCCTGCCCGTATTCTTCATGCGCGCGAAGAACAGGTCAAGCGCCATGGGCGCGTCGCGCCGCTCGCCCCTCACCGGCAGGCATGCTGGCTATGTGTGCCGCCAGCAAAAACGCCCGGACAAAGTCCGGGCAAGACTGGCTCCCTGGCGTTGCACCGGGAGACAATCGAGGGAGCGACGTCCAGTCAGGTGAGGCTAGCTAGCTCACTGGCCGGACATGGTCGGTAGCAAGACCCGGTAGATCTGGATGAATGCGGGGCCGAGCAATACCAGCAGCAGCGTGGGGAAGATCATGAAGATCAAGGGGAATAATAGCTTCAGTGCAATCTTCGCGGCCTGTTCCTCAGCACGCATGCGGCGCTTGGTTCGCAGCATGTCGGACAGTACCCGCACGCAGCGCGAGTTCGTCCGCCACGCGCATCAGCGCCGCATCGAGCCCGAGCCCGGCCTCCACGCAAACCGTGAGCAGATCTATCACGTCCGGAAACTCCTCGAACACCGCGCGTTTGCGGTTATCCACCTTGCGCGATAGCACGGCATTGGGCAGGTAGTAACCAATCGCGCCCAGTACCGCCAGGAGCGCGACGATCTGGTACTGCCCCTGGAACGCCTGCAGGCCGCTCACCGCCACCAACGCCAGCATGGGCAGGCCGATGGCCAGCACCGTTTTGGCGGCGAAGTAGAGATGCGGCGCAGCATTGCTGCGCCAGCCAGCGTTCATGAAGCGCACGCGCATTTGCGAGCCTTCCCAACCCTCCTTGGGCAACGACAGGCGGGACACGGGCTTGGCCCACCGCACCAGGTTGTCGATCCAGGCATTGTCCTGCCCTGTGCCCGCCCCCGTGGTCGTACCGACTATCTGCCCCATCCTCGCGCTGGCCCGGCTCGGCGCGAATGTCAGCAGCAGACCGAACACCGCGCCAAACGCCGCCACAAAAATGAGAACCAGCATCAGGATCTGCTCTGTATGGACACCTTGCATGATCGCCTCCGGAATCGAGAATTCTGCTTATTTCTGGGTCGCGCACATTCAGACCCGGATACGGATGATCCGGCGCATCCAGAAGACGCCGAGCGTCATTCCCCCCAGCGCCATCCCGACCATCTTGAGGCCCATCGGGTCTTGCCATAGCACGGTCATGAAATCCGGATTCACCACGAGAATCAGCGCCGCGGTGCCGAACGGGAGCAGGCCCAGTATCCACGCCGAGAGACGCCCCTCTGCCGACAGCACCTTGATCTTGTCGAACAGCTTCAGGCGTTCACGCACCAGGTTGCCGATCGTGTCGAGAATCTCGGCAAGGTTGCCGCCGCTCTCGCGCTGTATCAGTACCGCGATCACGAAGTAGCGCAAGTCGTTGATTGGCACTCGCATTGCCATGTTGGTCATTGCCTCGTCGAGAGCGACTCCGTAATTGATCTCCTCGAAGGTAGTCCTGAATTCGCGGCCCATCGGGTCCTTCACCTCCTGCCCCACCATCCCCAGCGCACCTGAGAAGGAGTGCCCCGCGCGTAGCGCGCGGCTGATCATGTCGACCGCATCGGGCAATTGCGTCTCCAGTTGCTTGAGGCGTTTATGCCGAAGTGCGATGACATGCCAGACTGGCAATGAGCCAACCAGCAAGGCGCCCAGGATCACCAGTCCCAGTGGCACGGGCAGCAGCGGCACGAGCGCCAGCGTGCACAGCGCGACCAGCCCGCAATAGCCGAGTAGCTGCGCAACCGACCACGTGCTCCCGGATTGCTCGAGCCATCGGTCGAGCCCGCCGACGCGAGGCAGCATCAGCAGCCAGCGCTGCAGCAACGGTGTGTTGCTTAACATGCGCCCCTTCAGGATCGACAGGGTCTGCGCGCTAACTTGCCCGCCGGCCGACAGCGACCGCAACCTGGCCTCGATCCGCTTCGCCGCCGGGCCGTGGTAATTGTTCCACCAGAGGTAGGCGCCTTCGATGCAAAGCACCACCGCAGCGAACAACAAGATGATGAAGGCATAAAATATGAAGCTCATTTTCTTCTCCCCGCATTCTCTGTGCCGATGGCCGATTCAGACGTCGAAGCGCTTTGCCGGGTCATAGGTTTCGTCGGGCAGGCCCACGCCGAACACGCGCAGTCGTTCAGCAAACTTCGGGTACACGCCTGTGGCGCGGAAGTGCCCGTTGACCGTGCCATCCTGGGCTACGCCGGTACGCTGGAAGGTAAAGATCTCCTGCATATTGATGATCTCGCCCTCCATGCCTGTGATCTCCTGGATGCTGACTATCTTCCTGCGCCCGTCAGTCAGCCGGGACGCCTGCACAATGACGGTGATTGCCGAGGATATCTGTTGCCGGATTGCCTTCGGTGGCAGGTTGAGGCCCGCCATGCTGACCATGTTCTCCAGGCGCGTAAGCGCATCGCGTGGCGTGTTGGCGTGGATGGTGGTCAACGACCCCTCATGGCCGGTATTCATCGCATTGAGCATGTCCAGCGCCTCGCCACCTCGCACCTCGCCCAGGATGATGCGGTCGGGCCGCATGCGCAGCGCGTTGCGCACCAGCGCGCGCTGCGTGATCTCACCCTTGCCTTCGATATTCGGTGGCCGCGTTTCCAGTCGCAGCACGTGCGGCTGGCGCAACTGGAGTTCCGCGGCATCCTCGATGGTGACCACGCGCTCGCTCTCCGGAATGAAACCGGACAGGATGTTCAGCAGCGTGGTCTTGCCGCTGCCGGTTCCGCCTGACACCAGCACGTTGACCTTGGCGTGCGCTAGCGCCTGCAGGAGTTGCGCCATCGGCGGCGTGAGGCTCTTGAGCTCGACCAGGTTGGCTACCTGCAGGGGATTGACGGCGAACCGGCGGATCGAGAGCAAGGGACCATCGATGGCGGAGGGCGGAATGATCGCATTGACGCGCGAACCGTCCGGCAGCCGTGCGTCCACCATCGGACTGGTTTCGTCAATGCGCCTGCCGACTCGCGAAACAATCTTCTCGATGACCTTCATCAGGTGCGCATCATCGTAGAACGTGACATCGGTGAGTTCCAGCTTGCCACGCCGCTCCACAAAGGTCTGTTTCGCCGTGTTGACCGGGGTAGCGCGCCAGCCGTTCCAGTTCCACGCGGTCCAGCACCGTCTCATGGATGGTCCGCTTGAACGAGCGGTAGTTCGCCGGGGTCGGGGGAAACTGGATCGCCCCATGGCCATTGGCGATGAAGGCAGGCTGGCTTGGGCTCGACAGCTGATCGCGGATTGACATGATGATCTCCGGTAAGGGAATCAGGAACTCGGTGGCTCAGGTTGCGCGCGTGCGCAGCATCAGCTTGCGCAACGGCGACACGGTTTCTTGTTGCGCGCGGCGCTCCGCCCCGGATGTGGCCACGAACAGCGTACCCAGCGCCAGGATCGCCTTGGCGATGGCGCTGCGCTTGTGGGATTTCGCGACCGGCTCTCCGTGGCTGATGGCCTCGTCGACCGCCGAGGACTCGTCGGGCAGCGCGTGGAAGATCTTCATGCCAAACACGTCGCCCAGGGCCGAGCGGGCCAGCGCATTGCGGCGGCCCGCGCGATTGAGCAAGATGTGGACCTTGTCGGCCGAGTAGTGCAGGGCGCGCAGGATATCAAGCAAGCGGCGTCCCGGGCGGGCAAAGGCGATGGTTGGTTCGACGACGACGCAGATGCGATCGCTGCGATCGAGCAGTCCGATGGACAGAGGGTCGACCGCCTGCCCGATGTCCACGATCACAAAGTCGTAGACCGGCTGGACCACCGAGAGTATCCACTCGAGTTTCTCTTTCTGAATCTGGCCTGCCTTGATCGGGTCGGTGGCACCGGCCAGGATGTCGAAATTGCTTTCGACATGCGTCAGGCACGCATCAAGGAGCGCTGCATCCATCCGCTCGATCTGACCGCAGATTTCCGGCAGCGTGGAGGGCGGCGTCCTGTCGCTGACGAGGTAGGTCAGGTCTCCGAATTGCCGGTTCAGGTCGATTACCAGGACGCGCTTTCCCAACTGGGCGCCAAGCGCATACCCGAGATTGCTGGCGAGGAAGCTGGTGCCCGCACCGCCCTTGCATGAGATGAACGAGATCACTTGCGCCATCTCGCGACTCTTGGGCACATGGCTGGCCTCCACCCGCCGCAGCGCTTCCGCCAGCTGCGCCCTTTCCAGCGGCCACGCCAGGACGTCGCGCACACCCGCGCGCAGGGCCTTGATCAGGCAGTCGGAGCTTGGGTTGAGCGTGACAAGAATGCAAGGCAGCTCGGGGTGCTGCTGGCGCAGGGCTTCGATGCCATGCATCTGCGAGGCCCCGACAATGGGTTGCTCGATGATGAGGAGGTCCGCCAACTGCATCTGGCTGCCATGGAATGGGAACCGCGCCGGTCCCTCCTGCAAGGACATGGTCTGGAAGTTCCCGATTCCCGCGCACAGGCGGGAAATCTCGTCAAGCTTTTGGGCATCTTCCGATGCGATCAGAATCTTCAACATGGTGCGTTCTCCAGTCTCGGGCAATCTAGCTGCAAACCGATCCGCCGCTTGACGAGTTCATGCTCTCTCGGGACAGCGTGGATGTGAAGGGTGGCATGGTCAGCGTGATCGGAAGCAAGGGGATGAACGTTCTTACCGAGACGTTGGATATGCTGACGGTTGCGCTCTGGCAGGTGCCGCGCGCGGTGACCGCATCGGAGTCGCATCCGGTTGGCAGATAGTTGAGCTGGATGTTGGCGGCGCTGAGCAGTGGCAACAGGGAGCGCATCTTGGTCTTGATGATCGCGTCGTCGGCGTCGCAGACGACCGCCATGCGCGCGCCGAGCCGTGTCGCCTCGGCTGCGGTGTTCCAGTAGAACAGCACGCGGGATATCTCCACGATGCCAATCAGCAGGGGGAAGAAGATGCCGGCTATCAAGGCGAACTCGACAGCAGTCGCGCCGCGCTGCCGCGCAGGCCGGAAGAAGGGGAGCCGCGTTTTCATAGCACTTGCCTCATGACGGTGGCGATGTCGGTGAAGGTCAATCCGCTTGCATTGATGAAGGTCTGGATGGGCGAGTACGTATATCCGGTGATCTTTACCGTGACGAGGTTGATCGTGCCGGCCGGCGTGCCCGTGCCCGCGCTGTTGTCGTAGGTGCTCACGTCGGCGAATGACATGCCGGGGCAGCCTGACGCATCGACCCGATCGCAGATCACCACCATCGAGGTAGTGAGACCGGTGGAGAGCGCGGAGCCCGAGCAGCTGGTATTGCCGTAGACGGCCAGGCATTTCGCCGGCCCGGTCGGATAACTGACATCCAGCGGAGAGAACTGCGACAAGTAGCGGGCGGCGGAGCGCGTGCCCTTGGTCAGGGTGTCGAACTGGTAGATGGCGCGCCCGAATTCGGCCACGCCACAGACCATCAGCAGCATGGGGACCAGGAGAATGCCGAACTCGACGGCTGCCACCCCGCGATGGCGCGCCAGGAGCATTTTTCTTGTCTTCATGATCTCCTCCTATTGCACGAGAACCGGCACTAGCGGTCCTACGCCAGTCGTTGCGCCGGGGATGCCTTGCGTCGCGCAGGGGCTACCGGGCGCGCTGGAGTCGCCCCGGTACTCGAGCCGAACGGAGTCGATGTTTCCGCCGGTTTGCATGGGCTCGATCATCAGCAGGCAGGCCCAGCTTTGTACTGGCGCGCTATGGTTACCGGGGTTGGCGAAGCCGGAGCAGTCCACAATCGGCGCGAGCACGAGGCGACGGTCCGCGCCGCTCTGGTACGAAGCGGTGGGGGCGGCATTGCCCTGTGTGCTCAGTCCGGTAACGGAGTCGCCCTGATAGGCGCGATAGGCCTTGCGTGCGGCGAGGAAGTTCGGTTGCGTATTGCCCGATGTATCCACGGAGCTGCCGTCGTAAGCGCTGTTCTTTGCGGTCCAGGTCTTGTCGTTGTATGTGAATCCCGTAAAGTCGGTCACGCCTAGCACTTTCGAGCCTTTGACGATGCCAAAGCGGCTGTTCCAGTCATCCGCCAGCGATGCCTTGTTGCCGGCAGATCCAATCAATGTCCCTTGGGCAGGCAGGTTGCACTGTCCCGCGCCGTCCAGTTGTTTCGCAATCTGGCTGGCGCTGTTGCCTCCGCCCAGGTCGGCCCGCCCCGTAGGTGCCGTTGTTGCTGGCGTCGAGCTTGGTCACCAGCCACTGCCCGACGGTGTAGGCGGGCTGCGGCGGGCTGATCGTGCTGGGTTTGCAGACGAAGACTGGGATGGCGCAGGTCGTCTGTGCCGAGCCGGTGGTCGCCACCGCGAACGAGGCGACGGTTGCGGGCCCGATACTGGCACCCGGCAGGAAGTTGAGCACCTGGGCGAACCAGTTGGCAATGCCGGCGCGGCTGACCGAGCATTTGACGTATTTGATGGTGGGCAGCGGATAACTGACGCTGTTCTTGTCCAGGAAGGGGTCGGCCAATGCGTCGCTGTATGTCACGCTTTGGTCGGCGACCAGCTGTACCGACTCGCTCTGGAACAATGCCATGTTACGTAAGCCGGCGGTGATGCCCGCCGCTTCCGAGACGGTGAGCGGCGTCGCTCCCGTCAGGTCGCGAGCGGCAGCCAGCGCGCAGGCATCCGCGCCGTTCTGCAGCTCGCTCTTGGCGACATAGAGCTTGCCCAGGTCGAGTGCCAGGCCGAGGAAGCCGACCAGCATGACCAGCGCGATCGCAACGATGATCGCTACCGCCCCGCGCTGCCGGGCGCGATGGCTCGGCAGCGCGGTCCTGCGAAGCGTTGATTTGGACATGATGATTCTCCCCAAGCAGACCGATTTCAGCGCGTGCCCGCGCCGCCCGCCATGCCGATGCCGCCGTAGCCGCCGGCGCCGAAATCCATGCCACCTGCAGCACCTGTGCCGGCGGGGCGCAGGCGAATCAGCGAGCGCTCGTAGTTGGTCATCGCGGCCACGGCGGTCTTGCCATCGGTGCCGCTCACCGATGGCAGTCCCGCGGGCGCGTCGGGGTTGATGATCTGGGACCGCGTCACGGTGGTAACGGCCTCGCCAAAATGCTTGTCCCAGTTTGGCGTCGATGTCATGCAGGCAGACAGGGTCAGATTGCCAAGCACTGCCAGCGTGACGGCGGCGCGGCGCGCGTACTTCAGGTTCTTGTTCATGGTGGTTCTCCTCGTGGACGGACGCTTCGGCAGCTCAGTTGGCACTCGGTGTTTCGGCCGAGCGGGCTTTGTCCGGCGCCAGGCCGGTGGGGCTGGCGCCGGTAGCGGCGCGCGCCTGCGCCAGCCGTGCCGCGGTGGCTTCGATGCGCGCGATGCGCATGGCGGCCGCGTCTGCCGGCGGAACACCCGCGGCTCTCGCCAGGGGCGTGGGCGGGGAGATGACGGGTGCGTCATCCAGCGGCTTGGCTGCCGGAACCATGCTCAGCGGAGCCTTTGGTGCCTGCTGGGCGGGCGCAGCCGGGACCGCTGCCGGCGCGGGCGCTGCCGGGACAGGTTGCGAGGGCGTCGGGCTCGGTGCGTCAGTCTTCTTGCCGGAGCCTTCCATATTGCCCATCAGGTAGAGCGCTAGCGGGTTCGGTGTCGAGAAGCTGTCGGTTGGCAGCGGATAGGATGCGCTCTGCATGGGTTGGACCAGGTGCGGGGTGATGATGAACACCAGTTCGGTCAGGTCCTGCTGGAAAGACGTGCTGCGAAACAGCGTGCCCAGCACGGGAACTTCGCCAGCGCCCGGCAATGCCTTCAGCGAGCCACGCGCGCTGTTTTGCAGCAGGCCGCCAATGGCAAAGCTCTCTCCGTCCCGCATCTGCACGGTGGTGGAAGCGCGGCGGGTGGTGATCAAAGGCAGGATGGTCTGGCCTGTCAGGCTGCTCCCGCTGACCGTGGCGCCGGTGGGCGAGAGTTCGGAGACCTCGGGGGCCACCCTGAGATTGATGCGCCCGTTTGCCAGTACGGTCGGCGTGAACTTCAGGCCAACGCCAAACTCCTCCTGTTGCAGGGTGATCGTGGATGCACCACCGAGGGCATTGCTTTGCGCCACCGGAATATAGATCTTGCCGCCAGCGAGGAAGCTCGCTTCCTGGCCGCTGATGGTGACCAGGTTCGGCTCGGCCAGGATCTTCACCAGACTGTCATTCTTCTGCGCATCGACGGACACGTTGAAGGGCCGGTTGTTCGCCTTGTTGGCGAAGATGGCTCCCGACGCGCCGCTCAGCAGCGAGGTCACCAGGCCACCGCTCCAAGAGCCGAAGCCGCCCTGGAGGTTGACCGCCGAACCGAGTTGGTTCAGCAAGGTCTTCGATACTTCGGCCACCTTGACCTCAAGCATGACCTGCTGCGGCGTGTCAACAGACAGCATGTTGAGGACGCCGCCTTTCTTGTTGCCCTCGCCCTGCGCCGCCGCCGCGTACGCATAGGCGATCTCCATGGCCTGTTGCGCGGCCTGTGCGTTCGAGACGCTGCCGGAGAGCACCAGGTTGTCAGCGGCCGTCAGCACGCGAATCTGTGATTCGCCGGGCATCAGTTGCGTCAGCGAGGTCTGGAGCCCGCCGGCATCTGCGTTGACCACCACGTTGATGATGCTGCAGCCGCCACTGCGACCTTGCACGATCATGTTGGTGGTGCCGACGCTGCGTCCGAGCACATACAGGGTTTGCGGCGACACCATGGTGGCCTGGACCACATTGGGGTTGCCGAGCGTGCGGTTGCGTACCGGCTCCGGCAGGGGAATCAGCGAGGACTTGCCGACCGGCACGATGATATTGCTCTCGTTGCGGATCGCGCCAGTGCAATTCGGCCCACGACTGTCCGCGGGGACAGCGGCAGCAGGCGCGGGCGCCATGCTGATGGTCATCTGCACCGGGCCGCCGGCAGGCGCGCCCATGGCCGCCTTGGCTGGCGCCGCAGTGGTCGATTTGGCGATGGCGCCGGCTTCGACCGCCACCTGGGCAGCCGCACCCAACGGTACGCACAGGATTGCACCCGCGACGCTTGCGAGCGCAATAGCTCGGGCGCCACTCAGGACTTCCGTATTGACGTTGTTCATTTCGTATCTCCCCCCGGAGAGGCTGTACATCACGCCTGGAGTTGCCAAATAGAATCTTGCTGGGTGGCCACCCTGGCCATCAGAAACACTCAACACTGCCCTGGACACCGGCCAGCACACCGATGCAATGGCCCGGCCTGGCCGGTGTCACTGCGAGCGGACGCGGTCTTGCTGGCGCGCGCGGGGCATTGACCGTGACCACCTTGACGGGCTGTTCCGTCGGTGGCGTGCCGAGCAATGTGATTTTGGTGGCGCCGCCGGTGCTGACCGCGGCCACGTCGACCTGGTTGCGCAGGACGAGCGACAGGGTGCCCACGCTGCGGGCGACGTCGAGCTTCTCCGCCTGTTCGGGCGTGACCTCGAGCGTGACGGCATTGACGACTTTCGGTTGGGTGTCGTCGCGGCTGACTTGCTGGGCTACCGCCAGCACCAGGATCTTTTCCAGCACGATCTTGGAGATGCTGCCGTTGCCCGCGCCCTTGGCCTCGGTCTCGTTGGTGTTGACAATCACGTCGACGTGATTGCCTGGCAGGGCAAAGCCCGCCACCCCGACCACATCATTGACGCGCACGGTGATGGCGCGCCTGCCCTGGCCAATCACGGCCGAGAGTCCTCCTTTGGTGCCCAGCGGAGCGAGCTTCGCGTCGAGAATCGGCTCTCCGCGTTGGACACTGGTGCGAACCACGCGCCCCTCCAGGGCTTTGAGATCCTCAAATGCGCCAGGCGGCACGCTTCCCGCTGGCCAACTCACCATGCTCAGCTGCGCATTGGTCAGCGGTTGTCCGAGATTCAGGTCGCTGGTTGCTACCACGACCTGTTTGAGAGAGCTGGAAGATTGCTGCACCAGCCATCGCGAGGCGGAGACGACTGCCGCGACCCCCGCGACCAGGGCGATGAACAGCATCAGCATTGCTCGAGCGTTTTTCATGATGACTCCCCTTAGCGTTGTTCGTTAGACAGCATGCCGGCACTCAGCTGGCGGCCTGAAGCGCGGCCTGCCATGCGACCCCCGTGCCGGAGGGACGCGTGGATTCGGGTACCGCATGCGCACCGAAGTAGCATCTCCAGGCGCCACGCAGCGCGTCCGGCGTCACCTGTGGCGGACCGCGGTGGTAGAGCACGCTGGACGCCACCAGCACAAGCAGGTCACGTGGAATGCAGGCCAGGAGTGGTGTCCTGCTGGGGAAGTGCAACCCCTCCAGCAGGAAGTCGAATGCCGCTTCCGTGCTTTCCAGCCCGACGTCGCTGGTGGCGCGCAGGTACACCTCGCGGTAATCGTCGCTCGACAAGGGGCCGATGAAGAGCTTGCTGCCGAGCCGCCGCAGGAATGCCTCATCGCCCAGTTGCTGGGGATCCAGGTTGGTCGAGAACACCGGCCACACATCGAACGGCACGGCGAATCGCACACCGGTCTGCAGCGAGAACATGTCGACGCCGCGGTCCAGGGGCACAATCCAGCGGTTGAGCAATTCGCTCACGCCTACCAGTTGGCGCCCAAGGTCATCGACGATGTAGATGCCATTGTTGGCTTTCATATGCGGTGGCGCCTGGTAGAAGCCCGCCATGGCGTCGTAGCGCAGGTCCAGCATGGACAGGGTCAACTCGCCGCCCGACAAGACGGCGGGGCGGTGGCAGATCGTCCAGCGGCGATCCGCCGAGCGCTGCTGCAGCGGCGCATCGGAGGCATCGAACGGGACATGCACGAGCGGGTCGAAGACCTGGATGATCTCGCCGGCGACAGTAATCGCGTGCGGTACCGGCACCGCACCTGGCAGGAGCTTGCCAAGGCGCTGTGCCAGGTAAGTCTTGCCGCTGCCGGCGGGGCCATACAGCATCAGCGCCCGGCCGGTATTGACCGCCATGCCCACCTCGTCGAGCAGCTGCGCGGGGATGACCAGGTCGCCGAAGGCAGCAGTCATATCTTCCCTGGATACCGATGCCTGGCGCACGGAGTGACGCTGCACGGCGGCGAGATACGCGTCGAGGGTGACCGGTGCCGCGCCGACATAGCTGCTGCGCGCAACCAGTTCGGCGGCCCTGGCATACCCCGCATCGGTCAGGCGGAAGCGTACGTCAAGGTCGCTTGCGCCGCGGTGCGCCACCTCCAGCATGCGCTCTCGCACCGCGATGCTGGCGATCTCGTTGGTCACCGTGGCGGGCAACTTGAGGGTATCGGCCAGCTGGGTGAGCATGGCGCTGCGATGCAGGTAGGCCGCCTTCATCAATAGTCCCACCAGCAGTGTGACGTCGATGCCGGTGTCGGCGACCGTCCTGGGCGCGGGATGCCACGGATGCACCTGCTCGCGCCCGGCATCGTCCGGGTTGTCGGCAGCCAAGCCTGGCGTGGGCGCCCGCTGGGCAGTTCCCGATGTATTGTGTTCGATCATTGCTCCCCCCGTTTATTGGCTGGTGCAGCCTTGCAAGTCCAATTTCAGTGTCTGGTCCGGTTTCTTGTTCGGATGACGCATGGCAAATGGCTGTCGTCACACGGAGGCGAACAGCACCCCGAGCGTGCCGGCGGCAATGGCCACGCCGTAGGGCAGCGACCCAACCGACCATGACGGTTCGGTGCTGGCGCCGCCGTCCTGGCTGAGCGCAGGCCTGACCCGACCGAACGACGTCAGCATCAATGCAAGGTTGCGGCGCAGCTGACCAAGGCGTCCACGCCACAATGTCAGTGCCAGTGCCCACACCCCACCGGCCACGAAGGTAGCCAGCGCGATCTCGAGCGCCATCGGCGCGCCCAGCCAGGCACCCACGGCGGCCATCAACTTGACGTCGCCGGCAGCCATGCCGCGCAGAAGGTAGAGGGGCAGGAACAGGGCGAACCCGGTGAGCCAGCCACTTGCCCAGGCCAGCGCTCCGGCGCCCCAGCCGTGCAGGATGATCTGCACAGGCAGCGCGAGCAGCCACGCACCGAAGGTCAGCCAGTTGGGTATGCGACGATGCTGCGCATCGATGGCTGCTGCGGTCAGCACCAGCACGATCACCAATGGACCGACGCATTGCGGTAGGACGGACTGGGCTAGCATGATGTTCCCTCTACGTTCTTGTTATGTCTGTGCCGGCCCGTTATTCGGGCCTGGCGTTCCTGCTCAAGCCGTGATCGCGGAAGCGATCGTTTGGTAAAGCTCCAACACACTGCTGCCAACTGCCTGGACCGAGATGAGGATGGCAACGGCGATCAGAATTCCCAGCAACGCGTACTCGATGGAAGTGACCCCGGATTGCTCAAGATGCAGGTCCCTGAACATACGTATCAGCTTTGGCATGATGTCCGCCGTGTCGTCATGGATCATTGGATTGGGCAGGATGCTCGTGTTGTGAGGCCATCTTTCCCACCGTATGCCATCGTGAATTCCGCATTGGCCGAACCGGGGCGCGGACGGGCCGGAGGGCCCGTCCGCGGCGCTTTAGCCGTTGGCCGACGAGAGCGAATTGCCGATCTTGTTGAAGGTGGTGGCGAGCTGCGTGCCGACGAGCGTGACCGCAGTAATGATCACGACGGCGATCAGCGCTGCGATCAGGCCGTACTCAATGGCGGTGACGCCATCTTCATCGTTGGCGAAGCGCTTGATGTTGTTGATCAGGGCATTCATGACAATCTCCTTCGGTGTTGGGAAAAAACTTGATGCAATGAAAATCAACTACGGGCGAGGGTTGTTCGTTGCGCAGGGGGGCCGCAGATTGCGAAGGCGTGGAATGGCCACTGGCCACCCTTGTGTTCGCGACAAAGCCGAGAGATGGCGGCGCTAAGCGTGGCCGCAATCCGGATCCCGTCCAGCATGCCCTTCACTAGCGTATGCGAGGGCAGTCCTGGCAGGCGATTCGGTGTGCCGTCCATCCAGATAGTCCTTGCGGCCTCCAGATGGACAGCGGGCACGGCGTGTTGTCGGTCAGCGGTCATGGCGTATGTTCATTTAGCTGATTCGTCTTCGGGCTTCGGCGCCTTTGCTGCTTGCCTCTGCTTCTTCGGCATCCAGCTTGGAGCTGTCCTGGAGCCGCATGCCAAACCATAGGCAAAAGCTGGGCCCTGGCTCCAGGTGGCATGTTTCCGGCGAGAAACGTCAAATGGCAGCCCGTCTTGGGGAGATCTGGCGCGTCCTCGGCGCCAGGCCTGGCTCTGGCAGCTATTCGCTCGTGATTCAAGGCTGAAACGTTGGACTTTTATTGCCCTGGAAAGCCGTAAAACGCGGTGTTTTCGGGCAGCGGGCGCGCTTGTTTAATCTTGGAATTCAGACAAGACTAAAACCACGGCACCCGAAGAGAAACTGAGAGCGCGTGCCAGGAAGCAGCTAAAGATGCTCGGCAAATAGCGCGTCGAAGCCAGAGGCAAACCAGCATCGCGTAGCGCCTTTTTCAACGCACGAGAAAAGCGCCAAGGCGAGGGCAAGAACAGGAGCGAATTGTGAGGGCCAGAACGCGCGAAGGCAAGGAATCCCCGCGGTCCGGCGCGCTCGGCCTCGACCGGGTTCGCTTCTACAGCATTGTCGTGCTGGTGTTCTTCGGTCTATTGGTCGTTGCTTGGGGATGGGCCAGCAACGGCTTCATGAGCGGCCGTGCGGCGCGTCCCGGGGTGGATTTTTCCGTATTCTGGAGCGCTTCCTATCTAGCGCTGCAAGGGGCTGCGCAGGATGCCTATGTGTTTAAGTCGCTGGCGCCGGTGATGGCGGCGTTCGGCTCGCAGGGCTCGGGCGGCGATTTCTTTATGCCCTGGCTCTATCCGCCGACATTCCTGCTGGCTGTACTGCCATTGGCGCTGCTGCCATTCCCGGTCAGCTATTTCCTCTTCTCAGCCGGCACTACGTATCTCTATGTAACGTCCCTGCTAAGGTTGCTTGGTTCCGCAACGAGCTGGAGGTCTGGGAATTGGCTGCCGATCGTCGCGTTTCCTGGGGTTTTGCTGACCCTCTTGCTGGGGCAGAATTCCATGCTGACAGCCAGCTTAGCGGCACTCTCGATGTGCTGGCTGCAGAGGCGCCCGGTGCTCGCCGGCATTTGTATTGGCCTGCTCTGTATCAAGCCGCAGCTCGGCCTCTTGTTCCCCATTGCCTTGATCGCGGCACAGGCATGGAAGGCCCTCGCCGCTGCGGTCGTGACCGCACTCGCGTTGCTTGGCGCCAGCGTGGTGGCGTTTGGCTGGGAGACCATCCCGGCCTTCCTTGGCGCTGCCGAACTGGCGCGGGTGCAGCTGATCGAGCATAGCCCGCAGGGGTGGCTCATTTCGCCGACAGCGTTTGCGGCGGTGCGTCTGTCCGGGGGCAGCATTGCCCAGGCTTATCTCGCCCAGGGCCTGGTTGCCTTGTTTTCGATATGTGGCCTGCTCTATGTCTGGTTGCGGCAGACTCCCGCAGGACTTCGCGTCGCCATACTCGCCACGGCCACCATGCTGACGACCCCATATCTTCATGGCTATGAACTGACCTGGATGGGGCTTGCCATTGTTGGCATGGTGAGCGACTGCCTCAGGCGCGGATGGCTGCGCGGCGAGCAGCAACTGCTGGTAGTCGTGTGGTTCTTGCCCTTGTACGAACTTCTCAATCCCTTCATGAAGCTCCCGCAGATCGGTCCCGTGATCCTGGTCCTGGTGGCCGGCGCGATCCTGCGGCGGGTGGGAATCCAGGTGGCAGGGAGCGTGACATGCGCATGATGAGAGCCGCTGCTGCAGTCGATGGCGAGCAGGAGCCGCGCGAGCATTGGCTGAACTCCGAGCGGGTGCGCCTGTATTCTGCCGTGGCGCTCCTCGCCTACGCTATCTTCTTCTCCATCTGGATCTGGCGTGCCTGTCTGTCGAGCCAAGGCCATGCGAGCTTGTTCGGCGGTGACTTCGTCGCCTTCTGGAGCGCCGCACAGCTTGCCATGAACGGCAACCCTACGGGTGCCTACGATGATGCCACCTTGCGGCTGGTAGAGATCGCTGCGATGCCGGCCCTTGCCTCCGCCGGGGGCACGCTTCCGTGGCTATACCCGCCTAGCTTCCTGCTGCTGGTTAGCCCGCTGGCGCTGCTTTCATTTGGCGCTGCATATGGGGCCTTTCTCGGGACGACCGGCGCGCTCTACCTGTGGGCAGGGAGCCGCATTGCTTCATGGCGCGGCGCATGGCTGCCAGGCATGGCCTTCCCCGGTATCGCCGTGGTGTGCGCGACGGGGCAAAATGCCTTGCTCACCGCCGGTCTGGCTGCGCTCTCGCTGACGATGGTGCGGCGTCACCCGGTTGCTGCCGGGCTGGTCATGGGAATCCTGACCATCAAGCCGCACCTGGCGTTGCTGTTCCCGCTTGCACTGGTTTGTGCCCGCGCCTGGAAGGCGCTGGCAGCCATGATGGTTTCTTCGGTCACGCTGCTGGCTTTGAGCGTTTTGGTGTTCGGCACGGAGTACCTTTTTTCATTCCTCGGCAATGCGGATATGGCGCGCCTCGCGGTGGAGGGCGGCGAGGCCAAGCTCGTCCGGATGCTGACCGCGTTTGCCTTGGTGAGATTGCTCGGCGGCAATCTCGCGCTCTCCTATGGCGTTCACGCCATCGTGGCGGGCATTGCCGCCGGTGTCGTGATCTATGCCTGGTGCAGGCCGGCCAGTTTCCCGCTGCGGGCGAGCGCCTTGATGGCGGCCACGCTGATGCTGAGTCCTTATCTCTACGACTACGACCTGGCATTTCTCGGTTTCGTGATCCTCTGGCTTGCTGGCTATGCCATTGAGCGCGGGTGGGTGCGCTGGGAGAAGGAGTTGCTACTCGTCCTTTGGCTCACGCCACTGCTCGGGTTGCTTGTTGTCCAGGAGATCGGATTCCAGTTCATGCCGCTTTCGATCCTGGCAACGCTGTTTCATGTAGTCCGTCGAATCCGCACGGAACGAGCGCAGAACGCGGAACCGTGCCACAACAAAGAAACACGGGTGGGGGGAGGTGGGTCATGATCGATCAAAACAATAGCAAGCAGATCTCTCTGGTGGTGCCGTTTTTTAACGAGCGCGATGCGATTCCAGGGTTCTTCAAATCCGTTGTGCCAGTGCTCGAATCGATCGAGGCGGCCTCGTTCGAGATCGTCTGCGTCAATGATGGCAGCAACGACGGCACGCTGGAAAAGCTGCTCGAGATCGCGCAGCGGGATGCGCGCGTGCGGGTGATCGACCTGACGCGGAATTTTGGCAAGGAAGCCGCGCTTACCGCGGGGATCGACGAGGCGCTTGGCGATGCGGTCATTCCGATCGATGCGGACCTGCAGGATCCGCCAAGCCTGATTCCCGTCCTGGTTGCGCGCTGGCGCGAGGGGGCCGAGGTGGTCCTCGCACAACGCGCAAGTCGCTCGTGTGATTCGTTCATCAAGCGCACGGCGGCGCTGGCCTACTACCGGGTGCATAACTATTTGTCGGAGCTGAAGCTGCCGGAGAACGTCGGCGATTTCCGGCTGATGGACCGCGTGGTCGTCAATGCGCTCAAGCAGTTGCCGGAGCGCAGGAGATTCATGAAGGGCTTGTTCGCCTGGGTCGGCTATCGGACCGTGATCGTGCCCTACGAGCGTGAGGCGCGCAATGCCGGGCATTCCAAGTTCTCCGGCTGGCGTTTGTGGAATCTCGCCCTGGAGGGCATCACCAGCTTCAGCACGCTGCCGTTGCGGGTATGGACGTATCTGGGATTCCTGATTGCCACCATCGCTTTCTGGTACGGCATCTTCATCATCGCGCGCACGATTGTGCTTGGTGTGGAGGTACCCGGCTATGCTTCACTGCTTTCGGTGCTGCTGTTCTTTGGCGGGGTTCTCAAACGCGCGAGGTTCTTGCGGTGCAACCGGCTCGAGAAGCTCCATAGTGTATTGAGCAGGTAGGAGCAGCCCGTTGCCGTGATGAAGGCAACACCGTTGGCCAGCATGGGTGAGGCTAAGTCCCAGGCGATGAGTGTCGAGGCCGTTGTCACGTGCAGCAGGGTCGCTGCGACACCCGACAAGGCGAAGCGCATGAGCCGGGTTGTGCCGGCGCGAGCGATTCGTGCGCTCACGGCAGCCGGGCAACGGCCAGCAGGGAGATGCCGAAGGGCAGGGGGGACTTCGAGAGCCAGTGCCGTTCCGCTGAGAATATCCGGTGCAGCAGGGCATTGAGCGGGGCTGCGGGCACCGCGCTGCCCGTCGAGGCCGGGCTGCCGCTGAGCCGGTCCTTGAGCCGTGCGGCAATGGCGAACGGGCACAGCAGCGCGTTGAAGTGCGATATCCGCTCGAGCTCCAGGCCCGCTGCGCCGACGGTTGCGCGCAACGCCTGCTGGCTGTAACGCCGCTGGTGGTGCAGGAATTCGTCGTGTTTGCTCCAGAGCCACGGATAGGCTGGCACGGTGATCAGCACTGCGCCGCCCGGCTTCAGAATGCGCCGTGCGCTCACAAGCGAGGCCGTATCCTCGGCGATATGCTCGAGGCAATCCAGAAAACAGACGAGGTCGAAGCCCGGCGCGGAAAATGGGATATCGTCAGGCCACCTGCCGCCGCGGATATCGAATTGGCCTGCCGTCTTCAGTTCGGCGATTCGCCGCGCGGTGGCATCCATTTCGACCGCGCTCACCTTGCCAAAACGGGCAAGCATGGCGAGATTGCCGCCCGTGCCGGCCCCCACTTCCAGGATGGACGCATCGGTCGGCAAACGCAGGCGCTTGATCGTGGCCGCGACGATATCCCGGCGGCCGCGGAACCACCAGTGAGCGGCTTCGGTTTGCGCCATTTCAAGATAGGCATTGGGCGACATGGTTCTACTCCTGTACTGACGCGCTTCCTGGCGTTGGACTAGCCTTGCAGGCAAACCATGCCCAACCCGCCTTTTCTCACCTGAAGCCTGTGCTCGCGCATCATCCGGAACAGTGTGACTCGCGAGATCCCTAGCTCCGCGGCCACGTCGATGAGCCGTTCGTGGTGCCGCTGCAAGGCCTCCTTGACGGCATTCAGCTCCGCCGCCTCGCGCACTTCCGCCAGTGTCAGGGGGCGGGTTTCGGGCGGTGGTTGCAGGTCCAGGTCGCACGGTGTGATGACACCGTTCTCGCACATGGCTGCCGCATGCCGGGTACGGTTGATCAGCTCGCGGACGTTCCCTGGCCAGTCGTGCGCACTGAGAGCGCGCAGCGCTGCTGGCGAGAAGCCCTTGATATGGTCCGGGGAATGCGAGCGGAGATTGTTCAGGATATGCTCGGCCAGCAGCGTGATATCGCCATCCCGTTCGCGCAACGGCGGCTGCTTGATGCGCAGCACGCACAGGCGGTGATAGAGATCGCCGCGGAAGCGTTCTGCCGCAACTGCCGCGTCGAGATCGACGTGCGTGGCGGACACAATGCGCGCATCGACCGTGATCGACTCGGTGCTGCCCAGCCTTTCTATGCAGCCGGTTTCCAGGAAGCGCAGCAGGCTGGCCTGGCTTTCGAGCGGCATATCTCCGATCTCGTCGAGGAAGAGGGTGCCCCCGTGCGCCATCTCGATGCGCCCGGGCTTGCGCTTGAGGGCGCCGGTGAAGGCGCCGCGCTCGTAGCCGAACAGTTCTGACATGAGCAGCGTGGGGGGAATGGCCGCACAGTTAACCGCCACGAAGGGCTGCCCGGCGCGCCGGGAGGCGCGGTGGATCGCCTGGGCGGCCAGCTCCTTGCCCGTGCCCGATTCGCCTGCGATGAGCACTGGCGTATCCCATCTGGAGACTTTCTCTATGCCGCGGAACAGGCTTTGCATGGCAGCACAACTGCCGATCATGCCGTCGATGCCGCTCGCCGGGGGCGGTGGATGCGAGGCCTCCTGGCGCAACTGCACCATGCCGACCGCGTGACGAAGTGCAGCCCGAGCAAACGGCGGGCTGAATTCGAGAGCGCTTCCTTGCTCGTGACAGTGGCGACCCAACTCATGTTCGGCTGAGCGAGCCAAGGCTCGAACGACTCGAGTTCGGCGTCGCTGAAGCCACTGTGTATATCGAGGAGCCCGCTGATGGGCTGCGTGTCCTGGGCGAGTGCATCGAGCTCTCGCTGGTTTGACGCGAAGATCAGCTTCCAGCCTTGTTGTGCCAGGAACCTGCAACGCATGGCGTCGTGATGCTGCGACAGATACAGCAGCGGACGATTGACGTACGCGGTCATATAACCCTCCCCCGATCTCTTCTTCTTGTTGCGAGCTAGTGTCCGTTCCGGACTTGTTCTAATTCGCGGTCTTCTTGAAGGGCGATGCCCGATCCAGGCACATCGCGGCTTCAGGAATGGAGGGTCTTCAGTTTGCCGGTTGCATGGCGCGCGAGACCCGGGCCACATTGGGCCTGGCTCGATCACCGCACATGGCTAAGCACGAATGCCAGCTTGTCACGAACGAGGGTGAAAATCGAACGTCGGCACAATGCCGACAAGCTCCCCGGACCCGACCCGCATGGCGGACCTCCCATCCCCACCTGACTTCAGGAACCCTACCGACGGGCAATGCCAGCCGGAGCACCCGCATCCGGCGCGTCACGGACTGTGGATCGCGCCTTGCGCAGGTGCCGCGGGTCGATCCTGACCATTTACGGATCGACCCGCGCCTGAAATGACTGCAACTGCCTATCATCGGGCAAGCAAGCTTTCGCATGCCTGTCCTGCCTGGGCCGTGTAGTTATCTGGCGCGGCCCTGCGCCTGAGCCCCTCCCCTGATCCCGCCTGGGCTTGCGGGTTCCTTATCATCTTGTCGTCGGACTTTGCGCTTGCAAGACGGTGCCGGTTGTTGTGGTCTGGCTTGCGGCTTTAGTCCGATCACATGTTCTGCGAAGCATAATCGCGACGAACGTGCCAGGGCTGCTAAGTCATTGATTTCGCTAGCAGGGACAGTGATGAGCGCGTTGCTTGCCGACGCAAGTGTGTAACAGAATGTTTCTTCCCTGTTACTGCGCGTCGTCCTGCGAATTTTGTGCTTCAGTATGTCCTCGCTCGCGAAATGCGAAGTTCTAGAGCCTTGCGCTTGTCCAGTGAGGTGTATGCGGCATATTTCCGAGCCAGCGCTGCCGTCCCGGATGTGCGCTTTCCCGTTGCGGGCATACGGTTTGCGGTAGCGCTATCCCGGCGGCAGGGGGGCAAATGGTTTCATCTCTGAAAATGCGTATCTCCGGCAGTACTTGGTGCGGGGGGGAGGTAGAACCAGCAGTGGCATGTTTCGATGAGAACGAAAGTGCGAGGGATTCTCAATAACGGCGAAAGTCGTAGTCCAAAGGATGGACAAGATAGCGCGTGGCGTACTTTTCACGAGCCAGAACGCGGGCCCGACTCATCAGGATGGATGAGTTGCGTATGCCTTACACAGATCGCCGACATCGCGCGAATCGGTTGCATTTGTGAAAACGGGCCCGGAGCTGCGAAGGCATGGCGCCTCGGCGGTGTTGCCCCAGATCGCCGACAGTCAGGGTGCGGTACTTGGGCGCCTAGTACTTTGGTAGTCCCACGTAGAGTCGATGCCGGAGGCACCCCGACTAAGCTATCTTGCATCCAGTACTTCGCCAAAGACGAGTGAGCGGGGCGCGCAGCTGGATGCATCCAGGGAGGGGCTGCAAAATGAGAATAGACAACAGGGTCTTCACGCGCGGCGATGCCATCAGATGGATGCTCGTGCTCGGGTTTCTGGTTCTGGATTCGGTCTGGCTCGCGGCAAGCGGGCGCTCCGTGGCCCATGCCAGCGTCGTCGCCATCGGCACGGCTGTAGCGATGCTTGCCGCCATCGCGCTGATTCTCAGCTTGATCGCAGGCATGCCGCGCGTGACAGCAACTTCGCGCGGATTGCACTATCGGCGGCTGGCGCTAGTGGCGCAATGCGGCGCTCTGCTGGTGGCCTTCACCAATGTCATGAGCGTGCTGTCCTATTTGATGATCACATTGGCCCCGCCTCTGGTGGATGCCAGGCTGGCCGAGCTGGATAAGCTGTTGGGTTTTGACTGGCCGCAGGTCTACAACTGGGTCAGGGCGCGGCCCGCAGTGACTCTTTTTCTGCAGTTGGCTTACGCCAGCGGCTTGGCTCAGTTGCTCCTGGTTCCCATGCTGACCGGTTTGGCGGGGCGGGCCGAATATTTGCGGGAGTTCATGTCCAACATGATGCTCTCGTGCACGCTGCTGTTGCTGATCGCGGCCCCTTGGCCAGCCGCCGGGGCCTACGTCTCGTTCGGCGTAGCAAGCGCCGCCGAGATGGCCAGCGTTTCACACTTCAGCGTATTACGCGCCGGCGCGATGCCGGTATTCGATCTCGCTCACGTGCAGGGGCTGGTGTCTATTCCGTCCTATCACACCGCCATGGCGCTGATCTTTGTGCAAACGATGCGCTGGACCCGCACCGGGTTCGTGGTCGCATGCCTGCTGAACCTGGCCATGATTCTGTCGACGCCAACGGAGGGGGGGCACTACCTGGTGGATGTCGTGGCTGGTGTGGGATTGTGGGCTCTGACGATAGGCTTGCTGCGCGCATGCAGAGCGGCCAAGCCACAAATGTTCGACCGGCACGTCGCCCAGCCGCAGCCTTTCTGAACTTCCGAAGCCGCGAGATAGTGCGGCGGGCCGGTTCCGCCATCCCGTTGGAACCAGGCCCGCGCCTGAAAGTACTGCGAAGGGGGTTTAGATCTCCGCACCGGCGCGTTGCTGTTACCGTGTGCGGCGTGGGCCATGGATTCTGAAAACTGCGCTGGCCCGGCGCTCAACCTCCCCGCGAAGCAAGCCCTGTCACGGCTACGGCTCCACTCCCCGTTCAAGTCTGATTATCGTGATGCCGCGGCTGGTGGTTTTGCACCGCCTTGTCGCTGGCATCCGTGGCGTACCGTATTTGTTGTTGACTTCGGCTATCTTTTCGGTCGCTCTGCTCTTTGTAACGAAGACAAGAGCGACGAACGTGCCATGGGTTCTAAGCTACTGATTTTATTAAGAATGCACTTTGCCAACTTGTTACATTTTGCGTTTATTGTAACAAGGTGTTTCCTCGTCGTTACTGCTTTCGGCGCGGCTGAGTGCGCCGCAGCATAGCAGGCGCGGCGAAAAGTGATGCGTTATCTTCTCCCCGATCATCATAAGCGGCGAAAGGGGTGTGAAAAATGTCCTTTGCTCCCTTTTGCTACCTTTTCCTGGATCCTTCCAAAGGGTATCCGCGAGGACGTATTCGGGTGGTGGAGCAGTCGCCGCACGACCGTTCGAATGGTTGCAGCGGTGATACTTCCCAGGGCAAACAGCTTGTGCGTCCTGGCACGCACGGTCCTGGCGACGAGAGGTGCGGCAGGGCTACGCGTGCACCGAAAGCGTGCGCCGGCGCCAAAAGACGTAGCCGGCAAGGGGGGTGAATGCTGCCGGACTCACATTGGCCCGGGTTCTTTCTCGCCCAGTTGGATGAGGTGGGAACTTCTTACATTGCCCAGCGAATACGATAGATTTGGTTGCATTCCTGATACATTGCTGGCCGCTATGCCGGGATAAGAGATATCGTCGCGCGGCGTGCGGGCACCGCGGTTAGCCGGCGCATCGCCAATTTGCACAATTCACGGGAGAAAGCAGGATGCAGCCAGACAACAACGCGTTCCACGCGCCGGCATACGACCAGCCGGCCGCCACGGTGCGTCCTCTGCGGTTCGAGTTCATCGGCTCGGGCTCCGAGTTTTTCCGCATCTGGATCGTCAATACCTTGCTGACCATTGTCACGCTGGGCATTTACTCGGCCTGGGCCAAGGTTCGCACGATGCAGTACTTCTACCGCAACACGCGGCTGGACGGCGCGAGCTTCGATTACCACGGCCGTGCCTCCGCCATCCTCAAGGGCCGCGCCATCGTGTTTGGCCTGGCGATGGTGTTCCAGCTGGCCAGCCATGTTTCCCTGTTCCTGGCATTGGCGCTGGGCCTGGCACTGGCGGTGGTGTTTCCGCTGCTGCTGGTGCGTTCCCTGCGCTTTCGCATGGCGAACTCCAGCTACCGCGGCCTGCGCTTCGCCTTCACCGGGGGCGATGCCCAGGCCTACAAGGTGTTCCTGCTCTGGCCGGTGCTCACGGTGCTCACCCTCTATGCGCTGGCGCCGCTCGCGCATCAGCGCTTCAAGCAGTACCAGCATGACAACACCCGCTTTGGCACGGCGGCATGCTGGGCAAAGGCATCGGCGCCGGGATCGGCGCTGGCATGGGGGCGGGCATGGGCGCGCCGGTGGTGGCGGCGATCATGGCCGTCATCGGTTTTTTTGTGGCGATGACGGCCGTCGGTCCCTTCTTCATGGCGCGGCTGCAGAACCTGGTGTGGAACCACACCACGCTGGCGCCGCACGCGTTTCGCAGCGAGGTCAAGGCAAGCCGCCTGTTCTTTATCTTCGTCACCAACATGATCGCCAACGCGCTTACGCTGGGCCTGTTCCTGCCGTTCGCGCGGGTGCGTTCGATGCGCTACCGAATCGAGAGCATGACCATGCTCGCGGCGGGGCCGCTGGATGCCTTCGTGGCTGGCGAGACGCAGCAGGTGGGCGCGCTAGGCGACGCCGCGGTGGACTGGTACGACATCGACATCGCGCTGTGACCACAGCCATCGCCGTGCAAGCTTCGTTGACTTCGACTTCAAGGCCCTGATGCAGGATTTCCCAGACGCCACGGCCCCCGCCCCGGTAGCCGCCACTTACTTCGACGGCCGCTCTTCGCGCGCCCATCTCGTGATGTTGTCCATCGAAGGGCGCGATGCGACGCTGCGCGATGCCCATGGCACGGTGCTGCGCCGCGCGCCGCTGGCAGCGCTGCGTGTCTCCGAACGGGTCAAGCGCGCGCCGCGCCTGGTCACGTTTGCCGACGGCGCTTTCTGCGAGGTCACCGACCACGCCGGCTTTGCCGCGCTGCTGGGCGCGAGTGGCTACCGCGAGGGCTGGGTGGTGCGCGCGCAGAATAGCTGGCGGCTGGCATTGCTGTCCGTGCTGGGCCTGGCCGCGGCGCTGCTGCTGGGGTACTTCTATGTCTTGCCCTGGGGCGCCGGCATGGTGGCGCACAGCGTGCCGCCGGCGCTGGAAGCCCGCCTCGGCGAGGCCACGCTCACCAGCATCGATCATGGCCTGCTCATGCCATCAGCCCTGCCGCAGGCGGAGCAGCAACGGATTCGCGCCGACTTCGCCGCGCTGGTGCGCCCGCCCGATCCGGGCCACGAGTACAAGATCCTGTTCCGCCACGGTGGCAGGCTTGGGCCTAACGCGCTGGCCCTGCCGGGCGGCACCATCGTGGTGACCGATGAACTCGTCAAGCTGACCGGCACGGGCCCGGGCCTGCTGGGCGTGCTGGCCCACGAGGCCGGGCACGTGGCCGAGCGCCATGGCCTGCAGCAGATTCTCCAGGCCTCGGCGGTGGGTGCGCTGGCGGCCTACTTCTTCGGCGACTATTCGACGGTGCTGGCGGGCGTGCCCGCCGCGATCCTGACCCTGCGCTACTCGCGCGACCATGAGCGCGCGGCGGATGCGTATGCGGTGGAGGTCATGCAGCGCAACCACTTGCCGGTGTCGGCCTTTGCCGACGTCTTGCAGGCGCTGGAAGACGCCCACACCCGGCAGGTGGAGGTTCAAGCGGCCAAGGCCGACGGCGAGACCGCGGCCAGCGCGCCAGCCGCCACCGGCGAGCGCGAGACCAAGCGCGAGCGCCGTAGCCGCCGCGCCGCGGAGGAGGGCGGCAACAACGACGATGGCGACAGTTTCTTCTCGACCCATCCGCTCACGCGCGAGCGCATCGAGGCGCTGCGGGCGGCCGGCCGCTAGGGCTCAGGCGCCCGAGGGCTGTGCATCAAGCGGCGCGCGCAGGGCGGCGGGCGCCACCTGGCCTTGCAGCCAGCCATGGAACCGCAGGATGGCCTTCTCGCGCGGATTGCCTTCGCGCCAGGTCACCCAGTAGTGCAGGCTGGACGGGATGCGGGTGGTGCCGATCTGCACCAGTTCGCCGCTGGCAAGGTAGTCGCTGGCGAGTTGCAGGCGCGCGGTGGCCACGCCGAGCCCCGCCACCGCGGATTGCAGCATCATGCCCGCATCCTGGAAGATCGGCCCGCGCTCGGGCTCCGTGCCGGGCAGGCCCGCGCTTTCCAGCCAGTCGCGCCACGGCCGCAGGGCGAAGCGCAGCATCGGCAGGCGCGGCAGGTCCGCCAGCGTGAAGCCAGGGTAGCGCGCCAGCAGCGCGGGGCTGGCGACCGCGATCACATGGTCCTCGATCAGGTTGTGGCAGGCAAAGCCGGGCAGGTCGACGCGCTGGTGCCAGATGCCCACATCCACGGAATACGGATCGGGCGGCGTGATCTCGGCGTGCAGCCGCAGGTGCAGGTCCAGTCCCGGCAGGGCCGCGTGCAGGCTCGGCAGGCGGCGGATCAGCCACGCGTTGGCCAGGTCGGCCATGACGCTGACTTCCAGCCGCACCACCTGCGGGGCGCCACCGTTGCTGGCCTCCCGCAGGCCATCTTCCAGTTCAGCCAGCCCGTCGCGAATCCGTTCGGCCAGCCGCGCGCCCACATTGGTGGGCATCATCAGGTGGCCGGTGCGCTGGAACAGCTTGGTGCCCAGCTTGTCCTCCAGCGCGCGCAGATGGTGGCTGATCGCGCTATGGGTCAGGGCCAGCTCCTCCGCCGCGCGCGAGAAGCTGCGGTGGCGCACGGCGGCCTCCAGGGCGCGCAGCGCCTGTAGCGCGGGCAGGTGAGGCGCGCGCTGGGAGCGCGGTGGCTCGGGCGGCGGGGCGGGTTCAGCCGGCCCGGCGGGCAAGCTGGGCTGGCCGGCCAAGCCGGGCTTGACGGTTTTAGGGTGTCGGGAGGTCATTACCGTCAAATTCTACTCACAATTGCGGCGGGTATCTTTCGTTGGTGTTGCGCGCGGCGACTGACGACAATGCAGCCATGACTTCCGCCAATGTATCCACACGCGCCGCTCCGGCGCCGTCTCCTGCCTCACGGGCTGGCGATCCCGCCCCGGCCGCCGCGCGCTGGCGCGTGCTTTGCATCTTTTCGCTTGGTTTCCTGGTTTCCTATATCTTCCGGGGCGTCAACCTGGGCTTCGCACCGCATTTGATCCGCGAGATGGGGCTTGGCGCTGCTGACCTGGGTTTGCTGACCAGCTTCTACTTCCTTGGCTTTGCTTGCGCCCAGCTGCCGGCCGGCCTGCTGCTCGACCGCTTTGGCCCGCGCCGCACCGAGGCGGCGTTGCTGCTGGTGGCGGTGGCTGGCGCCCTGGTGTTCGCCTCGGCGACCAGCATGGCCGCGCTGGCGGCAGGGCGCCTGATGATCGGCGTGGGCGTGTCGGTTTGCCTGGGCGCCGCCATCCAGGCCCTGTCGATCTGGTTCCCGCTGTCGCGCATGCCCTTGCTCAACGGGGTGGTGATGGCGATCGGCGGGATGGGCGCCGTCCTGGTGGGCGCGCCGCTGGGCTGGGTGCTGTCGTGGACCGACTGGCGCACCGTCAGCTACGGGCTGGCCGGGTTGACGCTGGCCATGGCGGCGTTGCTGTGGCTCGGCGCCCCCGACACCAGCCGCGCCGGCAAGCAGCGCCTTGCCGAGCAACTGCGCGGCACGTGGCAGGTCTTTCGCAATGCGCGCTTCTTGCGCGTGGTGCCGCTGGCACTGCTGAACCAAGGTGTTTTCCTGGCGGTGCAGACGCTATGGGTCGGGGCCTTCCTGCGCGACGTGGCCGGCTATGCGCCGGAGCAGGGCGCTCGCCTGGTGTCCGTGATCGGCTTCGCCATGATGGGCGGCTGCGTATGCGCAGGCTGGGCAGCGCGCCACCTGGAGCGTGCCGGCGTGAGCCTCTACACCTTCGCGGGCGTTGGCATGAGCGGTTTCGTCGTGATCCAGTGCCTGATCATGGCGGGCGTGCCACTGCCGCCGACGCTGCTGTGGGCAGCCTACGGCGTGTTCGGCTCCAGCGGCATCCTGGCCTACGCGGTGCTGGCGCGCAGCTTCCCCGACGCGTTGATCGGGCGCGCCACCACCGCGCTGACCTTGACGGTGTTCCTGTCCACCTTTGCCTGCCAGGTCGGCATCGGGCTGGCGCTGGATCTCTGGCCCGCCGATGCTGGCCGCTATCCCAAGGCGGCGCACCTGACCGTGTGGGGCGGGCTGGTGGCGCTACAGGTGCTGGCCGCGCTGTGGTACATGCTGGGGGCGCGTCGCACAGCCAGCGCTACAGCATGACTGGCCGGTCATCGAGTTCGTTCGGATTGGGCCGGTCGCCCGAGGGGAAATGCTGCGCCAGTTGATGGTGGATCTTCTCCACCGCCGCCAGCACGGGCTTGACCGACAGCTCCTGGGCCAGCCCGCTAGCGAGTTCGTTGCAGATGGCGCGCCAGGTTTCCTGGGCGACGCGGGCGTCGATGCCGCGGTCTGCCAGCAGCTCCACCGCGTGATCCGCCAGGTTGATATATAGCAGCACCCCGGTGTGGCCTTCGGTATTCCATACCTCCAGCGCGCCGAACAAGGCACGGGCACGGGCGCGCGGGCTGGTGCCGGAGAAGGCGAGC
>NZ_AHJE01000062.1 GCF_000243095.1 Cupriavidus basilensis OR16 | reverse complement strand
GTCCTGCGGCCCGATATTGAACTGACGCCAGGACTGACGGCCACCATCCGCGACCGTATCAAGGTGGCGCTGTCGGCCCGGCACGTACCGAACGAAGTATTCCAGGTGACAGCCATTCCCCGCACGTTGTCGGGCAAGAAGATGGAGCTGCCGATCAAGAAGCTGCTGCTGGGACAGCCGCTGGAAAACGTGGCGAATCCCGACACCATGGCCAATCCCGCGAGCCTGGCTTGGTTTGCCGGCTTCGCCCGCGACCGCGCGGACGGCCGGCCGGTAACCGAGATGAGCATCGGCTGGACATACTAATTATGAAACTGCACCAAAGGGGAGACTTGAGCATGAAATTGAAGCACATTGCATTTGCTGGGCTGTCGGTCGGCATGGTTGGGGCCGCCGGGGCACAGTCGGTGACGTTGTACGGCGTCGCTGACATGAACTTTGAGTTCGCCAACCATGTTGGTGCGGTACCGACGGCAGCGAATGGATTCAATTCCGGTCCGGGCCAAAAAGTCACCCGCCTGGATTCCGGTGGTGTGTCCGGCTCTCGCTGGGGTCTGCGTGGCGTGGAAGACCTGGGCGGCGGCATGAAGGCGATGTTTGTGCTCGAAAGCGGCTTTAACCTGGATAGCGGCAGCTCGCAGCAAGGTGGTCGCCTGTTCGGTCGTCAGGCATTCGTGGGTGTGCAGAGCGAATACGGCCAGATCAGCCTTGGCCGCCAGTACACCTCGATGTTCGAGGCCCTCGCTAGCTTCACCCCGGCCGCGTACGCGACCCAGTATGAACCGGTGGTAGTCATGGCGGGTGCGAACTTTCGCGAAGACAACACGATCAAGTACACAGGCACTTTCGGTCCCGTAACCGCGCTGGCGCACTGGTCATTCGGTACCGGCCTGGCACTGCCGCCCACGGTTGGGGCACCGTTTGTCCTTGGTGGCAACGGCGAGGTGCCAGGGCAGTTCCGCCGCGATACCGCCTACGGTACGGCCTTGACCTACAACGGCGGGGCGTTCGCCGCGACCATCGGCTATGACCAGTTCAATCCGACCATCGCCCCCGCAGCCACGCCAGCCCTTGCTGGCACCGGCACCTTCAAGAAGGCATCTGTTGCCGCCAGCTATGCGTTTGGTGCGGCCAAGATCATGGGTGGATACCGATGGGGCCAGACCAAGAACCAGAACGGCGGCGAGATCCTGCGCGATGACTTCTACTGGATCGGTGCGAACTACCAGGTGACGTCGGCGCTTGGATTGACGCTCGAGTACAACTACGACAACGTCAAGCACCAGTTTGGCAGCACCAGCGTCGCCAATCCGTGGCAGATCGCGTTTATTTCCAATTACGCCTTCTCCAAGCGGACCGACATCTACCTGACCACGGCCTACGCGAAGCACGCGGGAGTGGGTATGGAGTCCGCCGCGATCTTCTATGCCAACAGCCTCTCGCTCGGAAATAGCTACGCGCTTGGCGCGGGCGAAAGCTCGATGCTGGGCGTTGCCGTCGGCCTGCGCCACAAATTCTAAGCATGACCCCGGCCGGGTGCGTGAGTGCTCGAGTTTTTTCCCTTGAAAAGCGTCCATGAAGATGAACAGTAGCCCTTCAACCGCCTTGGGCATCCATGAAGGGGCCAGGCCGGGACTGACGATCGAAGTGTACTTCGACTTCGTCTGCCCCTGGTGCCTGATTGGCAAGCGCCACCTGCATACTGCCATGAGCCGGCTGGCTGAGATGCGGCCGGACGTTGACTTGAGCGTGCTTTGGCGCTCGCATCAACTGCGCCCCGACACGCCGCCTGGCGGCTTGCCATACCAGGCGTTCTATATTGCCCGGCTAGGCCGTCCCGAGGCAGTTGCCGCCCGAAGAGCGCAGGTCAGGCATGCAGGGACCGCCGTCGGTATCGACTTTGCCTTCGAACGGATCAAGGTACTGCCAAACACTGCGTCAGCGCACGAACTGGTTGCCTATGCAACCCGCCATTGCAACGAAACGCAGGTAGCCGGGTTGGTCGAGCGGCTGTTCGTGGCTTACTTTATCGAGGGCGAGGACATCGGTGATTCGACCGTGCTTGAACGGCTGGGGCTGGAATGCGAACTGGGGCCCCATGGCTTGGCCGAACAGTTTGCGGAGTTCCGGCGTAGCGCCAGCAGGACCATTTCGGCGCCTGCACCAATCGATCGCCACATTGATGGCGTCCCTTGCTTTGTGTTCAACAGATCGCATTCGGTCTCCGGTGCGAATCCACCCGACGTCCTGCTGGATGCCATGCTGCGTTCCATCTCAGGCTGACATTGCCTGACACGGTAGTGCCATGGCGCCTCGCCACGCGTTCGCCTGTCATGCAGCGTCTGGCTCTTTGTTCTTGAGTCGGAGCCGGAGAATTTCATGACCAGAGAAGTCGTAGTTGTCAGTGCCGTACACACCGCCATTGGCACCATTGGCGGCAGCCTGAAAGAGGTTCCGCCACAAGGCGCGTGATACCGCTCAACCGCTGCCGGCGCTACAGGACGAGGCCGGCCAGAGGCCGGCGGAACGTTCCAAACGTATTCATTGCGCTCCCCACTCATGCAACACATATTCGACAACAAGCCACCACTGAGCCCCGCGCAAGCACTGCCCTTGCTAGGGGTTCTGGGTATTCTGGTGTCACTGTGGTCTGACATCCTGTTTCCCACCCTCACGGGGATTCAGCAGGACCTGCGCATTTCGGCTACCGCCGTGCAGCAAACGGTATCGCTCTTTTTTGTGGCCAATGCCTTCATGTGCCTGTGGCATGGTGTCATCTCAGATGCCTATGGGAGGCGACGGCCCCTGAATTTCGTGTTAGTGGTGCTGCTGCTGTCCTCCTTGCTCTGTTTGAGAGTCACGCGTATTGAGGAGCTTTGGTTGCTGCGCACCGTGCAGGGCTTGGCAGCCGGGCTAGGAACGATTCTGTGCCGCGCCATCATCCGCGACCTCTATTCAGGCGCCGATGCGCAAAGAATGATTGCGCGTACCAGCATCGTCCAGTGCCTGGGCCCTACCTTGGTTCCCATGCTGGGTGGATGGCTGACGTCCATATGGGGCTGGCGGGCGGTGTTTGCCTTCCTTTCCGTGGTCGCGGCGCTGATGTTGCTGGTCTACGGGCGGCTGCTGCCGGAAACCTTGCCGCCTATTCGCCGTCAGCCTATGCGCGTCGCCACTCTGTGGCGCGGCTACCGCAATGTGCTGGGCTCGGCTTGGTTTATGCGCCTGACGGTGGCCCATGCCTGCAACTGGATGGCGATGTTCCTGTACGTCGCAGCCGCTCCGCAATTTGTAATCCATCTCTTGGGGCGCCCCGCGACCGAGGTCTACCTGATATTTGTGCCAATGGTGCTGGGGCTGGTTGCGGGCCTGGTATGCCTGCCACTCCTGGTGCGGCGGTGGGGCACGCAGCACACTGTGCGCCGATCGCCGGCGTGCTGGCCCCGCTGCTTTGGAACTCCTTCTGGCTCATGGCAATGACCTGTGCGGTGCTTACGCTGACTAGCGCAGTGTTGTTACTTTGGCAAGGCCAGGTCACTCGTCGGGCAAATCGAATACTCGTGGCCTGAATCGGCGGCCGGCTTCTTCACTCGAAGACGTGGCCGCCAGATCGCAACGGCCGGGACCCGGCGGATCAACGCCCGCACCGCAAGGTCCCGGCGTCCCTGATGACTAGCCCGCTTCCGTTGCGCCTCAGAATCTATGGCGGACACCCAACGCCACGCCAAGCATGCCGCGTTGCCCCGGCGTGGGATAGTAGCCGCTGCCAAAACCGGTGAGCGACGTGTCGAAGTTCAGCGCGGCGTTTCTCGCGTACGCGGAGGTCAGATACACATCGGTACGCTTTGAAAGGCTGTAGGTCGACACGAAGGCAACCTGCCACGGCTTGGCCGGATTCGTGGCCGTCGCCGTCGGCGAGACCCGCACCGAGCTAATGTCCCAGTAGTAATAGGCCAGCGTCAGGCCTAATGACGGCGTGGCCTGGTAAGTGCCGCCCACCCACAAGAAATTCTCTTTCGCCAGCGTTACGTGGTTGGCGTAGTCTGTGTTCCCCCAACGATAGCCCGCCATGATGCTACCTGGACCGATGCTGTAGCTGGCTGCCAGGCCGGCCTTGCGCGACTTGCCGGCCTGGCCGACGACCATCGTCGGATTCCATTCATCGTAGGCCACGCTCACGCCGAATCCGTTGCTCAGGTAATAGGCCCCGGCCCCCCAACCAGCGTTGTTTCCCGCGTGCCCCGGCACCTCGCCCGCGCCGCCATTTAACAGCGGCGAAACGCCAACGGTAGGGGTCCCGACGCCGAACGAGTAATGCGCTATCGCCGTTACCGAGCCGAACGAACCGGTGTACTTGACCGTGTTGTCTGAACGGGCACTACCACCCAGCATCGCGCCAACCGGTTCATACATCACCGCATAGCGCAGCGGCGCAAAATTGGAGAAGGCGTTGAACATCGACGAATACTGCCTGCCAAGCGTCAGTTGCCCAAAGCGGTTCTGGATGCCAACGAAGGCCTGCCGCCCGAACAGCCGGCCCTGCAATGACGCGCCGCTATCTTCGGCAAACCCGCTTTCCAGCACGAACAACGAAGACATGCCACCTCCGAGGTCTTCCGTGCCACGCAGGCCCCAACGTCCGCCCGCCAGTCCTCCGCCGGAAGGCATGCCGAAGCGGTTGCCACCAGGCTGTTGGACTAACTGCCCGTTGACGACCGACGGTGCACCTTGTGCAATCTTGTTGACATACTCGATCGGAGCGTCGATGACGCCATAGAGAGTCACACCGGATTGCGCGCTGGCTGCCGTGCTGCCTGCCGCGCCCAGAACCAGGGCAATAGAAAGCGTCCTTCTCATACTGATGGTCTCCTCGTTGAGTTTTTTTTGTGGCTCGGCGACGTCCGTCAGGTCGCCGCTGTGATGCCGTCTGCCAGGGCCGCGGTGCGTGATGTCGGGGCGGTCACCGAAGGGCGTCTTGATTCTGTGTCGGGGCGGGACAACAGTCGAACGAAGAAGGCGCGCGATTGTCCTGCTTGTTGCAATCCCAGGCTTGGAGCTGCTTCCCACCGGCGCAGGTCGGGTGCGAGCGCGCCCACGCCGCACCGTTGCGGATCGTGCAGGTGAGTCGGACCGTACGG
This sequence comes from Cupriavidus basilensis OR16, assembly GCF_000243095.1. Taxonomy (GTDB): domain Bacteria; phylum Pseudomonadota; class Gammaproteobacteria; order Burkholderiales; family Burkholderiaceae; genus Cupriavidus; species Cupriavidus basilensis_D. The sequence goes on along the minus strand of NZ_AHJE01000062.1, from coordinate 77,977 downwards.
AACGGCACCGCGCAGGCGTACCTACGCGGTGCGGGACGCTGCGCGTACCGTGATTTCCAGATGTGGCGTGCGCAGGCTGCCGCGCAGTCCCGTACGTATTGGCCAGCCCGTGTACTACCGCAATGCATGCGGCGAGGCACGGGTGTTCAGGTGACGGCGTACACCCTGGCCTGTACCGCCTGTGGCTGTACAGGCCCTGCCCATCGCCCCTCCAGTTCGGCGATCAGTGCTGCGCGGGCTTCGCCTGCTTTGGCCGCGCTAGCTTCCTTGACGTGCCCGAAGCCGCGCACTGACTCCGGCAACGCGGCAATGCGCGTGGCCACGTCATACGTCTGCGCATTGATGCCGTCGAGCAGACGATCGATATCGCGCTCGTATTGGGAGACGAGATGGCGCTCCAGGCGGCGCTCGGCGTTGTTCCGGAAGGGATCCAGCACACTGCCGCGCAGAAACCGGAATTTCGTCATCCATCGGAATGCGGTCATCAGCCAGGGGCCAACTTCGCCCTTGACCGGTCTTCCCATGTCGTCCGTGGTCGAAAAAGGCCAAGCGCCAACGTGGAAGCGTAGCGTGTACTCTCCTTCGAACTCGTTCCTCAGCGCCGCCTGGAAGTCGGGATGGCTATAGAGGCGGGCCACCTCCCATTCATCTTTCACTGCCAGCAGCTTGTGGTAACTGGTCGCCACAGCACGACTGAGCGCATCGCCCAGGCCCGCATGCCGTTCCGCATCGGCCACGCGCTGTACCAGCTGCTCGTAGCGCCGCACGGGCCCATGGCCGCCATGCGCTTTCAGGTGTTCGCCTCGGCTGCGGACGACATCTGCCACGCTGCGCCTGGTCCGCGGCACGAAATTGATGACCTGGCTCGCGGGCGCACGTGTCTCCCGGACGAACCGCTCCACCGCCTGCAAGTCATGCCCGGCGCGGCGGCCCCAAAGGAACGCGTCCTTGTTCATCGCCACAGCCACCCCGTTGAGTTCTATGGCCCGATGCATTGCTGCCAGCGATACGGGCACCAGTCCGCGCTGCCACGCCGCCCCCAGCATGAGCATGTTGGCGGCGATAGCATCGCCCATCAGTTCGATCGCCAGGCGCTGTCCTTCGAGCAGCAGCACATCGTCGCCCAGGGCATGCCGCAAACGCTGGACCAGCACGTCGGCATCGATGTTCCAGTCCGGGTTGCCGGCGAACTCCGCCGTAGGAACGAGGTCCGTACAGATGACGCCCTGGCTGGTGCCCAGGCGTAGCGTCGACACTGTTTCGTCGCCGGCTGCCACTACCAGGTCGCAGCCGACCAGCGCGCTGGTATCGCCGGCGCCGATACGGGTGGCGTGCAACATGCCCGGGCGCGGTGCAATGCGGACATGGGAATTCACCGCTCCGTACTTCTGGCTGATGCCGGTGATGTCGAGGTTCGAAGTGTAATAGCCCTGCAGGTGAGCGGCCATGGCCAGGGTCTGGCCAATCGTGACCACGCCGGTCCCGCCGATGCCGACGATCAGGACACTGCGGATATCCGCCAAGGCGGCGATGACCGGTTCTGGCAGCGTGTGAGTCCATTCGGGCTGGCGCGGGCCGCCATTACTCGCCTTCTGATCCCTGGGCTTGCCCCCGTGTACGGTCACGAAGCTGGGGCAGAAGCCGTCGACGCAAGAGTAGTCCTTATTGCAGCTACCCTGGTTGATCCGTCGCTTGCGACCGAACTCGGTTTCCAGCGGTTCAATCGACATGCAGTTGGACGCCTTGCCGCAATCGCCGCACCCCTCGCACACGGCAGGGTTGATGAAGGCACGCTTCGCCGGGTCAGGCAGCTTGCCACGTTTGCGCAAGCGCCTGCGCTCCGTGGCGCAAGCCTGGTCATACAGGATGACGGAGACCCCGGGATATTCGCGGAACTCGCGCTGCACAGCGTCCATCTGGCTGCGGTGGTGAACGGGCGTATCCGGAGGCAAGGAAATATCCCGGTACTTCTGCGGCTCGTCGGTCACCACTGCCATCTTGCGCACGCCTTCCGCCGCCAGTCCGTGAAGAATTTGCTGGGGCGGCTGTTCCGTTTCCACAGGTTGGCCGCCTGTCATCGACACGAAGCCGTTGTAGAGGATCTTGTAGGTCATCGGGACGCCGGCCGCGATGGCCTGGCGCACCGCCAGGAACCCGGAGTGGGCGAATGTTCCGTCGCCGATATTGGCGAAGACGTGCTTCTCATCGGTGAACGCCTGCTGGCCCAGCCACATGACACCTTCGCCGCCCATCTGCGACACGGTCGTGGTGCGGAGCGGATTGGCGCGGGCGGCGATGGTATGGCAACCGATGCCGGCCAGCGCGCGGCTGCCCTCCGGCAATCGTGTGGAGCGGTTGTGCGGACAGCCGGAGCAGAATCCCGGCATGCGTGATGGCATGCCACTGGCGTCCGCTTTGGCGGCGGGCGCGAGAGGGGAATTTAGTCCGCAGGCCGGATTGTGCAGGTGCAGCGTATCAGCGATCACGGCCGCGATCCGCTGCGGGCTCAGTTCCCCGGCGTTCGGGAATAACATGGGACCGCGCGCCGGATCGAACACCCCGCCAGCTTGGTGCTTGCCGACAATGCGTGGCGCCGCTCCGCCGTAGAGCGCCGCGCGCAACTGGTCCTCGAGCACCGGCCGCTTCTCTTCGACCACGATGATCGTTTCTAGGCCTTGCGCGAACTCGCGGACGATCGCGGGATCCAGCGGCCAGATCATGCCGATTTTAAGCAGACGGATACCCAGTTCGGCGGCGCGCGCCTCATCCAGCCCAAGGCTGGCCATGGCCTCGAGCACGTCCTGCCAGGACTTGCCGGCGGAAACGATGCCGATCTTGGCATGGTCCGGGTTCAGGGTCACGCGGTTGAGCCCATTGGCACGCGCGTACGCCATCACCGCCTGGTGCTTATGGTGATACAGCCGTTCTTCCTGCGGCAGCGGCGCGTCGACGCTGCGGATATGGTATCCGTCGCTCTCCAGCATGTCAGCGGCGTCCCGTGCTGATTCTGGCATCCGGATCTGCGGCGAATCCAGCGACACGTAGACGGAGCCGCCGCCCTCCACCACGTCGGTGACCACTTTCATGCCGACCCAGCAGCCGCTGAAGCGTGACATCGCGATCCCGTGCAGGCCATAGTCCAGCAGTTCTTGCGTGTTCGACGGATAGAGCACCGGCATCCCGACGGCGATGAATATCTGGTCCGAGAAGTTCGCCACCGTGGAAGACTTGGCGCCGTGATCGTCGCCCGCCAGACACACGACACCGCCCTTGGGCGATGTGCCAGCGAGATTGGCGTGACGCAAGACGTCGCCCGAGCGGTCCACGCCAGGTCCCTTGCCGTACCAGATGCCGAACACGCCATCGACCCTGGCGCCCGGGAAGCTACCCACATACTGGGCACCCCAGATCGCCGTGGCGGCAAGGTCTTCGTTCAGACCGGCACGGAACTGGATGTTGTGTTCCTTGAGCAGTGTCTCTGCCGCCCAGAGTTCCATGTCGTAGCGGCCGACGGGCGATCCGCGATAGCCCGAGATATAGGCACCGGTGTTCCATCCCGCTGCCGTGTCGCGCAGGCGCTGCTGGATGGGCAATCTCACCAAGGCCTGCATGCCAGTCATGTAGAGCCAGCCCTCCTGGGCCTGATACTTGTCGTCAAGCGTTGTTCCGGTACGGGCAAGGGCGTTATTCATCTCTTTGGCGGGCCTGAAACCCTGTAATGGGGATTGATTGGCAGACTCTGCGCGGGGGCGCGGAGCGCGGAAATACAGCAGGCAGCAAGCCGGTATCTCGTGGCAGGAGCCGTGGGCCCCGGCGAGAAGTCGCAGCGCCCCCTCACGTGCGCCAGGCACGTGGGGTATCACGATGGAGGGTGGACAGCGGCGGGACGGTAGCGCTTATTGGGGTCTGCGCCTTTCGTATCAGATTGGCGGAGGTAGCGTCACACGCTTCCCGCCAGCGGCGCGATGAAGAGCCTGTGACTCGTCGCTCCTGATATGCCGCGCCCCGCCTTCACCGCAATACACCGCCTTACTGCAGTTCGATTTGGGTCGCTCGGATCACGTTGCGCCACTTCTCCACTTCGCCGGCGACATGCTCGCGCGCCTGCGTGGCTGTGCCGCCTGCGGTGGCGAATCCCTGGTCTCGGAACCGCTTCTGCAGCTCAGACTGGCCCAGCGCGCGCTGGATTTCCCGATTCATCCGTTCGACGATCGGCGCTGGCGTGCGTGCTGGCGCGGCGATCTGCATGGTCGATACGATCTCGTAGTTTTCATAGCCGAGTTCCCTCAGCGTGGGCACATCCGGCAGGATGACCGAACGGGTGCCCGAGCCGATGGGCCAGCGCGCGCAGCCCGCCGGCGCGCAGTTGTGCCAGCGCTGGCGGCGCGAGATCGAACGCCACGTCCACATCGCCATTCATCAGCGAGGTGTGGAGATTGGACGATGTCTTGAACGGCACGATCGAGAAATCCAGCTTCTCCCTGGCCTTGAAGAGTTCGGCCATCAGATGCCCGGTCGTGCCCAGCAGGCTGATCCCCGCCGTCAGGCGGCCAGGTTGCTCGCGCGCCGCGTGGATAAAGTCCTTGACGCTATTGAACTTCGACCGCTTGCCAGTCAGGATCGCAATGTCGGTCCTCGCGATATCCGACACCGGTACCAGGTCGCGCAGCACGTCGTAGGGTGGCGACTTGTACAGCGACTGGCTCAGCGCGTTGGCGCTGCCGATCAGGATCAGCGTGTAGCCGTCCGGGCTGGCATTCGCCGCGTACTTGATGGCGGCAACACTGCCCGCGCCGGGACGGTTCTCCACGACGACGGCCTGCCCGATCTGCATGCCAATCTGCTGCGCGAGCAAGCGAGCCACGATGTCCGCGCCGTTGCCGGCGGCCACCGGCAGCACCAGGGTGATTGGCTTGGCGGGATACAGCGGCGTGCAGAGCGCATCTTGCCACCAGACGCCGCCAGCTAGCAGCAAGGCACACGCCGCCTTCATCACGTTTCTTCTATTGGACACTTTGTCTCCTCTTGCTCTTTTGGATGCGCTAGACGGCCTCCAGCGGTGGTTACGCCGTGACCTGGGGACCGGCCTCAGTGAACAGCGCCGAAGGGCGGTCGAGACGGCGCCATGCCTTGGTGGGAGCTCCGGCTGCCACCAAGTCGATCTCTCGCGTCAGGATTCGTCGCAGCATGGCAATACCGACATCGGAAGCGCCCAGGCACTCGTTCATGCGGTCCGCGATGACGCCCTGGCCAATCAGCGCAACATAGTCTTGCGCGCTCGTGAGTCGGATCAGCGGATCGGTAGGATACTTCCCGGCGAACAGGTCGTCGTGATGATCCGCGGAGTTATAGCCTTCGCATCCGTGGTAATAGCTGACGAGCTTGCTGTCCGCCTCGGGCGTGGTGGACGGTGTCGCGAACAATGCAAGCCGCATCGTTCGTGTGTCGTCGATGGGTACCATCCAGTGCGATACCTCGGTCCACGGATCACGGGGGTCGACGCCGGGAATGTTGACGTGGTTGCCGTAGGGAAACGTCCAGTCGCTCACCCTCACCTGCGAGCCGCCACGCACGGCCGTCTGGCAGATGCCGGCTTCCGTTTCACGGTAGCTGAGTGCCGGCACTTCGGTGGTGATGGCCTCGCCGAAGGCGCCGACCTTGCCCATCTGGTGCGCGAAGCTGACATGCACAGCGTCCAGCGAATTCTCGACGTTTTGCAACCAGTTGCACGGCCAGATCTCCTTGCGCTGGAACAGCAGCATGCCGGGCGTTTCGAATACTGCCTTGCGGGGCAGGTCGAACGCCGGTGCCTCGCCTTCGCCGAGGTACGCGAAGATCACGCCGCAGTATTCATGGACCGGATATGCCCCGATGCGGATGTTCGCCTCGCGGCAATGCCGCTCCGCCGGCCGCTCGACGCAGCGTCCGCTGCCGTCGAACTTCCAGCCGTGGTACATGCATCGGATCTCCTCGCCTTCGATCCATCCCGTGTGCAGCATCGTCAGCCGGTGCGCGCAGCGCCCCGCCACGAGGTGCGGCTCGCCACTCTCGCCGCGATAGAGAGCGAGGTCCTGGCTGAGCAGCCGCACCGCCTTGGCGCTGCCCGTGGCTACCTCGCGCGACAGCGCCACCGGATGCCAGAAGCGGCGCAGCAGTTGCCCCATGGGGGTGCCCGCCCCGGTTTGCGCCAGTTGCGCTACCCGGGTTTCCCGAATCATTTTGTGTTCCACCGGACTGGTGTTGTTTGGATTCATGGTGATTAGCCTACCTTCACGCGCAATGTATCAATGCCGCTGACCTCGATATCGAGCGCGTCGCCTGTTTTCAGAAAACGGTTGCTGGCCGCGCCGACACCGGCCGGCGTCCCGGTCGCGATGACGTCGCCGGGCAGCAACGTCATGTAGGAAGACAGCGTGGCGATGATCTGCTCGGTCGAAAAGATCATGTCTGACATGGCGCCGTGCTGCACCACTTCGCCGTTGAGCCGGGTGGTGATGGTCAGCGTCCTGCGTTGCAGGGCATCGACCAGCCCCTTGCCGCACGCGATCGTCGGACCGAGCGCAGAAGCCCCGTCGAGCCCCTTGGCCGCCGTCCAGTCGGGCCAAAAGCTGTTGCCGGCGGGCAGTTTGACCAGGTCGCGGGCCGATCCGTCATTGAACGCACAGATGCCGGAGACGAAGCTAAGTGCGGTTTCCGGCTTCGCTGCTTTGCAGGGCCGGCCGATGATCACCGCGATCTCGCCTTCGTAGTCGAGTTGCGCCGTGACGTCCCGGTTGGGATTCAGCACGCCGCCGTGCGCTACGAAATTCGAAGGCGCCTTGTAGAAGATGAGCGGGCGCTCCGGCGGCTTGGCCGCCGACTCGACGCCGTGCGCCTGGTAGTTGATCGCGACCGCGAAGATGCGCGCGGCAGGATCGACCGGCGGCAGCATCACCGCATCGCGCAATGGCACGCGTGCCATGCCGGCGGGAATGCCCGCTGCGAGCACTGCCGCCAGCGCATCGCCTTCGTGCAAGATGTTGATTTCGTCCCCTTCCACGCAACCGGTCACGATCCGGTTGCCGACTTGGAACCGTCCAAGCCTGATGTAGTCTTCGTTCATCCTTCTGCCTCCAGTACCGTCAACGGGATTGGCAGAATTCTGGATCTGCCCACGATCGCAGTCGAGGCGCGCCACTGGCGAACTGTATCGATTGTTGCTTTCACCGGCGCCCGGTCTCCGACGCGGGCGGGTGTCGGCCCTCCCGGCGCCTGCCGGCCACATTGGGAGTGGGGGGAGTGCAACTTTGCGGACAATCCCGGCGCACCGGCGCTTGTTGCGTGGGTCACTCAAACAGAGAATCGTCGTACAAGGGCGTGCATAAGATCATCTGCACCTGCGCGCCCAATCCCGGAGACATCATGCAACGACTAAACGCCCGGCTACACGCGATCCACTGGCTTGCCGAAGGTATCCATGGCTTCGAACTACGCCCTTCCGACGGCCAGACATGGCCCGCCGTCACCGCGGGCGCGCATATCGACCTGTTCCTGCCGAATGGGCTTGTGCGCAGCTATTCTCTTGTTAACTTGCAGGGCGAATGTCACCGCTACGTCATCGCGGCGAGCCTGGATCCTGCCGGCCGAGGCGGCTCGCGTTACCTGCATGAAACGCTGCGTGTGGGCGCAACCGTCGCCATCTCAGCGCCACGAAACAGCTTCCCATTGCGCGAATCGGCCCGGCATACCGTATTCTTCGCGGGCGGCATAGGCATTACACCGCTGTGGAGCATGGCCCAGCACCTGGCGTACAGCGGCGGCACGTGGGAGCTGTACTACGCTGTACGCGCACGCGAAAACGCCGCATTCTCCGACGAATTTGTTGCACTCGCCAAGGAAACGGGGAACACCGTCCACCTGAACTTCGATGGTGGCGCCAAGGAGAAGATGCTGGATATCCGAGGCATCGTCGCATCCTGTGCCAACGACGTCGACTTGTACTGCTGTGGTCCCGTTCCGATGTTGCGGGCCTTCGAAGCTGCATGCGAGGGCCGCGATCCAGCCCGAGTGCATCGCGAATACTTCGCCGCGCCGCAGCCCGTCACACCACCTGAAGCGGGTGCCGGGGCCGGCGATGCGTTCACGGTCATTCTTTCTCGCACGCAGAAAAGGCTTGTCGTTGGACCCGGGACCAATATCCTCGAAGCCGTACTCGACGCAGGCGTGGAAGTCCCCTACTCATGCATGAGCGGAGTCTGCCGCGCCTGCGAGACAGGCATCCTCGCCGGCATTCCCGATCATAGGGACCTCGTCCTTTCGGACGCGGAGCGCGCAGCCGGATCTACGATGATGATCTGTTGCTCGCGCGCGCAGTCAGGCGAACTGACGTTGGACCTCTGAAACGTCCCCCTTGCCGGCGGCGCCGGGTCACTCGCCCTCTGGTGCCAGCCCCGACAGTTTCGCCATGTCCAGCACCGTCACGCGGCCATACTGGACACGGACGATGCCCTCGGCCTCCAACTCTCGTAGCGCCCGGTTCACCACTTGTCGGCGTGTGCCGAGCATTGTCGCGATCTCATCCTGCGACAGGTTGACCTCGCCGGCGGCATAGCAACGGATGTTGCGCGCGAGGAACGAGCGCAACAGGGTGGCGATCCGCTCCCGGGTAGAGTGCATGGTCGCGCTCTCGTGGCGAGCGAGCGTCTCGCGGTACCGGCGGTCCAGCACGGCGAACAACCCGGCTGCAAGCCGGCCGTCGCTGTAGACGAGTTCGCGCAGCACCGCTGCCGGAATCCGGACCAGCGTCGTCGGCTCCTTGCAGGTTGCGGTGTATAGGAAGGGCGTACCCGTCAGGGCGGGCCCGATACCATGGAAATCGCCCGCGAAATATAGCCATGCAGTGAACTCCCGCCCCGTCGACGACACACGGGAAAGCTGCATCGACCCGGTCGCGAGAAGGTAGAGATAGTCTGCAGACTCGCCGGACCGCTTGACACAAGCATGCGCTTCCATCGTCACGACATCCGCGGCATCGACCAATCTGGCGATGGCCTCGGCGGGCCAATTGACAAAGAGTTCAGACTGGTTGATCGCTAGCCTGGCAACGATATTGCTCATGGGGGGTAACGAAGGTAAAGGTGGGGCGGGCTGACCGGCGGTGCTCGCGACAAGGCGTCTTCGGCTTCCCACCGGCAGGCATGTGCATGCGTGCCGCATTTTACGCCCGGAGATTGGCGCTCTATAGCTGTAGTCGCTGCAGGACTACGCAGATCGGGATGGGATCATGACGTCTCCTCTCGAATAGCAATTTGCGGAATAGCGGCGCATCACTTTCGTCTTCCTGCCCGCCAAGCCCTAGGTGCCATTCCAAAATGGCGCGAGAACCACTGTGTAAAGGATGCCTGCTGCGTGTAACCCAGCAATGCGGCCACGCGACCGATCGAGTAACGCTCGTTGCTCATGTAGCGGATCGCTAGCTCCTGCCGCACTTCCTCTACCAGATTCGAGAAAGTCGTACCTGCCTCCTCGAGATGCCGCTGCAGAGTGCGCACACTAGTGTGGAGTTGACCCGCCACGTGTTCTATCGCTGCCTGCTCAACAGGAAGGAGCAAGTAGATCGCGTTGCGCACTTCTGCGGTGATAGCTTGCGGACCGGCAGCGCCAAGGGATTCCGCGAGGCCTTCCGCATAGCGCACTAACGCGGGATCCGCCATTGGATTCGGTTGGTCGAGATCACTGACGAGACAAACGAACCCGTTGAAATCACTCTTGAAGACCAGCGGGCAACCAAAGATCCGCCGGTGAACGCGAAGGTCTGGCGGTGCGGCGTGTGTGAAGTGCACGCCGACTGGTCGCCAGTGAGGGCCAAGCACGGATGCGCAGGTACGCGCCAGGACGCCTACCGCAAGCTCGATGGTCTGCTGCGGCCAGTCATCAATCTCGCCGAGAATCTCTTCGCGGATAATCACCTGCGTGCCCGAAGTCTCAATGTAGAGTCCCAGGGCATCGTTTAACAAATGCCGGTACTGCACCATGGCTAGCAATACTTCACGCAATGTGCGCTTGTGCGTTAGTAGAAGTCCGATGACCCCAAAATCGAAGGCCGTGCGTGCCTCGGCCATTTGAATGCCGACAGATGGCGTGGATGCCTCGCGGGCAGTCGCCTCGAGCAAGCGACACACCGCCGCAAACGGGATACGTTGTTCCCGGTTCATCAAGATGGCCGGATTCAGCCCGAACCGGCGCATGAACTCGTTGGGATTCAGCCCAAGTCGCAGCGCTACCTGCGGGTAGCTCGTCAGAGCGGCGGCTCTCGCCTTGGGTTCGCTTCCGGGCATCTGAGTTCGCTGGCGGATCGGCATAGGCCCCTCTCGGTGTTTACGCGCAGCGGCATGAAAACTAAAGAATATGGCGCTAAAACTAAAGTCATTTTTCTGCGTTGCGACATAGTAGCAGCAACTGCTGGATGCGCTTTGGCTCTCGTCCGCAGAAGCCTGATGTGGCTAGTTTGTCCATAGCTGCGCGGGGGTATCGCCGTGAAGGTTGGAGCAGGATGTCACGCCAGAAGCCCCGGCAAGGGCAGTGCCTGCATGGGGCTCGGTGGTGGCTTGCTGTCGGAGGTGCGTTGCGTGAGTGAGGGGTAACGAATCGTTTGGATTTCAAGCTATCCGCCGGCACCTGGGCGGCTAACATCCCCACGCGCGATCCTGTTTGCTGAGAACCTACACGCCACGACCCGCCTTGGGGCCGAGGTATCCAGCGGCCACCAGCTAGCGCAGCAGCACAGCCGGGCGGCAATTCGGACCGGCTTCTCGCTAGAAGCTTGTTGTTAAACTACCTGTCTTGTGACCAGTTCACGAATGGGCTGGCAGCGTTCCGATGCTGTGTCCACGCTGTCGCGCACATGCTGCATCGATGCTGGATTGCCTCGGAAAACACGCTCCCGCCAATGCATTGGAAATATCGTTCCGAGATTGGGTACAGCGCGGAGTGACCGCTGGCGTTGCGCGAACCCATGCGAAGCTCTTCGCACCGCCTGCACAAAGCTGCTTTCCGCGATGCCGTGCTGGCACCGCTCTTGTGGACAGCAGGGAGCTTGTGCGAGCCGGCATGGTGCGCCTCGTTACCGGTTTCGGAATGCTCCGAGTTCGGGCTCTGGGAAACCCGAGTCCAGCAATTGGCCAGGCGACGAACTGCGGTCCAGTACAACACCCTGATGGCATCCGAGCCCGTCTGCATAGCGGCCAGCAGGCAGCGCTCGCTCTGGTGCTGCATGGATATTCCGAACTCCGCTGCCGACGCGAAACACACGACTCTTTCGCGCGCATCCCCCCGATAGATCAGATCATCGACCAACCCCAACACATAAGCGAAGTAGTCGCTGTTGTCGCCACGAGCCTGCGCAGTCGCCTGTTCATGCAATCGCCGGCTCATGCTACGCACTTCCCTGTGGAGTTGGGTCAGCGAGTACCACATCCCGCTAGCGGATTGTCTTTGGCTTTGCATGATTGCTGCCTCGGGTTGGGCCGGTTGCCCGGGCACACGGGCTGCGTGGCCTTACGCCGGACACGGACGTACGACTTAATCTGGGAAGGCATCATCGACAGCTTCCCGGCCCTGCCCCTCACGCCGTCAAGCCACCCAACGCCTGAGCCGGCAATCATGCCGCGAGGAGCATTACATCAAGCGGAGCTGCCTCGGCGCCGACGGTGCCGCCTTTATGGCGCAGTAGAGGACTCCACCAGCAACATCAGGCTTCCTTCCTCTTCCCGAAGCTGAAACCTGCGCAGGCACAGGCTTGCCGAGCCGGGCTCGCAGGACTTCGCCAGATCGAAGCGCAAGCCATGGGCCGGGCATTGCAATATGCTTCCCTCCAGACGACCGTTGGCCAGCGACGCCCCGTTATGGGGGCATGAGTTGTCGATGGCATGGAGAGCGCCATCGATGTTGAACAGGACGATGCTCCTGCCGTCGACGAAGACAAGCTTGCGCTGGCCCGGCGGGAGTTCGCCCGCCGGCGCCACCTGTACCTGCTTCGTCATGTCGTCCGGTTGATGTTGGCTCGTCATGCTGCCGCCCGGTCGACTGCGGCACTTTCCTGCCCGGTGCCTGCCAGTTCGTCGAGCAGGTGCGCAACGCGCTCGCGCAGCAGCTTCTTGTTGATCTTGCCGACGCTCGTCTTCGGAATCTCGGCGACAAAGGCGATGCGGTCCAGCTCCGGAACGGCGTACTTGCTGATTCGCTTCAGTTCGACGTGCTGCATTAGCCGGTCACGGATCGCCTCACCCCCGACACTCGCGTCCGCCGTGCGAACGACAAATGCCATCGGCCGCTCGCCCCACTTCTCGTCCCGTACGCCGACCACCGCGCACTCTTGCACGCCGGCCACGTCCATGATCAGGCTCTCGACCTCGATGGAGGAAACCCATTCGCCGCCCGTCTTGATCACGTCCTTGATACGGTCGACGATCTGAACGAACCCATCGGGCGTCATGACGGCGATGTCCTGGGTATGCAGATAGCCGCCAGCCCACAGTTCTTCGGATGCCTCGGGCTTGCCGGTGTAGCCCTGCGTGAGAAACGGCGAGCGCAGGACAATCTCGCCTTGCTGCTTCCCATCGCGCGCGACGTCGTTCATGCTTTCGTCGACGACCCGGAAGTCGACAAACGGCACCGGGCGGCCCGTCGAGCAGCGCATCCGCACTTCTTCCTTGCGATCCTTCGGCTTGTATCCCGGCGGCAGTTGCGCCAGGGAGACGATGGGGCCCGTCTCCGACATGCCATAGGCAGTGAAAACATCCATGCCACGGTCGAGTGCTGCCTCGCACAGCGCGGGCGGTAAGGCGGAACCGCCGGTAATCAGCTTCCAGCCCGACAGGTCCTGCCCTTGGGCGTCGGCTGCCTGGAGCACCATCTGGAGGATGGTGGGCACGCAGTGGGAGAAGGTGACCTTTTCCGACTGGCGCAGCCTGACCAGGCGCTCCGGGACGTAACGCCCCGGCAGCACGGTCTTGAGGCCCAGCATGACCGCGATATACGGCATACCCCAGGCGAGAACGTGGAACATCGGCGTGATCGGCATGTAGACATCCTCGCGATGCAGCCGCTGGCCGTCGCGCGGCGCGCACAGGCTCATGGCCGTCGCCATGGCGTGCATGACGATGTCCCGGTGGCTGTAGGCCACGCCCTTGGGATCGCCGGTGGTGCCCGTCGTGTAGAACGTCGCGGCGCGCGTCCTTTCATCGAAGTCGGGGAACTCGAAGTCCGCTGCAGCGCGCGCCATCAGCGCCTCGTACTCGCCCGCGACCGGCAACTTGCTCGCGGGAACGGCTTCGCCGTCGCCCAGCACGACCACCTTGCGCACCGACTTGAGCTCCGCCTTGATTTCTTCGAGCACTGGGACGAAGTCCGCATGCACCAGCACGATCTCGGCCCGGGCGTCGTTCAGGGTATAGAGGATCTGCTGGGCCGACAGCCGCACATTGACCGTGAAGAGCGTGGCGCCCATCATCGGGATGGCGAAGTAGCTTTCGAGGTAACGATGGCTGTCCCAGTCCATGACCGCCACGGTGGCGCCGTGCCGGACATCCAGCCCGGTCAGCATGGATGCGAGCTGGCCGACTCGCTCACGGAATTGGCGGAGGCTGTAACGCAATTCCCCGCGATAGGTGATTTCCTGGTCGCCATGAACGCTCAGCGCGTTCAGGAGCAACTGCTTGACGAGGAGCGGGTACGTATAGGCCGACGGCGTCGGCGTGATCAGGTCATCTTGCATGGCAGTGTTCAGAACGGTTTGCTTCCAATGATTCCCGCTCGCTCCATCTTGCGGAAACAAGGCGGATAGTCCATCACCGCATAATGTTGCGTGGCACTGTTGTCCCAAATTGCAACGCTGTTTGGCGCCCAACTCCAGCGCACTTGGTACTCGGGGATGTAGGCCTGGCTGATCAGGTAGCGCAGCAGGTCGGCGGCGCCAGGATTGGCGTCCTGGCCGAATCGGACGTGGGCTGCGGTGTGGAAATTGGTGAAATGCGTGGTAAACACGTTTACATACAGGATCTTCTCGCCGGTCTCCGGATGTGTGCGCACGACCGGATGTTCGGCGTCCGGGTACTGAGCCTTGAGTGCCAGGCGTTTCTCGGTCGGCATGGCCGCCCCGAAGGTTGCTTCAATGCTGTGGCGTGCCCGCAGATCGGCGATCTTCTCCTTGATGTAATCGGGCAATTTTTCGTAGGCGAGCGCCATGTTGGCCCACATGGTGTCGCCCCCAAACGGAGGACATTCGACACAGCGCAGCACGGCGCCAAATGGCGGCGCCTCGCGCCAGGTTGCGTCGGAATGCCACGAGTTTTCGTAGCGATCTCGCGACTGATCCGGCGTCTTGTAGATGCGCACGAGTCCTGGATGCTCGGGATCGCCGCACGCAACTGGATGATCTTCCAGATCTCCAAAGCGGCGTGCAAACGCGACGTGCTCGGTGCGACTCATCTCCTGATTGCGGAGAAAAAGCACGCGGTGCTTGAACAGCGCAGCGCGAATCTCTGCGAACAGTCCGTCGTCGTGAATGGCGTCAGCCAGCTTGATGCCCTTGAGTTCGGCGCCAAGGGCATAATTTAGTTGCTCAACTTGCATGATGCAATAACTCCCAAAGACTCTATTTCCCGCAGGATGGCGATCCTTGAGATTTACGGGACCAATACAGTTGCGCCGGTTGTCTGACGCGACTCCAGCAGTCGATGCGCTTTGGCCGCTTCCGCCAGCGCGTAAGTTTGCTTCGGCTCGCTCGTGATTTTTCCGGCCAGGACGAGATCAAACAGCTCCTTTGCCATGGATTGCATGTGCGAGCGCGGCGTTGCGTAGTGCGCCATCGCTGGGCGGGTGACCCACAGCGAGCCCTTCAGCGCGAGGGTCAGCGCATCGAAGGACACTGGACCGGAGCTGGTTCCGTTACTGACGAGGGTTCCGCGCACTTGCAGACTGTCCAGTGACGCTTGCAATGTGTCCTTTCCAACGGAGTCGAATACGACCGGAACGCCTTTCCCGTCTGTGAGCTCGCGTACGCGCTTAGCGATGTCCTCGCGTGTTGTGACAATGGTATGCGTGCAACCGTTCGCCTTGGCAACCTCTGCCTTCTCGTCGCTGCTCACCGTGCCGATCATGGTCACACCGAGGGCGCGGGCCCACTGGCAGGCAATCAAGCCGACGCCACCGGCAGCGGCGTGGTAGAGAATCGTCTCGCCACCTTTGAGCGGATAGACCTGGCGGAACAGATACTGCGCCGTCATCCCCTTCATGATGAGCGTGGAAGCCGTGCGGTCGGAAACGCCGTCCGGTAGGGGAATCAGTACGTCCGCCGGCATTACGCGAACCTCCGAGTACGCCCCCTGTGGCCCCATCAGGTAGCCGACTCGATCCCCAACGCGGAGATCGGTCACGCCTGGCCCGACGGCCTCGACCACACCCACAGCATCCGAGCCCAAACCGTTCGGCAATGCCAGCGGGTAGTAGCCTGTCCGATGGTAGATGTCGATGAAGTTGACTGCGATGTAACTATGTCGGACGCGGGCCTGGCCGGGCCCCGGCTCGCCGACCTCTACATCTTCGAACTTCAGGACTTCCGGACCACCGGTCTCGTACAGTCTGATTGCCTTTGGCATGTGAATGTCTCCGTGAAAATGACGCTTGTTATCGATACGCTCTAAGAGCGCTCCCCGCATGCATGGCTGGATGGGTGCGAATGCGCATCGAGAAGTTGTTGGCCACTATATGGCAACGTGGAAAACTGACTTTAGTTTTCGCGCCATATTCTTTAGTTTTCATGCCAATGCGCGTAAACACCGACAGGGACCGATGCCAATCCGCGAGCAACGTCAGGTGTCGGGAAGAGCGCCCAAGGCAAGAGGCGCTGCTTTGAGGCGCTATCCTGGCACGCGATACCAAGTGTCACGGCGCGCGCGGGCGCGATCTTGAACAGGGAGTATTGGAAGCAACCGCTACCGTCACTTGCCGGGGGCGTTGCCAAGGATAGGCTTATGTCGGGAATTGGCGCGCTTGAATCTCGCCGATCTCACCTCGGTGACTCGGGCTGGTCCAGGCTGGTGGGGGTTGTCAACCTCGCACGATGGCGTGCTCTCCATTCGGATACCGTGCAACCGAAGTGGCCACCAAACCAACGTGCGAAAGAGCTTGCCGTGCTGAAACCCAGCAACGCCGCCAATTCGGCCAAGGGGCGAGCCTCCGATCTTGCAAGGCGCGCGGCCAAGTCCGCTCGCACCCCGTTGTAAATTCCAGAGTAGCTCTCGCCGTCCTTGGCCAGCCGACGGTGTACGGTGCGCCGGTCGACTCTGAGATGCTGGGCGACGCTATCAACGGAGCAGTTGCCGGACGGCAGCAGGGCGAGCACGAGTCTACGAACGACATCGGGGAACGCAAGATCGGACCCGGCCAGCAATGTATCGAGATGCTGCCGCACTTCCCATGCCATCAGGGGATCGTAGGCGGCCAGCGGCGCGTCCAGGTCGGTGGCGCGACACACGATGCCATCGAACTCCTGGTTGAACAGCACCGGCATGCCGAAGACGCGCGCATGTCCCGTCGGCCCCGATGGCGGCGCATGTGAAAAGCAAATGCTGCGAGGCTTCCAGGTCTCCCCCAAGAAGCGTCTCAACAATCGGTACACGCCGGCGACGACCAACTCGATCGATTGCCGCTGGGGCGCCTGTCCATCCGTCAGGAGACTTTCACGAATCACGACAAGTTCGTCGAGTTCTTCGATGGCCATGACAACGCTCTCACTCTGCAGCCGCAGGTAGCGCATCATCGATTCCAGCGCCTTGCGCAGCGTAGGCTCCCCCTGGATCGCAAAGCCCAGGGGCCCAAGGTCGGTCAACTGGCGAGTCTCGGCCATGCGCAGACCAAAGTCTTCCACGCCCGCGGCGCTCGCCGACTCAGCTAACAGACTGCGCAGTGCGTCCGCGGCGATCATCGCATCGGGGTCCAGCAGCGTGGCCCGCCGAATACCAGCCTTGCTCAACTGTTTGTAGGGATCGAGCCCTACTTCGCGAGCCACCCGGACGTAGTTCGTTAGCGCCGTGGCTCGGACAAGGTACGTCATCTGGTTTTCCCTAAATGTCCCGAACTGGATATATAGCGTCCCGTAATGTACATCGAATCGAGAGATTTGGGGCCACACTCATGTCGAGTCCCCGGGCCGCTGAGCCATTCAGCAAAGTCCGCACTCCTGTTGGCGCGCAGGCAGCCTTGGCCAGCCATCCATGCCATGCCGTCGCCGTCCCTGTCATCGCAATGAGGTAAAGAAGATGCAATTTGTTGACGACTCCCTGCTGCCCGAGAACCAGGAGCCGCTGGTCATTCAGGTCGCTCCCTATGGCCCGCAATTCCTCCCCCGGGATTCGGATGACATCCCCGTTAGCATGGCCGCTCAGGTCCAGAAGGCCGTGGATTGCTACAACGCCGGAGCCACCGTGCTGCACGTGCACGTGCGCGAAGCAGATGGCAAGGGCAGCAAGCGGCTCTCGATGTTCAATGAGTTGCTGGCCCGGCTTCGCGATGCCGTGCCCAAGATGATTCTGCAGGTGGGTGGATCCATTTCGTTTGCCCCCGAAGAAGATGGCTCAGCCGCGAAGTGGCTGTCGGATGACACGCGCCACATGCTGGCCGATCTTGATCCCAAGCCGGACCAGGTCACGATCGTGGTCAACAGCGCCACGATGAACATCACGGAGCTTCACCCCAAGGAAGAGTTCGCGGGAACATCCCTCGCCGAGCCGGCCTTCTACGAGGCCTATCGCAACATGTCCTATGAGGCTGGCCCTGTGTTTGTGGAGGAACACCTCAAGCGACTGCAGGCCGCCGGCATTCAACCCCACTTCATGGTTGGGCAAATCGGCAAGCTGGAATCCATCGAGCGCCTGATCCGCCGCGGCATTTACAAGGGACCGCTGCTGGTGAACTGGGTTCAACTTGGGGGTGGATCCGAGGGACCGAATCCGCGGAACCTGCTGGAGATGGTCAACCGTCTGCCGGAGAACGCGGTCTTCACCGTCGAATCCTTCATGCGCTACGTCCACCCACTGACCACGATGGCGATTGCCATGGGTTTCCATGTACGTTGCGGCATCGAAGACACGCTGTGGGGCCGCAAGGGAGAGCACCTTAGCTCCGTCCAGCAGGTCGAGCGCCTGGTGAACATGTCTCGTAGCCTGTATCGGGACGTGGCCACCGCCGATGAAGCCCGCCGCATCTACCGGATCGGAGAACAATACAAGACGGTCGACGAAACGCTGCAGAAGGTAGGCTACCTGCCCAATCGCAGGGAGAAAGAGCGCGGTCAGCCGACCTGGGCCGTTGCATAGGCGCGATTGGCGTCGACGCGGGTCGTCCTATGGGGAGCTCCCCTGACTGGATGACCTGTGGATTGCTTGCCCGCGGCGCCATGAATCAAAGATCAAAGGAGACCTGGATGTTGATGTTCTTTTCCCGAAATGCGTGTACTCGAGCCGTGCTCTGCGCAGCGTTTACCCTGATGGCAACAGGTAGTGCTTATGCCTGGACTAACAAGCCGGTCAGGGTGGTGGTACCCGCTGTCCCGGGCGGTTCGATGGACGTAGTTGCCCGCGTTCTGGCTGATCAGCTCTCCAGGGATGTCGGTGTCCCGTTTTTCGTGGACAACAAGCGCGGCGCTGGCGGCAATGTCGCTGTTACATCCCTGCTGTCGTCGCCAGCGGATGGACAGACCATCATGATTGCCTACGACAATATTCTCACGGAGATCCCGCACGTCATCAAACAGAACTTTTCGCCCCTCAAGGACATCAAGTCGGTTGCAGCATTTGCCCGGTCCGGCTTCGTCCTGGTCGGAAGCCCTGATTTGCCTGCGGCAGACTTCAAAGGACTGATCGCCTATCTCAAGGCCAATCCCCAAAAGGATACTTTCGCCTCCTACGCAGTCGGATCGGCCTCGCACTACGCCGGGTTGATGCTTGGCGAGCATGCCGGCTTCAAGATGCAACACGTGCCGTTCGTTGGCTCTCCTCCCGCGCTGATCCAGGTCATGGGTGGGCAGATTCCTATCATGGTTGACGGTATCGCAACCTCGCTGCCACTGATTCGCGGCAACAAGCTGAAACCCTATGCAGTGATCGCCAAGAACCGCTCGCCAAGTCTTCCTAACGTACCGACCTTCGCTGAACTGGGATACCCGGAGATCAACTTTAGCAACCTGGCCGTAGTCATCGTTCCATCCACCGTTCCTTCGGAATTGGCAGAGAAGATTCGTACGGCCGTCTACAAGGCCGCGTCGGCCACGCCGGTGCAAAAGCGGCTGACTGATTTGGGGCTGGAACCAGTGCAGCCGCAATCGATCGACTCCCTGGAGAAAGTTGAAAGAGATGGCTTCGAGAAGATTGGAAAAATCATCAAGCAATTCAACGTCAACTTGAACGAGTAACAAGAGCGTGGCCGCACGGGCGACTCAGTGCAATAAGTAGTCGCCCATGCAGCAATGGGGCGCCGGTTGCCCGATGCCCGTCGTGCCGAAATCCAATCCAAACTCCCAATCATTGCCAAGATGAAGCCAACCATCCTCATCGTCCCAGGCTTGCGCGATCACGTTCCCGAGCATTGGCAAACGCTGCTGGAGGCAAGCCTGCCGAATGCGGTGTCAGTACCACCGCTGGAGCAGGACAAACTCAATTGCGGCGCGCGCGTTGCGGCACTCGACGCCGTAATCGCACGCATCGGCGGGCCCGTTGTCCTTGTCGCGCACAGTGCAGGCGTGATGATCACTGTCCAGTGGGCGAAGCGCCACAACCGTGCAATTCACGGTGCTCTCCTCGCGACACCACCGGATTTCGAGACCCCATTGCCCGCAGGCCATTCATCGATGGAGGTTCTGGACCAGAACGGATGGCTGCCGGTTCCCAGAACTGCGCTGCCATTTCCAAGCATCGTGGCGGCAAGCCGAAATGACCCTCTCGCCAGTTTTGACCGTGTTGCCGCGCTGGCATCCGAATGGGGCAGCCGCCTTGTCGACCTAGGGAACGTGGGGCACCTCAACCCCGCCGCCGGCTATGGCGAGTGGCCGCAGGCACACGAGCTGATTGCCGAGCTGACAAATCGCTAGCATCCGATCGCTGCAGCCATCGATGTCCTGCCCATCGCCGAATCTCACAACGGGTACGGCGGCAACCGCGCCTTCGGCAATGGCTGATCCTGGCACGAAGCTGATGCCGACGCCGCCTGGCCGATCAGCCGAGGATCTCGCTACTTGCGTGCTCATCGACAACTGAAACTGCATCGGGATCCGTTCTCGACGGTGTTGGCAAAGCGCCTGAACGCTTGTTCGGGACGAATTCTCTTCTGTTTCAACCGTAGGCATACTCATGATAAACAAGATCGCCCGCTCCGTAGCTGAGGCGCTGGAAGGTACACTCGACGGCGCCACGGTGCTGATTGGCGGCTTCGGCACCGCTGGCATTCCGGGCGAACTCATCGACGGACTGATCGAGCAGGGCGCGAAGGAGCTCACCGTTGTTAACAACAATGCCGGAAACGGCGACACCGGCTTGTCCGCGCTGCTTAAGGCCGGGCGTGTGCGCAAGATCATCTGCAGCTTCCCGCGCCAGGCCGACAGCTACGTCTTCGACGGACTTTACCGCGCCGGCAGGATCGAGCTGGAACTGGTGCCGCAGGGCAACCTGGCTGAACGCATCCGGGCCGCGGGCGCTGGCATCGGCGCCTTCTTCTGCCCCACTGGCTATGGCACCGAGTTGGCCGAAGGCCGCGAGACGCGCGTGATCGACGGCCGTCCATTCGTGCTTGAATACCCCATCCATGGCGACCTGGCACTTATCAAGGCCGAGCGCGGCGACCGATGGGGCAATCTCACGTACCGCAAGGCCGCGCGCAACTTCGGCCCGGTGATGGCGATGGCGGCGAGGAAGACGGTGGCGACGGTGCACGAGGTCGTGGACCTGGGCGCGCTAGACGCAGAATGCATCGTCACGCCCGGCATATTCGTGAGCCGCATCGTGCAGGTCGAACGCAGCGCCACACAGGCCGGCGGATTCAAGGAGGCAGCATGAACACGCACGTCCAACGCCGCACCAAGGACCAGCTCGCCACCCGCGTGGCACAAGACATCTTCGACGGCGCCGTGGTCAACCTCGGCATCGGGCAGCCCACGCTGGTGGCCAACCATCTGCCGGCCGGGCGCGAGGTCATCCTGCACAGCGAGAACGGCATACTCGGCATGGGCACCGCGGCCGCGCCAGGGGAAGAGGACTACGACCTCATCAACGCAGGCAAGCAGCCGGTCACGCTGCTAAGCGGCGGCGCCTTCTTCCACCATGCCGACAGTTTTGCGATGATGCGCGGTGGACACATCGATATCTGCGTGCTCGGCGCGTTCCAGGTGAGCGCCACCGGCGACCTGGCTAACTGGAGCACCGGCGAGTCCGGTGCCATCCCCGCTGTGGGCGGCGCGATGGACTTGGCCACCGGTGCGAAGCAGACGTGGGTGATGATGGACCTGCTGACGAAGAAGGGGAGCAAGCTCGTCAAGCGCTGCACCTACCCGCTGACAGGCATCGGCTGCGTCAAGCGCGTCTACACCGACCTGGCCACATTCGAATGCACGCCGCAGGGCCTCAGGCTTGTCGACGTTGTCGAGGGACTTGATGGCACTCTGCTTGAGCAGATGATCGGCACTCCACTGCTGCACTGACGATGCAACCCCAAATTTGCGACACGTGGGCAAACTCGGACAGCGTCTGCTAACTAGCGTGTCAATGCACCGGCGATGCGGCAGCTGGCAGAAATGGGGGCGAAGCCATCGCGAACCACTTCGGTGATTACACAGCCAGAAGCCTGAAAACGAAGCGCTGGATCCCGACATCAGTCCCGAGCGGCCGTGTGGAAACGTCACTCGATTCGCATAATGCGCGTGCCTTCCGGTGGCTCGAGAAGCTGCGTAGCTGGTGGCCCGCCCCACCGTTGATACAGGCGCCGACGCGCAATCTGCCCTAGATGGTCTTTCCACTGCCTGTCGCGGCCCCGCCGATGGGCGTGGTGTGCCCACAGGTCACAGCGCAGCGCCAGCCTTCTGCGCGTTCCTTTTACCCAATAACTTTGAGAATCTAACCCACTAACCGTGAGGCGGGACACCTGCCGCGCGGACAAGGACAGACAGCGACACCTTGACGCACCCCCCGGACATGCCCGCCCTTTCATACTAAACTTTCACAACTTCCTAAAAATTCAAAACAAACAAGCATGCATCTGTCGCCGCTGATCCAGCGCTTCGTACTTCACTTCGGTGAAATGGGCAGCCGCTGGGGCATCAACCGCACGGTCGGGCAAATCTATGCCCTGCTGTTTACCGCTTCCCGCCCGCTCAACGCCGACGAAATTGCCGAGGCGCTAGGCTTTTCGCGCTCCAACGTCAGCATCGGGCTGAAGGAGCTGGAATCGTGGAACCTGGTGAAGCTGTCGCACCAGCCGGGTGACCGCCGCGAGTATTTCTCGGCACCCGACGATGTCTGGGCGATCTTCCGCACGCTGGCCGAGGAGCGCCGCCGGCGCGAGATCGATCCCACGTTGTCGATGTTGCGCGAGGTCCAGCTCGAGGTCGTGACCGATCCAAACGACCGCCATGCGCAGGAGCGGATGAAGGAAATGTACGGGCTGATCCTGCTGGTGACGAGCTGGTTTGGCGAGATCCAGAAGCTGGATGTCGCGACGCTGGAAAAGCTGATGAAGCTGGGCTCCAAGGTCAACAAACTGCTGGATGTGAAGGACAAGTTCAGCGCTGCCATCGGCGGCAAGACCCGCGCCGCCGCCCCGCCTGCCAGCGCCGTCAAGGCCAAGCCGGCCCGTGCCCGCAAGGAGTAGTTGCATGTTCTCATCGCTAGATCCTGTGGTGCTTGCGCGCGTGCAGTTTGCCGCCAACATCACGTTCCACATCTTGTTTCCCACCATCAGCATCTCGCTGGGCTGGGTGCTGCTGTTTTTCAAGCTGCGCTTCAATAAAACCGGCGATGATCGCTGGATGGCGGCGTACCGATTCTGGGTGAAGATCTTTGCGCTGACGTTTGCGCTAGGCGTGGTCAGCGGCATCACCATGAGCTTCCAGTTCGGCACCAACTGGCCGGGCTATATGGAGACCGTGGGCAACGTGGCCGGGCCGTTGCTGGCCTATGAGGTGCTGACGGCGTTCTTCCTGGAAGCGACCTTCCTCGGCATCATGCTGTTCGGCATGCGCCGTGTGAGCAACCGCACGCATACCATCGCCACGCTGCTGGTGGCGGGCGGCACGACCTTGTCGGCGTTCTGGATCCTGGCGCTGAACTCGTGGATGCAAACCCCGGCAGGCTTCGAGATGATCGATGGCCGCGCGCATGTGACGAGCTGGCTGGCGGTGATCTTCAACCCGTCGTTCCCGTACCGCTTCGTGCATATGCTGCTGGCGTCGGGGCTGACCGTGGCCTTCCTGCTGGCGGGCATCTCCGCCTACCGCTGGCTGCGTGGCGACCGCGCGCCGGAGGTGTTGTCGTCGCTGCGCACCGGCGTGACGATTGCCGCGGTGCTGATCCCGCTGCAGATCGTGGCCGGCGACCTGCATGGCCTGAATACGCTGCATCACCAGCCGGCCAAGATCGCCGCCATGGAAGGCATCTGGAAGACGGAAAAAGGCGCGCCGGCCGTACTGTTCGGCCTGCCTGACGCGCGCACGCAAAGCAACGCGTTCGAGATCGCCATTCCCAAGCTGGCTTCGCTCTACCTGACCCATAGCGCGGATGGCGAGATCAAGGGCATCGATGCCTTTGGCGACAAGCATCCGCCGGTGGCGCCGCTGTTCTTCGCCTTCCGCATCATGGTAGGCGTGGGCCTGCTGATGCTGGCGGTGTCGTGGGTGGCGGCGTGGCAGGTGCGCCGTGGCGGCCAGCCCGCGCCGTGGATGGCGCGCGCGCTGGTGGCCATGACGTTCTCCGGCTGGGTCGCCTTGGTGGCCGGCTGGTACGTGACCGAAATCGGCCGCCAGCCTTACCTGGTGTACGGCGTGCTGACCACCGCGCAAGCCGCCTCCAAGGTGCCGGCCGCGATGATCGCCTCCACGCTGGCGATGTACCTGGCGCTCTACCTGGCGCTGATCGCCGCTTATGTCTCGGTGGTGTTCTACCTGGCCCGCAAGGCCGGCGCCGACCCCAAGGTGGGCCTGCCCGGGATCGAAACCCCTCAAGCCATGGTGCCCGGCGAACTGCGGAGCGCACAATGACCGACCTGACCCAACCCGCCGGCTGGATGCCGCTGGTGTTCCTGGCCCTCATGGGCATCTCGATGCTGGTCTACGTGATCCTGGACGGCTACGACCTGGGCGTGGGCGTGCTGCTGCGCCGCGCGGACGATGCCGACAAGGACACCATGATCGCCTCCATCGGCCCGTTCTGGGATGCCAACGAGACCTGGCTGGTGCTGGGCGTGGGCCTGCTGCTGGTGGCCTTTCCCATTGCGCACGGCGTGATCCTGACCCAGCTCTACCTGCCGGTGGCGCTGATGCTGGCAGGGCTGATCCTGCGCGGCGTGGCGTTCGATTTCCGCGTGAAGGCGCGCGCGCACCACAAGCCATGGTGGAACCGCGCGTTCTATGCGGGTTCACTGCTGGCCGCATTCTCGCAGGGCCTGATGCTGGGCCTGTACATCACCGGGTTCCGGCACGGCTGGCTCGACCTGGCCTTTGCCGTGGTGGTGGGGCTGTGCCTGGTGGCGGGCTACTGCCTGCTGGGCGCGGGCTGGCTGATCATGAAGACCGAGGGCAAGCTGCAGCGGCGCGCCATGTACTGGGCGCGGCGCAGCCTGTGGCTGACCGGCATCGGCGTGGCGGCGATCTCGCTGGTCACGCCGATGGTGAGCCAGCGCATCTTCGACAAATGGTTCTCGTTGCCCAACATCATCCTGCTGGCGCCGATCCCGCTGGTCACGGTGGCGCTGTTCATCCTGATCGACCGCCTGCTGCGGCGCATGCCGGCCATGCACGACCGCGGCAACGACCGCTGGTGCTGGGTACCCTTCGCCGGCACGGCGGTAATCTTCCTGATGGCGTTCAACGGCCTGGCCTACAGCATCTTTCCCTACCTGGTGGTGGACAAGATCGATATCTGGCAAGCTGCGAGCGCGCCGGAGTCGCTGGGGGTGATCCTGGTAGGCGCGGCAGTGGTGCTGCCAACCATCCTGGGTTACACGGTGTATGCCTACCGTGTATTCTGGGGGAAGGCGACCGACCTGCATTACTACTGAGCGTTACCACCGAGCGGCGGCCAATCAACCACGCAATACCGGCCACACCAGGCACACCAGGCATCTATGAGCGGCTCGCAAGGCCAACAACCCGGCACCCCACCCGCAACGGCCCAGGCCGCCCCCCTCCCCCGGCGGCTGCTCGACCGCTTGCGCGCCCGTGCCGGCGCGCAAGTGCGGGGCCTGACACGCAGCAACTCCGGCCTCAACCTCGACTACGACAACCCGCCCGGGGATCCCGGCCTGTTCGGGCCGGACGCGGTCTGCTGGCGCGTGCACGCGGATTTCCCCGCGATGCTGGCCGGCGCGTCAGCGCGCTGCTGATGCAGACCATGCATCCGCTGGCGCTGGCCGGCGTGTGGGATCATTCCACCTTCCGCACCGATATGCAGGGCCGCCTGGGCCGCACCGCGCAGTTCATCGCCGGCACCACCTACGGCAGCCGCGCCGATGCGCTGGCGCTGGTCGATCGCGTCAGGCGCATCCACGCGGCGGTCAAGGGCACGGCCCCGGATGGCCGCCCCTACGCGGCCGACGATCCGGCGCTGCTGACCTGGGTGCACGTGGCCGAGGTGTCGAGCTTTCTCACCGCTTACCTGCGCTATGTCGGCCCGCTCTCGGTAACCGAGCAGGACCGCTACTACGCGGAGGTAGCGCAGATCGCCGAGCGGCTTGGCGCAACCGGCGTGCCGACCAGCGCCGCCGCCATCGCCGCCTACCTGGAGCGCATGCGCCCGCAGCTGGTGGTGAGCGATCGCACCCGCGAAGTGGTGCGGCTGGTCATGGCCATGCCGGTGGCCAGCCCTCTGCTGGTGCCGGCGGTGCGCATCATGGGCGATGCCGGTATTGCGCTATTGCCGCGCTGGGCGCAGCGCGAGCTTGGGCTGCACGGCAGCACCGCGATCCGCCGTCCGGTCTCGCTGGCCGGCATGCGCGTGCTGGCGCCCACGTTGCGCTGGGCGTTGGGCAGCGGCCTGGCGGCGCGCGCGCGGCGGCGGGCGTTCAAGCCCGCACCGGCAGCGCTGACGCAGTCGCCCTGACCCGGTGGCCCGGACGGGCGATTGACTAACAAAAGGAAAAAACACCATGCAGACCGTTGCGGTTCTGGATTTTGAAACGACAGGACTGTCACCGCGTCAAGGCGATCGGGCCACGGAAATTGCGGTCATCCTGCTGCGCGACGGGGAAATCGTCGACCAATACCAAAGCCTGATGAACGCGGGCAGGCGCATCCCCTCTGATGTCGTACACCTGACCGGCATCACCAACGACATGATTGCATCCGCGCCCGCCGCGTCCACGGTGATGCGCGAAGTGGCCCGGTTCGTCGGCAAGCATCCCGTGGTGGCCCATAACGCAGGGTTCGACCGCAGGTTCTGGCAGGCCGAACTTGCGCTGCTGGGAATGCCGGCCGATCAGGCCTTCGCCTGCACGATGCTGGTTTCGCGGCGGGTCTACCCGCACGCGCAAAACCACAGGCTGTCGACACTGGTGGATATGCTGCGCTTGCCGAAGGCCGGGCGCGCCCACCGGGCGATGGCCGATGCGCAGATGACCAGCCACCTCTGGCAGCGCCTGCGGCACGATATCGCGCAGACCTACGGCATGAGCGGCGTGGACTACAACCTCCTCGCCCGCGTGCAGACCACCAGCAGCGCCAAGGTGCCAGCGCTCCTGCGCTCGCTGGGCGAAGGCCAGGCACGATCAGACGTGAGCGCATCCTCGGAACGACACCGATGATTCGTCCTGTGCCAAGGCTGTGGCTGTGGCTGGACACTGCTTTGAGCTGGACCGCCCTTCTGGGTATCGTTGCCAGTCTCGGCTGGATCGCCTTCCACGGGCTGCGGCCTCTGGACGTGGGCGGCACCCTGTTTGGCGGCAGTTTCAATCAAATGAAGTATGCCGGCGCCTGGATCACGGCGATTGCCGGCATGCTCCTGGCCTCGGCATGTCGTCTGACGGGGTACCGCGCCGCCTGGTGCATGGCTGGGGTACTGCAAGCCGGCGCCGGTGCCTGGTGGCTGCTGCACTATCCGGAGAATCACGGTGGCGACCTGATTCCATCGCCACGGCGGGGAGAGATTGCCGCAGCGATGCTGGTCGGCGTGGCGCTGCTGATTGGCGGGGTGTTTCTGCATCTCGGCGCGGCCCGCGCTCCGCGTCATCGTCCCCTGTCACACACAAGGAGGCTGGCTCGGCTGGTGGTCGCCAGCGCCTTGATCCTGATCTTCGCAGGCATCCCGCTCGCCAACGTGCTGCGCGCGCCCCTGCCTCAGTGCGCCTTCAGCAAAGACGGTATGCAACTGACCCTTTGCCTGGACGCAAGCGACACACCCACCATCATCGATTGAGCGGACGGCGGCAAGCGCCTGGCCGCTTGCCGCCTGGCCTTGCATCACGCTGACCAATTCACCAACTATCCAACCAGCCCACGGTGTGGGATCGAACAACAATGCATGACTTGAAGACTGGCGCTACCTGGCGGCGCATCTGCCTGGCACTGCTAGGCACACTGCTGGTGGCCGATGCCATCGCACTGATGCTGATGGGGCTACTCAACTTTGGCGTTGTCCTCCCGCTGGCGATCGGCACAGCCTTTCTCGCGCTGTCATGGCGCTGGGCGACCGTAGCGCAATGGCGCATGGCCAGCCGGCGGCACCGATGGATCTGGGGGCTAGGCCAGGTGGCGTTTGCCGCGTGGCTGGCGACATTGGGGATGTTCTTCTACTTCATCAGCACTGGCACTTCCGAAACCCCGGCAACGGGGGGCGCCGGCAAAACCCATCCTCATACTGGGCTCTGGCACGCCACACTGCGCCGCGTCGCCTACCCTGGCTGCGCGACTGGACAAAGGCTTGGCGCTGGCAAGGCAATGGCCTGCGGCGCGCGTGGTGGTGAGCGGCGGGCAGGACTTCGGGCTGCACTGCAGCGAGGCCGACATCATGGCCGACTACCTGAGCGCTCACGGCCTCGAACCGGATCGCCTGATCCGGGAGGATCGGAGTACCAGCACGGAGGAAAACCTGCTTTTCAGCCGCCGCTTGCTGGAGCAACAGGGCGTGAGCGCCGGAGACCCGCTGGTGCTGGTGACCAGTGATTTTCATCTGGTGCGCGCGAAGCGGATCGCGCGTAAGGCTGGGTTCCAGGCGGTCTCCGGGGCGGGAGCCCCAACGCCGCTTTATTTACGCTACAACGCCTGGTTGCGCGAGTATTTTGCGTTTATCAGCGGCTGGGTATTGCGGGAATATTGATCCACGAGGCGCGCCGCACCGGCGCGCAAAGAGCCAGCGCCGTACATAGGCCTTCCGGTTGGAAGCCGCGCGAACAAGTAATCCCGCACCCATGGCGCGATCGCTTTCCCAATGCCCGGACATGCTCGGTCACCAAGCTGGGACGAGCTCAAGAGAACCACCTGCAATGCCAGCGGGCTCTCCCCCGACTCTCGGCCCCTACTCCTCCTGTTCCACTTCCCCTGAGGCCGCGATGCGGCCTTTTTCTCGTTAGCTCCCCGCGTAAACCCTCGGATTGACATCGCCGCATCGTCTTTATATTCTTTTATGAACATTACGTTCATATTTGAACATATCTACCGGCAAGCGCAGCGGCTGAGCAGCGAGACGCACACCCGGGCCCACACCAAGGCGACCCAAGAGGAACAAGCACCATGGCTTCACAAAAGATTGGCATCAACGGCGCCGGCATCGGCGGCCTCGCCGCGGCGATTGCGCTGCGCAAGCTCGGGATGGACGTGACGGTGTTCGAGCAAGCCCAGCGCTTCGCGCGAGTCGGCGCGGACATCAACCTCACGCCCAATGCCGTGCGCGCGCTGGATGGCCTGGGCGTGGGCGAGGCACTGCGAGAAACCGCCGCGCGGCCCACCCACCGTATCAGCCGGGTATGGAACACCGGCGAGGAGACCTCCCGGCTGGCCATGTCCGACGAAGCCGAGATCCGCTATGGCGCGCCGCAACTCACCATGCACCGCGGCGACTTGATGACGGCGCTGGAAGGCGCCCTGCCCGCGGCCAACGTCAAGCTCGGCAAGAAGGCGACGCAGATCGAGCGGCATGATGCCGGCGCCACCCTGCATTTCGCCGATGGCACGCAGGAAGACGTCGATGTGCTGATCGGTGCCGACGGCATCCACTCGGCGGTGCGCAGCGCGCTGTTCGGACCCGAGCATCCGGTCTTCACCGGCGTGGTGGCCTACCGCGCGGTGGTGCCGGCCGAGCGCCTTGCCGGCGTGCCGAACCTGCAGGCCTTCACCAAGTGGTGGGGCCCGGAGGCGACCTCGCAGATCGTTACCTTTCCGCTCAACCGTGGCCGCGAGATCTTTGTCTTCGCCACGGTGGCGCAGGAAAGCTGGCGCAATGAATCCTGGACCACGCCGGGCCGCGTGGAAGACGTGCGTGCCGCCTACGCGGGCTTCCATGCCGAAGCGCGCGCGCTGCTCGATGCCTGCGACGACGTGCTGATCTCCGCGCTCTACGTGCGCGACCCGCTGCCCGCCTGGTCGGCCGGCACCGCTACCCTGATGGGCGACGCCTGCCACCCGATGATGCCCTTCATGGCGCAAGGCGCCGGCATGGCCATCGAGGATGGCGTGGTGCTGGCGCGTTGCCTGGCCGAAGCCAACGGCAACGACATCCCCGCAGCGTTGGCACGCTATCAGGCTGCCCGCCACGCACGTGCGAGCCGCGTGCAGATCGGCTCGCGCAGCAACGCCTGGCTCAAGGAAGGCGGCAACGCGGACTGGGTGTACGATTACAACGCCTGGCAGGTACCCCTCAACTGAGCCGGGAGGCTTTGCCCCGCCGCCCACCCGTCCACGGAACCGATGAGCAAGAACCTCAAGCTGAACCAGCCCGCGCCCGACGCGATAGACACAACCGATGCCACCGGCGGCGGCGACGACGACAAGACGCAACTGGTCAGCCCGGTGATCCGCGCCATGCGGCTGCTGCGCTTTATCGCGCAAGGCGGGTCCACCACCAACCTGAGCGAAGTCGGCCGGCGCATCGACGTCAACCGTGTCACCGTGATGCGCCTGCTTGCCACGCTGGAGCACGAAGGCATGGTGGAACGGCTGCCGCAGGGCGGCCACCAGGCGGGCTTCGCCCTGCTCAAGCTGGGCGCAAAGGTGCTGGCTGGCAAGGACCTCACCGTGTTTGCGCGCCGCGTGCTGGCCACCCTGAGCGAATCGCTGCAACTCTCCGCCTACCTCGGCGTGCTCGATGGCGGCGACGTGCTTTACCTGCTGCGCGATATGCCGCAGACCTCGCTGGTCAGCAATATCCAGGTCGGCAGCCGCGTGCCCGCCCACCTCACCACACCCGGGCGCATGCTGATTGCGGGCCTGCCGGAAGACGCGCTGCGCGAGCGGCTGGGCGTGGAGCCGCTCGCGACCGTCACGGGGCAAAGCCCGGCCACCTATGCACGCCTGGGCGACATCCTCGCCGCCGACCGCGAGCGCGGCTGCGCGTGGAGCTTCTCCGCGTTCGAGCCAGGCATCGACTCTTGCGCGGCGCCGGTGTTCGACGCCAGCGGCGCAACGGTAGCCGCCATCAGCGTGGCCGGCCCTGACATCCGTTTCGAGCGCGACGCTGCCCTGCGCGAACGCGTGGAGCGCGAAGTCAGGCGCGCCGCGCGCGATTTGTCCGGCCTGCTCGGCTATGCCGCCGGGCAGCGCCACCAGCACTGACGCTGCGTAACCAGGAGATCCCGGATGACGACGCCTGCACTCCCCACGTTCTTCATCTCGCACGGCGGCGGGCCCTGGCCCTGGATGGAAGACCAGATGGGCGGCCGCTACGACAAGCTCAAGGCCGCGCTGCAGCAGATGCCGCAACTGGTGCAACGGGCTGGCGCAGCGCCCAAGGCCATTCTGATGATCTCGGCGCACTGGGAAGAGCCGGAGTTCACGGTCATGGCCAACCCGAAGCCGCCCATGATTTATGACTACTACGGCTTTCCGGACTACACGTATCGGATCCAGTACCCCGCGCCGGGCGCGCCGCAACTCGCCGCGCGCGTGCAAGGCTTGCTCGAGGACGCTGGCCTGGCCACGCGGCTCGATCCGTTGCGTGGCTTCGACCACGGCATGTATGCGCCGATGGCCGCCATCTATCCCGACGCCGATATGCCGACCTTGCAACTCTCGCTCAAGCGTGGGCTCGATCCGCAATCGCATCTCACGCTCGGGCGAGCGCTGGCGCCGCTACGCCACGAAGGCATCCTCATCGTCGGCAGCGGACTGAGCTACCACAACCTGCGCGCATTCGGCCCTGCCGGGAAGGCGCCATCGGCCGCATTCGATGCCTGGCTCCAGCAAGCGCTGACGGCAACCACCCCAGCGCAGCGCACCGCTGCGCTAACGGACTGGGAGAGCGCACCCGCTGCCCGCCAGGCCCATCCGCGAGAAGAGCACTTGCTGCCATTGATGGTCGCCGTGGGCGCGGCCGAAGACGACATCGCCACGCGCGTCTACCACGAAGACAACTTCGCTGGCGGCATTACTGTGTCGAGCTATATGTTTGGGGGAGTCTGAAGGCGGGGCAGCCGCTGCAGTGATTCTGCATTGGCAAGGCAGGTGCAGGCCGGGAGGAAACGCTGAGAAGAAAACTTGCCGGAGCCGGCTAGCCTGGACAGCCCGCGCGAAGAACGCGGACCAAGGGAAATGACATGGTGCCCATGGGCAGGATCGAACTGCCGACCTCTCCCTTACCAAGGGAGTGCTCTACCACTGAGCCACATGGGCAACTATGAATAGCTGCTCTAACCTATTGATTATTAAGAGGTTTTTTGACCTGCCGCCGAATCAATGGACTGCATTATGGACTAATCGCCCCTACTCGGCAAGCCCTTATGGCGAAAGTTTCTATCCAAAAAATGTGGCTTTGCCTCGATATTCGTCCGGCAAAGCGAAATGCGGTAGGTCCAGCTCCCGCCGGCGTGTAAACTGCAGGGTTTTTGACTCAGCCGGTATGGTGCAAGCTCCACAGCGCACAAGTCTCAGCGGCCCCACGCTCATTCGTTTGCTTGCGCGCCTGACGGACGTCGATGTGCCCGAATCCAGGCAATCGCTCTCGGACCGTCTGAGCCAATGGCTCGGCTGGGCGGACGCCATAGCGCTGTCCGCGGCCCTGAACGGCGATGCGCCGGCGGTGGCATCCGGCGCGCGCGCCTTCGGCAGTGCCGAGGAACGAGCGTGCGTCCATGTGCGAACCGCCTTGGCCAATGCCATCACGGGCGATGGCGCATCCGCCCCCGCCAAGCGGCGCGGACAAGCGCAGGCGCCCACCCAAGAGGATCCCGCGGGTGAGGTGGCCGATTATTCGCTTTATCGCCAGCGCTATCTCTCCTTGCAGCAGGCGATGGAGACGGATATCGGCAGCTTGCGCGGCCGCCTGCGGAAGATGCTGGCCGCCAGGTCGTCCGCCATGGCCCGGCTCGCAACGGTGGATGCCGTCATGGAAGACGCGCTGAGTGCGCGCGAGCGGAGCCTGCTTGGCGCCGTGCCTGGCTTGCTCGAAGGGCACTTCGCGCGTTTGCGCCAGGCCGGGCAGGCAGCGCTGGCCGATCCCCAGGCCTCGCGCGAGCCCGCAGCGCTCACGTCCAGCGCATGGCTGGACGTGTTCCGCAAGGATATGCGCAGCGTGCTACTAGCCGAACTGGATATTCGTTTTCAACCGGTCGAAGGGCTGCTTGCGGCCCTTCGCTCCAGCAACCAGCTAACCAGCTAAGCAGGACGCCATGTCCAGATATCTTCTTAATTTCGCCGTTTTTCTGGCCTGGCCGCCGTGTGCTGGATCGGCGCCGGTTACGCCGGCTCGAACACCCTGGCGCTAGCCGTCACGATGCTGATCGGCGCTTGCTACCTGGCAGGCGCGCTCGAGCTGCGGCGCGATCACCAGGCCACTTCCACCCTGGCGCGGGCCGTGGCTGGCCTGACCGGACCTCCGCCCAGCCTGAGCGCCTGGCTGGATCAATTGCATCCCAGCCTGCGCAATGCGGCGCGCCTGCGCATCGAGGGTGAGCGGGTGGGCTTGCCAGGGCCGGCGCTGACGCCGTACCTGGTGGGCTTGCTGGTGTTGCTGGGCATGCTTGGCACGTTCCTCGGCATGGTGGCCACGCTGAAGGGCACCGGGATGGCGCTGGAAAGCGCAACGGATTTGCAGGCCATCCGCGCTTCGCTGGCCGCACCGGTCAAGGGCCTGGGATTTGCATTCGGCACATCGGTCGCGGGCGTGGCCACCTCCGCCATGCTGGGGCTACTGTCCACGTTGTGCCGGCGCGAGCGGATCCAAGCAGCGCAGATGCTCGACGCCAGGATCGCGACGACATTGCGCAGCTATTCGCAATCCCACCAGCGCGAGGAAACTATCCAGCTGCTGCAGCGCCAAGCCGAAGTGATGCCTGCCCTGGTCGATCGGCTGAACGCCATGATGGCGGCCATGGAGCAGCAAAGCCAGGCCTTGCATGAGCGCCATCTCGCCAGCCAGGACGCCTTCCACGGCAAGACCGAGGCCGCGTACACCCGCCTGGCTGCCTCCGTGGAGCAGTCCTTGAAGGAAAGCGTCGCCGACAGCGCCCGCGCCGCTGGCGCAACGCTCCAGCCAGCCGTGGAGGCGTTGACGTCGAGCCTCACGCGCGAGACGGCCTCGCTTCACGACACCATCACGCATGCCGTACAGCGACAACTCGATGGGCTGTCGAACGGTTTCGGGGCTGCGACCACTACCGTGGCAGACATCTGGAACAAGGCGCTGGCGGGGCACCAGCGCTCGAGCGAGGCGCTCACCCAGGACCTGCGCACCACGCTCGATCAGTTCGCCGACACCTTCGAGCAACGCTCGGCCGGCCTGGTCGAAGGCGTCGCCGCCCGCATGGAAACCGCGGCGGGCGGCGTATCGGCGGCCTGGAACAGCGCGCTGTCCCGGCACGAACACGTCAGCGAGAAACTAGCGGCCGACAATCAGCAAGCTTTGGTGGCGGCCGCGCAAACCTTGGAGCAGCAATCAGCGTCGCTGGTGCGCGCGGTCGGCCAGTCGCATACAGACCTGCAGGCGGCGCTGGCATCGCGGGACGAGCAGCGGCTGGCGGCCTGGACCGACACGCTCGGCGCGCTGGCCGCGGCACTGCGCAAGGAGTGGGAGCTGACCGGCGCGCATACCGCAAGCCGGCAGCAGGAAATCTGCGACACGCTGGCGCAGAACGTGCGCGACATATCGGCCCAGACGCAGGCGCACGCCAGCAACACCGTCGCCGAGATCGACCGGCTCGTACAGGCCGCTTCGGCGGCCCCCAAGCTGCTGGAAATCGTCTCCGCCCGCCTGGAAACCGCCACAGGCGGCATGTCGGAAGCGTGGAGCAACGCGCTCGCCCAGCACGAACGCGTGAGCCAGAAACTGGCGGGCGACAACCAGCACGCCCTGGCAGCCGCCGCGGCGACGTTCGAGCAGCACTCGGCGTCGCTGGTGCGCACGGTCGGCCAGTCGCATACGGACCTGCAGACGGCGTTGGCATCGCGGGACGCGCAGCGGCTGGCGGCCTGGACCGACACGCTGGCCGCGATGGCGGCTACGCTGCGCGCGGAGTGGGAGCAGGCCGGCACGCACAACGCGAGCCGGCAGCAGGAAATCTGCGAGACCCTTGCGCGGACTGCGCACGATATATCGTCCCAGACGAAGGCGCACGCCAGCGACACGATCGCCGAGATCGCCCGACTCGTGCAAGCCGCCTCGGAAGCCCCCAAGGCCGCAGCCGACGTCGTCGCCGAACTGCGCCAGAAGCTCTCCGACAGCATGGCCCGCGACAACACGATGCTGGAGGAACGCGGCCGCCTGCTGGAAACGCTGGGAACGCTGCTGGATGCCGTGAACCATGCCTCCACCGAGCAGAGGACCGCCGTCGACGCGCTGGTCGCCACCTCGGCGGATCTGCTGGATCGCGTCGGCACCCGTTTCACCGACAAGGTCGAAGCCGAAACCGGGAAGATGGCCGCCGTCGCCGCACAGGTCACCGGCAGCGCCGTCGAGGTGGCAAGCCTGGGCGAAGCCTTCGGCATGGCCGTGCAGTTGTTCGGCGAGTCGAACGACAAGCTGGTGGCCCACCTGCAGCGCATCGAAGCCTCGCTGGACAAGTCCATCGCGCGTAGTGACGAACAGCTTGCCTATTACGTGGCACAGGCCAGGGAAGTCATCGACCTGAGCATGCTGTCGCAAAAGCAGATCGTCGAAGGCTTGCAACAGCTCGCGGGTCAGCGGGCATCCGCCAGCGTTGAAGCGGCATGAGAGAGGACATCGACGCCGGCGTAGAGCCGACAGTGCCGATATGGGCCGTCTTCGGCGACCTGATGTCGGTGCTGCTCGGCGCCTTTGTCCTGATCCTGGTGGGCGTGATCGGCGTGCAACTGGAACTCTCGACCAGGCTGGAAGAAGAGGTCAAGCAGCGCCAGGAGGAAAAGCATCGCCGCGAGGCCCTGGAACAGGCGCTGGCGGGGCCGCTGGCGGCGGGCCGGGTCACGCTGGTCAACGGGCGCATCGGCATCAACGGCAGCGTGTTGTTTGCGCTCAACTCCGATCAGTTGCAGCCCGAAGGCCGTGCGGTGCTCAAGAGCCTGGCCGGGCCGCTGTCCGTTTATCTTCAGGCCCGCGAGGAGATCCTGATGGTGAGTGGCTTTACCGATGACCAGCAGGTGCGGGAGGCCAACCGCCGCTTCGCCGACAACTGGGAGCTGTCGGCCCAGCGCGCGTTGACGGTAACCCGTGCGTTGATCGAAGAAGGCATCCCATCCTCCTCGGTATTCGCCGCCGCCTTCGGCTCCCAGCAGCCCGTGACCGCGAATGCGGACGACGCGGGACGGGCCAGGAACCGGCGCGTGGAAATCGCGCCGATCCCCCGGCCGTCCACTGCAACGGCGAAGCCCCGTGAGTAGCGGGCAGACATGTGGCGCGAAGCCCGACGCCCGGACGGTGCTCAATGCATGGCGCGAGCGGGGCGCCGATCGCCTGGACCCCGTCCGCTTTCATTTCATCGACGCGCTGGCCAGACGGGCCGATAGCCACAGCGGAGATGCGCGACGCATCCTGGATGACAGGCTGTCCAAGCTCCTCGATGCCTATGCCGACGATCTTGAAAGCGCCAATGACGCCGGCAGCGCCGACAACGCTGGCAGCGCAGCATCGCCATGCGAGCCCGCCCGCGGAGCGCTTGCCGGATTGGTCGATTACATCGCCAGCCATCCGCCGGCGGCTGGCGACGGCCACGCACCAAATCACGCCGCGCCCCGGCGCGCCTCCTATCCTGACATGGAGGCGCTCGACTACTTCAAGGCAATCTGGTCCAGGGTCAGTACCGATCGGCAATTGCGCCAATCGCTGGAGCAAGTGCCCGATAATGCCGGCCCGCTCAATTCGAACCGCCTCGTGCATCGGTCGCTTTCACTGATGCGCGAGCTATCGCCAGGATATCTCCAGCAGTTCTTGTCGTACGTCGACGCCTTGTCGTGGCTGGAGCAGATGAATGGCGGCGGTGCCTTGGCGGGTAAGGACGCGCCTCGCCCCGGGGGCACCAAGACGAGCGCTCGCGGCAGGCCACGCTAGTGCCACGGCGGAGGCGCCGGATTCGACTATCGGGCCGATGCCCTGTTCAGGGCCGCAGCGGCGCGTATGAGCGCCTTGAACGCATCCTCATTTAGTTCTTCGCCTTCGTGGAGATCGATAGCGCGCCGGGTGTTGCCTTCAAGGCTGGCGTTGAATAATCCTGAAGGGTCCTCGAGCGAAGCGCCCTTGGAGAAAGTCAGCTTCACGACGCTCTTGTACGTCTCGCCGGTGCAAATCAGTCCATTGTGAGACCAAACCGGAACGCCTCTCCACTTCCATTCCTCGACCACCTCAGGGTCGGCCAGCTTGATAAGCGCACGGACATGGGAGAGCGTCTTGCCCCTCCAGTCGTCCAGTTCCTTGATCCTCTCGTCGATCAGCCGAGAAGGGGATTCGCCATTGGTCGTTGCGCTCTTCTTCATATTGATTGCACCTCGTTCGGCTGTCTTTCCGGCCACCATTTTCGAGCAACGTCCGGGAGTCCGGATTGCATCGCCGGCTTGCCGTTCCGTGAGCGGCACCGCTCCTGAATAGGCATCCTTGAATCTACCATACCCCGATGGTTATGCATCATCGTTTAGTCAGCCACAAAGCGGTAGCGGTGAAGGCGGTTGCATGCCGTTGAAATTATATTTATATGAATATACTTGTATATACTACTAAGCGCCTTCGACGTGAGGCGAGTTGTAGCCAAGCTGCGGGACTCGTACTGAGCCAAGACGCCCAATACGCCCAATACGCCCAATACGCCGGCGGTGGTTGCGTACACCTGACATAAGGAAGAAAGGAGATTCCCAAGTGCAAGAAAAACTCTCGTTGGCTCGCCGTGCGACGGCGGCCGCTATGCTGGTTGCGACACGCTGAACACGCTTCGCAGTTCGGTTCCCCTTGCTCCCTGACCAAAGTCGCAGTCCGCGTTGCGCGGACTGCCGGGGAAGAATTCCGCCGAAATCAGATCAGAGGCCCGCAATCAATTCGACAGGCCGCGCTATCGTGCTGCCTCTGAGCCAGGCGAGGCTTCGCCCATCGCCAGAATTTCAGCGCTAGGCCCTGCGCCCCCGCCTTGCGCGGCCATCTGACCGCCTCGCGATCGACCACCGGCCCGCCTCTTCCTTGGGCACGCCGTAGCCCTGCGAATACGCATGGCCAAGCTCCTCGCGCGAATCGGCCTCTTCCTGCCCGGCGGCTTTGCGCGGCAAATCGAAGCGCGCCCGCGTGTCCTTCCTGACGCCGGTGCCGTAGAGATAGGCCAAGGCTAGGTTTGCCTGGGCCGTGGCCACATCGCCCCTGGCGGGCGCCGGCAAGGTGGCGGCAGCGGGCTCGCGCTTACCACCTCCCATTGCCGCGCACAGGTCTTCGGCCTCGCCTGCCCATGCGCTGGCAGCGGTCACGGAAATGGTGGCGAATCCGAGCACCAGGGCTCGGCGTGTTGTATTTCGCTTCATGCCGCTCTTCGGTAAAGTATGCCGCCAGTTTAATGGCGGCACGCTGCCAATAGAATCGGACACGTCCTAACCTTCGAAAGCGTTCTCGTTGAGCTCGCAGGTCTCGATCAACGCGTGGGCGACTGTAGCGCGCGGCGTCCTTCATGAGCCTGATCCATCCCGCCAAATTGAACGAGCAAGACCCTTACGCCTATCTGAAGGAAGTGCTCACGTGTCTGTCGACACTGCGGGAAAGTGAAATTGCGGAGTGGCTTGCACATAGGTGGCAGTAACCTAATCTAGTGCATTTCACGCTCTTAGCGATATGCAATGCTCATCGTGTTTCCGAAAGCGCTCAACCGTCGCTGAGCTTGCGCGAGCGCCAGCGCCCGTCGCTCTGCTTGCAGAACCAGCCGGTCCAGTTGTCTTCCTGGCTGGCGCGCTTTAACTGAAGCTTCAGCTGGCGGCAGGACTGGCCTTTGTCAGTCTTACCGCTGATTGGCGTCAGATTACCCTCGATCGGCTTGCGGTTTCCTGATGCAGGGTAGGTCCATGGCACCGCCGCACCATCGGCGCCGTCATCCAGGGTCTTGCTGACAGCCTTGAATAGCGCGGCCGACTCTTTTTGGCTCATGCTCCCGATCACGGTGCCGTGGATGAACGTGTCGAAGTATGCGAGAGCCGGCGCTGCCGGAACAAGCGTGACGGCGCAAAGCAGCGTGCATCGAAGAAAAAGGCGGAGTGACATGAAAGCTATCCTCATATGGGGGATTGAAAGAGCGGGGATCATTGCACAGCGAACGCCTGTCGACTGAGGCCAATCCCGCAACCGGCTCTTTGCAGAACACGGAGAACCCTGCCATGGTAACGCAATGGCAACCCATAATCGAGGGGACATCCTGAGCGCTAATCTGTCTCCCTACAGGCGCCTGCGTGCTGGCGCCGGCCGTGTTGGAGCACAGATCAGTTCCACTGCGCTTTCTTTCGTTTGGTCCGGTAACGGAGCTTGCCGTTCTCCAAGTGCCCGGTTGTCGTCACGAGCCATTTCCCGTCTGCCGACAAGCTCTCGTCCCACTCGGCCACCAGTGTCAACTTCCCGTCAATATAGCGAAATGTCTGAGCAGAATGACTGCAGCAACTACCGCGCTGTGCTGACTGGACGGTATGGCGATTGGTGTCAATGGAAATCTGGGGCAAGTTGGACAATGCCTCGTTATAGACGAATCGCCGCGTAACCGGATCGAACAGGAAGACGTTCTCGGTGCTGTTTGGGCCTGCGCCACCCGACATACCGGAGATGGTGATGTCCGGGTGGCCGTCAAAATTGGCGTCGACGACTTGCAAGAACGCGTTGTCAGCGGGTTGCCCCTCTGAAACGAAGTCGCGAAGGACCTGGAAGCGCCGACCGGTCCTCCGGTCCAGCACCTCGATCGCCACGGGCAATGCGGGCTCCGAAGCGTCATCCCCGGAACGAAGGGCGACGCGGAATCGGAACGCCTTTGTTCTGGCCTTTTGCTCAACCCACTTCAACTCGAACAAATCATCCCGGTCGATCCAGCCATGGACAACCGAACCGTCCTGACGGACATGCTCAACCTCATACCAATCCGGCCCGCTGGCAAGAACGGCGACAAAACGCTCGGCGTCAAGACTGGCGACTGGCGACGCACGGTCTGCCTGTGCGAAGACTGGCACCGCCCTCTCGAGGTAGAGGATGTCTCCGTAGTCGCGTGGCGTCACCAGCTTGAAGCGATCAGCGTAGTAGGTCGTTTCATAGTGGTCGATTCCCCGGCCGTAAGCCGCCGGCTCGCAGACACCGAGCGCGCAGGCACCGATTTCGTCCGGGGTGGGTCGGCGCTCAGCCGCAACTTGCTCCCTGCGCTGGAATGCTCTCCTGGGCTGCCAGGTGACGGTGAATGTCGAATCGCGCCCCTTTAGCACGGCTTCGCCAGCGCCGATGTTGGTCCGGCAGAATGGCTGGGCTTTTGAGTAGTCGTTCCAATCCGGAAAGGCATAGGCAACGCAGAGCCGATTGGCACCATTTATGTCCATGCGGTAATCCTGATCGACAAGGAAGATCAGCTTGTTTCGAGGGGTGCCGGCCCCATGGGAAACCATGGCATATGTTACACCCGCTGCCTCGGGAATAGCATGCTCGAAGTGCTCGACGTGCATTTCGCCCGGCCTTGCTTGCATTCGTTCCGCCGCACCCAGGTTGGAGCCAGCTTCGAGTCGATAGATACCCGGCACCAGAAAATCAGCAGCGAAGATGGGATTGGTGTTTATTACAGCCAGAACAAAAATGAGGCAAGCGGTCTTCATAGTCAGGGTCGAGCAGGTTGGATCGGGACTGGTCGGCGGCCACTACGGCGTCACGATGTTGAAGTCAGGCTTGAAGGTATCGAGCATGCCTGCAAGTTCGTCGAATTTTACGCCAGCGCCTTCAACCTTCGCCCCTCCCGCCTCCGACAGTTTGCCTAGTGTGGTCGCCCCGCCCAGCACGCTGGCCAGGCCGGCGGCGTCAAGGTAGCGTCTTTTCAAACCAATGGTGGGCGTAGGGCTCAGCATGGAACGCATCGACCTCGATGTATCCGCAGCGCCGGTATAGTGCGATTGCCTCGCGTAGCGCTCGATTTGTCTCCAGGTGAATCACTCGCACTCCGGTCAGCCGGGCCTGGTTCTCCGCCTCATCAATCAATCGTCGGCCTCGCCCGTGAGGCTGGAAGCGCCGCGCTATCCGAGTGGCCCGGTGCTTGGCCTGCCAAGTGGCGCAGCCCTGAGATATTGCAGAGTGAGCATGAGTACCCCCAGCAGACCGGCGGCGATGCCGCCTAGCATTCCCAAGTAGCCAAGCCGATCCAGGAGCAAGCCCGCCAGCATGGGCAGCACCATGCGCGTCAAGGCGAACAGGCTGGACTGAATGCCATAGTCCAGAGCGGTCATGCCGGACCGGGTGTGGTACATCATCAGGCCGAACAGCAGGCCGGCGGCAGCCCCCATCGCCACGGCAATTGCCATGGTGGCGGCAATCAGTGTCGAGTGCGGGACGTGGCCGGCGACCGCGGCCGCCAAAGCCACTACCGTCGCCAAGTTGAACAATGCGCAGGCAGGCAGTGCTGCGCGTACGCCATGTCGCTTGGTGACATAGCCGCCGATCAAGCTAGCGACGGCTCCAACCATGCCGCCAGCAACGCCAGCTACCCAGGCGACGTTCTCGGCCGTCATCCCTTGGTCGAGCAGGAGCGGCTTCAGGTAGACCCAGGTGGCCCCGATAAACGGGAAGTACAGCAGCAACAGGGGAATCCAAGCGCGATGTTCGGTGGCTGAAAAATAGGTGATCCACTGCTTGATCCCTATGCGGGTCGATACCGCGACGAGGTTGTCAGGCGCGCGGCGCGCAGCGGCGAACGGGTGCACGAGAAGCAAACAGATGCCCGACAGCAAGCCGCCGGCCAGGATTCGGAAAGGCCACTCCCAACCGGCCCGAGCCTGCACCACGAGCATTACGCCGCCACCGACGATGGCGCCGAGGGAAGTCGCCGCCGCGCGGACAGCACCCGAGCGAATACGCTCCGACTCCGGCAGGTATTGGATGGCCAGGGCATTGACCGGAATATCGGCCCAGGTACCCATCAGGCTGGCGGCGAGAGCAAGCGCGAACAGCCCCCAATGATTGAGGCCGTGGATGTCCTGTGCGGCCAGGGCCAGGATGGGCATGGCGTAACCCAGCAACAGCACCGTGGCCCAGTTTCTGTATCCCGCCCGCCCGAGTGGCCACCGGTCCACCGGCATGGCCAACGCGAACTTGAGGACGGCCGGAATGCCAGCGAGCTGGAACAGTCCGATGGCCGTACCGGACCAACCATGCTGCCGCATCACCAGCGGCAGGCCCAGGTACAGGTAGATGCTCGGCGCGGTCAGGACGAGGTTCAGCCAACCCAGCAACAGCTGGGCAGGCCAATAGGTGGGCAATGGACGATTCATGCTTGCCCCTTCCTCAAAGCCGCAACGTCAAGCGCACGCCCACTTCACGCGGAGGGCTGTAGACAGTGACGAAGCCATTCTGGTAACCCACCGCATCGTAGGTCCGGTTGGCCAGGTTGTTGACGTAGCCGGCCACCTCCCAGTTGCCCCGCTGGTAGCCGCCCACCAGGTTGATCAGGCCATAGCCATTGCGCTTGTACCGATTCGCAGCATCCAGATAGACCTGACCGCTGCCGACGAACTCGGTCTGCACATACCAGCCTCTGGGATTGTCGTAGCGGATGCCAACATGCCCGTCTAGATCGGGCGCGAAAGGATTGCGATTACCACCGTAGTTGGCCCTCCCATCCTGAAAGCGGTCAAACCGCGTCTGGTTCCAGGCTAACCCCGCCCGCAGCATCCATCCACGCGCCAGCAGGTAGTCGGCCTCGAGTTCCACGCCCTTGGACGTCGCGCTCGCGGCGCTAGTGATGTACATGAACCCGGGCCTGGGCATTTGCATGACCTGCATATCCTTCACGTCCATATAGTAGGCGGCCGCTGAGTAGCGCAGCGTCTGATCGACCAGCCATCCCTTTGCACCAAGCTCGTAGGACCAGACCTTTTCTGGCTCGAACGCGATGTAGTTCGCCGCCGGCGCCAGCACGTTGAAGCCGCCGTTTCGGACGCCTTTGCTGACGCTGGCATACACCTGATTGCCCGCGGCCAGCTTGTACTGCAGCGCCACTTTAGGAGAGAAATGCGTCCACTCCGCCCGCTGATTGGAGGCACCTTTCGGATCGATCCGGGTGGTATAGCGTTCGACACGGGAACCGACGGTCAGAGTCCAGGAGGGAGCCAGGCTGAGATTCCAGTGGGTGAACAATGCCAGAGTGTCGCTTTTTTGGCCGATCAGCAGGTCTTCGCGCCCCATTGCCCGCTTCCCGACGCTGTGCAGGTCGTTGTCGCTTCGGTCGCCATAGACCCCGAACAACCAGTCGGACTCCCTAAACCGCCCCTCCAGCCTGAACTCTTGGGACAGCGTGCGCAGATGATGGTCACGCCGGATATACGCTATCTCCGCTGGACGGAAGTCCGTGTCCTGCTGCACCCGGTCCTTGAAGTCATTGAGAGCGGTAATCGAGCGGATGGTCAGGTCGGGCGA
Organism: Cupriavidus basilensis OR16; assembly: GCF_000243095.1. Taxonomy (GTDB): domain Bacteria; phylum Pseudomonadota; class Gammaproteobacteria; order Burkholderiales; family Burkholderiaceae; genus Cupriavidus; species Cupriavidus basilensis_D. Next base: position 34,529 of record NZ_AHJE01000062.1, on the reverse strand, counting down.
TATCTCGTGGGATGCATTCAGAGAGAAGGTCTGGCCGAACGAGTGGTTCCAGCTTGGCGTGCCCGAAGCGACCTGCTTCCTTGGGGCGGACGGCGCCCCCCACAACGCAGCACCGTCGTCATAGGCCTGCCTGGTATAGCGCAGAACGAAATCCGTGGTGGTTCGCGGCCTAAACCGCAGGCCGAGGTTGATGTTGTAGCGCTCACGGTTGTCTGCCTTGCCGCCCGTATTGACGTTATCGATGAACCCGTCCTGGCGCTGCCATTCACCCGAAACGCTGGCGTAGAGCTGGTCCTCGACCAACGGGCGGCTCAACGAGAACCGCGTCGCCCGCTTGTCGCGGCTCCCGAGTTCGGCGGACAGGCTGGTGCGGGGCTGATTGTCCATCGGGCGGCTGTACACGGCGATCACACCGGCTTCGGCATTGCGGCCATAGAGGGTCGACTGCGGACCGCGCAGCACCTCGATCCGATCGATGTCGATGAAGCGGTTCTCAAAGCCCTGGGCTGTCAGCGTCGGCACGCCATCGACCAGCAACAGCGTCGAGGTGGATACGGTATTGATGTTGGCGGTCAGGCCGCGCATGACCGGGGAGTTGATGCCGGATTGCCCGAAAGGCTGGAACGCCAGACCGGGAATCCGGCCCTCCAATTGCTCAAAGCTGGAAATGCCGGACTGTTCGAGTTCCTCCCCGCTCATGACCTTGACGCTGGCGGGCACGTTCTCGATGGGCTTTTCGGTCTTGTCGGCCGTCACGGTGACGGCCGGTAACGCCACAAGATCCTTGGGGTTCGATTTGCGCCTGTCAGTGGCGATCTCGGCCTCGGTTGCCGCCCATGCGGAGTCTGTAACCGGGAGCAGCGTCAATGCCGCGGCTGCCAGCGCTGAGAGGGCGAATGGAGTAGCCTGGCCGCGACCAGTTCCGCGCGGCTGCTGGAGTGCGCCGCGTCGTTGGATAGTCCTAAACATCATGAATCGCCTCTGGAGTGTCTTGCTATCTGGTTTGGCTTCCGGCCGGAAGCTGAGTCGATTCGCCGCACTGCGCCAGCAGACGCGCGTACGCACCTTGACGGGTCAGCAGCTCGGCGTGTCTGCCTGTCTCGACTACACGCCGGTCTTCGAGCACGACGATGCGATCGGCCTGGCGGATGGTCGTGGGGCGGTGCGCAATGACGATCAAGGTTCGCGTCTTGCGCAATCGCGCCATCGCCACATGGAGCGCTTGCTCGCTCTCGGCGTCGATGCTGGACGAAGCCTCGTCCAGCACGAGAATGGGGGCATCGCACAACAGGGCGCGCGCGATGGCGATCCGTTGACGCTCTCGGGGAACGCAGGCACCGTCCGCCAGAAGCGCTCCCACGCTGCGGGATCGAGCGCCTCCAGTTCGAAGTGCACGGCGTCACGGCTGGAGAATGGCGGCATGCAGTCGCCTTCATGAGGCGGGCCTTGTACCGGCTGGCCCGCCTCATCCATTGCCAAGTACTGCGCTATGGTCAACATGGCTCCGCCGCCCAGGCTCAGCGCCACCCTGCGTGATCCGCTGCCGCCTCTCAACCCAACCATCGCGGCAACACCAGCCGTCACGGCGAGGGAAGCCAACGGTACAGCAAGGTAGTCGATGCCAGGAGCAAGGAAAGCGCCGGTGGCGCGGCCATGCCATGCCGTGAGCCCGCTCGCTGCCTGAACGAGTGTTTCCGATGCTGGATAGATACCACCGGGCCACCGGCGCCTGCATGGATGCACCATGCGCCGTCATGCCGACCGCGGCGAACACCCTCACCCGTCGTTCGACGGCGCAGCCGGTGGGGGTGAACACCGCTGGCGCACTTGCATCAATGAGGCTCAGGCCCTCGATCGGTCGAAGTTGCTGACAAGCGCTAACCGGGATGGCCACTGGATTCGGTTCGATCGGCACTGCGCGGTCTCCAAATGTTGATAAAAGTGCCGCCAAAAACCACTCGGAATAGCGATCACTACGTTGTTGCTCGTGAGCGACAAAGCGGCGGGTATTACTTGTTGATCGCCTGATTGGAATGATACTTTTTAGGCGAATGAAAATTATTCGCATTACTTATGCGAACCGGTGATTTTCGTGTGGGCTTCGGGGGAGAGGGTATTGGCTCGGCGGTGCTTGTGATCTGATGAGGCGCAACGCTTGATACAGGCTGCCGAGGCGAACGCCTTGAAGCACGAGACGGCAGGACCCTGCGCCCGACCTGAACAGGAGTGACTCGAATGGACGATCTGTCGCGACCCAGCCTGGCTATAGAGGGCGATCTGGCGTTTTCGGAATGGACATGCCATGAGGACATCAGGAGGCACGGCCGATCCGTGGTCGAGCGTTTGGACTGCGAATCGGGGTTCTCAGTAGTTCGATCGCACGTCTCGTCGGCCAGGGTACTCACCGAGGCATGCCAGCACGAAGGCACGGAGCGCCTGCTGGTCATCGCGTTTGGACTTGCCGGCAATTCGGAATTCCACGATCAAAGAGGCAAGTGTCTTTCCTTTGCCGCGGACCAAACGACAGTGTCGGTATTCCAGCAGGGTTGCGGCGAACGCAGCTATGCGGCCAATGAGCCTGTCCAGCAGCTGAGGCTTGTCGTATCCGAATCCGCTCTCATGCGCTACATCGGTCGCGAGCGCTGCCGTCAGGTACTGGGCATGGCGCTGGCGGGACACGAGAGCTTCCGCCAGATCGCCTTTCACGGCAGCCACACCAGCGAACACCTGCGCTTTTTCAGGACCCCCCGTGTTGCCCGCCAGGACGGGCTGAGCCAGCGCATTCACGCGCTGAGCCTGCTCGCCGAACAGTTAAAAATCCTGGCACCGCCGGCGGAGAGAGCCGAACAGCTCAAGGCGCGGGACATGGACAAGCTCCAGCACGTGGAGGCGTACATGCGTGCCCACCTGGATAAGCCGCTCAACAATGCATACCTATGCACCGCCCTTGGCATCAGCGAATACAAGCTCAAGGAGTGTTTCCGGCAGGCCTATGGCACCAGCCCCGCGCAGCATCTGATCGAGATGCGCATGCACCGGGCCCGGGAGATGCTCGCTGCTGGCTACCAGGTGTCGGAAACGGCCTATCGAGTGGGCTATCAACACCCGAGCAATCTTAGTTCCGCCTTCACACGGTTCTTCGGATGCACCCCGAAATCGGTGCGAGGCAAGCGCGAATGAAGACGCCCGACCATCTACCGATCAGCGACATTGAGAAAGGAAGAATTCATGTCTGACGCACAGGCTGCGCAGTTCCCGTACTCGATAGGTAGCGGCGCCCATCATCGTCAAGAGATATTCCTGAACCTCAACGAGTCTCCGTTCGGCCTGTCCGAGCGGGCCAGGCAAGCCGCAGCGGCATCTCTAGCTGGTGCTGGTCGCTATCAGTTCGAGTTGGTCGAGCGCTTGCGCAAGGCGATCGCTTTGGCGCAGGGCGTTCCGATTGAGTGGGTATCCCTGTACCCTGGCTCAAACCGTGCATTGCACTATGCGACCCAGGCCTTCATGGGCGCAAAAGGGCAGTCCGTCTTCATGTCGGTGAAGTTATTGACGATCCAGTTGATGACCCTCGTTCTCCCGTGAACATTGCTCGGCTGGTGCTCGTGAACCTTCCACTCCGCGATTCGACGAGAACGCTTGGGCAGGTCTGCCTGCACTTTCCCTTTCAGACCATTGAGTAGCACTGGTACTGCGACGCCCCGCCCAAGACAGGCAGGTTCCCAGCAGCAAGAGGCCGGAAAAGCCCCGCGCCGTGTATTCCAGTATCGTTGCTGCAGGCAAGATGTCCGCCACAAAGCCGGTGGCAAGCACCGAGAGCAGGAAAGCGGCAGCCGTGGCCGTGTCGAGCAACGCGACCGCCCGCGCACAGAAATCATTTGGCACGATGGTGTAAAGACGCAGCAAGCTCAGTGACAACACCAATCCTTCAGCGATGCCGGACATTGCTACCAGGATCAGCGCCTCGGAGACTACATTGGCCTGCGCCAATGCCCAGATACTCAGGCACATCAAGGATAGGCTGCCGAGCATCAGCATTCCGTAGCGAGCCATCGCTCCCCGCCAGGATGACAGGAGCAAGCCGCCCAGCATGCCCAACCCGTAGGCGGCGAATAGCATGCCAACATCGTCTGGCGAACGCCCCAGCACCTGTGAGACGTAGATCAGGGCCAGGATCTCGAAGCTGCCCAAAGCGAGCGCCACGAGCACGCTCGCCGAGAGCGGTACCATCAATGCCGCGCCAAGCAGCGATACAGCCTCGCGCAGATCAGCGATGATCCCGCGCCTGGACTCCGCAGACGGGTGGCGGACAACATCTGGGAGCAACACGCAGCATCCCCCGGCGAGCAGCAACAGGATGCCAATCATGATGGCCACCACATCATGGCTGAACCGGCTGGCAAGAATGCCGGCCAAGAGTGTGCCGGCAGCCATGCCGGCCATCCTCACGCCCATGTTCAGGGCATTGGCGCGTGGCAAGGCGGACCCGGAAACCATCCTGGGCAGCAACGCGCACGCCGCCGGGGAGTAGAAGCGATTGCAGGCCGCGCCCAAGGCCGCTATCAGATAGAGCGCGCCCAGTTCGCCGCGCACTGGCTGCAGCAGCAGCGCGCCACTCACCAGCAAGCGGGCGGCGCAAGACCAGAACAGCACCGTCCTCAAGCGCGCCCGGTCGACGATGACACCGGCCCAGGCGCCCAGGATCATCATGGGTACCAGCTCGCATAGAACCAGCAACATGATGTTGAAGGCCGATCCGGTGATTCGGAACACTACAACCTGGAGGAATACCAACAGCATCCAATCAACCAGTGCGGTGAGAAACTGCAGCCATATCAGAGTAGGCAGGCTGGTGGCCTGGCCACGCAGGTTTCGCGTCACGCTGCACCACCCGGGTCTCGGATGCTCGCCTCTGCTTTGCCCTCCTGCAGGATCACTTTCAGCAGCACCGGGCGCAGCAACGCCCCTAGCCACTTCGGATAAGCCTCGATCCAGGCATAGTGCGCCTTCATCCGACAGCCAGCCTCGACTTTGCCTCGTTCGTTGGAGATGCCGAAATTGATGGTGCTGAACCCTTTTCCAAGCGCGTAGCGGATGATTTCATAGCCCATCACCCTGTGGACGGGCAGGCGCCCTGTCGCGGCAGAGTCGATGCCGCAGCAGGTCGACTCCAAGGTGTCGCCCAGTGCGAAGCACAGGTCGAACGCGTGGACGACTCCGTCCTTCTTCAGCAGCAGCCAGACCGCATGACCCAGTTCGCTCATCCGGCTGAAGAATGCCTCAGTGAGGAGAATCTGATCCGGTGACTGGTGCTTGTGGTAAAGCTGTAGCCAGAGCTGGCGTAGCCGTGCTGCCTCGTGCCCGGTCAGCCGTTCGCCTTCGCGAATCTCCAGTGCGTAGCCCGCTTTCTCGACCGCGCGCATGTCACGGCGTATCGACTTTCGCTTTTCAAGGCAGGCAAGGTAGTACTCGAAATTCGGCCAGGCCAGCTCCAGGTACGCGCAAGCATAGAGCTTTTCCAGTTGCGGCAGCCCGGCAAAATCTGCAGCTGGCAAGTCTCTGCCGACAAACAAGCGTACGCCCAGATCGGATGCCTTGCTCTCCATCGAGCGCAGGAGTGTGCGGGCCACATCCACTCCAGGGGCCAGCATCAGCGGCGAACCGGTGTTCACCGGGCTGCCGGTAGTCATCACACGCGCCGCCACCCTGCCCAGCAATGGAATGCGCCATACCGTCGCCAAAGCGATACCAGCCACTCTCCCTTCATTACGCGCAATCGCGTAGATGAATTGGCAGTCCAGCGCGCTCGTCTCCAGGGCCGACATGTAGTCATAACGGCAGTACTGCTGGGAAGCGCAAAGCGCGTCCCAGGTTCCCTGCCCGACCCGAGAAATCGAATCCACGAATGCAATGTGCGGACGCCCTTCGCCCGGCTTTCCCCGTAGCCGGTCTTGGTCTGCTGCCAGCCGCTTGTCGATTCCTTGCATAAACCCTCCCGCGATCGCCTCAGTTCGCTACGGCCGCATGGGGCAAACGAGTGCGAACCGCATCACAGGGTGCGTCCCTCAGCAGCGTAGCCAGGCATCCTACGAAGCGTTGGATGTCGGATTCGGTGTGATCCTTATGCTGAATCAGGCGCATCAGTGCGTGGTTCCGTTTGACGGCAGGATATCGAAAGATGGGCACGCAAAATCCTTCTTCCTCGAGCGCTTCACGTACTCGCTCGGCCTTGCTATCGTTGCCGATCATGACCGACGTGATGAACGAAGCCTCCTCATTCAGCGGCAAGTCCAGATCAAGCAGGGCCTGCCGGAAATCAAGGGAACGACGCAAGTAGTCATCCATGACGCTCGGGTCGTCTTGCAGACGTTCGATGATCGACGCGGCCGCGCACGCTGTCGCGGGCTGCATGGCGGCAGTGAAAATCGAAGTTCCGCTAAGGACTTCAAAGGCGTCGATGAACTCCGCGTTGGCGCTGATGGCGCCGCCCTCGAGTCCGACCGACTTGGATAGCGACACCATGATGAAATCGGCGCGCCGCATATGCTTGAACGCTTCGTAAAAGGGACGTTGCGGTTCGCCATAGACCATGAAACCGTTGGCGTCGTCGATGTAGCTCAGTGTGCCGGTGCGTTCGCAGACGTCGAGAATCTCGCCGATCGGCGCCACACTGCCATCGGATGAGTACACACTTTCGAACACCACAATGGCCTTCCTGTCCCCCACCATCCCCAGCACACGTTCCAGATCGACCACGTCGTTGTGCCGGAACGCCAGCAACCGCTCACCGAACTTCAGGTGTGCAGCGGCCTTCCACAGGCTCCAGTGGCAATCGCGGTCGAAGACCAGCACGGCATCCCGATTGTCGATCTTGCTGGTCGAGGAGAAATTGAACTTGGCCGTCATCGCGTTGATGAAACCCATGTTGGCCAGCATCCCCGATGCGAAGGTCAGCGTCTTGTCCTTGCCATGATGGCGACTCAGGATCCGCTCTAGTCGATGGTGCGGCTCGCATACGCCTTGCGTGGCGCGGGAGCCGCCTGTCGACAGGCCATAGCGCATGACAGACGCGCAGAATGCCGACAAGACGCTTTTGTCCTGCTGCCAGCCAAGATAGTTGATGCCCGAGAAGTTGACGAACGGCAAGCCGTCGCGCGTGATATTCGGGCCGGACATGCCCTGCATGACGACGGGCTTGCGTAAGAAGGCCCTCCGCCACGGAAGCACTGACGAATTGCTTGAACCCCCAACGATCTGCGTTGCCGATGTTTTCCATCATCCCGCTCCTTCAGAAGGTGTAGTTGATTGCGCCCAAGGCATAAACATTGAAACTTTCCTGCACGATTGGGCTTCTACCGGCAGCGCCGGTGAGGTTGACGGCATTGATGCTCAGCAGAGCGGACCAATGCCGAGAGAAACGATGTTCCCAGTTCAGGGAATAGGAATAGGCGTAGAGCCCGCGATCCGGCGCGTAGTTCGCGAAACCGGAAGCCGCACTCTGTGTTGGCGTCACCCCGAAGTAGGTGCGCGCAAAGCGTCGGTCGGAGAAATGGGCATCGACCGTGTACCAGACATCGTCCTGGGCACGCGCCCACAATGCACCCTCAAGCCCGACGCGGTAGCGGTTGCCACGATCACGTTCGCTAAGCGCGAATTCCGCTTCGGCGCGGATTGCAAGCCAGGGCGCGACGTTGTAGCCAAGCTCGGCGGTGGTCACCAGGGAACCCTTGACCGTGCCCATACCGCGCAGCCGGTCGGCGCCAGGGCGGACGCTGGACTTGCGATCGACGCGCCCAAGGTCCCAGTTGAGTGCCTGCGCCCAGTACAGACCTGAGGCGGTTTCATAGCGGTAGCCAGCACCGCGCGCACTGTCCAGGAACAGCGCGCCATGCTGGATGTACACCACCGGCACCGGCAGTACGCGAGTATCCTTGGCCCCCAGGTAATCGGGTGCCACCCGCACCCCTGGACCGATGCTGCCCCCTGTCTCGGTGCCGACGGCCGGCAACCGTTCAGGGCCTCGTTCAGCTTGCCCTAACGCATTGCCGGCAATGCCGATCAACAGACCGCTCACGCACCACGCAAACATATCCTTGTCGATTCGCAACACGCTCATTCCCGCTCCGTTTGGCACCGCCTGATCAACTGGAACCCGTTCCTTGACGTTGGGTACTCGCTCGTGATAGCAGTAACCTTCATTCAAGGAACTTTGGGGTAACGTCCCAGCAACTGTTTCCGGGAGTTGAGCGTTGCACTGCGCCATCAAGCCAAGCTCAAGAAATCATCAAGATTGCGTGAAGGAGTCACAACAATGAGCCATGAGCGGATCTTGATCGTCGAGGACGATATAGACAGCGCGGAGGTACTTGTGGCCTATCTCAAACGCGATGGCTTTCAGACGCGGCATGCACTCGACGGCAATCAGGCGCTCGACATGCACGCGCGGTGGAGGCCAGACCTGATGCTGCTCGACATCATGCTGCCGGGGTTGAGCGGCAATGAGGTGCTCAGCGCCATTCGGCGCCACGCCCCAACGCCGGTCATCATGGTGACAGCCGTGGGCGGTGATTCCAGCCGCATCAGCGCGCTGCTCTATGGTGCCGACGACTACGTCGTCAAGCCTTACAACCCCAGTGAAGTGGTGGCCCGCGTGCATGCCGTGCTGCGGCGGTGGCGCGGACAGGCCTTGTCGCAGGCCGGACGCCTGCGGCACGAAACGCTGGTCGTGGATCTCGACGCTGCGTTGGCTTCGATCGACGCCGGCGATGAGGTCTGCTTCCATCTGCTTTCACTTCTGATGGCTGCTCCCAGCAAGATGTTCTCACGCGCGGAACTGCTTGCCGCCTGCCTGCCGGAGAGTGACGCGATGGAGCGCGTGGTCGATGCGCACATGTACAACCTGCGACGCAAGCTGGAAGCCGTTGGCGTCACGGGTGTACTGGTGACGGTGCGCGGGCTGGGCTACCGATTCAGGAATCCATCATGAAGCTGGCCACGCGCCGCCCGGAGACGCTGTGGCGCTGGATCAGTGTGCGCATGATCGCCTTGGCGGTCATCGCGCTTGCAGTGGTCGGCGGTGGCATGTGGTATCGCTTCGCCATGTGGAACTCGAAGATGCGCGAGGCGATCCCCGAGCCGGTACGGCAGGAGCTTGATGCACTCGAAGCGGCGCCCGGGGAAAATCGGGCACGCCTGCGCCAGATCTATGGGGAGTATCTATACGGCGACTACTTCGCGCCGGAGATGGTGCGCGAAGATATGCTGATCTTCGCGGCCCTGGTCATGATCGCGCTGCCGCTGATCATTGCCGGCGGGGTGTGGGTATCGCTGCGCCTGTCACGCCAACTCGGCGCGGTGGCGGTGTCGGCCTGCGCCATCTCCCGAGGCGACTTCTCGTCGCGGGCCAGCCTGGTCGCGCATACGCCTCCCGCGCTGCAGAACCTGACGATCAACTTCAACCACATGGCGGAACGGCTGCAGCGCTACGATCGCGAACAGCAGGAGTCCAGTGCCGTCATCGCCCATGAACTGCGTACGCCGTTGACGGCGGCCATCGGACGATTGCAGGGCATACTTGACGGCGTGTTTCCGACCGAGCCGGCGCAGCTGGAGGTACTCATGCGCCAACTCCGCCAGCTTAATCGGCTGACCGAGGACCTGCACCTGCTGTCGATGGCCAACGCTGGGCAACTGGATCTCAGTCTCAACGAGTTCACGCTGAGCGCGTTGTGCAAGGAGCGCCTCGCCTGGGCCGCGAAAACGCTGGAGGCGCTGATGATGCGGGTGGAATTGCACATACCCGAACGCTTGATGCTGCTGGCCGACCGCGACCGGATCGGCCAGCTGCTATCCATCGTGATCGACAACACGCTGCGCTATGCCACCACAGGCCAGGAGTTGGTCCTGCGCGCCCATGTGCAACACGGCGAGCTGATCCTGTTGGCCGAAGACCGCGGCCCCGGATTCGCGCCGGAACACCTGGACCGTGTGTGCGAACGGTTTTGGCGAGCCGAGTACTCGCGCTCCCGACATGCTGGTGGCAGCGGCCTGGGCTTGTCGATCGCCGTCGCCATCTGTGCCGCGCACGGCGGCGCGCTGACGGTACACAACCGCTCCGGCGGCGGCGCGCGCATCCGCATCCGCCTCCCCCTGCGCTTCACCGTCCGGTAAGCGACAGCGCCATACCGCAACTTCATGGAATCTTCATAAACCCTAGACTGGATCTTGCCCGCCCCATGTTGTAGTGCGCACATCACGTCTTCCAGGGATTAGAAAGCGATGTGGGTAAGAAGGTTTTTTTCTCAGGACAGGCGTTGGCGACGGCTGTGCATCGTGAGCCTGGCAGGTCTGCTCCTTGGCACCGTTTGGCCGGTCGCCCGTTTTCTCCGCGATACGCCACGCCCTGTGCCGGCAGTGGTAACGGCGCAGCCTGTTAGTACTTCAATGGGTCGCCCGAGAAGAGGTCGCTATCAACTCACCGCTCGACGGCCTGCGTGTCACAGAGATACTGGTCGAGAGTGGCGAACCCGTGAAGCAAGGACAGGTGCTGGCGCGCCTCGAAACAGGGGCTGTGAACAGTCAGGCGCGCCAGGCGGAGCACGCCGTGAAACGTGCCGATGCAGAGGTCGCGCAGGCCACAGAACAGCACGAACGCGCGCGCCGGCTGCTTCCGGCCGGCGCCGTCAGCCGCCAGGACTTCGAGAGCCAGCGTACGGCCATGCTGTCCGCACAGGCTGTATTGCGGCAGGCCCAGGCGGCGTGGGAAGAGCAGCGGCTGCGTCAGGCTCACAGCGAAATCCGCGCACCCGTCGCGGGGCTGATTTCACAGCGTTCCGTCCAGGTCGGTTCGATGGTCGGTACCCAAACCACGCTGTTTCGACTGATCAACGACACGCAGCTCGAGTTCCAGGCGCAGATCCCGCAGCAGGCGCTGCCGGATCTGTCCATCGGCATGCCCGTATGGATCAGTACCAGCGGTCGGAACGGCGTGTTGAAAGGCACGATCCGGTTGATCGGCACCTGGGTGGACCCCGCCACGGGCTATGGTTATGCGCGTATCGCCCTGGATGGCACGCAGACGGCGCCGGCTCGCCCGGGCAGCGTCGGTAGCGCGAGGATCGAACTCGAGCAGCGCAACGTCATGGCACTGGATATACGTGCGTTGCGCTTCAGCATTGGGGCTGAGGACAACACCGAGTCCTACGTGTTTGTCGTGGACAACGGCCGGGCACGGCGCACACCGGTGCAACTCGGGTTGCGCGAGAGCGGCTGGGTGGAAATCCGTGGCGGCTTGGAGACGTACCGCCACGTTGTGGTGACGGGAGCCACCTTCCTGCAGGACGGGGACGAGGTACTGCCGAGGGAAGACGTGAATCTCTCATTATCTCATTGGCGCGGCGCATGAGTAGCCCGTGGCAACGGCAGACTCAACCCCTGGTAGCCGCGCTGAAAGCGGGAATCGGAACATGAGGCGGGGCATGTCCTCCTGGGCGATACGCCACCCCATCCCCACGCTGGTTCTCTTTTGCGTACTGACGCTGGCGGGCATCGCGGCGTTCTTGCGGCTGCCGGTCAATGCCAACCCTTCGGTCAGCTTTCCGCTGGTCAGCGTCGTCATCGTGCAAACCGGTGCCGCTCCTGCCGAGATCGAGTCATCCATCACCCGCCGCGTCGAAGATGCGTTGGCAGGCCTGCCGGGCGTCCGACATGTACAGTCGACCACGAGGGCCGCAGTCAGCGACACCAGCGTCGAGTTCAGGCTGGGAACCAATCCTGATCGTGCCGTCAACGATGTGCGCGCGGCCATCGGCCAGATCCGCGGCACCTTGCCCCAGACCATCCTCGAGCCGGTCATTCAGCGGGTCGATATCGAGGGCGGCGCGATGCTCAGCTACGTGCTGACATCCACCACGCAGACAGCGCTGGACCTGTCTTGGTACATCAACAACACGGTGAGCCGCGAGCTGCTGGCGACGCCAGGAGTACAACGCGTTGCGCGCTTCGGTGGCGCCGAGCGGGAACTGCGGATCGAGGCTGAGCCCGCCATGCTGGCCCAGTATGGCCTGAGCATCGAAGAGCTCAACAACCAACTGCGCAGGACCCACACCGAATCACCTGGCGGCTACCTGGACGACACGACCCAGCGCCGTGAGATCCGTGTGCCGGCACGCCAAACCTCCCTGGAGGCCTTGCGAGCGCTGCCGATCGCCCTGTCCGGCGGCAAGTGGCTGCCGCTGGGTGAGCTCGCCCGCATCCGTGATGGCGCGAGCGATGCCCAGGGCTTCGCGCATTTCAATGGCGCGGCGACGGTGGGCTTTTCGCTATGGCGCAGCAAGGGGGCCAGCGACACCCAAGTGGCCGATCGAGTGGGCCAGCGGCTAGCAGCCTTGCAGGCAGCGCACCCGGATATCGGCATTCGCGAGGTCTCTTCGACCGTCGACTACACGCGTGCCAGCTACAGCACTGCCATGCAGACGCTGATCGAGAGTGCAATACTGACCGTACTGGTGGTCTTCCTGTTCCTGCGCGACTGGCGCGCCACCTTGATTTCAGCGGTTACCCTGCCGTTGTCCATCCTGCCAGTGTTCGTCGCCATGCTCTGGCTGGATTTCACCCTCAACAGCATCACGCTGCTGGCACTGACCTTGGTCATCGGCATTCTGGTCGATGACGCCATTGTCGAGATCGAGAATATCGATCGCCATATCCATATGGGCGAGCGTCCCTACCAAGCCGCGCTGCACGCCGCCGATGCCATCGCGCTGGCCGTACTGGCTACGACCCTCACGATCGTCGCGGTTTTCGCGCCGGTGAGTTTCATTGACGGCGTGGTCGGCCAGTACTTCCGCCAGTTCGGCCTGACCGCTGCCATCGCGGTACTGGCCTCGCTGTTGGTGGCACGGCTGCTCACGCCATTGATGGCGGCGTACTTCCTGCGCCCAGTGCCACACGCCAAACCGGCACTGACCAACGCGGCGCGCCCGAGGGGGCGCTTGATGCAGGCATACCTGCGGCTGCTGGAATGGGCGCTGCGGCACCGCGGGTTGACCCTGCTGATGGTCTTCCTGCCCTTCGTTCTGGCGATGCTGTTGCTGCCTCGCTTGCCCAGCGGCTTCCTGCCGGTGAGCGATACCAGCCTGTCATTGCTGCGTGTCGAATTACCGTCTGGCAGCACGCCGGGCGAAGCCGAAGACGCCGCCCGACGCGTCACCGCCACACTGAACGGCCACGAGGACGTGGCACATGTGTTGACCACGGCAGAGAGCCTGAGCGAGGCGACCTTCACCATTGTTCTCAAGCCGCGCAACGAGCGCCGGCTGACACGCAAGGCATTCGAGATGGCTGTGCAGCCGTCGCTGGCCGCGCTGCCGGACCTGCGCTTCCAGTTCCTCGCCGAAGGCGGCGGGCGCGAGGTGTCAGTAATGCTTGGGAGCCATGAACCGGCTGCGCTGGCCCAGGCCGCCCGCCGCCTCACGGCCGAGATGCGGGCACTGCCGCAGTTGGTCAACGTCCAGTCCAGCCTGGCTTCGCCGCGTCCCGAATTGGTGGTGCGCCCACGTTTCGCAGATGCGGCACGGCTGGGGGTGAGCACCGACGCCATCGGCAATGCAATGCGTATTGCCACCACGGGTGAGATCGACGCCCTGTCCGCCCGTTATCTCCTGGCCGACCGGCAACTGCCGATGCGTGTTCGCCTGGGCGACACCGCGCGTACCGACCTCGATGCGCTGCGCGCGCTACGCCTGCCCACGCTCTCCGGGGAGACTACCGTGCCGCTCAGTGCGGTGGCGGACATCGGCTACGGCGAGGGTGAGACCCGCATCGAACGCTACGATCGCCAGCGACGCATTACCGTGGATGCCAATCGCGCGTCGGGCTCCCTTGGGCGAGCGCTCGACGCGATCCTTGCGCTGCCGACATTCAGCGCGCTGCCGGACGGCGTGCAGCGCATCGACTACGGCGAATCCGAGTACATGGACGAAATGTTCGGGAGCTTCGCCGTAGCGATGAGCGCCGGCATTCTGGCGATGCTCGCGATCCTGGTATTGCTGTTCCGCGACTTTCTGCAGCCACTGACCATCCTCTGCACCTTGCCGCTGTCGCTGATCGGTGCTGTCCCCGCGCTGTGGGTCATTGGTGCGGCGCTCGACCTGCCGGCCATCATCGGCATGCTGATGTTGATGGGCATTGTCACCAAGAACGCCATCCTGCTGGTCGATTTCGCCATCAATGGCATGAAGGAGGGCCAGGATCGGCACACCGCGCTAGTGGCCTCCGGGGCGGCGCGGGCGCGCCCCATCGTGATGACCACGGTAGCCATGGTCGCCGGCATGATCCCCGCTGCCATCGGGGTCGGCGCGGACTCCGGCTTCCGCATCCCCATGGCCGTCACGGTGATCGGTGGCCTGGCGGCCTCGACGCTGCTAAGCCTGGTCTTCGTGCCGGTGGGGTTCTCCTACCTGGATGACCTTCGCCGCTGGCTGAGCCCCCGGCTGGCGCGCCTGACCACGGTCAGCAAGGAAGACCTCGCGGACCAGTAAGCCGACGCCTACCGGGTCGACGCACTGATCACCAACGCCGAACTGGTCAAAACCGGATTGAATCTGCTGGAGTTCGCGGTCGGCCCGATGCAGTCAGTAGCGACAGATCGCCAGCAAACAACCATTCCGCCGCGCTGGCAAAAACAAGAGCAACGCGGATCGTTGAATTTGAAAGCAAGAATCGGATCGCAGCATTCCGGCCCGTCGGCGATGCTGGCAGGACCCGTGAATACCCTTGAAGGGGAGGTTTTTGCATGAAGCAGCTAGCAGGAAAAGTCGCCATCGTCACTGGCGCCAGTTCAGGCATCGGATATGCCGCGGCAAAGTTGTTCGCCGCGGAGGGTGCGAAGGTCATCGTGACGGCGCGCCGTGAAACCGAATTGGAGTCCCTCGTTGCCGAGATTCAACGGAATCAGGGCGAGGCCATCGCGCTCGCAGGAGACGTGAGGGATGAATCCCTTGCGCGTGAGCTGGTGGAGATCGCTGTGCGTCGTTTTGGTGGACTCGACATCGCCTTCAACAATGCGGGAACAACGGGAGAGGCATTGCCCGTTCCTGACATGCCGAACAAAGCCTGGAACGACATCCTCGAAACCAACTTGACCAGTGCATTCCTGGGGGCCAAATACCAGCTTCCCGCGATGGTCGCCCGAGGCGGTGGATCCATCATCTTTACATCCACATTTGTTGGCCATACCGTGGGGATGCCCGGCATGGGAGCCTATGCGGCGAGTAAAGCCGGCCTCATCGGCCTGATGCAGGTGATTGCTGCTGAGTTTGGTACCAAAGGCATCAGAGCCAACGCGCTTCTCCCCGGCGGCACGGACACGCCGATGGGACGCGCCAGCGCTAATACGCCCGAAGCCCTTGCTTTCGTTGAAGGGCTGCACGCACTCAAACGCCTGGCAACCCCCGAAGAAATTGCCAGATCGGCGCTATTCCTGGCCTCCGACGCGTCGAGCTTCATGACCGGCTCGACGCTCTTGGTGGATGGCGGCGTATCCATCAATAGGACATGAAACAGGGCATGAGGGTGAGGGTCAAATGAGCCGCTGACTGAAGACGCAGGCGGAAGGCGCTATGCAAAACGCGAGCTGACCCTCATTCCATCCGACCTGTCCAACCAGAGCGTGCAGCCTTTGTTTATCGTCCTCCTGAAGTTCTCCGACAACAAACATCGCGCCGCCGAGTTCATGGCGCCCCACAAGGCGTGGATCCACGGGGTGTTCCTGATGGTCGGCAGCCTCCAGCCGAACCTGAGTGGCGGCGCGCAAGTATGGCGCCAGGTGCGGCATTTCTCCGCTGCGGTAAACGCACCGCGGCGTTGAGGGAGATCTTGGGATAGGTGCTACTCCGCAATAGCGGAAGCGCCAGCTTTTGCCGCCTTCGGCCGATACGGCGAGGGACAGTCCGTCGGTATCACCGAAGGTGTAGTCCGGACTGAAAAATGCTGGCTGCTGCTGGAATCCAGTGGATGGCACTGGAATGAAAAAGGGGCTTTCGCCCTAATGCCGTTCAGTTAAGCGACTGAACGGCATTTCTGTTAGTGACGCAAACCTGTTGTAAGCAGGCCGTGGCGATGTTAGCTTTCGTCGCAATGCTGGCCGACGATTTGCACCCTCTTGTTGAATCACAACCGCCGTTCGAATGGAACCGGCTGAGTGAGCATCTGCCGTACGAATGGGTGGAGCAGGCAGTCCGGGCCGGCGGCAGTGCCAGCCTTCGTCGACGCCGCCTGCCCGCGCAGCAGGTGGTCTGGCTGGTGATCGCACTGGCGTTGTACCGGCACCAGTCAATCAGCGAAGTCGTCGACGGGCGGGAGCTTTCGCTCCCCGCGCCTGATGTGTCATTTGTCAGTAAAAGCGCCATTGCCCAGGCACAGCAGCACACCGGCGCCGCGCCCCTGGCGTGGCTCTTTCACGAATCGGCCAGGAACTGGGGCGCCCAGGATCAGGCGCACCATCGCTTCAAAGGGTTCTCGCTGTTCGCGATGGACGGTACCACGCTGCGCACCGCCGACAGCGCCGCCAACCGCAGGCATTTTGGGGCATCTGCGGCAGCGCATGACCGGGTGGGCAGCTATCCCCAGCTACGCGCGGTTACGCTCACGGCCATTCCTACCCGCTTGGTGTGTGATACGGAATTTGGTCCTTACGACATCAACGAGATGATCTCGGCGCGCGAACTCATCCCGCGCGTGCCGGACCACTCCATTACCGTGTTCCACAAGGGATTCCTGGCGGCTCAACTGCTGTGCAATCTGGTCTCTGGCGGCGAGAACCCGCATTTCATCATTCCGGCCAAGTCCAATACGCGCTGGGAGGTGCTCAGCGGCAAGCCCGGCGATCAGACGGTCCCGTTGACGGCGTCTGCCAGGAGTTCTGGGGCGCCCTGATTGCCTACAACCTGATTCGCCTAGAGATGGCGAAGGCCGCGCTTGAGGCCGGGCGTGCCCCCGAGGAACTGAGCTTCATTCGTGCATTCCACGCGATCCGGTACGAAACTGCCCAACGAGAAACGGCCCGGGCGCAGTTGCGCACGGGCCGTCAAGTCCAGACCTTTCCGTTACACCGTTCGATATCTCTCAAGAAACGTTAACTGAACGGCATTGAGCGCCAGCGCTTGCAAGACGAACGCTTCGCCATCGAAGGCGAGAAAAGCCAGACCGAGGGCGACAAAGGTAAAGGGTGGAGTGGCCAAAGGAAGGGCATTCAAGGGGAAAGGCCCTACCCGAAAAGGCCGTTGAGTCAACCTGCGCCAGATCGAGCGGAGCGACAACCTTCTGGCGCATGTCGGTATTGGTCAGCCTCTGACGCGCGGCAAAAAAATGGGGGCGCAAGGCCTGGACGGCCGGCGCTTTCACGGTTTGCGCGCCGCCTACTTGCATCGGGTGGCGACGGTCTTGTCTGCGATCGCGCCTTGCTCACTGTACGTTGGCTGCACGTCACCTCCACTCCCTATCAGGATATGGTTCACACAGCCTCACGCACTGGCCACCTTTATCCGCCGAGTTTGTGACATGGCCAACAGCGAAAGGACGCAGAGCAAAGCGCAAGCCAACAGGTAAGGGAGCACCCAATTCCATTGGTACAGCACGGTGAAGGCCAGTGGAGAGACGACGCTCGCCGCGCCTTGTGCGGCAGACAGGGTGCCAGCAGCTAGTCCCTGCTCCCCCGCCGCTGCCGCATTTGCTGCCAACGCCTGCGCGGCCGGAAACACCATGCCCAGGCCCGCGGCCGCGACGCTGTAACTGGCAATCAGCCCCAAGGGGGTCGTGGTGAGGAACAACGGCGCGAATCCAGCCGCGGCCAGCAATGAGCCAAAGCCGATCATGGCTTGCGGCGACACCCGATGCAGGCGCGCTACGACCAGTTGGATCAAGATCAACGCGACACCGACGCCAGCCATGGCTAGGCCGGCCACCTTGGCACCCGCCTGAGCATCCAGGGCCAGGCGGTCCATGGCAAAGAATCCCACACACATTTGCCCGGCGAGCACTGCGCTGGTCGCCAGGAACATGGCCGCCACAGGCAGGCGCACCCTTCGATCAGCGAAGGCAAGGGTAGGTTTTTCACCCTGCTCGACCACCGCTGAGGCAGGTACATGGCGCCAGAGCAGATAGCCCGCCAGTAGCGGGAGACCTGCAGCGAAGTATAGGGGCAGGTTCAGGTTATGCGTTGCCAGCAGGCCGGCGGCGAGCGGGCCGATCACCATGCCCACAGCGTTTGCAGCGCCAAGCTTGGCGAGCACCGCACGCCGTACATCAGTAGGAAAGTTGTCGGCAAGCCAGGCATTGCTCACCACGGGAATGGCGGCGTAAAACAGCCCCATCACACCGCGAATCGCGATTAGCAGGGCGAGCAGCCCGATCAGCGGCAGCGATATCCGCGTGACCACGTCAAAGTACGCGGCCAACACCGTAAACGAGCTGCAGAATCCCAGGAGCGCCCACGAAAGCACGCGCTTGCGACCGTGCACATCGCTGAGCCTGCCCCAGCCCCGGGAGCTGGCCACCCAGAGCGTACCGGCAATGGTGACGGCCAGCCCGCCGTGCCATTCCGCCAGGCCGAGGGTGCGAACCAGCGGCCCGACCACGGCGACGAAGGACATCAGGGCCGCCATGCAGAGGCTGTTGATGAGGAGAAGGTACTTGAACGCACGCATGTTCTGAGTTCCACAAAGTGGGTGGGAGGATGCTTGGGCACCAGCGGCAGACGTTCTTGAGCGCAGTCGTGGGTAGCTCCTGACTAGCCGTATGCCGCTGCGACACCCGTACGTGGAAGAAAGCCGCTCTCAAAGAAGCGCTCGACCGTCTGCCAGAGCAACTGTTCATCCATGGGCGGCAGGGCGCTGTCGAGTTGGCGTAGACGCTCCAGGGTTTTGTGCTTGTCCAGCTCGAAGAAGTGCTTATGCTCTTGCCAGGCATCGCCGAGCAACGGCAATACCTTCTGCCACTCGGGTTGCTCGCCTAGTTGCATAGCGACCCGCCCGAAGCGCTGAGACCACTCCTCACCGGAGAGCAGATGCACGGGGTAACCCTTGCTGCGCAGCAACGCAGCCACCTCGGCCCACTTCCAGATCCGCGGATTCGACACGTGCCAGGCTTGCCCCAGGGTAGAGGCAGAGCGTGCTAGGGCGATGACCGCCTCAACCGCCCGATCCACCGGCACCAGGTCGATCGGACGCGGGGTGTCGGGGATGATGCCAACGGTCATAGCCAGCTTGATCAGTTGCCACATCATGTCCTGGCTGTTGGCCTGGTGGCGGTCCGTGTCACCACTGACCGTTGTCATCCGCATCACCGAGCAGGGCACCCCGCGCTCAATCGCCCGGCGAATCATGGTGTCGCTGACCCATCGGGCTTGCAGGTAGCCGGTCGGGAGACCGCGCCAAGTCAACAGCGCATCGTCCTCGCGCACGCGGGCGCTGTCTCCGGCCGCGCGGGAGTGGTCGACGACTCCGAGGCTACCAACGAAATGCAAGGGCTTGGCCCGTGCCGTGGTCGCCAGGTCGAGCATGGTTGCCGTGGACAGCGCATTGGTTGCCCGTAGCTGCGCATAGGGCGCGACGAAATTGATCGCCACACCGGTGTGGAAGAGCACCTGACATTGCTCGGCAAGCGCCTGCCAGTCCTGCTCAGAGAGTCCGAAGCGGGGTTGCCCGAGATCGCCTGCGACTATGCGCAGGCGTGAGCCGCGCTCGCCGCTCCAAAGCCCGAACTGACTCAGATGCTCGACCAGACCGGCCCAGGCGCTTTGCGCGTCGGATCCCGGCGCCAAGCAACTGACCGTAAGGGTCGGGTCATCGAGCAAGCGTGCTAGCAACCAGGCATTGATGAAGCCTTGTGCACCCGACAGAAACACATGGACCGCCCCTTGCGGCCAAGGGGTGATCTCCCCCGCCAACGGCAGGACGTGGTCGGCGCTGGCCGCGTCGATATGCAGATCATGGTGCTGGGGCCGGCCAGTGCCACGATCGGCGACAGGCTGTGCGCCATCCTGATACTGCTGGATAAGATCCGCCTGCTGGCGGATGCTTGGGGCCTCAAATGCGCCACGGATCGGGAAAGGAACGTGAAACGCCTTGCGCACGGCAAAGCACAGCTGCGTCATGCTGATCGAGCTGCCGCCGAGGGCGAAGAAGTCGTCGTCGATTCCGAAAGCGTCCTGCCCAAGCACCTGTTGCCATACGGCGTGAAGACGCTGCTGCCGGTCGGTATGCGGAGCGACGCGCTCGATACTGTGTACCGCAACAGCGGCATCCAGGTAGCGCAACGCCCGACGGTCGAGCTTGCCGCTGGCGTTTCTCGGCAAGTCGGTCGTCACCTGCCAGTGGCGCGGCATCTGGCCGCTGGGTAGCTGCCGCGAGAGCAACACCTGCAGATCGGCTACCAATGCCTCTGGGTCCTTGTGATAGCACTGACTGGCTATGTGGGCGGTCAATATCGCCTGCCCAACGGCGTTGTGATGGCAAGCCAGCGCGGCATCATCGACCCCCTTGCGTGATTTGAGCAGGGATTCGATCTCGCCGGGCTCGATGCGCATGCCGTTGAGCTTGATCTGATGGTCGGCACGACCGTGGTAGTGCAGCTGTCCATCCTCTCCAAGCGCCACCAGGTCTCCGGTCGCATACATTCGCGGTCTGCCAGGCAAGCCGTCCATCTCCCTGAACTTTGCGTCCGTGGCGTCAGGATTGGCGTGATACCCGATGGCGAGGCAGTCTCCCCCCAGGAACAACTCGCCAATGGCCCCCTCGGGTAGCGGATGCCGCCCTTCGTCCAGGATGGCGCCCAGCGCCCCCGGAAGCAGCTTGCCCAGCGGGACGGTGGCACAGTGAGCAGGTTGCCAGGCGCTGCAATCGAAAGCGCACGCATCAGCCATCACCTCGGACGAGCCATAGAGGTTCAAGATCCGTGCATTCGGGAAGCGCTGTTTGCCTCGTTCAAGCAGGTCACTGGGGAAGCGTTCGCCGCTGACCTGGAGCAGATGCACGCTTGGCACGGGTTCGGCCAGGACTCGCAGCAAGCCCTCCAGGACGGAGGGGGTGATGACCAAGCGGGTAATGGCCTGTTCAGTCAACAGCGCCGGCCACTGCCCCAGGTCATGGCTTTGCTCGGGTGTGGGGGCCACCATCCGATAGCCGGAGATCAAGGGCCCGAGCACTTCGCAAATGGCATCGACGAAGGCAGGTGAGGTCTTCAGTAGAATGCTGTCTTCAGGGCTGGCGGGCAGGAAGCTCTGCATCCAGCCCAGTCGTTGGCGCAAAGCGCGTAGCGGCAAGCTGACACACTTGGGCCGGCCTGTGGAGCCGGATGTCAGAACCATGCACACGCAGTCCACTTCATCCATGACCACAGGGGGAACGCAGGCGGTGACCGGCCCAGTTTCCGCGGCGCTCAGGTCGACAATTGTCGGCCCCTCCCAGCGGTGCGGTTCGGGCCACAGGCTGGGCTCGCTCAGTAGCGCGGCCGGTTGGATGTACGCGAGCTGCTCGCCCAGGCCTTCCACCGGCCTGCGGGGGTCCAGCGCCAGCCACGGTCGGCCAAGGTAGAGGGCGGCAAGTATGGCACTGACGTAGTCGATACCAGGCCAGAGCAGTAATGCCAGTGGAGCGCTACGATCGGCCGGCAAGCTCGCCGCCAGCCGCCGGGCGAGCGATTGTGCGCGCAGGACCAGGTCGTTCCGGGTAAACGACTGGGCTGGCTGTGCTTGGTCGAGCTGGGGCGCCGACGGGTTGGCTGTGGCCAGTTCGAGTATGCGCTGCCACAAACTAGGCGCGATTGCGGTCGGGACCGCATCCAGGGACAACGTGGGCAACGGTTGCATAATCCGATCGGCTATAAGGTCGCCCAGCTTCCGGGGACCGCCTTCGGCCAACACCAGCATGATATCCGCCATCTGCTGCAGCAGATCCAAGGCTCGCGCGTGCGAAAGGGCGCGCTCGCGAAAATTGAGTCGCAACCGCACGACGCTGCCCGGATAGCCCGCCAACATCAACGGGTAGTGGTTCAGCTCATAGCTTTCATCGTGGACTACCCGAAGCGAGTCCGCCGACCCCTCCTCCACCGAGCTGCCCGGCTGGTTCTCCCAGACCAGTAGCGTCTGGAACAAGCCCTGGTTGGCAGCCGTTCCGGCGAGTCTTTGCAGTTCGCTGAGTGGCAGATAGTCGTGCTGTCGGTCGGCGATGAGTTGCTGCTGCAATGCCTGCAGCCAGGGTTCTATTTCTTGCTCAGGATTGAGGTCGACCGTGACGGGGAGCACATTGAGCAGAAGGCCGAGCATCCGCTCGATTCCATCAATCTCCGCCGGGCGCGTGGAAACCGTGTAGCCGAAGACAAGCCGGTCTTGGCGCAGATAGCGCCGGAGCAGAATTGACCAGGCGGCGTTGAATAGAGTGCTCTCGGTCAGCCCCTGCCGCCGGGAGCCTTGTTGCAAGCGCGCACTCTCGGCTTCATTGAGCTTGTAGTCGACCGCGGTGCTCGATCCGGTTCTGCTCTGCTCGACCAAAGGCGCCTTGCCAGTGAATCCACCGGCCCCCAATCGGTCCTGCCACCATCGCCGTGCTGAATCCTGATCCTGCGCCTGCAGCCATTCGCAGTAACGCCGGAATGGCACCGCCGGGGCCGGTAAACCCAGGGGATGCTGATAGAGTTGGCCCACCTCGGCGAGGAGCAGGTAAAGCGACCAGCCATCCGCCAGCAGATGGTGGAGGGTCAGCCAGATCTTGTGCAGGCTCTTCGCCAGCGTAACCACGGTGACAGTGAACAGGGGCGCGCGATTCAGCGAGAACCCGGCGGCCCGGCGTTCCGCGCGAAGCTTGTCCTGTACGACGGAGTGCTGCGGCCCCGCCAGATGACTCAGCTCAATGTGCTCGAACGATACTTCCAGCCGCTTGTGCACCACTTGGTAGGCCTTGCCCAGGCCCTCCCAATGAAAGCTGGTCCTGAGCATTGGCTGATGATCGAGAACCTGCTGCCAGGCGGTCCGGTACCGCTCAATATCGAGATCGCCATGCACGCTGAAGCCGTACTGCTCCAGGTACATGGCAGGATCCTGCGCTGCCAGCGCGTGGTAGAGCATGCCCTGCTGCAATGGGGTAGCTGGCACTACGTCGGCCACGTTGTGTTTGTCGAGATTCATACGGATTCCTGCCTATCCAGGATGTGCATCAATGCTTGGAGGTCTTGCGGATCGACGTCAGCCGTGGCGCTCGGGGCAGCGGGCTCCGGCGGTGCTGCCAGCGCGGCGCAAAGCGCAGCGATGTCGCGCTGCTGAAAGACCTGCTGCGGTGTGAGTGTCCAGCCCTGGTCGCGCACTTGCTGGCAAAGACGCAAGGCCAGAATGGAGTTGCCACCCAAGGCGAAGAAGTCGTCGTGACGGCCAATGCCGGCGATGAACAGAAGGTCCTGCCAGAGCCTCGCCATGACCTGTTCCTGGCCGGGAGTGGGAGCGGCAAAGGGTGTATCCAGGGCCGGACGTTGTTGGAGTGTGATTCGTTCGCGGCCTACAGGGGCTTTTGCACTGCAAGCGTTGCTGGCAGCAACTGGCTCCAGTATTGGCGTAGCCTCTCCCTGGCGCAGGGCCTGCAGCAAGGGCAGGCTCGACGGCAGCCAATGCCGTTCCCGGGCAAAGGGATACGGAGGAAGCGTGACGCGCGTGCGGGGCATCCATGACTGATTGAAGACCTGCCAGTCGACGACGTCGCCGGCTTGCCACAGGCGCGCGATCGCGAACAGGTAATTGCCGTGGTGGTTCGAGGCATCCTGGTGCCGATCGCCGCCGACGCTCAGCATTACCGACGGATGGCAGCCAGCATCTCGCCCGAAGGTGAGCAGGCCACCGGCCGGACCCACCTCGATGGCTGCGGCCGGCATGCTCAAGCGCAGGCGCGCCCAGGCATGATCGAAACGAACGGCACTGCGCAACTGCTGCACCCAATACTCGGGGTCCACCGCGCGCTGATCCGCCAGCCATTGACCATCCTGTCCACTCAGCAACGGCAGGTTCGGCGCGTGCAGTTCCAGCTCTCCGACCGCTTGCCGATAGCGAGCCAACGCCGGCTCCATCATGCGCGTGTGGAAGGCATGAGAGGTGCGTAGGCGCCGTGGCTGCCAGCCGAGTGCTTCTGCAGCGCTCATGAAAGAACCGAGTGCGTCCAGCGGACCGCCGATGACGCAGCATTTAGGCGAGTTGACCACGGCCAGGTCAAGGGCTGGATGGCCGCCCGCCAACAGCGCCTCTACCGGCGCCGGGTCGGTGTGGACCAGTGCCATGCCTCCTAGCGCCCCCTCGGCCATCAGCGCGCCGCGCAGGCACACCAGTTTGCAAGCCTGGGGCAGCTCGAATACACCGGCCAGGCAGGCAGCGCTCAGTTCGCCCAGGCTATGCCCCAGCATGGCGACAGGCGCCATCCCCAGGGCGAGCAAGGTCTGCCCAAGGGCCACCTCATAAGCGAACAGGGCCGGCTGGACGATGGCGGTATCGTCGATCTGCTCGCCACCGACATCGAGCAGCAGCCCGCGGATGGCATGAATCGGCGCATCCTCAGGGAACCGCTGCAGAATCTGCTCCAATGCGTCGCGAAATGCCGGCTCCGAGGCGTGCAACGCTGCAGCCATGCCCGGATACTGCGCGCCCTGTCCAGGGAACAGCCACAGTGACGCGGGCCTGGCGGAACTCTGCATTCGGCGTATCTGGCGAAGGCCAACCGCCGCCTGCGCCGGGTCCTGTGCCAACAGCACACCACGCCAAGGAAGCGCCTGCCGTCCGACCTGCAAGGTGTAAGCGATGTCGGCGAGATTGGCCATAGGATCACCGTCGATCCAGTCGGCCAAAGCATCGGCCTGACGTTGCAGTGCCGATTCGTCCGCGGCGCTCAAGACCAGACAGTGGTAACTGCGCGCGGGACCGACCGCGGGAGTAGCCGGTCCCGCCTCCAGCACGACATGGGCATTGGTACCGCCGAAGCCGAAGGCGCTGACCCCCGCCAAACGCTTGCGGCGGGCAGGCCAGGGTTGGCGCCTGGTCACGACCGCGAAGGGGGTCTTCGCCAGCCCGATCTCCGAATTGGGCGCCTCGAAATGCAAGGTCGGGGGTATTTCGCCACGATTCAGGCAGTAGGCGGTCTTGATCAGCCCCGCCAAACCGGCGACGGTATCCAGGTGCCCGATGTTGCTCTTGATGGAGCCAATCAGGCAGTGCCGGGGCGGCAAGGCCTTCGCGCTGTTGGCGCGCACGGCTTGGTCGAGCGCGTTGATCTCAATGGGGTCACCCAGGCGCGTACCGGTGCCATGGCATTCTACATAGGCCAAGTCAACCGTATCGACCTGTGCGACCTGGAGGGCTTCGTTAATCACCTCGATCTGCCCTTGCAGCCCAGGGGCGGTGAAGCCAACCCTTGTACTCGCATCGTTGTTAATCGCGCTGGCGCGGATGACGCAAGGACTCTGTCGCCATTGACGATGGCATCGTCCAACCGCCGCAGCAGGACCCCGGCGGTGCCGGAGGCGAAGACGGTGCCGTTGCTATTGGCATCGAATGGGCGGCAGTGACCGTCTGGCGAGCGAATCCCGGACTCTTGCGCCAGATAGCCAACTTCGGCCGGCACGCTCAACGAGGCCGCGGCAACCAGGGCGCGATCGGCTTCGTGGTTCAGCAGGGCCTGGACCGCAAGGTGGACGGCCACCAGGGATGATGAGCACGCCGTTTGGACGCCGATGGCGGCGCCACTGAGATTCAGCTTGTAAGCCAGGCGGCTTGCGCAGTAGTCCTTGTCGTTGCCGACGATGCAGTCGAGCATATCGGCGTTGCCGGTCAGCACCTGAGGCAGGACATGCAAGGCCGAGTAGCCGTTCGCTCCTACGCTGGCAAACACGGCGGTGCGCATCCCATCCTGATCACCCGGTGGGTGCCCGGCATGCTCGAAGACATGCCAGGCACACTCCAGCAACAACCGCTGCTGCGGGTCCATAAACGCGGCCTCACGCGGCGAGTAGCCAAAGAACGCGGCGTCGAAGCAGTCGTAGTGCGCTGGAATACGGACCTGCGACACGTACCGGGGAGACCGCGCGAGATCACCGTGGCCGGCCTCCGCAAGCTGCTCCTGTGTCAGGATCCGATACGGCTCTTGACCGGCCAGCAGCAGTTGCCAGAGCACCTCGACCGAGTCGGCGCCAGGAAATCTGCCTGCGGCGCCAATGATCGCCACATCTGACGAACGTGGATGGTCCGTGGACGATGCAAAATTCAGGGTCATTGCCTCCCCCCCCTGGCTGCCAACCTGGCAGCCGCCCGATTGCCAGCCAATGGCGCGGCCGCCGTGCGGGGGTGCACCTTGTCATCCAGGTGGGCAGCCAGGGCATGGATGTTCGGGTGCTGGAACAGGAGCGTCAGCGGGAATTCACGCTGCAGCGCATGGCAAAGCTGTCGCTGCAACTGTGTAAGCAGCAAGGAATTGCCGCCCATCTCGAAGAAGTTGTCGTGAATGCCGACGTTCTGGACGCCGAGCAGGTCTTGCCAGACCTGCGCGATGGTCTGCTGCAAGGGTGTCGTAGCTGCCGCGAAGGAGCTATCGCTGCCAGCGACGGCGAGATCGTCTAGCCGCAGGCGCCGGCGATCCACCTTGCCGGTGGCCGTGACGGGCCACTCCCGCTGTAGGCTCCAATGACTTGGAATCAGTCCTTGGGGAAGCTTGTCCGCAAGGTGTCTGCGTAACGTCAGGGCATCCACCCCGATCTGAGACTCGAGCAGCACATGTCCGATCAGCCGCTGTTGGCCACCGTGCTCCCACAGCGCGATGATCGCGTCGCGAACTGCCGGATGCTGGCGCAGATGGCTCTCGACCTCCCCCGCCTCCACCCGCATGCCGCGCAGCTTGAGCTGGTGGTCACGCCGACCAAGGCAGCGTAGGCGACCTTGTGCGTCGCGCACGGCAATGTCACCGGTTGCGTACAACCGCGTACCGAGCCCACCGGGCGTGCGCCAGGTGCGGAATGTCTTTGCCGACAAGTCGGGGGCATTGCGGTACCCACGCGCCAGATTCTGGCCGCTGACGTGGATCTCCCCAGCGCACCCCGGGGCGGCGAGCCGACCCTTGCGGTCGAGGAGCCACAGCGTAGTGCCGGGTAGTGGCCGGCCGATCGGAACGTGGCTGGCACCCGAGGACAGATCGGCTTGGGTGATCTGATGCCACGCGCCATCCGAGGTCAGCTCGGTTGAGCCGTAGTAATTGAGGAGGATAGCGTTCTCGGGCAGGGCATCGAGGCAGCGCTGTGCCAGGCCGGTGCGGACATTCTCGCCACCCAGGACAAGCACGCGCAGCGGCAGGCCCTCGGCCTGCGGAAGCGCGAACAAGGCGTCGGCCAGTGAGGGTGTCAGTATCAGGCGCGTGACACCATGACGATAGATCAGTTGAATCAGCTCCGACGGGCTGCGCGCCTGGTCGGGTGATGGGACAATCAACGTCATGTCGGCGAGGAGACTGTCCAGAAGCTCGCCTACGGCGTCGACGAAAGCCGGGGATGTCTTGAGGCAGCCGATGTCGCCGAGTTGAAGCGGGGCCGTGAGCTGGCCCCAGGCCAAGCGTCTGCGGAGACTGCCATAGGTGATCTCCACCCCTTTGGGCTGCCCTTCGGAGCCCGAGGTGTGCTGGATGAGCGCGACGGCCTCGTCCGGCGCCGCCTGATAAGCCAGAAGCGGTGCCGACTCGACAGAAGCCGGCTGATCGACCAGCAGCAGCGCAAGGTCCGGCGCGAGCGCTGCCTCCCAGAGCGCTTGCTCGCTAACCAGGCCCCCCGCGCCGATACGGGCAAGCATGTCCGCAACGGCCTGCGCCGGGCGCCGCGGGTCCGCTGGAGCCCAGGCCCTCCCTAACCGCAATGCGGCGAGTATGGCAGCGACATAGTCAAGCCCAGGGTGCAAGCGGATGGCGATTGGCGCCGCCGGCTCGGCATGCGCGGCGATCCACCCGGCCAGGTGCTCCGCTCGCGCCATGAGCTGCGCCCAGGTGTATGCGCGGCCCATGTCGTACCGCAGCACTTCGTGCTCCGGCCGGCGTTGCGCATGAGCCTGCAGCACGGGCCAGGGGTCGGTCCCATCCAAGGCCGGCCCGCCGTCGACCCACGCCCAGGCACGGGCCCGCGCCTCGCCGGCCAGGGGCAGTTCATTGACGCGGGTATCGGGGGCTTCTACCGCTGCGCTCACAATGTGCTCAAAGGCGTGATGCCAGCGCTCAATGCTGGCGGCATCATACAGATCGCTCGCGTACAGCCAGACTAGGACCAGGTCGTTGCCATCGGGTATGGCAATGATCTCCAGGTCCATATGGGTCGTGTCGGGCACGATCGCGCGACCGGTGACGCTGAGGTGTCCGAAACGCCCTTGAGCCAAGCCCGCAGGCTGGTAGGTGAACGACACCTGGTACAGCGGGTTGCGACTGAGGTCGGCGCCGGCGGCCATGTTCTGCACCAGTTGCTGGAGCGGATAGTGCTGCCGCTCCTGTGCACCGAGGAATTCATCGCGCACGCGCCCCAGTTGCTGTGTGAACGGCAAGTTGTCGGCAAGATCACCGCGCAGCAGCAGGTTGTTGATGAAGAAGCCAATCATCCGCTCCGCGGCTGGGTGATCACGCCCGGAGACGACACTGCCCATGACGAACCGGTCTTGGTCGGCAATCCGCCCTAGGGCAACCTGCATGGCGGTAAGCAAGGTGATGAATGGCGTGACGCCGTGCTCGGCCGACAGCGCCCCGATCTTTCGGGTCAGCGCCGCGCCGAGTCGATAGCGGCCGACGGCACCTCGGAAACTCTGTACTGGCGGGCGAGAATGGGCCTCCGGAAGGTTCAGCGCAGGAAGATGCTCCAGGCGCTGTTGCCAGAACGCCAGCGTCGAGTCGACCTGAGCCGCAGGGATTTCGTGCTGACTCTGAGCGAAGTCGGCATAGCGCGCGACGGGCGGCAGGGTCGAAGGCAGCTCTGCGTTTTCGTCGAGGTAGAGGCTGAACAGCTCAAAGTTGAACAGATCCGCCGACCATCCGTCGAAGGCTATGTGGTGAAGGCTGTAGAAGAGGACGTGGCGCGTATCGCTTCGAGCGAAGAGACGCGCACGAAGTAGCGGCCCCCGCTCCAGGTCGAAGCCCTCTTGCCTCTCCTGCTCGGCCCAGGCGTTCAGCCGTTCGTCCTGGGCACTCGGTTCAAGGCCCCGCAGGTCTTCATGGGTGAGCAAGCTGCCGACCGTGGAGTCAACCACGTGCCAGTTGGCGCGCTGGCCGGGAAGCGACATCGCAACGGCTCGTGGCGCTCGACCAGGCGCCGTAACGCGCGGGCGAATGCGCGTGCGTCGGCCGGGCCATCAAGCTCCAGGCAGTAGCACAGGTTGAAGAACGGGCTGCCGGGCGCCAGTTGCGCCATGAACCACAATCGTTGCTGCGCCCAGGACTGCCGGGGTTGGTGTGCATCGGCCTGCGGCCAAGGCGCGGCCTCGGTTTCGGATTGGTGCTCTGATAGCCAAACGGCCATTGCCCGCACGGTTGGATGCGTGAAGACCATTGCCAACGGTGGACGAACGCCGAATGCCTTCTCGATCTGCAGTAGCAGCCGCGTGGCGCTGAGCGAATCGCCGCCGCAAGCGAAGAAGCCTGCTTCGGCGTCCGTGATATCGACGTCGAGCACGGTGCGCCAAATGACAATCAATTGTTCTTCAATGCGATTCTCTGGCGGACGGCCGCCGCGGACCGGTTGCTGGTATTGCGCAGCAAGCCCGGCAAGCGCGCGGCGATCGACCTTTCCATTGGCGGTCAATGGGAACCGGTCCAACGGCAGGAAGATCCTCGGGATGGCCGCGACCGGCAAACGATGCGCGCAGGTGCGTCGCAGTTCGGCTTCGTCGCAGGCTTGATCGCGAGGCTCGTAACACACCGCCAATATCGAACCGCTGTCGCCCCGGGCGACTTCGAGCGCCACCGCCCGACGGACCCCGGCGTGCGCCATCAGGGCCGACTCGATCTCCAAGGGGTCGCAACGATACCCTCCGGCATTGATCTGAAAATCGGTGCGCCCGAGTATCAAGAGGCTTCCGTCCGGGCGATATGCGCCTTGATCTCCGGTGCGATAGATTTTCTCTCCCGTGCGCGGATGGACCAGAAAGTGCTCAGCCGTTTGCTCCGGATCCCCCAGATAGCCCAGGGCCAGACTGGCCCCGCCGCAATACATTTCTCCGGGGACATGATCAGGGCAGTCGTCGAGCTGCTTGTCCAAGACGTAATAGCGGCAGTTGTCGATCGGCTTACCGTACGGGATGCTGGGTTGCTTCGTATCGGCGATACCCACTTTGTGGGTGATGTTCCAGACGACCGTTTCAGTAGGACCGCCAATACTGCGCAGATGGAGACCTCGATGCTGTAACAAGTGCGCGGCCAGACCAGGGGCAATCCAGTCCCCGCCGAGGATGACTTGACGCAGACTGGCGGGGAGTTGGCCATCCGCAGTCTGGGCTGAAGTCCATAGCATCTCCATGAAGCGTGGGACGCTGTTCCAGATGGTGACACCGTGGGCCCGCATCAGATCGAGCCAATGGCCGGGATCCATGTCGCGAGAGGCGTCGGGAATCACGAGCGCCGCACCGGCGCAGAACGTCGCCAACTGGTCGAACAGGGCCAGATCGTGATGCTGCGCAGTGATGGAGATGACGCGGTCGCTCGCCTGCAGGCCGAAGCTGCGCACGCTGTACTGGAGAAAGTTCGCCAAGGCGCCTTGAGGAATCTCGACGCCCTTGGGTAGGCCGGTCGAGCCTGACGTGAAGATGATGCAGCACACAGCATCTGGCTCGAAGGTCGCCGGAGCAATAGGTACAATTGCGACTTTCGGAGGGTGGTCGGGCAAAGCCATGCACGGCAACTTCGCAAGGAGTTGCTCAGGTGCCGGCGTGTTGATCAGCACGACTTTCGGCTCGACCCTGTTGGCGATCGCCAGCAAGCGCGACTCGGGCTGGTTGTGGTCCACCGGCACCGCTACAGCCCCAAGCCATTGGCAGGCGAGCAATGCCGCGGTTTGCTGCCAGCCACGCCGCAGCAGCAGGATCACGCGATCGCCTTTGGCGATGTGGGCTTGCTGAAGCGCCCCGGCCAGCGTAGTGACTTGAGCGACAAGTTCCTGATAAGAAAGCGCTGTGCCCTGCGCGAGAATCAGCGCTACGGCATCGGGGGATCGTCTTGCATGTGCCGCCAGCGCTTGAGCCGAGGTCTGCTCCTGGCGCTGCGCGTCTTTCCATAGTGCTGCCCGCGTTGCGACCTGCGCCGGCGGCAACGCCGACGGCAACGGCGCATCCCAGGCCTCATCACAATCAGCCAGGCGCGCCAGGGCGCCAGAGAAGACACCGAACATGTCGTCCAGCATGGCCTCCGGAAAGGCGCTGGGCATCGCGTCCCAGTTGTACAGCAGACTGCCACCGTCCACGAGATACTGGCAGTCCACGAGTACCTGCGGGGTACGACTGACGACCTGAAGAGGCTCTCCAAACACGGCCCCGATTTCTTGCGGGGTGAGCGCCGCGCCTTCGCGCTGGTCTGGGGTAGTGGTAAACACGATGGGCATCCCTGCCGCTTCACCCAACCGCTGCAGGCGCGCCAGTTCGCGCAACTGGCGTATGCCGGACACCTCCTGGTGATCGAGATCTTCCCAAAGCTGCGCTTGAAGCTGCATGGCATGTTCGCCGAAGGACGCGGACGCTCGCAGATCGACCTCAAGCAGGCTGAACGAGGCAAACTCGCCGATCACATTGCCGATATCCGCATGCCAGTCCGGCCGGTTGAAGCGCGGTACGTTGAGCGTGAAATGGCGTGAGGTGCTCCAGCGGGCCAACGTACTGGCATAGACCGTCAGGATCACGGCCGCCAAGGACAGGCCGCGCCGCCTCGCGCTGTCGTTGAGCCGGGCCAGACCTTCGGGCGCGAGCGTCCCGGACCAGCGTTGGAATCGATTGTCCGCTCCACCGGTTCGACGAGGAAGAACCGGCGCCGGCGGCAGGGTCTGCAGTTTAGTCCGCCACCACGCCAGCGAACGCTGATACCGCTCACTGGCCTCCTGTTCCTGCAGGGCGGCAATGTAGTCGCAGAACTGCATCTGAAGGTCAGGCAACGCGCGATCGGGCCATTGGTAGAGCTGGGCCAGTTCGTCGAACAGGATGTGCAGGCTGCGGCCGTCAACATTCCAGAGATCCAGCTTGACGTGCAGATAGCCATCGCCTTCACCCAGCGCATCGAAGTGCAGTCGCGAATGCGGCCATTGCTCCAGGGGCACGCATTCTTCCTGCATGCTCCGCTGCACGTCGGCAAGGGTCTGCTGTTGCTGACTCGGAGAGAGATCGGCAAGTGCCCCGCGGGAAATGGACTGATGGGGGGCGGTCGGGGCAACCTGCTGCAGGCCGTCCGCCCTTACCGTGGCGCGCAGCATGTCATGACGCGCGATCAGTCGGTTCCACGCCAGCTCGAGCCGCTCCAGGTCGAGTTCGCGGCAACGGTACTGCGTATAGAACTGGATCGCGCCGGCATGGGAGAAGGTTGCCTGTCGGCCCATCCAGTACGCATGTTGCATGTCCGCCAAGGCGAAGGGGCGATGGCGTCGTTCGGGGTCGGGCGCGATTCGGATCTGCTGAACGCGCGCAGCAGTCAATCGCTCTTGGAGACGGTTCGTTCGGCTTGCCGATCGCGGCAAGAGATCTTCCTCTGAGGCCATGCTGACTCCTTAGTCCCTTCGCAGGATTGCGAGACGCAGTCCAGATATGTAGACCAATTGCAAATGAGAGTCAATCGCATTATTGCAGCACAGCAATAGCTTTCGAATCGATCCTACCGGCCCCCCCGATCACTTCGATTCAGATAGAAGTCAGCGCCAGCGCAGGTTGCCTGGTGAGTAGCCGAACTGGCGCTTGAACGCGGTGGCGAAGTTCGCCGGCGAGTCGTATCCGCACTGCCGCGCCACCTGAGCAACACCCAACCCTCGCTCCAGGCACAGGTGCGCTTGCTCCAGCCGCCTTCGACGCAAGTAGGCGGCGACTGGAAGGCCAAAGGCACTCTTGAAGTCCTTGCGCAGGGCGCTGACGCTCGTTCCCGCCAGGCGGGCCAACTCCTCCAGCCCTGGCGGGTCGTCCAGGCGGAATTCCAGAATTTCGCGGGCACGGGCCATGCGCTGCGATCCGGGCAGAGCCGGCAGAAGCGGCGTGCCTTGGTTGTTGCGGTGACTGTCGATCAGCCCCAACAGCAGGTCATGGGCACGAGCCGCCAAGAACAGCCTGCCCATCTCGCCGCGGTAGCTGCTGTACAGCAGCCGCATGGCATGGCTACGCAGCGCTGGCATCAAAGGCACCTTGCATGGATGCAACTGCCCGCAGTAGGCGAGCAGTTGCCCCATCACATCGTCGCCCGCGTCGCGTGCAAGCAGCCAGGCGCGGGTTAGGAAAAAGCTGAATCCCGCAATGCAGGTTCCGGCGGCATATCGCCCCTCAAGCAGGCTGCCCTTGCGTGCCGCCAGTGCCCAGCAGTGGTTGGGAGGCACGGCGAAGTCGTACTGTGGCTGGCCAACGTGCCCAGACTGCGCTTCGCCGAACAGCGTCAGGCCGAGCAGGAGCCCGTCTTCTGGAATCGGATTGGGCAGTACGGCGTCCGCCGAAGCCAACAACTCGCTGCCAAACATGAAGATGCCGTCGCCGCTTTGCCACCGGACCTGACGCAAAAATTTCAATACTGACATGAAGGATCCCCCGCTCCCCGAGCACTTCGTTCCAGTCGCTCCGATCACCGCCGCCTCCTGCGTCAGCGCCGTGCACGCCATCTCTGTTCATTTCTCAAACGCTTCCTGTGCATTTCGCAAAGCCACTTCAGTGGCGGGAAAAAGACAAACTCATACAATGAGAATGATTATCACTCAATGTTAACCTAACTGGAACCCTGGCTGGCGGCATTCATCCAGTGGAGTCCCAGGGTTCTACTTTTGCGCCGCTCGCCGTAACGCCGTCCAGGCGTAACCCGCCGACAGCGCTTCTTGGGAGGAAGGAAGGGATGAGCGCAAGAGGTCTTGAGGCACCGCTGGCTACGTTGGCGTGCTTGCTGTCGGGATGGGTCACGGCGCAGACCGCTCCCCAGACAACGATCGAACTTGAGGCCCAGGTGGTTACTGCGCAGAAATTCGAGCAGAACATTCTGGATGTACCAGCGACTGTCGAAGCGGTCAGCGCCGAGGAGTTGGCCCTGCACCAGATCGACAGCCTGGAGGGCTTGGACAAGCTGATCAATGGCCTGAGCATATCTAGCTATACCGGAGGCCAGCCACGCATCTTCCTGCGCGGCATGGGTGATGCCTTCGATCTCAAGAACAAGCGTGTCGCCGTGTACATCGACGGCGTGCCGCAGCTGGACTCCGTGCTGCAGGATCCGCTACTGCTGAACAACGTTGAACGCGTCGAAGTGCTCAAGGGGCCGCAGGGCACCCTGTACGGCCGCAAT
>NZ_AHJE01000063.1 GCF_000243095.1 Cupriavidus basilensis OR16 | reverse complement strand
CGTCGTGGCAAAGATCCTCGACTAAGCAAACTTCCTGGAGCAGGCTGGCGGTACAATACCGTCGGCTTGTTCCCATGTTCCAGGGCGCACGCCGCCCATCGCTCTTTTAAGGAAATATCATGCAGAACCAGAAGATCCGTATCCGCCTGAAGGCTTTCGACTATCGCCTGATCGACCAGTCGGCAGCCGAAATCGTGGATACCGCCAAGCGCACCGGCGCGATCGTCAAGGGCCCGGTGCCCCTGCCGACCCGTATCCAGCGCTTCGACATCCTGCGTTCGCCGCACGTCAACAAGACGAGCCGTGATCAGTTCGAGATCCGCACTCACCAGCGCCTGATGGACATCGTCGATCCTACCGACAAGACCGTTGACGCACTGATGAAGCTCGACCTGCCGGCCGGCGTCGACGTCGAAATCAAGGTGTAAGGTATTCTGCACAAGACCGCCCAAAGCGGTTTTGCGCAAGCAAGAACGGCGAACTTCGGTTCGCCGTTTTTGTTTTTGTGCTCCCATCTAGGAAGGCCCGCGCCGGCGCAGTGTCTGCCCCGGCGGCTCGCCGAAACTCTTGCGGTACTCCACGCTGAAACGTCCCAGGTGGCTGAAGCCCCAGCGCAAGGCGGCGGCGGTGACCGAATCGATCGCCAGGTCGTTCAACAGGTCATGGCGAACACGCTCCAGCCGCACGGCGCGCAGGTAGGCCATCGGACTGATGCCGCGGTGCTCGCGAAAGCCCGCATAGAGCCCGCGCAGGCTGACGCCGGCGAGTTCCGCCAGCAGGGCCGGGGTCAGCGCCGCCTGCGCATGGGCATGGATGTATTCCTCGACCTGCTTCACATGGCGCGGCGCCAGTGGCTTGCCGCGCGCTCGCATGGCCTCCCCCAGGCTATGGGGCTGCACGGTCAACAGCGTGCCGATCACCAGTTGCTCCAGCTGACAGGCCGTCAGCGGGTGCCGCGCCGCGTCCGGCGCCAAGGCGAACAGGTTTGCCAGGTAGTGCATCAGCTGGTACCAGGCGGCCAGGCGGCGCCACGCCATCCCAAGTTCGAAACGCAGCGGCGCCTGTGGCCGATGGCCCAGGTACGCCGCGCACACGCGCTCCAGCGCAGCGCGTTCCACGCGCAAGATGAGCTGGTCGCTATCGTGGCTCCAGCGCATTCGCACGGGGTCGCTGGGCGTGAGTACCGAGGCCATGTCGCAGTCGGACCGGAGTTGTTGCTGGCCGCATTGGATCTGCGCATGGCCCGCCAGCGGCATCTGCACAAGCAGGAAGTCATCGAGCGGCCCAGGCTCGATCTGGACCTCCGCGCCATAAGCCAGCCGGTTGAACGACACCGCACCAAGTGGTGCATGATGCATTCTGGCAGACAACGTGGTGCCGCCGATAGTGAGCTTGTGCGGCTTGAAAACCGTACCCACCGCTGCGCGCGTCTGGGCCTGGTCGGTCGAGGCGAAGACCAGCCGGGTGGGGTCGGATAGCAGGGCGCCTGCCAGCGGCTCGGCGGCCGTGGCCGCGGGGGGCTGCGGCATTGTCTCGCTCCTCGGCGTCATTGGCGCGCCGCTTAGTACGTTGGGCCCGGCCAGCCTGCGGGCGGATTCCTTCACACCACTATAGTGGATCGCTTCCCTGCGTCCCTTGCCCACGGCGGCATTTTCCTGCACTAATCGGATAGCCGCTGCAGCCCGCGGCTAGTTTGCTGCGGTGCGGATCACCCATGATGGAATCCAGCACGGCAGCCCCATCCCCGAAAACAAAGGAACACAGCCCATGGGCCAGACCATCCAGATTCCCGCCGCCGACGGCAGCGGCACATTCAGCGCCTACCTTGCCACGCCTGCATCGGGCAAGGGGCCCGGCATCGTGTTGTGCCAGGAAATCTTCGGCGTCAACGCCACCATGCGCGCGGTGGCCGACTACTACGCCGAGGAAGGCTACACGGTGCTGGTGCCGGACTTGTTCTGGCGTTTGGCGCCCGGCATCGAACTGGGCGATCGCGGCGAGGACTTCCAGCGCGCCTTGGGCTTGTATCAGCGCTTCGACGAGGCCCTCGGCGTCCAGGATGTCGGTGCGGCGCTCGACGCGCTGCGCGCCCGTCCTGAGTGCGTGGGCCAGACCGGGGTGCTTGGCTTTTGCCTGGGCGGCAAGCTGGCCTACCTGGCTGCTTGCCGCCTGGCCGGCGTGGCCTGCGCGGTGGCGTACTACGGCGTCGGCATAGAGCGCGCGCTAGGCGAGGCGGCCAATATCCAGGGACGGCTGGTGCTGCATGTGGCCGAGCGCGATGGCTTCTGCCCGCCCGAGGCGCAGGCGCAGATCCGCGCGGCCCTTGGCGCCAAGGACGGTATCGAGGTGTACGTTTATCCGGGTGTCGACCACGCGTTCGCACGCACCGGCGGCGAGCATTTCGACCACCCCTCGGCACTGATGGCGCATCAGCGCTCGATTGCCGCGCTGCGCGCGGAGATGGGGCCGCACTACGACTTCTCGGCCCTCTGGGACAAGCACTGTGAATACGAATTCGCCACGCGCGATGTCGCCGCGACGATGGCGACGATGGTGGCCGAGCCTTACGTCAACCATATCCCAACCATGACCGGCGGCGTCGGCCACCGGCAGCTCAGGCGTTTCTACCAGAACCACTTCGTCAACAGCAATCCGCCGGATACGACCCTGATCCCGTTGTCGCGCACCGTGGGCGCCAGCCAGATCGTCGATGAGATGCTGTTCTGCTTCACGCATACCTGCGAGGTCGACTGGATGCTGCCGGGCGTGCCGCCCACCGGCAAGCGGGTGGAGATTCCGCTTATCGCCATCGTCAAGTTCCGCGGGGACAAGCTGTACCACGAGCACATCTACTGGGACCAGGCCAGCGTGCTGGTGCAGATCGGCAAGCTCGATCCAGCGGGCCTGCCGGTGGCCGGCATCGAAACCGCCCGCAAGCTGCTGGACGAGACGCTGCCCTCGAATACGTTGATGGCACGCTGGCAGGAGAGCGAAGGCAAGTAATAGCCAGGAGTGGACAGTAAGGACTGCGGCTTCAGTCATCACATAAAAGCAAAAGGGTGCACCCGGAACGCGCCGTCGCAAGGCGGCAGCCGGGCGGCGTCCAAGACAACCAGGAGACAGCGTCATGAAAGGACTGAAGGACAAAGTGGCCATCATCAGCGGTGGCGCCACGCTGATCGGCGCGGGCGTGGCAAGCGCCTTCGTCCAGGCGGGCACGCGGGTGGCGATCCTCGATATCGATGCCGCCGCCGGCGAGCGCGTGGCTGGCGCGCTGGGCGAGCGAGCGTTGTTCGTGCGCACCGACATCACCGACGATGCCCAGGTGGCCGCGGCGGTAACGCGGGTGGGCCAGCACTTTGGTGGCGTCGACTACCTGGTTAACCTGGCCTGCACGTATCTGGATGACGGCTTCAAATCCGGCCGCCGTGACTGGCTTGCGGCGCTGGACGTCAACGTGGTTTCCGGCGTCATGCTGGCGCAGGCCGTGCACTCGGCCATGCGAGCTCGCGGCGGTGGCGCCATCGTGAACTTCACCAGCATTTCCGCCAATGTGGGGCAGACGGGCCGCTGGCTCTATCCGGCCTCCAAGGCTGCCATCCGGCAACTGACCCGCAGCATGGCCATGGATCTGGCGCCCGATGGCATCCGGGTCAACGCCGTCTCTCCGGGCTGGACCTGGTGCCGGCTGATGGACGAGGTCAGCGGCGGCAACCGCGAGCGCACCGATCGCGTGGCGGCGGACTTCCATCTCCTTGGCCGCGTTGGCGAGCCTGACGAAGTGGCTCAGGTCGTGTTGTTCCTCTGTTCCGACCACGCCAGCTTTGTCACCGGCGCGGACTATGCGGTGGACGGCGGCTACTCGGCGATGGGGCCGGAGCGGAACGTGCCCGCCATTCCCCGGCTAGCCGATTGAAGCCGGTATCGAGCAGCCCCGAGCCGGGGCTTCGACTTTCATGCTGAATATCCAGTAGGAGATTGCCATGAGCCAACGCATTGCTATCGTCGGGGCGGGCCAGTCCGGCCTGCAGATGGCCCTCGGGCTGCAAGCCAGGGGCTATCAGGTCACGCTGCTGACCAATCGCACGCCGGACCAGGTCCGGGCGGGCAAGGTCATGTCCAGCCAGTGCATGTTCGATCGTTCGCTCCAGGCCGAGCGCGAGCTGGGGTTGAACTGGTGGGACGATTCGTGCCCGCCCGTGGAAGGGATCGGCCTGGCAATTCCGCACCCGGAGCAGCCTGGCGCCAGGCTGATCGACTGGAGCGCCCGGCTCGAGCGCCCGGCCCAGGCCGTGGACCAGCGGCTCAAGATGCCAGCATGGATGGAGGCCTTTGCCCAGCGCGGCGGGGACCTGCGCATCGCCGATGCCGGCATCGATGAACTGGAAGCGCTGGCGATCGAGCACGATCTGGTACTGCTCGCCGCCGGCAAGGGCGAAATCGTCAGCCGTTTCGAGCGCGACGCCGCGCGCAGTCCGTTCAGCGCGCCGCAACGCGCGCTGGCCTTGACCTATGTGAGCGGCATGACGCCGCGCACGCCGTACTCGCGGGTTTGCTTCAACCTGATTCCCGGCATCGGCGAGTACTTTGTGTTCCCTGCGCTGACCTTGAGCGGACCCTGCGAAATCATGGTGTTCGAGGGCATCCCGGGCGGACCCATGGACCAATGGGCCGAGGCGCGCACGCCCGAGCAGCACCTGGCCGAAAGCCTGCGCATCCTGCGCACTTGGCTGCCGTGGGAAGCGCAGCGCTGTGAACATGTCACGCTGACCGACGAGCAGGGCATCCTCGCGGGCCGGTTCACGCCGACCGTGCGCCATCCGGTCATGACGTTGCCGTCCGGCCGGCTGGTGTTCGGCATGGCTGATGCGGTGGTGGTCAACGACCCTATCACCGGGCAGGGCTCGAATAATGCCGCCAAATGCTGCAAGGTCTATCTCGATGCGATCGTCGCGCGCGGCGAGCGCGCCTTCGACGCCGCCTGGATGACACAGACCTTCGCCAGCTACTGGCAATACGCGGGCGATGTCGTGAACTGGACCAATTCGCTGCTTACGCCCCCGCCGGCGCACATCCTGGCGCTGCTGGGCGCGGCAGCGCAGGCGCCGGCGCTGGCAGCGCGCATTGCCAACGGCTTTGACAACCCGCCGGACTTCTTCCCCTGGTGGGCAGATCCTGCGGCTTGCCAGCAGCTGATCGACCAGCATTTGCCACAGGCAGCCTGAGATGGAAGCCGCCTGTGCTGTGCTCGACACCAAGGCGCTGCGCAATGCATGTGGCCGCTACGCCACTGGCGTAGCCGTCATCGGGGCCTGCGGCGCGCAGGGCCGCCCGATCGGCCTGACCATCAATTCCTTCGCCTCGTTGTCGCTCGCGCCACCGCTGATCCTGTGGAGCCTCGCCTTGCGTTCGCCAAACGCGGCGCAATTCACGCCGGGGAGACCCTTCGGCGTCAGCATCCTGCGGGCGGGGCACGGTGAGCTCGCCCGGCGCTTCGCCACGCCCGCGGAGGACAAGTTTGCCGGCGTCGCGCATCGGCGCTGCCAGCGCGGCGTGCCCTACCTCGATGATGCCCTGGCCACGCTGGCGTGCCGGGTGGAGCGCGCCGACGCGGTCGGGGATCACTTGCTGATCGTGGGCCAGGTGGAGGGGTTCGAGGTAGGGGAGGGGGAGCCGCTGGTGTTCTTCGGTGGGGAATTTGTGCAGCTGGGGCGATAGCGTCACGCGGAAGCACCACAAAACAACACCGCCCCGTGCGCCCCCTCATCGTTGTCAATCCACGCTTGCTCTTTCCAAATCAACGCGATATAGTGTAAGGCTACCCGTTTGTCTATGGGTAGTGGGCTGGCCAGCTTGGCCGCGCTGTCTTCTTTAGCGCAAGCCCCGCACTGCAAACACTTTTTTCACGGACGACGGCGATTCAATTCCCGTTACCGTGGTCGAGGTCGGCGACAACCGCGTGACGCAAATCAAGACGGACGAGACCGACGGTTATACCTCGGTTCAAGTCACTTTCGGCGCACGCCGCGCTAGCCGCGTCACCAAGCCTTTGGCAGGTCACCTTGCCAAAGCTGGTGTTGAAGCTGGTGAAATCATCCGCGAATTCCGCATCGATGCCGCTAAGGCTGGCGAACTGCAACCCGGCGGCACGCTGTCGGTTGACCTGTTCGAGGTCGGTCAAAAGATCGACGTCCAGGGCGTGACCATCGGTAAGGGCTACGCCGGTACCATCAAGCGTCACCATTTCGCATCGGGTCGTGCCTCCCACGGTAACTCGCGTTCGCACAACGTGCCGGGTTCCATCGGTATGGCGCAGGATCCGGGCCGTGTGTTCCCCGGCAAGCGCATGACTGGCCATCTGGGTGACGTCACCCGCACCGTCCAGAACCTGGAAATCGCCAAGATCGACGCAGAGCGCAAGCTGCTGCTGGTCAAGGGCGCCATTCCCGGCTCCAAGGGCGGCAAGGTTATCGTTACCCCGGCCGTCAAGGCCAAAGCCAAAGCTTAAGGAGCGAATCAATGGAACTCAAGCTCCTCCAGGACAATGGCCAGATCGGTGCAGGCGTTGACGCCTCGCCCGAAGTCTTCGGCCGTGACTACAACGAAGCCCTCGTTCACCAGGTCGTCGTCGCTTACCAGGCTAACGCTCGCAGCGGTAACCGTAAGCAGAAGGACCGTGAAGAGGTCAAGCACACGACCAAGAAGCCTTGGCGCCAGAAGGGTACGGGTCGCGCCCGTGCCGGTATGTCTTCCTCGCCGCTGTGGCGCGGGGGCGGCCGTATCTTCCCGAATTCGCCGGAAGAGAACTTCACGCAGAAGGTCAACAAGAAGATGTTCCGTGCCGGTATGCGCTCGATTTACTCGCAGCTCGCACGTGAAGGTCGTATCAACGTGGTGGACGGTTTCACCGTCGATGCGCCCAAGACCAAGCTCTTGGCGGACAAGTTCAAGGCCATGGGCCTGGACTCGGTGCTGATCATCACCGACAGCCTCGACGAAAACCTCTACCTGGCTTCGCGCAATCTGCCGCACGTGGCGGTTGTCGAGCCGCGCCAGGCTGACCCGCTGTCGCTCGTGCACTACAAGAAGGTGCTGGTGACCAAGGCAGCCGTCGCGCAGATCGAGGAGTTGCTGAAATGACGCAAGTAGCCAAGAACGATCATCGTTTGATGCAGGTGCTGCTCGCGCCGGTGGTTTCCGAAAAGGCAACCCTGGTCGCCGACAAGAACGAACAAGTTGTGTTCGAAGTCGCTCGCGATGCCAACAAGGCAGACGTGAAGGCGGCAGTCGAACTGCTGTTCAAGGTCGAGGTGCAGTCCGTTCAGATCCTGAACCAGAAGGGCAAGCAAAAGCGTTTTGGCCGTTTCATGGGGCGTCGCAACCACGTGAAGAAGGCTTACGTTTCGCTCAAGCCGGGTCAGGAAATCAATTTTGAAGCGGAGGCCAAGTAATCATGGCACTCGTCAAGACCAAGCCGACGTCCCCGGGCCGTCGCTCCATGGTAAAGGTTGTTAATCCCAACCTGCACAAGGGCGCGCCCCACGCTCCGCTGCTGGAAAAGCAATTCCAGAAGTCGGGCCGTAACAACAACGGTCACATCACCACCCGCCACAAGGGCGGTGGTCATAAGCACCATTACCGCGTGGTCGACTTCAAGCGCAACGACAAGGACGGCATCGCCGCCAAGGTCGAGCGTCTGGAATACGATCCGAACCGCAGCGCCAATATCGCGCTGGTGCTGTTCGCCGACGGCGAGCGCCGCTACATCATTGCCACCAAGGGCATGGTAGTTGGCCAAGCGTTGATGAACGGCTCGGAAGCTGCGATCAAGTCGGGTAACAACCTGCCGATCCGCAACATTCCGGTTGGTACCACCATCCACTGCGTGGAAATGCTGCCGGGCAAGGGCGCTCAGATCGCTCGCGCCGCTGGCGGTTCCGCTGTGCTGCTGGCTCGTGAAGGCATCTACGCTCAGGTTCGCCTGCGCTCCGGTGAAGTGCGTCGCGTTCACATCGAATGCCGCGCCACCATCGGTGAAGTCGGTAACGAAGAGCATAGCCTGCGCGTCATCGGCAAGGCCGGTGCAAATCGTTGGCGCGGTATCCGCCCGACGGTTCGCGGCGTTGTGATGAACCCGGTGGACCACCCGCACGGTGGTGGTGAAGGCAAGACCGCTGCTGGTCGTGACCCGGTCTCGCCGTGGGGTACCCCGGCCAAGGGTTACCGTACCCGCAGCAACAAGCGCACTGCCAGCATGATCGTGCAGCGCCGCCACAAGCGTTAATCGGTAGGTAGGAGCCTAGACATGACACGTTCCGCAAAAAAGGGTCCGTTCTGTGACGCCCACCTGCTGAAAAAGGTGGAAGCGGCCTCAGCCGGCAAGGACAAGAAGCCCATCAAGACTTGGTCGCGTCGCTCGACCATTCTGCCGGACTTCATCGGCCTGACGATCGCCGTACATAACGGCCGTCAACACGTGCCGGTGTATGTTTCGGAAAACATGGTTGGCCACAAGCTCGGTGAATTTGCGCTCACGCGTACGTTCAAGGGCCACGCGGCTGACAAGAAAGCGAAGAGGTAAGGTGCCATCATGGAAGTGAAAGCGATTCATCGCGGTGCCCGCATCTCCGCCCAGAAAACGCGCCTGGTCGCTGACCAGATCCGCGGTCTGCCGATCGAACGCGCGCTCAACGTCCTGACGTTCAGCCCGAAAAAGGCGGCCGTCATCGTGAAGAAGGTGGTCGAATCGGCCATCGCCAACGCCGAGCACAACGAAGGCGCCGACATCGACGAACTGAAGGTCAAGACCATCTTCGTCGACAAGGCAACCTCGCTCAAGCGTTTCACGGCACGAGCAAAGGGCCGCGGCAACCGCATCGAGAAACAAACTTGTCACATCACTGTGACGCTCGGCAACTAAGGAGTCACGATGGGACAGAAGATTCATCCGACTGGCTTCCGTCTGGCCGTCAGCCGTAACTGGGCTTCGCGTTGGTACGCCAACAACACGAAGTTCGCCGGCATGCTGAAGGAAGACATCGAAGTTCGCGAGTTTCTGAAGAAGAAGCTCAAGAACGCTTCGGTTGGCCGCGTCGTGATCGAGCGCCCCGCCCGCAATGCACGTCTCACCATTTATAGCTCGCGTCCGGGCGTGGTGATCGGCAAGAAGGGTGAGGACATCGAACTGCTCAAGGCCGAGCTGCAACGCCGCATGGGTGTGCCCGTGCACGTGAACATCGAGGAAATCCGCAAGCCGGAAACCGATGCGCAGCTGATCGCCGACTCGATCACCCAGCAGCTCGAGCGCCGTATCATGTTCCGCCGCGCAATGAAGCGCGCGATGCAGAACGCGATGCGCCTCGGTGCCCAGGGCATCAAGATCATGAGCGCCGGTCGTCTGAACGGCATCGAAATCGCTCGTACCGAGTGGTATCGCGAAGGTCGTGTGCCCCTGCACACCCTGCGCGCCGACATCGACTACGGCTTCTCCGAAGCAGAAACCACCTACGGCATCATCGGTGTCAAGGTGTGGGTCTACAAGGGTGATCACCTCGGCCGCAACGATGCGCCGGTGGTGGAAGAGCCGCAAGACGATCGTCGTCGTCGCCCGGGTGGTCGTCCTGATGGTCGTCGCCGTGAAGGCGAAGGCGGCCGTCCGGGTGGCAACCGCCGCGGTGGCGCGGGTGCCGGTGCAGGTCGCCGCGCTCCTGGCGCAGATGCGAAGAGTGGAGAATAACGATGCTGCAACCTAAGCGCAGAAAATACCGCAAGGAGCAGAAAGGCCGCAACACGGGTAAGGCTACCCGTGGCAACGCCGTGTCTTTCGGCGAA
Source organism: Cupriavidus basilensis OR16 (assembly GCF_000243095.1). Lineage (GTDB taxonomy): Bacteria > Pseudomonadota > Gammaproteobacteria > Burkholderiales > Burkholderiaceae > Cupriavidus > Cupriavidus basilensis_D. The sequence continues at coordinate 51,356 of NZ_AHJE01000063.1, read as the reverse complement.
TTCGGCCTGAAGGCGATGGGCCGTGGTCGTCTGACGGCTCGTCAGATCGAGTCGGCACGTCGTGCGATGACCCGTCACATCAAGCGTGGCGGCCGCATCTGGATCCGGATTTTCCCGGACAAGCCGATCTCGAAGAAGCCCGCCGAAGTCCGTATGGGTAACGGTAAGGGTAATCCGGAATACTACGTGGCAGAAATCCAGCCGGGCAAGATGCTGTACGAAATGGATGGCGTGACGGAAGAGCTGGCTCGTGAGGCGTTCCGCCTCGCGGCCGCCAAGCTGCCGATCGCCACCAATTTCGTGGTGCGCCAGGTCGGGACGTAAGGAGAGCAGGGATGAAAGCATCCGAACTTCGCGGCAAAGATGCCGCAGGGCTGAACCAGGAGCTCTCCGAGCTGCTGAAGGCCCAATTTAGCCTGCGCATGCAAAAGGCCACCCAACAGCTGCAGAACACCAGCCAGCTGAAGAAGGTGCGCAAGGACATCGCGCGGGTGCAAACCGTGCTGAACGAAAAGGCGACCTCGAAATGACTGAAACTGCACAAACGGAATCGTCGCTTCGCCGCACGCTGGTCGGTCGGGTAGTTAGCGACAAGATGGACAAGACCGTCACGGTCTTGATCGAAAACCGCGTCAAGCATCCTCTGTACGGCAAGTACGTGCTGCGTTCCAAGAAGTACCACGCACACGACGAAGCCAACCAGTACAAGGAAGGCGACAAGGTTGAGATCCAGGAAACGCGTCCGCTGTCGCGGACCAAGTCCTGGGTGGTTTCCCGTCTGGTCGAAGCTGCGCGCGTCATCTAAAAAACCACAGGTTTTCGGATGACTTGCGAGTCCAGGGTTATGTGCTATAATCCTGGACTTCCGCTTTGTTGCATTCGCCTTAGTTGTATCACCCCGGCGAATCGGTGAAGCGAACCTAGCCGAGCGGCTCCTGATTAACCATGACCATGATTCAGACAGAAAGCCGGCTCGAAGTAGCCGATAACACTGCGCAGCGCCGCGCGGTCGCGTGAAGAAGGGCGATATTTACAACGCCGTCGTCGTGCGTACCGCCAAGGGCGTGCGTCGCGCTGATGGTTCGCTCGTCAAGTTCGACAGCAATGCCGCTGTCTTGCTGAACACCAAGCTCGAGCCGATCGGCACCCGTATTTTCGGGCCGGTGACTCGTGAACTCCGTACCGAGCGCTTCATGAAGATTGACCGGAAAAGACAAGGGCAAGCGCGGCACCGTGCAAGCCATGCTCGGCGAGAAGGTTGTGGTGGAAGGCGTCAACGTTGCCAAGAAGCACGCACGCCCGAACCCGATGCTGGGCACCACCGGTGGTGTGGTCGACAAGGTCATGCCGCTGCATATTTCTAACGTTGCGCTCGTGGATGCCAATGGCAAGCCGTCGCGCGTCGGTATCAAGGTGGAAGACGGCAAGCGTGTACGCGTGCTGAAGACCACCGGTGCCGTCGTGGCAGCTTGATTCTGGGCACAGATAGGAGTTGAGCATGACTGCACGTCTGCAAGAGTTTTACAAAGAACAAGTAGTACCGAAGCTGATCGAACAATTCGGCTTCAAGTCGGTCATGGAAGTGCCGCGCATCACCAAGATCACCCTGAACATGGGCCTTGGCGAAGCCATCAATGACAAGAAGGTCATTGAGCTGGCAGTGGGCGACCTGACCAAGATCGCCGGCCAAAAGCCGGTGGTGACCAAGGCCAAGAAGGCAATCGCCGGCTTCAAGATCCGCCAGGGTTATCCCATTGGCGCGATGGTGACGCTGCGCGGCGAACGCATGTTCGAATTCCTGGATCGTCTCGTGACCGTGGCCCTGCCGCGCGTGCGTGACTTCCGTGGTGTTTCGGGCCGCTCGTTCGATGGTCGTGGTAACTACAACATCGGTGTGAAAGAGCAGATCATTTTCCCCGAAATTGAGTACGACAAGATCGACGCACTGCGTGGTCTGAACATCAGCATCACGACGACGGCGAAGAATGACGAGGAAGCCAAGGCACTCCTCGCAGCATTCAAGTTCCCGTTCCGTAATTAAGGGGTAACCGTGGCTAAATTGGCTCTGATTGAACGTGAGAAGAAGCGCGCTAGGCTCGTGGCAAAGTATGCCGACAAGCGTGCGACCCTCAAGGCCATTATCGACGACCAAGAGAAGTCGGAAGAAGAGCGTTATAGCGCGCGTCTCGAGCTGCAGCAGCTCCCGCGCAACGCGAACCCGACTCGCCAGCGTAACCGCTGCGCGATCACCGGTCGTCCCCGCGGTACCTTCCGCAAGTTTGGCCTGGCGCGTAATAAGATCCGTGAAATCGCCTTCCGTGGCGAAATCCCGGGTCTGACGAAAGCCAGCTGGTAATTACGCACAGGCTACAGGAGAAACAGTATGAGCATGAGCGATCCTATCGCCGATATGCTGACGCGCATCCGCAACGCCCAAGGCGTGCAGAAAGTGTCGGTTGTCATGCCGTCGTCGAAGCTGAAAGTGGCAATCGCCAAGGTCCTTAAGGACGAAGGCTACATCGACGACTACGCCGTGAAAGAAGAAGGCGGCAAGGCACAACTGAGCATCGGTCTGAAGTACTACGCTGGCCGTCCGGTCATTGAGCGCATTGAACGCGTCTCGAAGCCTGGTCTGCGCGTGTACAAGGGCCGCAGCGACATCCCCCAAGTGATGAACGGCCTCGGCGTCGCAATCATCTCGACCCCCCAGGGTCTGATGACCGATCGCAAGGCGCGTGCCACTGGCGTGGGCGGCGAAGTTCTTTGCTACGTCGCGTAAGGAGTAGACCATGTCCCGTGTAGGTAAGGCTCCCATCGCGCTGCCCAAAGGCGCAGAAGTCAATGTGGCGGCTGGCGTGCTCTCCGTTAAGGGCCCGCTCGGCACGCTGACGCAGCCGATTCACAGCCTGGTCAAGGTCAATGTCGAAAACGACACGCTGACCTTCGCCCCGGTCGATGAATCGCGTGAAGCAAACGCACTGCAGGGCACCATGCGCGCCCTGGTGGCCAATATGGTCAAGGGTGTAACCGCCGGTTTCGAGCGCAAGCTTAACCTGGTCGGCGTGGGCTATCGTGCCCAGCTGCAAGGTACTGCGCTGAAGCTCCAGCTTGGTTTCTCGCACGACGTGATCCATGCGATGCCGGAAGGCGTGACGGCGACAACGCCCACGCAGACCGAGATCATCATCAAGGGTGCGGACAAGCAGAAAGTCGGTCAGGTGGCTGCGGAAGTCCGCGCGTACCGTCCGCCTGAGCCCTATAAGGGCAAGGGCGTTCGCTACTCGGACGAGCGCGTCCTCCTGAAGGAAACCAAGAAGAAGTAAGGGGTGCAATCATGAACAAGAAAGACGCTCGTTTGCGCCGTGCACGTCAGACCCGCGCCAAAATCGCGGAGATGAAGATCAATCGTCTGACCGTGTTCCGTACGAATTCGCATATTTACGCCCAGGTCTACTCGCCGTGCGGCACGCAAGTGCTGGCATCGGCTTCGACCGCCGAGGCAGAAGTGCGCAAGGAACTGACCGGCAGCGGTGCTACCGCAGCCGCCGCGACCCTGATTGGCAAGCGCATCGCCGAAAAGGCGAAGGCAGCTGGCGTGGAAACCGTTGCGTTCGATCGCGGCGGCTTCCGCTTCCATGGTCGCGTGAAGGCACTGGCTGACGCAGCACGCGAAGCCGGCCTTAAGTTCTAAGCGCACATAGAGAGATACGTCATGGCAAAAATGCAAGCAAAAGTCCAGCAGGACGAACGCGACGACGGCCTCCGCGAGAAGATGATCTCGGTCAACCGTGTCACCAAGGTGGTGAAGGGTGGCCGGATTCTCGGTTTCGCTGCGCTGACCGTGGTTGGTGACGGCGATGGCCGCATCGGCATGGGCAAGGGCAAGGCTAAGGAAGTGCCGGTTGCAGTTCAGAAGGCAATGGACGAAGCCCGTCGCAAGATGGTCAAGGTCTCGCTGAAGAACGGCACGCTGCAACACGAAGTCGTTGGCAAGCACGGCGCCGCCAAGGTGCTGATGATGCCCGCCAAGGAAGGTACCGGCGTGATCGCTGGTGGCCCGATGCGCGCGATTTTCGAGGTGATGGGCGTGACCAACGTCGTGACCAAGTCGCACGGCTCGACCAATCCGTACAACATGGTTCGCGCCACGCTGGACGGTCTTCAAAAGATGAGCACGCCGGGCGAGATCGCCGCAAAGCGTGGCAAGTCTGTTGAAGACATCCTCGGTTAAGGAGTCGGACGAAATGTCGCAACAAACCGTAAAAGTGCAACTCGTGCGCAGCCTGATCGGCACGCGTGAGGATCATCGCGCCACCGTCCGTGGCCTGGGCCTGCGCCGTATCAATTCGGTGTCGGAGCTGCAGGACACGCCCGCCGTGCGCGGCATGATCAACAAGGTCTCGTACCTGGTCAAGGTTCTGGCCTGAGTCTCGGGACACGGAGAGCAAGATGCAACTCAACAACCTGAAACCGGCTGACGGTTCGAAGCACGCCAAGCGTCGCGTCGGCCGCGGTATCGGCTCCGGCCTGGGCAAGACTGCCGGCCGTGGTCACAAGGGTCAGAAGTCGCGTTCGGGCGGCTTCCACAAGGTCGGCTTCGAAGGCGGTCAGATGCCGCTGTATCGTCGCCTGCCGAAGCGTGGCTTCACGTCGCTGACGAAGGCCTTCAACGCCGAAGTGACCCTGCGTGATATCGAGCGCCTGGAAGCCACCGAGGTGGACCTGCTGGTTCTGAAGCAAGCTGGCCTGGTGGCTGAGCTGGCCAAGAGCGCCAAGGTCATCAAGGCTGGTGAGCTGACCCGCAAGGTTACGATCAAGGGTCTGGGCGCCACCGCTGGTGCCAAGGCTGCGATCGAAGCCGCCGGCGGTCAGATCGCGGCGTAATTTAGCAGCAGATTTCGCAGCATAGGCGAGTCACAGTCGGAGCATCGTTTGGCCACGGCGAAACCCAATGCAAGCACGCAAGCCAAGAACACGGCGAAGTACGGCGACTTAAAGCGCCGGCTGATGTTCCTGGTGCTGGCCTTGATCGTGTACCGCATCGGAGCGCATATTCCGGTGCCGGGAATCGATCCGGAACAGCTTGCGAAGCTTTTCCAGAGTCAGTCGGGTGGCATCCTCGGGATGTTCAACCTGTTCTCGGGCGGTGCACTGTCGCGCTTTACCGTCTTCGCGCTCGGCATCATGCCGTACATCTCGGCGTCGATCATCATGCAATTGCTGACGATCGTGCTGCCGCAGCTGGAGTCGTTGAAGAAGGAAGGGCAGGCGGGTCAACGCAAGATCACGCAGTACACGCGCTACGGCACGGTGGTTCTGGCCACTTTCCAGGCGCTGTCGATTGCAGTCGCGCTGGAATCTCAGCCCGGTCTGGTGATCGATCCGGGCCTGATGTTCCGGGCTACGGCAGTGATCACGCTGGTGACCGGTACGATGTTCCTGATGTGGCTGGGTGAGCAGATCACCGAGCGGGGTCTGGGCAACGGTATCTCGATCATCATCTTCGGCGGTATCGCAGCGGGCTTGCCCAACGCGATCGGCGGGCTCTTCGAACTGGTTCGCACCGGTTCCATGAGCATCATTGCATCGATCCTGATCGTTGCAATCATCGCCGGTGTTACCTTCGCCGTGGTGTTTGTCGAGCGTGGCCAGCGCAAGATCCTGGTGAACTATGCCAAGCGTCAGGTCGGCAACAAGGTGTATGGCGGTCAGTCGTCGCACCTGCCGCTGAAGCTGAACATGGCAGGGGTGATTCCGCCGATCTTCGCGTCGTCGATCATCTTGTTCCCGGCGACCATCGCGGGCTGGTTCACGTCTGACTCGACGAGCGCTGCAGGCCGGTTCATCAAGGACCTGGCTGCGACGCTTTCGCCGGGACAGCCGGTCTACATCCTGCTGTACGCTGCTGCAATTATATTTTTCTGCTTCTTCTATACGGCTCTTGTGTACAACAGCCGGGAAGTCGCGGACAACCTGAAGAAAAGCGGTGCCTTCATTCCGGGCATTCGTCCGGGCGAGCAGACGACGCGCTACATCGACAAGATTCTTGTCCGTCTGACGCTGGCTGGTGCGATCTACATCACACTGGTCTGCCTGTTGCCGGAATTCCTGGTACTGCGCTGGAACGTTCCGTTCTATTTTGGCGGAACCTCGTTGCTGATCATCGTGGTCGTCACGATGGACTTCATGGCCCAGGTCCAATCCTATGTCATGTCGCAGCAATATGAGTCCCTGCTGAAGAAAGCGAATTTCAAGGGTAATCTGACCTTGCGCTGAAGCCGGGTCGGTACAGGCTAGGTATGGCAAAAGACGACGTCATCCAGATGCAGGGGGAGGTCCTGGAAAACCTCCCCAACGCGACGTTCCGCGTCAAACTGGAAAACGGCCATGTAGTGCTGGGCCATATCTCCGGCAAGATGCGAATGAACTACATCCGGATTCTTCCGGGTGATCGGGTGACGGTTGAACTGACCCCATATGATCTGTCACGCGCGCGCATCGTCTTTCGGACGAAGTGAAGCGAACAGGAATTGAAGGAAGAGGAAAATCATGAAAGTGCTGGCTTCTGTTAAGCGCATTTGCCGCAACTGCAAAGTTATCAAGCGCAACGGTGTCGTGCGCGTGATCTGCTCGTCGGATCCCCGCCACAAGCAACGCCAAGGCTAATCGGAAAGAGGATTGACGAATGGCACGTATCGCAGGGGTTAACATCCCGAACCACAAGCATACCGAGATCGGCCTGACGGCTATTTACGGTATCGGCCGCTCGCGCGCCCGCAAGATTTGCGTGGCCACCGGCGTTCCCTTTGACAAGAAGGTCAAGGACCTGACCGACGGCGACCTGGAAAAGCTTCGTGACGAAGTAGCCAAGGCCACGGTTGAGGGTGACCTGCGTCGTGAAACCACGATGAACATCAAGCGTCTTATGGACCTTGGTTGCTATCGTGGCGTCCGTCACCGCAGGGGTCTCCCGATGCGCGGTCAGCGCACCCGCACCAACGCCCGTACCCGCAAGGGTCCGCGTAAGGCCGGCGTGGCTCTGAAGAAGTAAAGCCGAAGGCAGAGGAAGAAACTAATGGCAAAAGGTCCGAATAACGCCGCCCAGCGCGCGCGTAAGAAGGTCAAGAAGAACGTTGCCGACGGCATTGCGCACGTCCACGCTTCGTTCAACAACACCATCATCACGATCACCGACCGTCAGGGCAACGCTCTGGCATGGGCAACCTCGGGTGGCCAGGGCTTCAAGGGTTCGCGTAAGTCGACGCCCTTCGCAGCTCAGGTTGCTGCTGAGAACGCCGGCCGCGTGGCGCAAGACCAGGGTATCAAGAACCTGGACGTGCGCATCAAGGGTCCCGGCCCTGGCCGTGAATCGGCTGTGCGCGCGTTGAACGCGCTCGGCATCAAGATCTCGATTATCGAAGACGTGACGCCAGTGCCGCACAACGGCTGCCGTCCGCCCAAGCGTCGTCGGATCTAAGCGCCGGTGTATTACCCGGGCAGCGGGCGGGGTCTTCCTCGTTCTCAGCCCGGTGTGGTAACATCGCACGTTGACCTGCTGCATATGCTTTGCGGCAGGTTTTCGTTTTGCGTTTTTGTGTTTGGCGATTCGCTTCATCGCTAGTCGCCAGGCGCAAGTAGTCAGTCATATGCTTTGCGCATGCCCTTTCGGGGAATGTGCTGGATAAGCCCACCGTCTGCCACTCATGCGTTCCCAAGATCATTGGGGCGGAGAAGGCGGACTCGCGGCGCGTCAAACAAGGCGCCGCGATCGATCAGGAAGGAAGATAAAGTGGCACGTTATATCGGCCCGAAGGCCAAACTATCCCGTCGTGAAGGTACCGACCTGTTCCTGAAGAGCGCACGTCGCTCGCTCGCCGACAAGTGCAAGCTGGACAGCAAGCCGGGCCAGCACGGCCGCACCTCGGGTGCACGCACCTCCGATTACGGCAACCAGCTGCGCGAAAAGCAGAAGGTCAAGCGTATCTACGGCGTGCTCGAGCGTCAGTTCCGCCGCTACTTCGCTGAAGCCGACCGCCGCAAGGGCAACACCGGCGAGAAGCTGCTGCAGCTGCTGGAATCGCGCCTGGACAACGTTGTGTACCGCATGGGCTTTGGCTCGACCCGCGCTGAAGCGCGTCAGCTGGTGTCGCACAAGGCGATCCTGCTGAACGGTCAAGCCCTGAACGTGCCGTCGGCACAGGTCAAGGCTGGTGACGTCATCACCATCCGTGAGCAGTCGAAGAAGCAAGTCCGTATCGCCGAAGCGCTGTCGCTGGCTGAGCAATCGGGTTTCCCGGCATGGGTTGCCGTGGACGCGAAGAAGTTCGAAGGCACGTTTAAGCAAGTGCCGGATCGCGCCGATATCTCGGGTGACATCAACGAAAGCCTGATCGTCGAATTGTATTCGCGTTAATCACTCGAATTCTGTCCGATACCATCGAACGGTCAGGGGCTTGCGTTTCCCGCCAAGCTTCACATTCAGCCCGACGCGCTGCCGCGCGTCGGGCTTATTGCCCATCGTGCGATGGGATTTTCAGGTTCCATACGTCAGCCTTATCGGTGTAACGAGCCGAGGGTATTGAAAAGGACAACCTAATGCAAACAGCACTCCTCAAGCCTAAAATTATTGCCGTAGAGCCGCTAGGCGACCATCACGCCAAGGTCGTGATGGAGCCGTTCGAGCGTGGCTACGGCCATACGCTCGGTAACGCCCTGCGTCGCGTGCTGCTGTCGTCGATGGTCGGTTATGCACCGACCGAAGTCACGATCGCTGGGGTGGTCCACGAGTACTCCACCATCGATGGCGTGCAGGAAGACGTAGTCAACCTGTTGCTGAATCTGAAGGGTGTGGTCTTCAAGCTGCACAACCGCGACGAAGTCACGGTCTCGCTGCGCAAGGAAGGCGAAGGCGTTGTGACGGCAGCCGATATCGAGCTGCCCCACGATGTCGAGATCATCAACCCCGGCCACGTGATCGCTCACCTGTCGGCCGGCGGCAAGCTCGATATGCAGATCAAGGTCGAACAAGGCCGTGGTTATGTGCCGGGCAACGTGCGCAAGTTCGGCGACGAAGCAGGCAAGGTCATCGGGCGCATCGTGCTCGACGCTTCGTTCTCGCCGGTGCGCCGCGTTTCGTACGCAGTCGAATCGGCTCGTGTGGAACAGCGTACCGATCTGGACAAGCTGGTGATGAACATCGAAACCGACGGCGTGATCTCGCCCGAGGAAGCGATTCGTCAATCGGCGCGCATCCTGGTTGACCAGTTGTCGGTGTTCGCCGCGCTGGAAGGTACCGAGTCGTCGGCGGAAGCCGCTTCGAGCCGTACGCCGCAGATCGATCCGATCCTGCTGCGCCCGGTCGACGACCTGGAGCTGACGGTGCGTTCGGCCAACTGCCTGAAGGCCGAAAACATCTACTACATCGGCGACCTGATCCAGCGTACCGAGAATGAGCTGCTCAAGACCCCGAACCTGGGTCGCAAGTCGCTCAACGAAATCAAGGAAGTGCTGGCTTCGCGCGGCCTGACTCTGGGCATGAAGCTCGAGAACTGGCCGCCCGCAGGGCTGGAGAAGTAATATGCCGGGCGCGGTGGCGGGCTTGTCCAGCCACCGCGCCAGGTCATCGCGGCGACCGGCATGTGCCGGCTGCCTTAATAGACTACCGGCCCGCGCCGAACCGGAGAGTGTTCCGGCCAAGCGATAGAAGAGCTGGTCAAACATTGCAATAAAGGAATCATCATGCGTCACCGTCATGGTTTGCGGAAACTGAACCGCACCTCGTCGCACCGTCTCGCGATGCTGCGCAACATGTCCAACTCGCTGTTCCAGCACGAGCTGATCAAGACCACCCTGCCCAAGGCCAAGGAACTGCGCAAGGTTGTCGAGCCCCTCATCACGCTGGCCAAGAAGGACACCGTTGCCAACCGCCGCCTGGCTTTCGCCCGTCTGCGCGACCGCGACATGGTCACCAAGCTGTTCAACGAACTCGGCCCGCGTTACAACGCACGTCCGGGTGGCTACACCCGTATCCTGAAGTTCGGTTTCCGCCAGGGCGACAATGCGCCGATGGCGCTGGTCGAACTGGTTGACCGTCCGGAAATCACGGAAGCGCCGGCTGAAGAAGCAGGCGAATAAGGTCGATTCCGTCCCGGCCGCTTGCGACCTTTGGTCGCGGCGAGCCGCGCGGACACCGCTTACAATCGAGCCAGGCTATATGCCTGGCTCTTTTGTTTTCCAGGGCCGGTGTGCCGGAGCACCGCCGCCGGGGAGCCTGTGGCCTGGGGTGGCCTGGGAGGAAGGTCTGATGAGCGAAGCAATATTGGTGATGACGTCGCTGCCGGACGCCGAATCCGCGGGGCGTGTTGCACGGGCCGTGCTGGAGTCGAGGCTGGCGGCATGCGTGAACCGGCTGGCGCCGTGCGAGTCCGAGTATTGGTGGCAAGGTGAGATCGAAAGCGCACGCGAGTGGCCGCTGATCATCAAGACCACGCAGGAGCGCTACGCCGCGCTGGAGGCGGCGATCCGGCTCGCGCACCCCTACGAGGTGCCTGAGATCGTGGCGATGCCGCTGGTCGCCGGATTCGCGCCTTATCTGGCCTGGGTGGCGCACGAAACCCGATCGGCCGCGGACGAAGGCGATAGCGCGTAAGGATAAGGGTCGCTGCGCCGACCCACACTGAGGCTGGCAGTTGGCGGCAAGCACTGCTGCCGGGGACCGGCGCGGAGATGCGAGCGCAATGCGGATACGACGAATGACATTTCAAAGGCAGGGCATGAGTTTCGGTGCGAGCGCGAACGCCTCGGGTGGTTGGGGGGCTGGGCAAGACGTGCGGCATAGTGCCGCAGTGCGGCTGCTGATCATGCTGCTGGCCTCACTCTGGCTGTGCCTCGCCGGCGTGGCGCATGCCGCGGATGACGACTTCCTGCCGCCGGAACAGGCCTTCCGGTTCGCTGCCCACCAGGTCGATGCGAAGACGATCGAAGTGCGTTTCGACGTGGCGGATGGCTATTACCTCTACCGCGACCGCTTCGCCTTCGCGGCCCAGCCGGCTTCCGTCAAGCTGGGGACGCCCGCGTTCCCGCCCGGCAAGGTCAAGTTCGACGAGACCTTCGGCAAGGAGATGGAAACCTATCACGGCGGGCTGACCATCCGCGTGCCGGTGGAGTCCGCCCCGGCTGACGGCAAATGGTCGCTGGTGGTGACCTCCCAGGGCTGCGCCGACAAGGGGCTGTGCTATCCGCCGCAGGAGAGTGTGTTCAAGGTCGGCAGCGGCGTGCTCGACGGGCTGTTCGGCAAGCGGGCACCGGCGGATTCCAGCAGCATTGGCAACAGCCCGGCTGCCGCTGGCGGCGAGGGGGTAGCGGCATTGGCCGACCCCTCCCCCACAGCGCTGGCGCCCGCGGCCGACGAGAACGACCGCATTGCCGGCGCGCTGGCCAGCCGCAACCTCGGCGTGATTGCTGCGCTGTTCTTCGGGCTGGGCTTGCTGCTGACCTTCACGCCGTGCGTGTTGCCCATGGTGCCGATCCTGTCGTCGATCGTGGTGGGCGAGCACGTCACGCGCAAGCGCGCCTTGCTGGTATCGCTGGCCTATGTACTTGGCATGGCCGTGGTCTACACCGGCATCGGCGTGGCGGCGGGCCTGCTTGGCGAGGGCCTGTCGGCGGCGCTGCAGGCGCCGTGGGTGCTCGCGGCCTTTGCGTTGCTGATGGTGGCGCTGTCGCTGTCCATGTTCGGTCTCTATGAGTTGCAGCTGCCGCAGCACTGGCAGACCCGGCTGACCGCATCGTCCAACCGCCGCCAGGGCGGGCAGCTTGCCGGTGCTGCCGCCATGGGCGCGATCTCGGCACTGATCGTCGGGCCGTGCGTGACGGCGCCACTGGCCGGCGCGCTGGCCTATATCGCGCGCACCGGCGATGCCGTGGTTGGCGGCGGTGCGCTGTTCGCCATGGCGCTCGGCATGGGCGTGCCGCTGGTGCTGGTGGGCGTGGGGGCGGGCAACCTGCTGCCGCGCGCCGGGCGCTGGATGGAGACGACCAAGCGCTTCTTTGGCTTCCTGCTGCTGGGCGTGGCGCTCTGGATGGTGAGCCCGGTGCTGCCGGCATGGGCGCTGATGGCTGGCTGGGCTGCGCTGCTGCTGGTTGGCGCGGTCTTCCTGAGCGCCTTCGATTCACTCGGCCCTGATGCGCATGGCCTGGCCAGGGTGGGCAAGGGCCTGGGCCTGCTGGCGGCGCTGGCAGGGGCCATCCTGCTGGTCGGGCTGGCATCCGGTGGCCGGGACCCGCTGCAGCCGCTGGCCCACCTGAGCGCCGCGCGCACGGCACCGCAAGCTGCAGCCGGCGGCCCGTCCGAGGTACGGTTCGAGCGGGTCCGCTCGATCGCCGAGCTCGACGCGCGCGTGGCGCAGGCTGCCGCCGCCGGCAAGCCGGTGCTGCTCGATTTCTATGCGGACTGGTGTGTGAGCTGCAAGGAGATGGAGCGTTTCACCTTCACTGACGAGCGCGTGCGGGCCCGCCTGTCCGAGGTCGTGATGCTGCAGGCGGACGTCACCCGGAACAACGCCGACGACCGAGCGCTGCTCAAGCGCTTCGGCCTGTTCGGCCCACCGGGCATCATCCTGTACGGCGCCGACGGGCGCGAGCGGCCGGTTCGCGCGATCGGCTATCAGCCGGCCACGCGCTTTCTCGACACGCTCTCGCGTGCGCTTGATACCAAGGCCAGTACCTGAAAACCGCCTGAAGCGCCAGCTTCGCCAGGCGTCGGCTAGCTTTGCTCCAGCCGGCGCCCCAGCGCCCATACCGCGGCCAGCACTACCACTACCGCTCCCATCAGCCCCAGCGACCACCAGAAGCCCTGCGGCTCGCGCAGCCATGGCATGCGGTCGAAGTTCATGCCGAAGATACCGGTGATCAGCGTGAGCGGCATGAACAGCGCGGTGATCAGCGTCAGGGTGCGCATGGTGCGATTGGTGCGGTGCGCCACCGATGAGAAGTGGATCTGCACCGCGGACTCGATCGAGTCCTCCAGCCGGCGCGCATGCGCGAGCACGCGCGAGATGTGCTCCATCACGTCGTTGATCCGCACCAGCAGCGCATCGTCGCGCCCTGCCGTGTTTGGCGCACCTGGCGTGCCCGTGGCGACCCCTTCACTCGCGATGCTGTAGCTGTTGTCGAGCAAGCTGTCGCGGAATTCCTGCAGCGCGTCGTGTTGCTCCTCGCACAGGTGCTCCAGGCGCCGCAGCTCGATGCGGGCATCGAGCAATCCTTCCCAGCTGGAAAACGCAGCATCAGGTCTTCCGGGCGCGTTGGCGGCCGGATGCCATGCACCAGCGCGGCGTGCCCGTTGGCCCGGGTCTTTGACGCCGATTGCGGCCGCGGCGCCTGGCACAGTTCCAGCAGGCGCTGGCGTACCTGGTCCAGCGTGCGCGATTGCGCGGGCCGGACTGTCAGCAGCACATTGTCGAAGACGAAGAAGGTGACCGGCTGGGTGTCGATCTTGGCCAACGCGGGCAGGAAGCCCGGCGGGTAGCGGCGCGGCTTGGCCGGGGCGCCTGGTTTTGCGGCGGACGGCTGGCTGGTTGTCGCGGTGGCACAGGCCGTGGCTGAAGCCATGGGCTGGCCCGGCAGCGTCGGCATGTCCGTCGCGACCGTGGCCGAGGCCGCAGCCGTTGCGGTCGTCGTCGTGCCGGACGCCGTCGCCGCTTCCCCGCCGGCCTCGGCGATCAGCCGGCTGGTCTCGAAGGTGAGCTTGCGGAAGATCACCATGTCGTAGGCGTGCGTCGTATCGAAATACGACGGATGCGACGCGTTGGTGGCATCGATGAGATGCAGGTCCAGCACGGGGGCGCCCGTGAGCGCCTGGACGCTGTCGCGCCAGGCCGTCGGCGCGGCGCTGACCTCCTCGATCGGCGTGTCGACCCAGACGAAGCGGGCCGCCGCATTGCCGGCAAGGAAGTCGCGCGCCTCGTCGAGCGAGGCGAGCGGATGGACCTGGCTGGCGGAAAAGCCTAACAGCTGCATCCGGGCCGGTTCAGCGCGTGAGCAGGCGAGCGGCGTCGCGTGCGAAGTAGGTCAGGATGCCGTCGGCACCGGCGCGGCGGAAGGCCAGCAGCGACTCCATCATGACCTTGTCGTGGTCCAGCCAGCCGTTCTGGGCAGCGGCCTTGAGCATCGCGTACTCGCCGCTGACTTGGTAGACGTAGGTAGGGAAGCGGAACTCGTCCTTCACGCGCCGCAGGATGTCGAGGTAAGGCATGCCGGGCTTGACCATCACCATATCGGCGCCTTCCATGATGTCCTGCGCCACTTCGCGCAGGGCTTCATCGGAGTTTGCCGGGTCCATCTGGTAGGTCATCTTGTTGCCCTTGCCCAGATTGGCCGCCGAGCCCACGGCATCGCGGAACGGGCCGTAGAAGGCCGAGGCGAACTTGGCCGAGTACGCCATGATCCGCGTATGGATATAGCCGCCGTCTTCCAGTGCCGCGCGTACCGCGCCGATGCGCCCATCCATCATGTCCGAGGGCGCCACGATATCCACGCCGGCCGCGGCTTGCGTCAGCGCCTGCTTGACCAGGATCTCCACCGTCACGTCGTTGATCACGTAGCCGTCGGCGTCCAGCACGCCGTCCTGCCCATGGCTGGTGTATGGATCCAGCGCCACATCGGTCAGCACGCCCAGTTCGGGGAAGCGGTCCTTGAGCGCGCGCACGGCACGCGGGATCAGGCCTTCGGCATTGGTTGCCTCGATGCCGTCAGGCGTCTTCAGGGCCGGATCGATCACCGGGAACAGCGCGATGACCGGGATGCCCAGCTTCACGCAGTCTTCCGCGACCGGCAGCAACAGGTCGACCGAGAGACGCTCGACACCGGGCATGGACGCTACGCTCTGGCGCTGGTTGTGTCCGTCGACGATGAACACCGGGTAGATCAGGTTGTCCGGCGACAAGCGGTTTTCGCGCATCAGCCTGCGAGAGAAATCATCGCGGCGCATGCGACGCGGACGGTACTCGGGGAAAGTGGACATGGCTTGAGGGAGAAGAGTCGGAAAGAAGTGCGGGAGTCTGCCGGGCGGCTGGTGCGATGTGGCTGGCGAGTGCCTGACCAGGCCGCTTGCGAAAAGAAAAAACTTTTGATCTTGCCCGCTATCATACTCGCGGACACTCTGCGTTGCGCTTGCGTGATGCAGCCGTCAGGCAGGGACAGCCAGCCCGCCACCACGCGCTGGGCTTCCTCGATGCCGCGGCGCTTGAGGCTGGAGAACAATTGCGCGGTCAGGGGCACGGGCGTGTCGAGCTGCTCGGCGTAGCCGGCCAGCACCTTGCGGGTTTCGCGCAGGGCCAGGGCGTTCTCGCTGTTGGTCAGCTTGTCGGCCTTGGTCAGCAGCACATGAATGGGGCGGCCCGTGGGCAGGAACCACTCGACCATCTGGCAATCCAGGTCGGTAAAGGGGCGGCGCGCGTCCATCATCAGCACCAGGCCGGACAGCTGCGAGCGCGTTTGCACGTAGTCGCTCAGCAGCGCCTGCCAGTGGAACTTGGCCGATCCCGACACCTGCGCATAGCCATAGCCAGGCAGGTCGACGAGGAAGGCGAGCGGGTCCGGCGCCTTGACCGGGGCCACGCCGAAGAAGTTGATGTGCTGGGTGCGGCCCGGCGTGCGCGACGAGAAAGCAAGCCGCTTCTGGTTGCACAGGATGTTGATGGCGGTGGATTTGCCGGCGTTGGAGCGGCCGGCGAACGCCACTTCCGGCACGGCCGTGGCGGGCAGGTCGCGCAGATGATTGACGGTAACGAAAAAGCGGGCCTGATGTAGGAGGGACATGCGCTTGGGCGATGGGGCGGGTGGGGGCGGGCTGCCGCCTGGATTCAGGCGGGTTCGCCGGCGTCACCGCGCCGATGTGAGTGAGGTGGGCGGCACATGTGGCCGCCTGGATGGCCGGGGCTGGCGTCTGGCCGCGTTGCGGCGCGCACATCCTCTATCCGGCACACGATTTATTGTACAATAACGCGGTTAACGGCCTCCCGATTAGGTGACGCGCGGCATCCTTGGTCGCGCATTTATCTGGCAGGGAAGTCTTGCGTGTCCGTTCCATCGTGGTAGCAAGCCTGTTGGTCTAGTCCCTGTTACGGCGCTGAAGCCTGGCGCTGGCGCACGAGGGCCAACCGGGGGTCTGGGCCTGCTACCGGGATATTCGCACGGTCTGCCGCTCTCGTTCGCATGGGGGTGGTGCCATCCGGCTTTCGCCTGGGCGTTTTCTGGCCTTAGGCGAGCCGGCGGTCCGTCGTGATGAATTTCCGATGTCAAAGTATCTGCCTCGCGTCCTCACCGCGGGCAGTGTGCTGAACGGCGTGCTCCATGGAATTCAAAACAATTCAGACAAGGTGTGCGAATGAACCGCATTGCGAAATTTCTGGCTGTTGTGGCGCTGGCTCTGCCGGCAACTGCCATGACCGGTCTGGCATCTGCCGCAGAGCAGGCCGCCGCAAAGGCTGATCCGGCCAAGGGCGAAACTCTCTACACGCAAGGTGCCCCTGATCGCAATCGCCCAGCACCCTGAGTACGTGCACAAGCAGCTCGACGACTTCAAAGCCAAGACCCGCAGCAACGCCATCATGTCGCCTTACGCGGCAGCCTTGTCCGAGCAGGAAATGAAGGACGTCGGCGCCTACCTGGCCAAGCAGACCCAGAAGCCTGCCACGGCCAAGAACAAGGACACCATCGAAGCTGGCCAGAAGATCTACCGTGGCGGCATTGCGGCCAAGGGTGTGCCGGCCTGCGCGGCTTGCCACGGCCCCACCGGCGCCGGCATTCCGGCCCAGTACCCGCGCATCGGCGGCCAATGGTCCGAGTACACCGAAGCGCAACTGGTCGCGTTCCGCCAGGGCACCCGCAAGAACAATCCCGTGATGACCACCATCGCCGCCAAGATGTCGGATGCCGAGATCAAGGCCGTGGCCGATTACGTCGCAGGGATTCGCTAAGTCGTTCCGCGCCGGGTAGCCGGAGCACCGCAACGGGCCTCGCCATTCGCGAGGCGCTACGTTCAGGTGCAACCAAGCAGCCCGGCAACAATCGAAGAGGGTGGCCTGCGCGAGCATGTCCACCCTTTTTCATTTCAAGGCCGAGGGCCCCACTGCACATGTCCACCGTTTCCACGTCAGGACTGCACCTGAAGACTTCTCACCGCTTGCTACGCGACGCGGTTGAGCTGCTGTCGTCGATGCGTTTCGCCATCACGCTGCTGACGGTGATTGCGATTGCCAGCGTGGTCGGCACCGTCCTCAAGCAGAACGAGCCCTATCCCAACTACGTGAACCAGTTTGGTCCCTTCTGGGCCGACCTGTTCCATGCGCTGTCGCTGCAAAAGGTCTATAGCTCCTGGTGGTTCTTGCTGATCCTGACCTTCCTGGTGGTATCCACTTCGCTGTGCCTGACCCGCAACGCACCCAAGATGATCAAGGACATGCGTTCGTGGAAGGATCACGTGCGCGAGCGCAGCCTGCGGTCCTTTCACCATCACGCCGAGTTCGATGCGGACCGCCCCCGCGCCGATGCGGTGACGCATCTCACCGCGCTGCTGGCCAATCGCGGCTACCGCATCAAGAGCGTTGCGCATGACGGCGCCACCCTGCTGGCCGCCAAGGCGGGCGCGGCCAACAAGCTGGGCTACATCCTCGCGCACACCGCCATCGTGGTGATCTGCATCGGCGGCCTGCTCGATGGCGACATGCTGATCCGCGCGCAGATGTGGTTTGGCGGCAAGAGCCCGATCAGCGGCAACGCCGTGATCAACGACATTCCGCCCGAGCACCGCCTGTCGGTCAACAATCCGGGGTTTCGCGGCAATGCCTTCGTACCGGAAGGCTCGACGGTGTCCACCGCCATCCTGAATATCTCGGACGGCGCGCTGGTGCAGGACCTGCCGTTCAACATCATGCTGAAGAAGTTCTCCGTCGAGCACTACTCGACCGGCATGCCCAAGCTGTTCGCCTCCGACGTGGTCATTACCGACCGCGCCACCGGCCGCAAGACCGAGGCCACCATCAAGGTCAACGAGCCGCTGGTGGTGGATGGCGTGGCCATCTACCAGTCCAGCTTCGAGGATGGCGGCTCCAAGCTGAAGTTCGTTGGCTACCCGATGCAGGGCGGCAGCGACAAGACCTTCGCCTTTGCCGGCACCGTGGGTGCCAATGCGCCGCTGGCCGGCACGGGCAATGCGGCCGACGCCGAGGGGCTCACGGTCGAGTTCAGCGATTTTCGCCTGATGAATATCGAGAACGTCACCGACGCATCGGGCAAGCCCGACGCGCGTGGCGTGGCGCGCAAGTCGCTCAACGAGAAGCTCGAGTCCCACCTGGGCTCGGCGGTCAATCCTGATCGCGCGAAGGAGCTGCGCAACGTTGGCCCGTCGGTGCAATACAAGTTGCGCGACCGCAACGGCCAGGCCCGCGAATTCAACAACTACATGGTGCCGGTGCAACTCGACGGCCAGACGGTCTTCCTCGCCGGCATGCGGGATTCGCCCAGCGAGCCGTTCCGCTACCTGCGTATCCCGGCCGACGAGCAAAACAGCGTGGGCGACTGGATGCGCCTGCGCGCCGCTCTGCAGGACCGTGCGCTGCGCAGCGAAGCCGCGCGCCGCTTCGCACTCGCCTCGATGCCGGGCGAGGGCCGCGAGGTTTTGCGCGGCCAGCTGGCCGAGAGCGCCTTGCGCGCGCTTGACCTGTTTGCCGGCGCCTCGCGCAGCAACCCGCAAGCGCCGCCGGGCGGCTTCACCGCGATTGCCGCCTTCCTGGAAAAGTCCGTGCCGCCGGCTGAGCAGCAGAAGGCCGCCGATGTGCTGCTGAAGATTCTCAATGGCTCGATGTGGGAGCTCTGGCAGTTGGCGCGTGCGCAAGACAAGCTGCCGGTGGTGCCGAATAGTGCCCAGAGCGGGGCTTTCATGCAGCAGGCCATCAACGCGCTGTCCGACAGTTTCTTCTACACGGCGCCCGTCTTCCTGCAGCTCGACGACTTCACGGAAGTGAAGGCCAGCGTGTTCCAGATGACCCGTGCACCAGGGAAGAACATCGTGTATCTTGGCTGTCTGCTGTTG
Organism: Cupriavidus basilensis OR16; assembly: GCF_000243095.1. Classification (GTDB taxonomy): domain Bacteria; phylum Pseudomonadota; class Gammaproteobacteria; order Burkholderiales; family Burkholderiaceae; genus Cupriavidus; species Cupriavidus basilensis_D. The sequence goes on along the minus strand of NZ_AHJE01000063.1, from coordinate 32,263 downwards.
GTGTTGGGCGTGTTCTCGATGTTCTACATCCGCGAACGCCGCGTCTGGCTCTGGGTGAAGGATCCAGCCGGAACCGCTGACGGGCAGGGCGCCGCCAGCCATGTGCTGATGGCCATGTCCACGCAGCGCCGTACACTGGATTTCGAGAATGAGTTTGTCGCGCTGCGCGACGATGTAGGCCGCGCCGCCGGCAGCATCGGCACGACCGGCGCCCGCAATTAAGCAGGAACCAATATGTCTTCGAATGTGAATCAGGCCGGGCCGGGCGTGCAGGCGAGCCAGGCGGCCGTTGCCGCGAGTGGCGCCGAGCAGGCCTACCTGGAGCCGTCGTTCCTGCGCCGGCTGGGCTGGGTCGACTGGCTCTTTGCCTTGATGCTGGCAGCGGGCGCTGGCTTCGCGCTGGCTCGCTACGGCGAATGGATGAATGTCTACGACAAGGGCGTGCTGATCGCCGCGGTGCCCACCTTTGCGCTGCTGGGATGGCACTGGAAGCCGGTGCGGCTGCTGATGGTGACGCTGACGGTGCTGGCGCTGTTCGCGATCCAGCTCTACCAAGGCCAGTTGCCGCGCGCCGAGCAGGCCTTTTTCCTCAAGTACTTCCTGTCGAGCCAGTCCGCCATCTTGTGGATGAGCGCGCTGGTGTTCCTGTCCACGCTGTTCTACTGGGGTGGCCTGCTGGCACGCTCGGAGACCGGGCTGCAGATTGGCAGCAAGATGGCATGGGCAGCCGTGGTACTTGGCTTCACCGGCATGCTGGTGCGCTGGTACGAGTCCTACCTGATCGGCGCCGACATCGGCCACATTCCTATCTCGAACCTGTACGAAGTGTTCGTGCTGTTCACGCTGATCACCTCCGTTGTTCCACTTGTACTACGAAGGCCGCTACAAGACCCGTGCGCTGGGGCCGTTCGTGATGCTGGTGGTATCGGCGGCAGTCGGTTTCCTGCTTTGGTACACGGTCAGCCGCGACGCGAGCGAGATCCAGCCGCTGGTGCCCGCGCTGCAGAGCTGGTGGATGAAGATTCACGTGCCGGCCAATTTCATCGGCTACGGTACCTTCGCCCTGGCCGCCATGGTGTCGGTGGCCTATCTGCTCAAGCAGCACGGTATCCTCGCCGAACGCCTGCCCTCGCTCGAAGTGCTCGACGATGTGATGTACAAGGCGATTGCGGTGGGTTTTGCCTTCTTCACCATCGCTACCATCCTGGGCGCGCTGTGGGCGGCGGAGGCCTGGGGGGGCTACTGGAGCTGGGACCCCAAGGAAACCTGGGCCCTGATCGTCTGGCTGAACTACGCGGCCTGGCTGCATATGCGGTTGATGAAGGGCCTGCGCGGCACCATGGCGGCCTGGTGGGCGCTGGTGGGTTTGCTGGTCACGACCTTCGCCTTCCTGGGCGTCAACATGTTCCTCTCCGGCCTGCATAGCTACGGCGAGCTCTGATCCGGGTGTTGCGCTGCAATAAGAAAACCTGCCCATCGGTCCGATGCGGCAGGTTTTTTTTCGCCCGAATGGAATAAAGCCGTCACATCCGGTGTTTACTGAAGGGACGGTGCCGGCTGGCGGCGCCGCATCGCATGGAGATCGACATCATGGCCCTTTCCCGTCCTATCGCAGTCGCTTCCCTCGCATCGTTGTCCCGCCCCGTTGTTCTCGCGCTCGCCTCTGCCGCGGTCCTGCTGTCCGCCTGTTCAGGCATGGGTGGCATGGGTAGCAGCGCCGGCAATATGCCGCCCACGGTGAAAGTTGCCGGTGGCACGTTGACCGATCCCCAGGGCCTGACGCTTTACACGTTCGACCGTGACACGGCCGGCAAGAGCGCTTGCAATGGCGGCTGCGCCACCAACTGGCCGCCCCTGATGGCTGCGCCCGGCACCAGCGCCATGGGCGACTACAGCGTCATCACGCGTGACGACGGCGCCAAGCAATGGGCCTATCGCGGCAAGCCGCTCTACCGCTTCTCCAAGGATGCCAAGCCGGGCGAGCGCACGGGCGACAACTTCAACAACGCCTGGCACGCGGCAACGCCCTGATGCGGGCAAGGGCAGCCTGACGGCATGGACGGCTTCGACCGCCAGCTGGTGGCGCTGGCGCCGCGCTTGCGGCGCCACGCCCGGGGCCTGACCGGCGACGCGGCATCCGCCGACGACCTGGTACAGGACACGCTGGAGCGCGCGCTACGCTACCGCTGGCGCTTCCGCCTGCGCGCGGGCGCCTGGTGGGGCGATGGCGCGGATGGCCTGCTGTCGTGGCTGCTGACCATGATGCACCGGCTGCGCGTGAACGCGTACCGGCGCGCCGACCTGGTGACCTATACCGACACGTTGCCCGACGTACCCAGTGCTGCGCCCGAGCCCGGCCTGCGGCTGGACCTGGCGCGGGCGCTGGCCCGGCTGCCAGAGACCCAGCGCGCGGTGATGCTGCTGGTCGGCCTGGAACAGCTCAGCTATGCCGAGGCGGCGCAGGTGCTGGCGGTGCCGGTGGGCACCGTGATGTCCCGGCTGTCGCGTGGCCGGGAGCAGATGCGCATGCTGATGGACGGCACGCCAGCCATGGCGGCCGATGCGAACCCGCAGGCCGCTGGCCGCGCGGCCGGACTGCAGCGAGTCAAATGATGTCCCCAGTCAACGAAGCCGATCTCCACGCCTACGCCGATGGCCAGCTCGATCCCGTCCGCCGCGCCGAGGTGGAAGCGTACCTGGCCGCCCATCCCGAGGCCGGGGAGCATGTGCGAGGCTGGCGGCGGCAGACGGGCGAGTTGCACGCCGAATTCGATGGCGTGCTGAATGAAACCGTGCCCCTGGCGGCACTTCCGCCAAGGCTGCGTGGCAGCAGTCCCGATTCGGCGCGGCGCTCCGCTGGCTGGGGCATGGCGCTGGCCGCCAGCCTAGCCTCGCTGGCGGTGGGTGGTGCGATCGGGTGGGTCGCGCACGATCGCGCGGACACGCTGGCTGCCGGTGCGCCCTCGGTAGAGCGCTTCGCGCGCGAGGCGCTGGCCAGCCATGTCGTCTATGCGCCGGAGGTTCGCCATCCGGTTGAGGTGCCCGCGACCGATGAAGCCCATCTTGTTGCCTGGCTGTCCAAGCGCCTGGGCGCGCCGCTGCGGGTGCCCGACCTGCGCACGCAGGGATTTCACCTGATCGGCGGCCGTCTCGGCGTGGCCGAAGGCGGCCCGTCGGCCATTCTGATGTACGAGTCCGACGACGGCACCCGGCTGTCGCTGCAACTGCGGCACATGGCGCGCGATACGCCCGATACGGGCTTCCGGCTGGAGCGCATGGGCGCAGGCGCGGGGGATCGTCCCGCCGCAGCTGCCCGTACCATGGCCTTTTACTGGGTGGACCGGGATCTCGGCTTCGCGCTGGCCGCGCCCCTGGAGCGCGCGCCACTGCTGGCGCTGGCGGAGGCGGTCTACCGGCAGTACCAGGGCGGCTGAGGCCGCGGGATGCAACGAATCTGAAAAAAATGTCAGGATTGCCCCGCGCCAACCGACTCAAGCCGAAGCCCGATTGCGCAGGCGGGCCCGGCCCAGGCCTGCCGCGAACGGTGAACTGCCTTTTGCCTATGGCTCGCAACGAGGAACAACGATGCTGATTCCCTCTCCCAAATGGCTGCGCGGCGATGACATCGCCGCCAGCGAGATCACGCCGCGCGGTGTTTTCGAGGCGCGGCGCCGCCTGCTGGCGCTGGCCGCTGCGGGCGCAGCGGGGAGCACGCTGGTGCCATGGTCCGCGCGCGATGCGCATGCCCAGGCGCCGCACGGGCAGAAGCTGCCGGCCACGCCCAACAATGCTTACGTGGTGCCCGAGAAGCGCACGCCTTATGAGGACGTCACCACGTACAACAACTATTACGAGTTCGGTACCGACAAGGCGGACCCGGCGCGCAATGCCGGCACGCTGCGGAACCGGCCGTGGCAGGTCGCGGTCGAGGGCCTGGTGAAGAAGCCCAAGGTCTACGACATCGACGAACTCGTGCGCCTGATGCCGCTGGAAGAGCGGGTCTACCGGCTGCGCTGCGTCGAGGGCTGGTCGATGGTGATCCCCTGGAGCGGTTACTCGCTGGCCGAGCTGATCCGCCGCGTCGAGCCGCAGTCCGGTGCGAAGTACGTGGAGTTCGTCACCCTCAACGACAAGAAGCAGATGCCTGGTGTCAGCGCCCGAGTGTTGGACTGGCCGTACACCGAAGGGCTGCGCATGGACGAGGCGATGCACCCGCTGACCTTGCTCGCCTTTGGCTTGTACGGCGAAGTGCTGCCCAACCAGAACGGCGCGCCAGTGCGCGTGGTGGTGCCCTGGAAGTACGGCTTCAAGAGCGCCAAGTCCATCGTCAAGATCCGTTTCGTCGACAAGCAGCCCGCCACCAGCTGGAACCTGGCCGCGGCGCAGGAGTACGGTTTCTACTCCAACGTGAATCCGGACGTGGATCACCCGCGCTGGAGCCAGGCCACGGAGCGCCGCATCGGCGAGGACAAGGGCAGCGGTTTTGGCGCGCTGTTCGCACCCAAGCGCAAGACGCTGCCGTTCAATGGCTACGGCCAGCAGGTGGCGTCGCTTTACCAGGGCATGGACCTGCGGAAGTTCTTCTGATGGCGCCGCCTGACATGTCGCCGTCGCGCCCGGCTGTGCGCCCGGCACGAGCGGGTGGGCAGGCCGGGTTCGCCACGCTTGCGCCCGAACGCGTGCGCTCGGTGAAGGTGGCGGTGTGGCTGTTTGCCATGCTGCCTTTCCTGCGGCTGCTATATCTCGGGTTTTCCGATCAGTTCGGCGCTAATCCGTTGGAGTTCGTCACGCGCTCGACCGGCACCTGGACGCTGGTCATGCTGTGCGTCACGCTGACGGTGACGCCGTTGCGCCGGCTGACCGGCTGGAACTGGCTGCTCCGCCTGCGCCGCATGCTCGGGCTCTTCGTCTTCTTCTACGCAATGCAGCATTTCCTGCTGTGGCTGGGCGTGGACCGCGGCTTCGATGTGGCCTACATGATCAAGGACATCGCCAAGCGTCCTTTCATCACGGTGGGATTTGTCGCTTTCGTGCTGATGGTGCCGCTGGCGGCCACCTCGGCCAATGCCATGGTCAAGCGGCTAGGTGGCAAGCGCTGGCAATGGCTGCACCGGTCGGTATACGCCGTCGCCGCGCTGGCCATCCTGCATTACTGGTGGCACAAGGCCGGCAAGCACGATTTCGGCACGGTATCGATCTATGCCGCCGTGGTGTTCGGCTTGCTGGCGATGCGCGTCTGGTGGTGGTGCAAGCCCGCACCCGGCCTCAAGGCGCAGCGGTAGGGCTCAAAGGTAGAGCGTGATCTCGCGCTCGGCGGGGCGGGACGGCTGCACCGCCTGGGGGAGCCATAGCGCTTCAAGATGGCCGCGGACCAGGTCCAGCTCCGTCGAGCAATGCCGCCGCCCCGGAAAGCGCTGCAGGTTGTCGGATTGCAGTGCCAGCACGGCCTGGTCCTGGCGTGCCACGCGCTTTAGCAGCGGCCATGCCAGCAACTGCACCGCCCAGGCCGGCGCCCAGCGCCCGGCCACGTGCAGCGTGGCAAACACATGGGTTTGCGTCGCGCTTTCCGGCGTGAAATTCAGCGTGATCCAGAGCTGGCTGCCGTTGGCATAGCGATAGTCGATCTGGGCTGTGCCCGCGCCGCCGAAATGCGCGCTCTCGCCGGTCCGCGGCGACTCGAACAAACGATATAGCAGCCCGGACTGCACGGGCTGGTCGAGGTACTCGACCGTGAAGCCATGCGGCGTATTCGACAAGCGGGCTCGCACCGGCGCGCGCTCGCCATCCTTGCGCACCAGCCCCGGATGTACCGTGTGGGTGTGCAACGGATCCAGGAAATTCTCGATCGCGTCCAGCACATGGGCTTGCCAGCGGCTTTGCCACAGGAAGCGCCGGGAGCCGGCGGGCAGGGCCGCGACCGGTGCCGGCAGCAAATGGGAGTCCGCCACGGGCGGGTGGTCGGCCGCCGGCGTTTCCGGGCCCGGCCGCAGCCAGACCAGCCCGTCATGCTCCAGCACCGGCAGGGGGCGTACGCCAACCTGCGGCAGGCAGGCTTGGGGCGCCAAGCCGGGCACCGCGTTGCAGCGCCCGTCTGCCCCGAAGGTCCAGCCGTGATACGGGCAACTCACGCCAAGCCGGCCGATGCGCCCATGCGACAGCGGTGCTTGCCGGTGCGGGCAGCGGTCCTCGCAGGCCAGGATCTCGCCGGACGGCAGCCGGGCCAGCATCAGCGGCCGATCCAGCACCGTGACCGCCAGCGGGCGGGCGCGCAGCGTGCAGCTGCGCGCCACGGCGAACCATTGCGAGAAGACGGATTCGGGCCAGGGCGGGGAGGTCGTCATAGTTGGAACCGTTGCATGACAGGCACCCCGACGTGTGTGGCCAGCACGCGCAGAAGGCCAATGCCGGCGCGCAGCGGCAGCGGCAGGTGCGCCGCATACACGGCGCTGTATTCGATCGCGGCCTGGCCGCCGCGCAGGCGCTTGAAGTGGCCCGCGCCCGCGCTCAGGTTGATGCTGCAGCCGGTCTCGATGGCGCGCGCGAACACCGTGGCCATCAGCAACCGGTACAGCCCCAGCGAAGCCGGCAGCGCCGTGTTGTAGCCGACCACCGGCGCGGTGACGATGCCGCCCTGGGCGAACAGGCCGACCACGGCCTGCAACTGCCCCTGCCCGTCGCGCCATCCATGCAGCTCCAGCAGCCCGGCCTGATGCCAGTGGCGCATGAAGGTGGCGGTGTAGTGCGGGTTGAGGCGGGAGTATTTGTCGAGGTACAGCAGGCCGTAGAGGGCGGCGATACGTTCGTAGTCATCGTCCCGGCCGGCTGCACCGATGGTGTCATTGCTGGCTCGTGCCAGCGTCGAGCGTTGCATCTGGCGCAGGTCGCGCCTGAGGTTGGCATGGCGTGCGCTGGCCAGCGCTTCGGCCTCGTAGCACCACACTTGGCGGCTGGGCACCAGGCTGAAGCCCTCGGCCGCCAGTGCCGCCAGCCAGTCAGGGTGCTGGCGCGTGTTGAGCGAGCGGAACCATAGCGCGTGGCGTGGCCAGCGGATGCGGGCTTGGGCGATGGTGTCTTGCAGCGCGCCGGTGTCGAGCGCGGGATACAGGTTGGTCGATAGCAGCCAGTTGTTGATGGCCACCGCGCGGTCGACGCCAGCCGCGCCGAGCCATGCCCCGTAGCCCCGGCACAGCAGGCGCAACGGCCACGCCAGCGCGCCATGCAAATGGCGGTCGATTTCCTCGCCCGCGTAACGGCAATACGTGGTCAGCGGCGAGCAGACCCAGGCGGGGGCGTCGCCATCGGTCTCGCCACTGTCGACGGTGACCGGCATGGCCCAGTCGCCGGCACGGACCAGGTCAACCTGGCTTCGCAGGTTGCGCACCAGATTAGCCGTGGGCACCCCGGCATGCAGTGCCGACAGGCTTTGCGCGCAGCGATTGAGTTGCCATGCAGCGCCGTCGCCGGGCGAAAGCGTTGTCAAGGCGAGAGCTCCTCGCCATCCCATTCGATATCCCGGGTGGTGGCGGCCCGCAGGCTGCAGCGCCGGCTGAGGGCCAGCCGCCCATAGGCGGCCAGATCGCGCAGGGCGCCCAACAGCGGCGCACGGTCGCCAGGCCGGGCGATCACGTCGTCGGCGCCGGTAAAGGCGCGATGCCATTCCCCCAGCCTGCCGCGCCTTGCCATCCCGTAGAGCCCGGCGCTCGCCATGACCGCGGTGATCATGCGCGGGCGCTGCTCCGACGGCGTGATGCAATCGCGCATGGCCGCGTCCCCGGCCAGCGCCGCCGGCACGGCATCCTCCAGGCCGAACAAGTGCAGGCCGCTGGTAGCGCGCGGGTTGCATTCGAGCACGGTAGGGTGGGCGGGATCGGCCTCGATCCAGTCGAAGGCGATCTGCCCCGTGAAGCCGATCCTGGCCACCAGCGTTTCGACGCAGCGCCGGATGGCGGCGGATTCATGGTGCGCAAAGTAGAAGCTCGCGCTTTGGCTGAGCCGGTGGGCGGGGCGGTAGGCCGCGTGCGCGAGCAGCCGGCCTTGATGCGCGATGCTGTAGGAGCAGATTTCCGGCCCGGTCACAAAGTGCTGCGCCACCCAGCGGCCTTGCGCGGGGAGCGCGGGCGCAGCGGTGGGTACGCCTTGCGGATACAGCCGCAGGTGCGCGCCAAAGCGGGAATACTCGGGTTTGAGCACCAGCGGCTTGGCGCCGGCCCAGGCGCGCGCCTGATCCAGGCTGTCCACCAGTGCGCTGTCGGCCACACGAAATCCGCACTCACGCGCCAGCGCCAGGAACTGCCACTTGCTGTGCAGGCCGCGCAGCTTGTCGAAGTCGTCGACGGCCACGGTGAGCGTGGCCGGCAACTTGGCGCGGTAGCGGGAGAGAAAGAAGACCTCTTCGCAGGTTGGTACCACCAGGTCGATGCGATGCTGCCGCACCGCCTGGCACAGGTCCTCGACAAAGCGCGCCGGCTCGGTACGTGGCGGCGCGAGCCGCACGGTGGCGCATACGGCGCGCGATGCGCCCGCCGTATGGCAGGGGATGCTGTCCGCCACCACCGCGCGCCAGCCCTGGTGGGCAAAGCGGCGCGCGTGGTCGAGCGCCACGGGCGCGCGCCCGCCCAGGATCAGGACACTGGCGGCCACGAGGGGGCGAGCAGGCGGGGGCGGGCGGGTGCTTAGCCTTGCAGCAGGCGTTCGTCGCGGAACAGGTCCGCCACGTGCTCGCGGCCGCGCACCAGGTGCACGTCGTCGCCATCGACCATGACTTCGGCCGCGCGCGGGCGGGTGTTGTAGTTGGAGCTCATGACAAAGCCATAGGCACCAGCCGACATCACGGCCAGCAGGTCACCCGGCTGCACTGCCAAGGCGCGATCACGGCCGAGCCAGTCGCCGGATTCGCACACCGGGCCGACCACGTCGTAGGTCAGGGCCGTTGCCTGCCCGGTCTCGCGCAATTGCACCGGCTCGATGCGGTGGTAGGCCTCGTACATGGCGGGGCGGGCCAGGTCGTTCATGGCCGCGTCGACGATGCAGAAGTTCTTGGCGGCGCCCGGCTTGAGGAACTCGACCTGGGTCAGCAGCACGCCGGCGTTGCCCACCAGCGAGCGGCCCGGCTCGAAGAGCACCTCGCGATGGCCGTGGCCGCGCTCGGCCACGCGGTCCAGCAGCGTGCGGGCAAAGCCGGTGATGTCCGGCGGGGTCTCGTCGTCGTAAGTGATTCCGAGGCCACCCCAGCGCTTCCACCACGTCCAGTACCTTGTCCAGCGCTTCCAGGTAAGGGGCGACCTCGGTGATCTGCGAGCCGATATGGCAGTCGATGCCTGCTACTTCCAGGTGCGGCAGCGCGGCGGCGGCGCGGTAGGTCGGCAGCACGTCCTCGAAGGCGACGCCGAACTTGTTGCCCTTCAGGCCGGTGGAGATATACGGGTGGGTCTTGGCGTCCACATCCGGGTTGATGCGCAGCGACACGCGCGCGCGCTTGCCCAGGCGGCCGGCCACGGCATTGAGGCGGTCCAGTTCGGGGATCGACTCCACGTTGAACGACAGCACATCGTGCTGGAGCGCCAGTTCCATCTCGGCAGCGGTCTTGCCCACGCCCGAGAACACCACCTTGCGCGGATCGCCGCCCACCGCCAGCACGCGCTGCAGCTCGCCCCCGGATACGATGTCGAAGCCCGCGCCGAGCTTGGCGAAGACCTGCAGGATGGCCAGGTTGGAGTTGGCCTTCATGGCGTACTGCACGCGCGCGCGGCGCCCCTGGCACGCAGCCGCGTAGGCCTGGTAGGCGGCGCTCAGCGCGGCGCGCGAGTAGACGTAGGTAGGGGTGCCGTATTCGGCGGCGATGCGCGCGAGCGGCACGTGCTCGACGCTCAGGGCGCCGTCGTGACGATGGAAGAAGGCGGTCATGGTTATTTGGCGGTGGGAGTGGCGGCCGGCACGGCTTCCGGGGCTGTGGCGGCGGAGCCCTTGGGGGCCGCCGGATTCGGCACGGCCGGGTTGCCCAGGCCAGGGTCCGGTACGCCGGGCTGGGCCGGTGCGGGAGGCTGCTTGGGCATCGTCAGCGGGCCGCGGATGCCGCATCCCGACAGAAGGGGCATCGCAAGGCTGGCGGCAAACGCCGATACAATCGCAACACGACGCAACATCGGGTCGTCCTTAAAGAGTCATCCAGAGTCGTCCCCGATTGTTCCAGATTGTCCCGGCATGTCCCGCAATGTCATCCAGGCGGAGCGCGGCGGGACCAACGGAAATGGGACCAACGGAAATACGAAGTACTTTTCAATACGCTGCCGGTAACAGCGGTGCTGGCCGGCGGTCTTGGAGTTTAGCATGCCCCCCATGAGTGAAAGTGAGTTCCTGGCGCTGGCCCAGCAAGAGCTGGACCGGCTGGAAAGCGCGGTGGAAGCCGCCGCCGACGCGGCAGACGCCGACATCGAAATCAACCGTGCCGGCAATCTCATGGAGCTCGAATTCGAAGACGGCTCCAAGATTATCGTCAACAGCCAGGCACCCATGCAGGAGCTGTGGGTGGCGGCGCGCTCGGGCGGCTTCCATTTTCGCCATGATGGGCAGCGCTGGGTCGATACGCGCGCGGGGGCGAGCTGTACGCGGCGCTGTCCGGCTACGTGAGCCAGCAGGCAGGGGTGACGCTGAAGCTGGCCTGAGCGCTCTCGCCCAGGCACGAAAAAGCCGGCTCCATGGCCGGCTTTTTCATTGGCGGGAAGCTGCCCCGGCGGGGCCTCAGCCGCCGCCGAACATCTCCAGGATGCGCTTCTTCTCCGCCTCGACATCGGCGGGCGATTGCGTGCTTTCGTCCGGCTTGCCCGGCCACGGATCGCCCAGGCCAACCGACGCCACGCCGGCGCCGCCCGCGTTTTCCTCGAAGGCCCAGTCGCCGCCCACCATCACCACACCTTCCGGCGCCTGGCGCTCGGGGATTTCCGGCACGCCCTTGAGCATCTTGCCCATGTAGCCCACCCAGATCGGCAGGGCCAGGCCGCCGCCAGTCTCGCGCACGCCCAGGCTCTTGGGCTGGTCGTAGCCCATCCAGGCAATGGCCACCAGCTTGGGTGTGTAGCCGGCGAACCAGGCGTCGACGGCGTCGTTGGTGGTGCCGGTCTTGCCGGCCAGGTCGTTGCGGCCCAGGCGCTGCTTGGCGCTGTTGGCCGTGCCGCTGCGCACGACCTCGCGCAGCATGCTGTCGGCGATGAAGGCGGTGCGGGCGTCGAGTACGCGCACGGCATCCTCGCTGGCGCGCTGGGGCTTGGTCTCGGAAATCACCTTGCCGCGGGCATCGACCACCTTCTGGATCAGGTAGGGATTGACGCGGTAGCCGCCATTGGCAAACACCGAGTAGGCGCCCGCCATCTGCAGCGGGGTGACGCTGCCCGCGCCTAGCGCCATGGGCAGGTAGGCCGGGTGCTTGTCGGCGTCGAAGCCGAAGCGCGTGATGTAGTCCTGAGCGTATTGCGTGCCGATGGCGCGCAGGATGCGCACCGACACCAGGTTCTTGGACTTGGCCAGCGCGCGGCGCATGGTCATCGGGCCTTCGAACTTGCCGTCGTAGTTCTTCGGCTCCCAGACCTGGCCGCCGTTATCGCTGATCGAGATCGGCGCGTCGTTGATCACCGTGGCGGGGGAGAAGCCCTTTTCCAGCGCCGCGGAGTAGATGAACGGCTTGAAGCTGGAGCCGGGCTGGCGCCAGGCCTGCGTCACGTGGTTGAACTTGTTGCGGTTGAAATCGAAGCCACCGACCATCGAGCGGATCTCGCCGTCTTCCGGGTTGAGCGAGATAAAGGCGGCGGACACTTCCGGCAACTGCGTGACCGTCCATGCGCCTTTTTCGTCCAGCGTCACGCGGATGATCGCGCCCGGCCGGATCTTGGCCTTGGGCTGCGCATTGGCCGCCAGCGACGGTGCGATAAAACGCAGCGCCTGGCCTTCGATGGTGGCGACTTCGCCGGACAGCAGCGTGGCGGTGACCTGCTTGGCCGACACGCTGGTGACCACGGCCGAGCGCAGGTCGTCGCTGCCCGGATGCTCCAGCAGCGCATCATCGATGGCCTGCTCGCGCTCGTCCGCGCCAGCGGGCAGGTCGATAAAGGCCTCGGGGCCACGGTAGCCGTGGCGGCGCTCGTAATTCATGATGCCCGAGCGCACCGCTTCATAGGCGGCGTCCTGGTCGGGCTTGTTAAGCGTGGTGTAGACGGTCAGGCCGCGGGTGTAGGTTTCCTCGCGGTACTGGGCATACATCAACTGGCGCACGATCTCGGCCACGTACTCGGCGTGGGTGGAGAACTCATTGCCTTCGCCGCGCACCTTCAGTTCTTCGTGGATAGCCTGGTCGTACTGCTCGGGCGTGAGGTAGCGCAGGTCGCGCATGCGCTGCAGGATGTACTCCTGGCGCACCTTGGCGCGCTTGGGGTTGACCACCGGGTTATAGGCCGACGGCGCCTTGGGCAGGCCGGCCAGCATGGCGGCCTCGGCCGGCGTCACGTCCTTGATCGACTTGCCGAAATACACCCGGGCCGCGCTGGCAAAGCCATAGGCGCGCTGCCCCAGGTAGATCTGGTTCATGTACAGCTCGAGGATCTGGTCCTTGGACAGGTTGGCCTCGATCTTGTACGCCAGCAGCATTTCGTACAGCTTGCGGGTGTATGTCTTCTCGCTGGAGAGGAAGAAATTGCGCGCCACCTGCATGGTGATGGTGGAGGCGCCCTGTTCGGGCGGTAGTCCGTGATGGTGTCGAGCGATGGCAGGTTGGGCGCGGCCACCAGCAGCGCGTATCCCACCAGCAGCGCCACCGCCACGGGATCCCGGCCACCAGCAGGCCCACGGCCCAACGGTTAGCCGCATCCAGATCGGACGTCGGGCAGGTAGGGACGGGCTTCTGTTGTGCTGTGGCCATAAGGGAAATACCTAGATTAGAGGTGCCGGGGATTATATCTCCCCGGGATACGCCGCTCCCGGCGCGCTGTGGCGCGCACGCCGCTATCGTGCTGTTACAAGATGTAATGGGATTGAGATCTGCATGAAACGAAAAGATGGGCGGAGCAGGGAGGGCGAGGGGCACCGTCGGATTTTGGCAACGCTTTGCGGGGGGTGGTGATGAAAAGCAATCGTGGTCAAACCGGCACATTGCCAGCGCCCCGTTTTTTGGTGAGAATCCACCAACTAAAAGAGCAAAACGTTTCATCCAAGAAACAATACAGACTCGCCAAATTAGAGCAACCAAGCCAAGGCGAGTTCAACGGTCAGGGGGTCACCTTGCGGCGAGGAATCTTGTCGGGGTTGTTGCGCCGTACCACGGTCGGCGTTGACATCGGGTCGTCCAGCGTTAAGGTAGTCGAGCTGTCCGTGGGCAGTGGCAAGAACGACTATCGGCTGGAAAAATGTGCCAGCGAACTGCTGGACCGCAATGCCGTTGCCGATGGCAACCTGGTCAATATCGAAGCCGTTGGCATCGCTCTCAAGCGTGCCCTCGGCAAAGCCGGCATCCGCACCAAGGAGGTGGTGCTCGGCGTGCCTTCGATGCTGACCGAATCGCAGACCGTCAGCCTGCCGGACAACTTGTCCGAGGACGAGCTTTACGTCCAGGTGGAATCCGAGGCGCATCGCCTCTATCCGCCATCGCAGGCCGTCAATTTCGATTTTGCCGTGATCGGCCCTAGCGAAACCGAGGGTGGCATCGGCGTGCGCGTCACCGCGGCCAACAGCGACCGCGTGCAGGAGCGCGTGACCGCCGCCGAAATGGCCGGGCTCAAGCCGCACGTGATGGACGTCGAGGAATACGCGGTGCAACGCTCCGTGGTGCAGATGCTTGGCGTGTCCGCCGACATCAGCGCCACCGACGCCAAGGAGCTGCCCGTGGTGGCCGTGATCCACCTTGGCGGCAGCCGCTCCAAGGCGATCTTCTACCAAGGCTGGAAAGAGCTCTACGAGCAGCCGCTCAACAGCTACGGCGACCAGCTCACCCAGAGCGCGGCGCGCATGTTCACGCTGGACGCGCTCAAGGCCGAGATCAAGAAGCGCAAGAATACGCTGCCCGAAGCCTGGCGCACCCAGTTGCTCAAGCCCTCCCTGGAGGCGCTCGCGGTGGAGGTGCAAGGCGCCGTGCGCAATTTCCTGTCTGCATCGAGCATCGGCCGGGTCGACGAGATCCTGCTCTCCGGCGGCCATGCGTCGCTGGTCGGCGTGCAAGCCGCGATCGAGCAGCAAACCGAGATCACCACCACGCTGGCCAACCCCTTCGCCAACATGATGACAGCCGTCAAGGTCAACGAGCGCTATCTGCAGCGCGACCTGCCGGCCTACATCGTGAGCGCCGGGCTTGCGCTGCGCGGCCTGCAGTAAGCCAGCGAGGGAAGCCGCATGTCCAACAACTCGATCCCGACAGTTAATCTGCTGCCTTACCACGAAGCCCGCAGGGCCTCGCGGCGCAAGAAGGTCTATACCCTGCTGGGCGGCGCGGCCGGCGCCGGCGCGCTGGTCGTGCTGCTGGGCGGCATGTACATCGATCACCGCGTCGATGCCGTGGCCAGCCTGAACCAGGTGCTCCTGGCAGAGAACAACCGCATGGACGGGCAGATCCGCGAGGTCAATACGCTGCGCAAGGATATCGAAGGGCTGCTGCAGCGGCAGAAGGCCATCGAGGGCCTGCAGAACGAGCGCAATCGCCCCGTGCAACTGCTGGAGGAACTGGTGCGCCAGGTGCCCGAAGGCGTGTACCTGACCACCCTCAAGCAGACCGGCGACGCCTTTATCGTGACCGGCATCGCGCAGTCGAACGAGCGCGTATCGGAGTTGCTGCGCAACCTCAGCCAGGTGCAGTGGCTGGACAAGGCCGAACTGGGCGAATCCAAGGCCGTGATGATGACCAATAACCTGCGCGAGCAGCGGCGCCTGTTCGATTTCTCCATGCGCTTCGCCTACCGTGCGCCTGAAGCGCCGGAGGACGGCAAGAAGGGCAAGGCCGGCCCCGCCGGCGCGAGTGCGCCAGCAGGCGGAAAGGGCTGACCATGGCACTCAATAGCGAAATCTCGCTGGCCACGCTGAACGATCTCACCGCGCAGTTCCGTGGCCTGAACCTCAATGAGCCGGAAACCTGGCCGACCGCCCCGCGCGTGCTGTTCGCGGTGCTGGCTGCGGTGCTGGTGCTGCTGCTTGGCTGGCAGTTCTACTGGGGCGGCAAGCTCGAGGATCTCGATCGCCGGCACGCCGAGCAGGACACCCTGAAGCAGTCCTACATGAGCAAGGTGGCGCAGGTGGCCAACCTGGATGCGCTGCGCAAGCAAAAGGCGGAAGTGGAGCAGCGCGTGGCGCTGGTCGAGCGCCAGTTGCCCAACAAGACCGAGATGGACGCGCTGCTGGCCGACGTCAATCACGCTGGCGTGGCGCGCGGCCTGCAGTTCGAGTTGTTCAAGCCGCAACCCGCCGTGATGAAGCCCTATTTTGCCGAGATCCCGGTCAACCTGAAGGTCACTGGCCGCTACCACGACGTGGCCCAGTTCAACGCCGATGTGGCTGCGCTCTCGCGCATTGTCTCGATGCAGGGGCTGCAGTTCACCACCGGCAAGGATGGCGGGTTGACGATGGAAGCCACAGCCATGGCCTACCGCGCGCTGGACCCTGACGAACAGGCGGCGCAGCGCAAGGCGGAAGCCGCGGCGGCCAAGACGGCCGCGGGAGCGAAAAAATGATGCCAGCGATCCAGGCTTCGCGCCTGCGTGCCTGCGCTTGCGCGTTGATCGGCGCCGTGCTGTTGGCGGCCTGCGGGAGCAGCGAGGAAGACGGCCTGCGCCAGTGGATGGCGCAAGCCCAGGCCGCCAAGGCGCCGCCGCCGGCGCCGCTGCCCGAGCCCAAGCCTTATGTTCCGCGCGACTACGCGGGCCGCAGCGCGCCCGAACCCTTCGCGCAGAACAAGATCGGCGACCTGAACCGGGTCCTGTCCGAGTCGCCGGAATCCGGCCGCCGGCGCGAGCCGCTGGAGGATTTCCCGCTGGAGAACTTCAAGATGCTGGGCGCCATGAAGAAGAGCGGCGAGACCTACGGTGTCGTGCAGGTAGATAACAAGATCCACCACGTCAAGGTGGGGCAGTATCTCGGCCAGAATTACGGCCGGGTGGTCCGCATCAACGATCAGGAGATCGTGTTGCGCGAATTGGTCCGGGAAGGGGTAGCCGAGTGGAAAGAGAAAATGACCAGTCTGAAGCTGGAGGGGTCGGCATGATCATGGGTCGCTGGTACCGGGCGCTTGCGGGCGCCGCGATGATGACGCTGGTCTTGGCCGCGCCGGCTGCGCTGGCGCAGCCGGCGCCGGGCAACGCCATCAAGCGTGTCGACGCCACCACAGTGGGCGAGCAGACTGTGTTCACGGTCGAGATGCAGGGGCCGCCGGCGCAAAAGCCGGCCGACTTCACCACGCAGAATCCACCCAAGCTAGCCATCGACTTTCTCGATACCGGCTTCGCGGCCGGGCGGGCGCAATATGACTTCGGCGGCAAGCTGCTCAAAAGCGCCAATGTGGTCCAGATCGGCGATCGCACCCGTGTGATCCTCGACCTGACCCGCGTGGCCAGCTACCGCACCGAGGTGCGCGGCAACCTGTTCGTGGTGCTGCTCGACAGCGTCGCCCCGACTGCCCGTGCGGCAGTGCCGACGTTCGCCCCAAGCCCGGCGCAGGCGCCTGTGATGCCGGCTTCGCGGCCAACCGTGCGCAATATCGATTTCCGCCGCGGCCAGGATGGCGCGGGCCGCATCGTGGTGGATCTTTCCTCACGGGACTCCGGCATCAATATCGCGCAGCAAGGCCAGAACGTGGTGGTCGATTTCCTCAATACGTCGCTGCCCGACGGCATGCGCCGGCGCTTTGACGTGACGGACTTCGGCACGCCGGTGCAGGGCATGCGCGCGAGCGACAACAACGGCAGCACCCGCCTTACCATCGAGCCGCGCGGCAACTGGGAATACAGCTCCTACCAGACCGACACGCAGTTCGTGGTGGAGGTGCGCCCGGTCAAGGAAGATCCGGCCAAGCTGATCAGCGGCGCAGGCTTCCGTGGTGAGCGGCTCTCGCTGAACTTCCAGAACATCGACATCCGCTCGCTGCTGCAGGTGTTTGCCGATTTCACCAACCTGAACATCATCACCAGCGAAAGCGTGCAGGGCAACCTGACGCTGCGCCTGAAGGATGTGCCCTGGGACCAGGCACTGCAGATCGTGCTCGACGCCAAGGGCCTGGCCTCGCGCCGCAATGGCAATGTCCTGTGGGTGGCGCCCAAGGCGGAACTGGCCACCAAGGAAAAGCTCGAGCTCGAATCGCAGCAGCAGATCACCGACCTCGAGCCGATCCGCAGCCAGGTGTTCCAGCTTAACTACCAGCGTGCCGAAGACGTGCGGCGCATGCTGCTCGGGCTGGCTGCGGCGGGTACCGCCGGCGGCGCGGGCGCGCTGGGCAGTGTCGCTCCGATCGGCGCGGCGGGCGGCCTGGCCGGCACGACGGGCAGCACCCGCATGCTGTCCAAGCGCGGTTCGCTGACGGCCGATCCCCGTACCAACCAGCTGTTCGTGTCCGATATCGCGACCAAGCTGGAAGAGGTGCAGGGCTTCCTAGGCAAGATCGACATCCCGGTGCGCCAGGTCATCATCGAGGCGCGCATCGTCGAGGCCAACGATACCTTCAGCCGCAACCTGGGCGTGAAGCTGGGCTTTGCCTCCAAGACGGCCGGCGCCGGCTACGGCAATACCTACACCAATGTGGTAAGCCCGGTGACACAGAACGCAACCTGGGACAATGGCCCGGCGCTCAGCCTGCCGGCGGCGGCGATCAACGGCGTCAACCCGGGCTCGGTCGCGGTCAGCCTGTTCAACAACGCTGCCGGCCGTTTCCTGGCGCTCGAACTGTCCGCGCTGGAAGCGGACGGGCGGGGCAAGATCATCTCCAGCCCGCGCGTGGTCACCGCCAACAATATCAAGGCGCTGATCGAGCAGGGCACGGAGCTGCCCTACCAGGCCGCCACGTCTAGCGGCGCCACTTCGGTGCAGTTCCGCAAGGCCAACCTGAAGCTGGAAGTCACGCCGCAGATCACGCCGGAAGGCAATGTGCTGCTGGACGTCGACGTCAACAAGGACAGCGTCGGGATCCAGACCACCTCGGGCTTCGCCATCGACACCAAGCACGTGCAGACGCAGGTGCTGGTCGAGAACGGCGGTACCGTGGTGATCGGCGGCATTTACAGCCAGACCGAATCCACCAATGTGAACAAGGTGCCCTTGCTGGGCGATATCCCGATACTCGGCAACCTGTTCAAGGACAACGCCAAGGTCAACAACCGGACCGAGCTGTTGGTGTTCCTGACGCCACGCGTGCTCAACGATAGCGTGTCGCTGAAATAGCCTCGCTCGCGCCGGATGCAGTAGACTGGCAGGCCGCATCGTTTCGATGCGGCTTTTTTTATTGTCCAGGCGGGCTAGAGAGGTTGGGCGAGGGTCCATGTGGCGCGCGCGCAATGCGTGTCGCGAGGCGGGTTGCCTTGTGCCGATTGCGCCGCGCCACTTGCCCGGATCGTCCCAACATAAGAAGATGATGCAGTTTTCCACCGCGAGGACCGGCCAGAGACCCGGCTCCCGCCCGACACGCCAGTGACAGTCACCTGCCCGAACCTTTTCTTTGTTGGCCTGATGGGTGCCGGCAAGACCACCGTCGGCCGCACCGTGGCCAGACGCCTGAACTACCCGTTCTTCGATTCGGATCACGAACTTGAGGCGCGTTGCGGCGTGCGTATCCCGATCATCTTCGAGCACGAGGGCGAAGCGGGCTTTCGCGACCGCGAGGCGCAGGCGATCGACGAGCTGACCCAGCGCCGCGGCATTGTGCTGGCCACCGGCGGCGGCGCGGTGCTGCGCCCGGAGAACCGCGCGCACCTGAAGGCGCGCGGCACCGTGGTCTACTTGCGCGCCAGCCCGCATGACCTGTGGCTGCGTACCCGCCACGACCGCAATCGCCCGCTGCTGCAGACCGAAGATCCCAAGGGGCGGCTGGAAACGCTCTACGGCGAGCGCGACCCGCTTTACCGCGAGGTGGCGGATTTCATCATCGAGACTGGCAAGCCTTCGGTAGCGCAGCTTGCTAATATGGTGTTGATGCAACTTGAAATGGCCGGTTTCACCGTAGCCGCCGAAGAACCCGAAGGGGCAGACGGCGAGTGCGCGGACAATGTCCCGGCGCAGGACCAGGATCACAATGATCACCCTTGAAGTCAGCCTCGGGGAGCGCAGCTACCCCATCCATATCGGCACCGGCCTGCTCGACCAGGTCGAATTGCTCCGCCCGCATGTGCGCGGCCAGCATGCCGTCATCGTCACCAATGAGACGGTAGGGCCGCTTTACGCCGAGCGCCTCCAGGCCAGCCTGGCGGCGCTCGGCAAGACCGTGCGCACCGTGACCCTGCCCGACGGCGAAGCCTTCAAGCAGTGGGAAACGCTCAACCTGATCTTCGACGCGCTGCTCGCCGCGGGCGCCGACCGCAAGACCACGCTGATCGCCCTGGGTGGCGGCGTGGTGGGCGACATGACCGGGTTTGCCGCCGCCTGCTACATGCGTGGCGTGCCGTTCGTGCAGGTGCCCACGACCCTGCTGTCGCAGGTGGATTCGTCGGTGGGCGGCAAGACCGGCATCAACCACCCGCTCGGCAAGAACATGATCGGCGCCTTCCACCAGCCCAATGCGGTGATTGCCGACATCGACACCCTGCGCACGCTGCCGGAGCGCGAGCTCGCGGCGGGCATGGCCGAGGTGATCAAGCATGGCGCCATGGCCGACGCCGCGTATTTCGGCTGGATCGAGCGCAATATCCGCGCGCTCAACGCCTGCGATCCTGACATCATGGCGCTGGCGGTCAAGCGCTCCTGCGAGATCAAGGCCGCCGTGGTGGCCCAGGACGAGCGTGAGGGCGGTCTGCGTGCCATGCTTAATTTTGGCCACACCTTCGGCCACGCCATCGAGGCCGGCATGGGCTATGGCGAGTGGCTGCACGGCGAGGCCGTGGGCTGCGGCATGGTGATGGCGGCAGACCTGTCGCACCGGCTTGGCTTCATCGACACCGAAACGCGCGCGCGCGTGGTGCAACTCATCCGCGCCGCCATGCTGCCGGTGGTCGCGCCGGAACTTGGCACCGACCGCTACATCGAACTGATGAAAGTGGACAAGAAGGCAGAAGCCGGCAGCATCAAGTTCATCCTGCTCAGGAAGCTGGGCGAAGCCTTCATCACCACCGTGCCGGACCCCGACCTGCGCGCTACCTTGCAGCACGCGGTGCTCAGGCCGCCTACCGAGGCGCCGGTCGCCTGATGCGATCGGTTGTGCCTTGCAACCCGGCCGGGCGGCGCACCCTTGCAACCCCGGCCGGGCGGCGCACCGCCACCTGGCCGCACGCCTGACCGGATTGCCGCATGACCGACCTCGAAAGCCATCTCGCTCCCTATGCCGCCCGCTCCGCGCAGACACTTGGGCGGGTGCATGCCGAGCCGGCCTCGTCCTCGCGCACCGAATTCCAGCGCGACCGCGACCGCGTCATCCACAGCACGGCCTTCCGGCGGCTCGAATACAAGACCCAGGTCTTCGTCAACCACGAGGGTGACCTGTTCCGCACCCGGCTCACCCATAGCCTGGAAGTGGCGCAGATTGCCCGCTCCATCGCCCGTAACCTGCGCCTGAACGAGGACCTGGTCGAGGCCATCTCGCTGGCGCACGACCTCGGGCACACGCCTTTTGGCCATGCCGGCCAGGATGCGCTGAACAACTGCATGAAGAACCACGGCGGCTTCGAGCACAACCTGCAGAGCCTGCTGGTCGTGGACGAGCTGGAAGAGCGCTACGGCGGCTTCAACGGGCTCAACCTGACCTTCGAGACGCGCGAGGGCGTGCTCAAGCATTGCTCGCGCGTCAATGCCTCTGCGCTCGGCGAACTGGGTCGGCGCTTCCTGGAGGGGACCCAGCCCTCCCTGGAGGCGCAGCTGGCCAACCTGGCCGACGAGATCGCCTACAACAACCACGATATCGATGACGGCCTGCGTTCCGGGCTGCTTACGCTCGAGCAGATGGATGAAGTGCCGATGTGGGGGCGCCACCGGGCCGAGGCAATGGCGGCGTTTCCCGGCATCAACGGGCGCCGCGCGATCAACGAGACCGTGCGCCGCATGATCAACACATTGATCGTCGACCTGATCGAAACCACCAGCCAGAACATTGCCGCGGCCAACCCGCGCAATATCGAAGCGGTGCGGGCTGCCGGCTCGCTGGTGGCCTTCAGCGCGCCGGTGCGCGAGGAGGCCGCGGCGCTCAAGCGCTTCCTGTTCCGCCATCTCTATCGCCATTACCTGGTGATGCGCATGTCTTCCAAGGCCCAGCGCATCATCACCGACCTGTTCGATGTCTTCATGGCGGATCCGCGCCTGCTGCCGCCGCAGTACCAGGCGGGGCAGGGCCGCGACCAGTCCCGGCTGATCTCGCACTACATCGCCGGCATGACCGACCGCTACGCGATCCGGGAGCACCGCCGCATCTTTGCGGTTGACGAGGGGAGCTAGGCCGGCAGGGCGGGCGGAAGAATTGGGGACGGATCAGGTCGCGGCTGGGCTATCATCGGGCATCGCTGCCGTTTGAGCCATCCGCCCGGCAAGCGCCTCTCGCCGATCCTCATCGCCCATCATGGCCCGACTACCTCGTTTTTCCCCGGCTTCGCTGCCGGCGCTGGTGTTGCAACGCGGCAACAATCGTCAGCCGGTTTTCCATGGCACCGACGACTACCTCCACTACCTGGACTGCCTGCGCATGGCCGCGCGGGAGCACGACCTGGCGATCCACGCCTACGCCTTGCGGCCGAATCATGTCCACCTGGTAGCAACCCCCCGGCATGCCGATTCGCTCAGCCTGACCATGCAGGCCGTCGGGCGCCGCTATGCGCGTTACTTCAACCGGGCTGCCGGCCGTACCGGCACGCTATGGGATGGCCGCTTCCGCTCGGCGGTGTTCGATCCCGCCAGCTGGATGCTGCCTGCCATGCAATACGTGGAGGGCAACGCCGTGCGCGCTGGCGAGGTGAGCTCAGCGGAGGGGGATCGCTGGAGCAGCTATCGCCACCACGCCGGCATTGAGGCCAGTCCCTTTGTGAGCGATCACTCCGCATACTGGGCGCTCGGCAATACGCCGTTCGAGCGCCAATCCAACTACCGTGCCGTCACCGCCGAAGGGTTATCGTCGGCGACCCTGGCCACGCTGCGCAGTCACGCGCATAGCGGCTGGCCCCTGGGTGATGCGGCTTTTCTTGCACAACTTGAACGTCAGGGCGGGCGGCGCGTGCAGCCGTTGCCCAAGGGCCGCCCGGCAGGCCGCGCCGCGATTGGCGAGGAGTCCGAGCCGGACAACGCCTAGCCGCACTTCGCAGCATGTGAAGTGCGACGCGCTCAATCGCGGCAAGACGGATAAAGCACGCACCGCGACTCCACCCACATTCATTGTGCGGCGCGTCACGCCTGTGTACGCCGCTGCGGCCCCGCTATCTCTCTGGTTCCCCGTTCCCGGTTTTCAACCGGCCCCGGTGGAAGAGTGCGGTCCCCGTTCCGGTCTGCCTTGCTGGCTCGCAGCCCTCACCGGAATCAAGCCCGTGGACCAATCGCAATCCCAATCAAAGCAAACGATGGCCCAAGCGCAGGCCGCAGAGTCTGCCGCCGCCACGTACGCGCCTGCCTCGCGTCCGCAAGCCCAGGGCATGTACGACCCCGCCAATGAAAAAGACGCCTGCGGCGTCGGCATGGTTGCCCACATCAAGGGCAAGAAGAGCCATGAGATCGTCCAGCAAGGCCTGAAGATCCTGGAAAACCTGGACCACCGCGGCGCGGTCGGCGCCGATGCGCTGATGGGCGATGGTGCTGGCATCCTGATCCAGATCCCGGACCAGTTCTACCGCGAGGACATGGCCAAGCAGGGCGTGACCCTGCCGCCGTCCGGCGAGTACGGCGTGGGCATGATCTTCCTGCCGAAGGAACACGCCTCCCGCCTGGCCTGCGAGCAAGAGCTCGAGCGCACCGTGCGCCTGGAAGGCCAGGTTGTGCTGGGCTGGCGCGATGTACCGGTGGACGCCGCCAGGCCGATGTCGCCGACGGTGCGCACCACCGAGCCGGTGATCCGCCAGATCTTCATCGGGCGCGGCCGCGACATCATGACCACGGACGCGTTGGAACGTAAGCTCTACGTGATCCGCAAGACCGCCAGCCACGCCATCCAGGCGCTCAAGCTCAAGCACGGCAAGGAGTACTTCGTGCCGTCGATGTCGGCGCGCACGGTGGTGTACAAGGGCCTGCTGCTGGCAACGCAAGTCGGCGAGTACTACCTGGACCTGCAGGACCCGCGCGCCGTCTCGGCCCTGGCCCTGGTGCACCAGCGCTTCTCGACCAACACCTTCCCGGCCTGGGAACTGGCCCACCCGTACCGCATGGTCGCCCACAACGGCGAAATCAACACGGTCAAGGGCAATGTGAACTGGGTCAATGCGCGGACCGGCGCGATCTCGTCGCCGGTGCTGGGCGACGACCTGCCCAAGCTGTGGCCGCTGATCTATCCCGGCCAGTCGGACACCGCTTCGTTCGACAACTGCCTCGAACTGCTGACGATGGCCGGCTATCCGCTCGTCCACGCCATGATGATGATGATCCCGGAAGCCTGGGAACAGCACACCATGATGGATGACAACCGCCGCGCCTTCTATGAATACCACGCTGCCATGATGGAGCCGTGGGATGGCCCCGCCGCGATCTGCTTCACCGATGGCCGCCAGATCGGCGCCACGCTGGACCGTAACGGCCTGCGCCCGGCACGTTTCTACGTGACCGAGGACGACATCGTGGTGCTGGCCTCGGAAGCCGGCGTGCTGCCGTTCCCCGAGTCGCGCATCGTGCAAAAGTGGCGCCTGCAGCCGGGCAAGATGTTCCTGATCGACATGGAGCAAGGCCGCATCATCGACGACAAGGAACTCAAGGACAACCTGGCCAACGCCAAGCCCTACAAGAGCTGGATTGATGCCGTGCGGATCAAGCTCGACGAGCTGGACGCCAAGCCGGAGGACGTAGCTGCCGAGAAGAAGCCGGACGCACGCCTGCTGGATCGCCAGCAAGCCTTCGGCTACACCCAGGAAGACGTCAAGTTCCTGATGGCGCCGATGGCGCTGGCCGGCGAGGAAGCCACCGGCTCGATGGGCAATGACAGCCCGCTGGCCGTGCTGTCGTCCAAGAACAAGACGCTGTACCACTACTTCAAGCAGCTGTTCGCCCAGGTCACCAACCCGCCGATCGACCCGATCCGCGAAAACATGGTGATGTCGCTGGTGTCCTTCATCGGACCCAAGCCCAACCTGCTCGAGCTCAACAACATCAACCCGCCGATGCGGCTCGAAGTGTCCCAGCCCGTGCTGGACTTCAAGGACATCGCCAAGATCCGCAACATCGAGCACTACACCGGCGGCAAGTTCCGTTCGTATGAACTGAACATCTGCTACCCGCAGGCATGGGGCAAGGAAGGCATCGAGGCCCGCCTGGCCTCGCTGTGCGCGGAAGCCGTGGATGCCGTGCGCTCGGGCTACAACATCCTGATCGTGTCGGACCGCCGCGTCGATGCGGAGCACGTGGCCATTCCCGCGCTGCTGGCAACGTCGGCCATCCACCACCACCTGGTGGACAAGGGCCTGCGTACCTCGGCCGGCCTGGTGGTGGAAACCGGCACGGCGCGCGAGGTGCATCACTTCGCGCTGCTGGCCGGCTACGGCGCTGAAGCCGTGCACCCGTACCTGGCGATGGAAACGCTGGCCGACATGGCACAAGGCCTGTCCGGCGACCTGTCTTCCGAGAAGGCGGTCAAGAACTTCGTCAAGGCGATCGGCAAGGGCCTGCAGAAGGTGATGTCCAAGATGGGCATCTCCACCTATATGTCGTACACCGGCGCGCAGATCTTCGAAGCCATCGGCCTGTCGCATGAGCTGGTGCAGAAGTACTTCCATGGCACCGCAACGAATGTCGAAGGCATCGGCATCTTCGAGGTAGCCGAGGAAGCGCTGCGCCTGCACCAGGACGCCTTCGGCGACAACCCGGTGCTGGACACCATGCTCGAGACCGGCGGCGAATACGCCTACCGCGTTCGCGGCGAAGCGCATATGTGGACCCCGGACTCGGTGGCCAAGCTGCAGCACGCCGTGCGCGCCGACGACGGCAAGGGCGCGTACCAGACGTACAAGGAATACGCCAACATCATCAACGACCAGAGCCGCCGCCACATGACGCTGCGCGGCCTGTTCGAGTTCAAGGTCGATCCGGCCCGCGCCATTCCGCTCGAAGAAGTGGAACCGGCCAAGGAGATCGTCAAGCGCTTCGCCACCGGCGCCATGTCGCTGGGCTCGATTTCCACCGAAGCCCACGCCACGCTGGCGGTCGCGATGAACCGCATCGGCGGCAAGTCCAACACCGGTGAAGGCGGCGAGGACGCGAATCGCTACCGCAACGAGCTGCGCGGCATTCCCATCAAGCAAGGCGACACGCTGCAGGGCCTGCTGGGCACCGAAGCCGTGGCGCGCGACCTGGAACTGCAGGCTGGCGACTCGCTGCGCTCGAAGATCAAGCAGGTGGCCTCGGGCCGCTTCGGCGTGACCGCCGAATACCTGGCTTCGGCCGACCAGATCCAGATCAAGATGGCACAGGG
This sequence comes from Cupriavidus basilensis OR16, assembly GCF_000243095.1. Lineage (GTDB taxonomy): Bacteria > Pseudomonadota > Gammaproteobacteria > Burkholderiales > Burkholderiaceae > Cupriavidus > Cupriavidus basilensis_D. The sequence continues at coordinate 6,525 of NZ_AHJE01000063.1, read as the reverse complement.
CGCCAAGCCCGGCGAAGGCGGCCAGCTGCCCGGCCACAAGGTCTCCGACTACATCGGCAAGCTGCGTTACTCGGTGCCGGGCGTTGGCCTGATCTCGCCGCCGCCGCACCATGACATCTACTCGATCGAGGATCTGGCACAGCTGATCCACGACCTGAAGAACGTCAACCCGGCCTCCGACATCTCGGTCAAGCTCGTGTCCGAAGTGGGCGTGGGCACCGTGGCCGCGGGCGTGGCCAAGGCCAAGGCCGATCACGTGGTGATCGCCGGCCATGACGGCGGCACCGGCGCTTCGCCGCTGTCGTCGATCAAGCACGCCGGCACGCCGTGGGAACTCGGCCTGGCCGAGACGCAGCAGACGCTGATGCTCAACGGCTTGCGTAACCGTATCCGTGTGCAGGCCGACGGCCAGATGAAGACCGGCCGCGACGTCGTCATCGGCGCGCTGCTGGGCGCCGACGAGTTTGGCTTCGCTACCGCGCCGCTGGTGGCCGAAGGCTGCATCATGATGCGCAAGTGCCACCTGAACACCTGCCCGGTGGGCGTGGCCACGCAGGATCCGGCGCTGCGCGCGAAGTTCCAGGGCAAGCCCGAACACGTGGTGAACTTCTTCTTCTTCATCGCCGAAGAAGCCCGCGAGATCATGGCGCAACTGGGCATCCGCACGTTCGACGAGCTGATCGGCCGCGCTGACCTGCTCGACACCAAGCCCGGCATCGAGCACTGGAAGGCACGCGGCCTCGATTTCACCCGCGTGTTCTACCAGGCACCGTTCCCCGCGGAGCTGCCGCGCTTCCATACCGACGTGCAGGATCACGGCCTGTCGCTGGAAGCGGGCAAGGCGCTGGACCACGTGCTGATCGCCAAGGCTCGCCTGGCCATCGACAAGGGTGAGCGCGTGTCGTTCATCCAGCCGGTGAAGAACGTCAACCGTACCGTCGGCGCGATGCTCTCGGGCGTGGTGGCCAAGCAGTACGGCCATGAAGGCCTGCCTGACGACACCATCCACATCCAGCTGCAAGGCACTGCCGGCCAGTCCTTCGGCGCTTTCCTGGCGCACGGTGTCACGCTGGACCTGGTGGGCGACGGCAACGACTACGTGGGCAAGGGCCTGTCCGGCGGCCGCGTGATCGTGCGCACTGCGCACGAGTTCCGCGGCGACCCCACCCGCAACATCATCGTGGGCAACACCGTGCTGTACGGCGCGATTGCCGGCGAGGCTTTCTTCAACGGCGTGGCCGGCGAGCGCTTCGCGGTGCGCAACTCCGGCGCGGCCGCAGTCGTTGAGGGCACGGGCGACCACGGTTGCGAGTACATGACCGGCGGCACCGTGGTGGTGCTGGGCGGCACCGGGCGCAATTTTGCGGCCGGCATGTCGGGCGGCATGGCCTATGTCTATGACGAGGACGGCCTGTTCGACAAGCGCTGCAACACCTCGATGGTGGCACTGGAAACGGTGCTTGCCGCGGCGGACCAGGAAAAGGGCCAGTCGGCCGCTTCCTGGCACAAGATGGGCGGCCAGCGCCAGCTTGACGAAGTCATCCTCAAGGGCTTGATCGAGCAGCATTTCCGCTTCACGGGTTCCGAGCGCGCCAAGGCATTGCTGGCCGACTGGACCACGGCACGCCGCAAGTTCGGGCACGCCGCAAGTTCGTCAAGGTCTTCCCGACCGAGTACAAGCGCGCGCTGGGCGAGATGTACGCCAAGGAGCAGGAAGCGAAAGACAGCGACCGGGAAGCCATCGCCGCCTGAGCCCCGAAAGGGGGCAGGGCAGCGAGCCCGACCAAGCATGAGCGCTGTCGCGGATCCGCGCCGGCCTCACAAGATACTGACCTCACAGCGGGGCCGGCGCATGCGCCGGTGCCGCTCAGCATGACCAAGGACGCAACATGGGTAAGGCGACTGGCTTTCTCGAATTTCCGCGCCAGAACGAAGGTTACGAGCCCGTAGCCAAGCGCGTGAAGCACTACAAGGAATTCGTATTCGCGCTGTCCGACAGCGAAGCGAAGATCCAGGGCGCGCGCTGCATGGACTGTGGTATTCCGTTCTGCAACAACGGTTGCCCGGTCAACAACATCATCCCCGACTTCAACGACCTGGTGTATCGCCAGGACTGGAAGTCGGCGATCGAAGTGCTGCACCAGACCAACAACTTCCCCGAATTCACGGGCCGCATCTGCCCGGCACCGTGCGAGGCTGCCTGCACGCTGGGCATCAATGAAGCACCGGTCGGCATCAAGTCGATCGAGCACGCCATCATCGACAAGGCCTGGGAAGAAGGCTGGGTTGCGCCGCAGGCGCCCAAGCACAAGACTGGCAAGACCGTTGCCGTGGTTGGCTCCGGCCCCGCCGGCATGGCCGTCGCCCAGCAGCTGGCGCGCGCCGGGCACGACGTGACCGTGTTCGAGAAGAACGACCGCATCGGTGGCCTGCTGCGCTACGGCATCCCCGACTTCAAGCTTGAGAAGTGGCTGATCGACCGCCGCATGGAACAGATGCAGGCCGAAGGCGTGACCTTCCGTGCCGGCGTGATGGTGACCGACGGCGAACTGCCGGCCGGTATCAAGAACTATGCGCGTGAAACCATCTCGGCGCAGGCCCTGCAAGATCAGTTCGACGCCGTGGTGCTGGCCGGCGGCTCGGAAGTCCCGCGCGACCTGCCGGTCCCGGGGCGCGACCTCGACGGTATCCACTACGCGCTGGAATTCCTGATCCCGCAGAACAAGGAAGTGGCCGGCGACGAGCCCAACGCGCTGCGCGCCGATGGCAAGCACGTGATCGTGATCGGCGGCGGCGATACCGGCTCCGACTGCGTGGGTACGTCGAACCGCCACGGCGCGGAATCGATCATCCAGTTCGAGCTGCTGCCGCAGCCGCCGGAAGAAGAGAACAAGGCGCTAGTGTGGCCGTACTGGCCGATCAAGCTGCGCACCTCGTCCTCGCACGACGAAGGCTGCAACCGCGACTGGTCGGTCGCCACCAAGGAATTCATTGGTGAGAACGGCAAGATCACCGCGCTCAAGGCCTGCCGCGTCGAGTGGAAGGACGGCAAGATGCAGGAAGTGCCGGACAGCGAGTTCATCCTCAAGGCGGACCTCGTGCTGCTGGCCATGGGCTTTACCAACCCGGTGGGTTCGCTGCTCAGCGCTTTCGGTGTGGACACCGACGCGCGCAAGAACGCCCGTGCGAGCACCGAAGGCGATCGCGCGTATCACACCAACGTACCCAAGGTGTTCGCCGCAGGCGACGTGCGCCGTGGCCAGTCGCTGGTGGTGTGGGCAATCCGCGAGGGCCGCCAGGCCGCGCGCTCGGTCGATGCCTTCCTGATGGGGCATTCCGAACTGCCGCGTTGAGGTGCTGAAGTGCTGATGCCGTGACGCGTTGATCGCGCCACAAGACCCGCCCCGCGCAAGCCGGGCGGGTTTTTTTATTATGGCGGCGCGCGCTCAGTCTGGCTGCAACGTGCGGCCCATCAGCACGGCATCGTCGCCATACGCCGACAGTTTGGCGGACAGGGCAGCGCTGGCCGGCGTCAAATTCTCGTACCCGAGTCTGCGCCACCATGCCGCCGCCGATTGCACGGCGACCAGCCGCGACGAGCGCAATCCGGCATCGAGCGCGGCCGCTCGGGCCGCGGCGTAGAGCGTTGGCGCCAGGCCTTTGCCCTGGCCGGCGGGCGCCACCGCCATATCGTGTACGAACCAGGTCAGCGTGCCGGCCGGCTCGCCGCCGCGTTCCCAATGCCGCGCCAGCACACCGTCGAGTGCTGGCAGGCTGTCCTGGGGCCACATGTGGGTAAACAGATAGGCGGCCAGCTCGCCGTGCCGGCCGGCGGCCACCCAGCACGTGGCGGGCGACAGCGCCAGGCGGCTGCCCAGGGCCGCGGCGGACTCGAGCAGCATGCCGCGATAGCACTGGGCCTGGATTTCCAGCACGGCGGGCAGGTCGGTGGCCCGCATGGGCCGAGGAGTGTATTCGCGCATGACGGGCGATTATAGGTGGGGTCGGGCCGGGGGCGCCGTGGATGCCCGGAGATCCGCGCCCAGCCGTGCTTACAGGGTTGTCCCGGCTATGGTTAACGTGGTCTGTGCGGCCTTGGGCATTCTTCGTAGAATGACCTGACAATTAAAACAAAGACTGCCTCGCTAATCCCTTTTCAGCCGATCAAGACACCACGGCAATGCCAGTGGCCCGGAGGAATTGATGTCCGAAGTGCGCATTGTTTCGCGGCTTTGGCGAGGTAAGGCGAAGTTGCTTCACCCCGCTGTCATGCCGGCTTGTCTGCAGTTGTTTTTGCACGTCTGGCATCCACTGTTCCTCGCCGGCCTGCTGTTTGCCGCGAGCGGACCTGGCCTGGCCCGGCCCGCCTCCGTGCCGGCTACCCCGACGCCGGCAGCGTTCACTCGCCCGATATCGTTTCCCGTACGGCCCATTCGCCTGATCGTGCCTTTTCCGGCCGGCGGCGTGCCGGATGCCGTCGCGCGCCTGCTGGCCGAGCGCCTGGCGGTGCGCCTCGGCGTGCCGGTCGACGTCGACAACCGGCCTGGCGCGGGCGGCACCACCGCGGGAGACGTGGTGGCCAAGGCCAGTTCCGACGGGCATACCTTGCTGTTCCACCAAGCCACCATGCTGATCCAGCCGGGCCTGGAGCCGGTGCCTTATGACGTGGTGCGCGACTTCACGCCGGTGGCGCGGGTCGCGACCATGCCGCTGTTCCTGGTGATCGATGCGCGCCTGCCGATGCGCACGCCACAGCAATGGCTCGCGGCGGTCAATGCCAGTCCGGGGTCCTACAGTTACGGCTCCGGCCAGGCCGGCAGCCCCTCGCACCTCTATGCCCAATATGCCGTGCATGGCGTGCCGAACGGGGTGCCGCTAGTCACGGCCAAGGGCGAGGCTGCGGTGGTGCAAGAGATGCTTGCCGGGCGCGTCAGCGCTTGCTTCTGCGCGTTTGCTTCCGTACAGGCCCAGGTCAGGAGCGGCAATCTGCGCCTGCTCGGCGTGACCGGTGTGGCGCGTTCGCAACTGGCGCCCACGGTGCCCACGCTGCAGGAATCGGGGGTCGATGGCTATGGCGCTGGGGCCTGGTACGGCGTCATTGCCCCGGCCAAGACGCCGCATGCCATCGTGGCGCGGATCGCCAGCGAACTGGACGGCGTAATGAGTGAGCGCGAGGTGCGGGATCGCTTGCTGGCGGCCGGCCTGACACCGTTGCGGGATTCGCCGGAAGCCTTTGCGACGGCAATCCGCTCGGAGTCGATCCAGTGGCAGGTTATCCTGCGGCAAACCGGCGGCCCGACCGAGCCTTAAGCGGCACCCTGACGGGCGGGGTGAGCGAAGTTTGCAACGCAAATGTGATGAAACAATTATTTGCGCTTAACCGATGTGGATTGCGGCCCACTGCCTCGGGCAGCGCTAGGTAGTAGCCCTTATAATGGCGGACTGCCTAACACGGTGCCAACGTGACCGAATCCGCCTCAAACCTCGTCGAGCTCCAAGCTGTCGATTTCGCCTATGCGGCGGGCGGCAAGCCAATCCTGTCGGGCCTTAGCATGCGCTTCCCGCGCGGCAAGGTGGCGGCAAGACCACCGTGATGCGCCTGATCGGCGGCCAGGTCAGGCCGCAGAGCGGCCAGGTGCTCTTCAACGGCGCCAATATCCCCACTCTCGACCGCAATGACCTGTACGCCGTGCGGCGGCAAATGGGCATGTTGTTCCAGTTCGGCGCGTTGTTCACCGATCTCTCGGTGTTCGACAACGTTGCCTTCCCGTTGCGCGAACATACGGACTTGCCCGAGTCGATGATCCGCGACCTCGTGCTGATGAAACTCAACGCGGTCGGCCTGCGCGGCGCGCGCGATCTGATGCCTTCGGAGATCTCCGGCGGCATGGCGCGGCGGGTGGCGCTGGCCCGCGCCATCGCGCTGGATCCCGCCTTGCTGATGTACGACGAGCCATTCGCCGGCCTCGACCCGATCTCGCTGGGCCTGACCGCGCGCCTGATCCGCAGCCTGAACGACGCGCTGGGGGCCACCACCATCATCGTGTCGCACGACGTCAACGAGACCTTTCTCATTGCCGACTACGTCTATTTCATTGCCAATGGCCGCATTGCCGCCGAAGGCGAGCCGGAGGCCCTGCGTGCCTCGACGGATCCCTTCGTGCACCAGTTCGTCCATGCCGAGCCTGACGGCCCGGTCCCGTTCCACTATCCGGGGCCGTCGCTGGCCGAGGACTTCGTGAGCGGGGCGGGACGATGATGGGATTTTTCACGAGCATCGGCTCCGCGGTGCGGCAGTCGGTCAGCGGCCTTGGCCATGCCACGCGCATGTTTTTCACGGTACTGGCGATGTCGCCGGCGCTGCTGCGCCGCTTCCGGCTGGTGAGCGACCAGATTTTCTTTGTCGGCAACCTGTCGCTGGTGATCATCGCGGTTTCAGGCCTGTTTGTCGGCTTCGTGCTGGGTTTGCAGGGCTATTACACGCTAAATCGCTACGGCTCCGAGCAGGCGCTGGGTTTGCTGGTG
>NZ_AHJE01000064.1 GCF_000243095.1 Cupriavidus basilensis OR16 | reverse complement strand
CAAATCACGGATGTAGCCAGTCAGTTTTCTGAGAGTGAGCGACCGCTCGAAAGAGCGAGGTTTCAGCAGGCAACTGCTTGGAACCACACAGGTATTAAACTGAAGAGTTTGATCCTGGCTCAGATTGAACGCTGGCGGCATGCCTTACACATGCAAGTCGAACGGCAGCACGGGAGCAATCCTGGTGGCGAGTGGCGAACGGGTGAGTAATACATCGGAACGTGCCCTGTCGTGGGGGATAACTAGTCGAAAGATTAGCTAATACCGCATACGACCTGAGGGTGAAAGCGGGGGACCGTAAGGCCTCGCGCGATAGGAGCGGCCGATGTCTGATTAGCTAGTTGGTGGGGTAAAGGCCCACCAAGGCGACGATCAGTAGCTGGTCTGAGAGGACGATCAGCCACACTGGGACTGAGACACGGCCCAGACTCCTACGGGAGGCAGCAGTGGGGAATTTTGGACAATGGGGGCAACCCTGATCCAGCAATGCCGCGTGTGTGAAGAAGGCCTTCGGGTTGTAAAGCACTTTTGTCCGGAAAGAAATCCCTTGCCCTAATACGGCGGGGGGATGACGGTACCGGAAGAATAAGCACCGGCTAACTACGTGCCAGCAGCCGCGGTAATACGTAGGGTGCGAGCGTTAATCGGAATTACTGGGCGTAAAGCGTGCGCAGGCGGTTTTGTAAGACAGGCGTGAAATCCCCGAGCTCAACTTGGGAATGGCGCTTGTGACTGCAAGGCTAGAGTATGTCAGAGGGGGGTAGAATTCCACGTGTAGCAGTGAAATGCGTAGAGATGTGGAGGAATACCGATGGCGAAGGCAGCCCCCTGGGACGTCACTGACGCTCATGCACGAAAGCGTGGGGAGCAAACAGGATTAGATACCCTGGTAGTCCACGCCCTAAACGATGTCAACTAGTTGTTGGGGATTCATTTCTTCAGTAACGTAGCTAACGCGTGAAGTTGACCGCCTGGGGAGTACGGTCGCAAGATTAAAACTCAAAGGAATTGACGGGGACCCGCACAAGCGGTGGATGATGTGGATTAATTCGATGCAACGCGAAAAACCTTACCTACCCTTGACATGCCACTAACGAAGCAGAGATGCATCAGGTGCCCGAAAGGGAAAGTGGACACAGGTGCTGCATGGCTGTCGTCAGCTCGTGTCGTGAGATGTTGGGTTAAGTCCCGCAACGAGCGCAACCCTTGTCTTTAGTTGCTACGCAAGAGCACTCTAGAGAGACTGCCGGTGACAAACCGGAGGAAGGTGGGGATGACGTCAAGTCCTCATGGCCCTTATGGGTAGGGCTTCACACGTCATACAATGGTGCGTACAGAGGGTTGCCAACCCGCGAGGGGGAGCCAATCCCAGAAAACGCATCGTAGTCCGGATCGTAGTCTGCAACTCGACTACGTGAAGCTGGAATCGCTAGTAATCGCGGATCAGCATGCCGCGGTGAATACGTTCCCGGGTCTTGTACACACCGCCCGTCACACCATGGGAGTGGGTTTTGCCAGAAGTAGTTAGCCTAACCGCAAGGAGGGCGATTACCACGGCAGGGTTCATGACTGGGGTGAAGTCGTAACAAGGTAGCCGTATCGGAAGGTGCGGCTGGATCACCTCCTTTCAAGAGCGTGCATCTAAAGTCGAGCGTTCACACTTATCGGTTTGTTACACGATACCGGGTTGTGATTGTATCAACCAAAATGTATTTAAGTGATCGAAAGATGACTTGGAATACGGCACAAATGCGAGAACTCATCCTGTAGCGAGCACGCCTTGAACGGAAGTTTGAGACACACTCGTTATAGGGTCAAGCGAACAAGTGCATGTGGTGGATGCCTTGGCGATCACAGGCGATGAAGGACGCGGTAGCCTGCGAAAAGCTTCGGGGAGCTGGCAAACAAGCTTTGATCCGGAGATGTCCGAATGGGGAAACCCGGCCCTTATGGGTCATCCCTGACTGAATACATAGGTCAGGGAAGCGAACGCGGCGAACTGAAACATCTAAGTAGCTGCAGGAACAGAAATCAACCGAGATTCCCAGAGTAGTGGCGAACGAAATGGGAAGAGCCTTGTACTCTTTAGCAGTGTTGTTAGCAGAACGGGATGGAAAGCCCGGCCATAGCAGGTGATAGCCCTGTATGCGAAAACAGCGTTGTGGAACTAGGTGTACGACAAGTAGGGCGGGACACGTGAAATCCTGTCTGAAGATGGGGGGACCATCCTCCAAGGCTAAATACTCGTGATCGACCGATAGTGAACCAGTACCGTGAGGGAAAGGCGAAAAGAACCCCGGGAGGGGAGTGAAATAGATCCTGAAACCGCATGCATACAAACAGTCGGAGCCTGGAAACGGGTGACGGCGTACCTTTTGTATAATGGGTCAGCGACTTACATTCAGTGGCAAGCTTAACCGATTAGGGAAGGCGTAGCGAAAGCGAGTCCGAATAGGGCGTTCAGTCGCTGGGTGTAGACCCGAAACCAGACGATCTATCCATGGCCAGGTTGAAGGTGCGGTAACACGTACTGGAGGACCGAACCCACTAATGTTGAAAAATTAGGGGATGAGCTGTGGATAGGGGTGAAAGGCTAAACAAGTCTGGAAATAGCTGGTTCTCTCCGAAAACTATTTAGGTAGTGCCTCGTGTCTCACCTTCGGGGGTAGAGCACTGTCATGGTTGGGGGGTCTATTGCTGATTACCCCGCCATAGCAAACTCCGAATACCGAAGAGTGCAATCACGGGAGACAGACATCGGGTGCTAACGTCCGGTGTCAAGAGGGAAACAACCCAGACCGCCAGCTAAGGTCCCTAAGATTGGCTAAGTGGGAAACGAAGTGGGAAGGCTAAAACAGTCAGGAGGTTGGCTTAGAAGCAGCCATCCTTTAAAGAAAGCGTAATAGCTCACTGATCGAGTCGTCCTGCGCGGAAGATGTAACGGGGCTAAGCCAGTCACCGAAGCTGCGGATGCGCATGGTAGGAGAGCGTTCTGTAAGCCTGTGAAGGTGTCTTGTAAAGGATGCTGGAGGTATCAGAAGTGCGAATGCTGACATGAGTAGCGATAAAGGGGGTGAAAAGCCCCCTCGCCGTAAGCCCAAGGTTTCCTACGCAACGTTCATCGGCGTAGGGTGAGTCGGCCCCTAAGGCGAGGCAGAGATGCGTAGCTGATGGGAAGCAGGTTAATATTCCTGCACCGTCGTATGATGCGATGGGGGGACGGATCGCGGAAGGTTGTCCGGGTGTTGGAAGTCCCGGTCCCTGTATTGGAGAAGGCGCTTAGGCAAATCCGGGCGCGGAATTCAAGGATATGGGGCGAGCGGCCTAGTGCTGCGAAGCAATTGGAAGTGGTTCCAAGAAAAGCCTCTAAGCTTCAGTCATACGAGACCGTACCGCAAACCGACACAGGTGGGCGAGATGAGTATTCTAAGGCGCTTGAGAGAACTCGGGAGAAGGAACTCGGCAAATTGGTACCGTAACTTCGGGATAAGGTACGCCCTTGTAGCTTGACTGGCCTGCGCCAGGAGGGTGAAGGGGTTGCAATAAAATGGTGGCTGCGACTGTTTAATAAAAACACAGCACTCTGCAAACACGAAAGTGGACGTATAGGGTGTGACGCCTGCCCGGTGCCGGAAGATTAAATGATGGGGTGCAAGCTCTTGATTGAAGTCCCGGTAAACGGCGGCCGTAACTATAACGGTCCTAAGGTAGCGAAATTCCTTGTCGGGTAAGTTCCGACCTGCACGAATGGCGTAACGATGGCCACACTGTCTCCTCCCGAGACTCAGCGAAGTTGAAGTGTTTGTGATGATGCAATCTCCCCGCGGCTAGACGGAAAGACCCCATGAACCTTTACTGTAGCTTTGCATTGGACTTTGAACCGATCTGTGTAGGATAGGTGGGAGGCTTTGAAGCGTGGACGCCAGTCTGCGTGGAGCCGACCTTGAAATACCACCCTGGTTTGTTTGAGGTTCTAACCTTGGTCCGTGAATCCGGATCGGGGACAGTGCATGGTAGGCAGTTTGACTGGGGCGGTCTCCTCCCAAAGTGTAACGGAGGAGTTCGAAGGTACGCTTGGTACGGTCGGACATCGTACCTAAAGTGCAATGGCAAAAGCGTGCTTAACTGCGAGACCGACAAGTCGAGCAGGTGCGAAAGCAGGACATAGTGATCCGGTGGTTCTGAATGGAAGGGCCATCGCTCAACGGATAAAAGGTACTCTGGGGATAACAGGCTGATACCGCCCAAGAGTTCATATCGACGGCGGTGTTTGGCACCTCGATGTCGGCTCATCTCATCCTGGGGCTGTAGCCGGTCCCAAGGGTATGGCTGTTCGCCATTTAAAGAGGTACGTGAGCTGGGTTTAAAACGTCGTGAGACAGTTTGGTCCCTATCTGCCGTGGGCGTTGGAATCTTGACGGGGGCTGCTCCTAGTACGAGAGGACCGGAGTGGACGTACCGCTGGTGTACCTGTTGTCTCGCCAGAGGCATCGCAGGGTAGCTATGTACGGAAGAGATAACCGCTGAAAGCATCTAAGCGGGAAACTCGCCTGAAGATGAGGATTCCCTGGAGCCTTGAGCTCCTTGAAGGGTCGTTCGAGACCAGGACGTTGATAGGCTGGGTGTGGAAGCGCAGTAATGCGTTAAGCTAACCAGTACTAATTGCCCGTAAGGCTTGATCCTATAACCAGTGTGTTTCTCCTGGTTGAGTATCGCGTGCCGCTGCGCAGCAAGGCGCAGCTTGGCCGATACGCACAACCTCTACTACATCCCTATTTGCTGCGTTGAGCACATCTCAACGCGGCCACCGTTTATGCCTGGTGACCATAGCGAGTTGGAACCACCCCTTCCCATCCCGAACAGGACCGTGAAACGACTCCACGCCGATGATAGTGCGGATACCCGTGTGAAAGTAGGTAATCGCCAGGCTCTCCCTTGAAACCCCCCAGTACGAAAGTACTGGGGGGTTTTGCTTTTG
>NZ_AHJE01000065.1 GCF_000243095.1 Cupriavidus basilensis OR16 | reverse complement strand
CCAACGGCGTGGCCGAATCGGCCAGCGTGGGCGAGACGGTGACCGTGCGCCTGTCGGAAGACGTGGATGTGTCACGCGGTGATATGTTCGTGGCTGCCGACGCGGACAGCGTGTCGGCCAAGAAATTGACCGCCGACCTGTGCTGGTTCGACGATGAATCGCTCAATCCGGCCCGCAAGTACGTGCTCAAGCACACCACGGCCAGCGTGTTCGCGCGCGTGTCGTCGGTGGATCGCGTGCTGGACGTGCATACGCTGCTGCATGAGACCGACCGCCACGAGATCGGCCTGAACGATATCGGCTCGGTGCAGATTTCGCTGCAAAAGCCCATCGTCTGCGACAACTATGGCGACAACCCGGCGACCGGCGCTTTCGTGCTGATCGACGAAGCCACCAACCACACCGTGGCCGCTGGCATGATCCGTGCATTCGCCTGAGGCGAGTGCATAGACAAAACGATCAAGTGAGCGCGAAGGAGCAAGGCATGGGCAAGGTCTATCTGATCGGCGCGGGTCCCGGCGCCGCGGACCTCATTACGGTGCGCGGTGCACGGCTTTTGGGCGAAGCCCAGGTGGTGCTGCACGATGCGCTGGTCTCGCCCGAGATGCTGGCATGGTGTCCGCAGGCGCAGCTGATCGAGGTCGGCAAGCGCTGCGGCCAGCGTTCCACCGCGCAACTGTTCATCAACCGCCAGATCGTGGATCAGGCCAGCAAGTTCGAGCGCGTGGTGCGCTTGAAGGGCGGGGATCCGATGCTGTTCGGCCGCGCCGACGAGGAGCTGCAGGCGCTGGAAGAGGCCGGCATCGAGTACGAGATCGTGCCGGGCATCACCGCCGCGCTGGCGGCCGCTTCCGCGATCCGCAAGCCGCTCACCAAGCGCGGCGTGTCGCGCAGCGTGGCCTTTGCGACCCAGTCCAAGGCGGCTGACACGATCGATGTGGAGGCCGATGTCAAGGCCGATACGGTGGTGTATTACATGGGCCGCGACCAGGCGGCATCCATCGCCGCGCAGTTGATCGCGCACGGCAAGCCGGCTTCGACGCCCGCCTGGGTGGTTGAGGCCGCTACCTCGGCGCACCAGCGCAGCCGCCAGTTCACGCTGCGCCAGATGGCGGCGGGCGAGGCGGCGGCCTGGATCAATCCGGTCCATCCCAGCCTGCTGATGATTGGCGAAGCGCTGGCTTCGCGGGCAAGCGAGGTGGTGCCGCAGGATGCGCAGGGCGACGTTTCATACGCGGAAATTCGCGCGGCCTGAAGCACTGGCGTGCCAAAGAAAAAACTTTGGGCGTTGCGTGCGTCAAGGTCTGGTGCCGGTCAACGTGCCCGCGCAGTAAGCCGCAATCGCATCCAGCACGCTGTCATCCTCGCCCACCGCCGCCGCGCAGCGGATCGTCACGCCCGGAAGCTTGCCCCGGCAGTCGTCCAGCAAGGCCGGCAGGTCCCGCCGCAGATGCCCGCCCTGGCCAAAGAACACCGGCACCACATTGATATCAGTAATGCCGCCGGCAGCCAGCTCTGCCAGCGCATCCGGCAGCGAGGGCGCCATCAGTTCCAGGAAGGCCAGGCGCACCGCGCAATCCGGCAGCGCAGCCGCCAGCTTGGCATGCAGCCGGTCAAATGGCTCGCGCCAGCGCGCATCGCGCGCGCCATGGCCGAACAGCACCATGGCTTGGCGGGGCAGGGAGGTCATGGTCATGTTCAGGCCTTAAATCCACCTTGGTGTCGCCTTATTGTCGCCTTGGTGCCGCCTTAATGCCGGTCCACCCAGCGCAACGCGCCAAGCGCCACCAGCAGGTACAGCGTGCCGGGGATCAGCGCCGAGACGATCGGCGGCCAGGTATGCAGCAGCCCCACGTGCGAGAACAGCGTGTTGGACAAGTGGAAGGAGAGCCCCAGCATGATGCCGCCGAACACCTTCACGCCCACCGCGCCGGCCCGCGCGTGCAGGTAGGCGAAGGGCAGGGCCAGCGCCACCATCACGAACAGGGTCAGCGGATAGATCACTTTCTTCCAGAAGGCGATCTCGTAGCGCTGGGTATCCTGCTTGTTGTCGCGGAGGTGGCGGATATAGCGGAACAGGTCCACCGTGGACATCCGCTCCGGCTCCACCAGCAGCACCGACAGGATCTGCGGCGTCAGCTCGGAGCGCATGACCATGGTGGGCACGCTGCGCTGCTCACCGCGGAAGGCCGGTGCCAGGGCGTCCGCATTGCCCGGTGCGCCCGTTGGCAGCTCCAGGAAGTGGGTCTCGGTCACGCCGGTGAGCTGCCAGGACTGGCCGCCCTGGTAGCGGCCTTCCTTGGCCACGCGGATCACGCTCAGGCGGTATTGTGCGTCGAACTCATAAATGGTGACGCCGGTGATGCTCTGGTCGGGCCGCAGGCCGGCCACGTTGACGAAGCGCGTGACCTCATGGCCCAGGGAGGCATCGCGGTCGCGGTCCTTGACCCATACGCCGGAGCGAAAGCCGGCGGAAACCGTGGCGCCCAGCGCTTCGAGCTTGACCTTCTGCGCGTACTGCTCGGCCTTGGGGCCGATGAACTCGCCGAAGATGAACGTGGCAATGGCCAGCGGAATCGCCAGCTTGAACAGCGAGAACAGCGCCTGGCGGGTATTCAGGCCCGCCACCCGGAAAATGGTGTACTCGGACTGGCTGGCCAGTTGCGAGAACACATAGATGGCGCTGATCAGCACGGCGATCGGCAGCACCTCATAGATGCGGGTGGGCGCCTGCAGGATGACGTGGAAGAACGCCACCAGCGAGGTGTAGCGGCCGGCCACGCTCTCCAGCTCGCTGAGCATGTCGAAAAACACGAACAGCGCCAGCACCGCAAACAGGATAAAGGCGAACACGCCGTAGATCAGCCGCCCGAAATAGCGCTCATAGACGCGCAATACCGTCATGCCTGGCTCCCCCGGTTGCGGCCCTTGCGGGGCAGGCCGAACACAGCGCGCCAGCCACCCAGGCTGCGGTTCTGGCGGTAGCGGAACAGCAGCACCGCGCCCAGCAGGGCGATCAGGTGGAATGGCCACCAGGCCATCGAGAACGGGATGGAGCCGGAGCGCACCCAGGCCTGGGAGAGATTGATCACGTTACTGTAGGTCAGGTAGATCAGCACCGCGAAGACCAGGGGCGTGTAGCGGCCCAGGCGCGGGTTGACGTAGGCAAGCGGGATGGCGATCAGCACAAAGTTGAAGGCCAGCAGGGGCAGCGACAGGCGCCACAGCAACTCGCCCAGGTTCTCGTTGGTGGGGCTGCGCAGCAGGTCGATGGTGTCGCGGCTCTTGGTCGGCAGGTTGGCCTCCGACTCAGGTGGTTTGTTGTCCACCTTGACCGCGTACTGGTCGAACTCGACGATGCGGTAGTCGATCTTGCCGGGCGTGCCGGCATAGCGGCGGCCGTTCTCCATCACCACCATGCGGTCGCCGTTGGGCATGGTCCGGAACTGGCCCTGGTGGGCCAGCGCCACGCCGATCTTGTCGGCCTCGGCATTGGCCACAAAGACATTGCGCGCATGCTTCATGTCGGCGTCGATGCCTTCGATGAACAGCACGTAGTTGCCCTTGGCCGGCTCGATGAAGCGGCCGGCGGCAATCATGGACAGCACGCCGCGCTGCTCGAAGCGGTCGCGGAACAGGGCGCTTTGCTGGTTGGCCCACGGCCATGCGAACATGCCCAGCAGCAGCGACATGATGATGAAGGGCGCGGCAAACTGCAGCACCGGCTTGACCAGGTCGCGCAGCGAGATGCCGGCCGAGAACCACACCACCATCTCCGAGTCCTTGTACCAGCGCGTGAGCACGATCAGGTCGGAGGATGAACAGGGTGGCGGACAGCAGGATCGACAGGTAGCCAATGGTGGCCAGGCCGATCAGCATCAGGACGTCATTGGGGCTGGCCTGGCCATTGGCGGCCATGCCGAGAATACGGATTACGAGCGAGGTCAGCATGAAGGTCAGCATGACCAGGAACACCGCGCCAGCGGTGTAGGCGAGCTCGCGACGCAAGGCTTGTTGAAAGATCATGCGGAGTCGGTTCCGGGCTGCCGGCCGGCGCGGGCGATGTCGGTGCCGCGGTGCCTGCTAGCAAGCATAGCGGACCAGCGGCAGCAAATCGCGGATAATAGGAGCTTTCGTGGTGGACGAGCCCCTGGAAGGAAGCGCGATGGAATTTAGCACAAAAGCCTTGGATTGGAGCAAAGCGGGCCAAAATGGTTTCCTGGCAACCAAGACCGATTGTCTGGTGGTGGGCCTGTTTGAGGGACAGAGCCTGGCCGGTGTGGCCAAGGCACTCGACGTAGCAACCAAGGGTTTGGTTTCCCGGCTCGTCAAGCTGGGCGATTTCGAAGGCAAGCGCGGTACCCAGCTGATGCTGCACGAAGTGGCCGGCGTGGGCGCCGCCCGCGTGCTGCTGGTGGGCTTTGGCAAGGAAGCGGAGTTCGGCGACAAGGCGTTCGCCGAGGCCGTGCGCACCGCGCTGCGTGCCTTGTCCGCCACGCGCGCCGCCAATGTGCTGTGGTGCCTCGCCCAGCAGCAGGCGCCCCAGCAGGCCGGCAACGCCCGTGACCTGTCCTGGCGCCTGATCAGCACCGTGACGTTGATCCGCGAAGCCGGCTACCGCCTGCTGGAGCGCCATCCCGGCCTCAAGCGCGCCAACGCGAAGGGCAACGGCGCGGACAATCTCCCTGGCCTGCGCAAGGTGGTGCTGACGGTGGACGCGGTGGACGCCAAGGCAGCCGCCCAGGCCGTGGTCCGTGGCGCGGCCATTGCCAGCGGCATGGAGCTGACCAAGGATCTGGGCAACCTGCCGTCCAACGTCTGCACGCCTACCTACCTGGCCAATACCGCGCGCGGCATCGCCAAGCGCCACAAGCTCAAGGTGGAAGTGCTCGGCCGCAAGCAGCTCGAAGCCCTCAAGATGGGCGCCTTCCTGGCGGTCACCAAGGGCGCGATCGAGCCGCCCCAGTTCATCGTGCTGCGCTACGACGGCGCCTCGGCCAAGCAGGCGCCGGTGGTGCTGGTGGGCAAGGGCATCACCTTCGATACTGGCGGCATCTCGCTCAAGCCTGGCGAAGGCATGGACGAGATGAAGTACGACATGTGCGGCGCCGCCTCGGTGCTGGGCACGCTGCAGGCGGTGGCCGAGATGGGCCTCAAGCTGAACGTGATCGCGGTGGTCCCCACCTGCGAGAACATGCCGTCCGGCAACGCCACCAAGCCCGGCGACGTGGTCACCAGCATGTCCGGCCAGACCATCGAGATCCTCAACACCGATGCCGAAGGCCGCCTGGTCCTGTGCGACGCGCTGACCTATGTGGAGCGCTTCAAGCCGGCCGCCGTGGTCGACGTAGCCACCCTGACCGGCGCCTGCATCATTGCGCTGGGCCACGTCAACAGCGGCCTGTACGCTCGCAACGACGGCCTCGCGGACCAGCTGCTGCAGGCCGGCCGCAAGGCCATGGACACCGCCTGGCGCATGCCGCTGGACGATGACTACCAGGACCAGCTCAAGTCCAACTTTGCCGATATGGCCAATATCGGTGGCCGCCCGGCCGGCAGCGTGACCGCCGCCTGCTTCCTGGCGCGCTATACCGAGAAGTACGACTGGGCCCACCTGGACATCGCCGGCACCGCCTGGAAGAGTGGCGCCGCCAAGGGCGCCACCGGCCGCCCGGTGCCCCTGCTGGCGCAGTTCCTGATGGACCGCGCCGCCGCCTGATGCTGCGCGCGAGCCGGCGCCGCCTTCTGGCGCCGGCTCGCCTTGCACCGGGTCCCGCCTAGTATTCACAGGACTGGCTTTTACCCATGACGCGTATCGATTTTCACAGCAACGTGCCGGACAAGCTCGGCTACGCTTGCCGGCTGATCCGCAAGGCGTACGGCGCCGGCCAGAAACTGGTGGTGCATGGCGCGCCGGAACAGCTGGCGCAGCTCGATGCGCGCTTGTGGACGTTCTCCGCGCTGGATTTCCTGCCGCATTGCGGCGTGGACAGCCCGAACGCCGAGGTGACGCCGATTGTGCTGGCGGCCACGCTGGACCAGGCCCCGCACCATCAGTTGCTGATCAATCTCAGCGCTGAGCCGCCGGCGCAGTTCGCGAGCTTTGAGCGCATGATCGAGGTGGTCGGCAGCGACGCCGACGACCGTGCCGCCGGGCGCGAACGCTTTCGCCTGTATCGCGAGCGCGGCTATCCGCTGGCGCACCACGATATCGCCCAGGCAGGCCAGGCAGGCCAGGCAACACAGGGTAAGGGGGATGCCGCATGACCGAACGCACCACCTCGCGGGTGATCCCGCGCATCGGGCCCAACGACAGCATTCCGCTGCTGACGGAGGTGATCGACCTGCCCACCGACGGCGCCAGGCAACCGGCGCCGGATGCGCCAAGGGCGCCGCAGACGGTGGCGTGGTCGGACGCCGGCGCCAGCAGCCCCAGCCATGCCCAGCCCGCCCATGACATGACCTGGCCCGGCCCGGTCACCCATGTCGTCATGCCCCGGGAGACCGGCGAAGGCATGGCCGCTCCCGAGATTCCCGCTCTGCACTCGCCAGCCCCGTCCACCCAGGACGGCGCCTACTCGGCTTCCCATGCCACGCACCACCCCAGCCCGCCGCCCAGCCCGGAAGAGCTGCGCGCGGTGCGCAGCGAGCTGCTGACCCGCGTGATGATGCGGTTTCGCACCGAATGGCCGCAGGTGGTGGAGGCCCATACCGAGGCCACGCTGCAGTCGCGCCTGGCCCCGCTGACCGCGCAGCTGGCGGCGGAACTGACGCAGGCGATGGAGGCCCGGCTGGTGGAATGGCTGGACGCCACGCTCGAAGAGATCGAGCGCGACCCGGGCGGGATGTGAGGAAAATCCACCGCACCATAAAAAATGCCCGCGATCGCTCGCGGGCATTTTCACTTTGACGATAGGGCTTAACGCGCCAATCCTCAGTCCGTCACAGCGCCCTTGCTGGCGGTCGATGCCAGCTTGGCGAACTTGGCCAGCACGCCACGGGTGTAGCGCGGTGCCGGCTGCTTCCAGGCGGCGCGGCGCTTGGCCAGCTCTTCTTCGCTCACGTTGAGTTCCAGCAGCAGCTTGTGCGCGTCGATGGTGACCGAGTCGCCTTCCTGCACCAGCGCGATGTTGCCGCCCACGTGCGCTTCCGGTGCGACGTGGCCGACCACCATGCCCCAGGTGCCGCCCGAGAAGCGGCCATCGGTGATGAAGCCGACCGACTCGCCCAGGCCCTTGCCGATGATGGCCGAGGTGGGGGCCAGCATTTCAGGCATGCCGGGGCCGCCCTTGGGGCCCAGGTAGCGCAGCACCAGGATGTCGCCGGCGTTGATCTTGTCGGCCAGGATGGCGTCCATGGCGCTTTGCTCGTCCTCGAACACGCGGGCCGGGCCGGTGATGACCGGGTTCTTCAGGCCGGTGATCTTGGCGACGGCGCCTTCCGGTGCCAGGTTTCCCTTCAGGATGGCCAGGTGGCCTTCCTTGTAGAGCGCCTTTTCGATCGGCATGATCACGTCCTGGTCGGCGCGCGGGGTGTCCGGCACGTTTTCCAGTTCCTCGGCCAGGGTGCGGCCGGTGATGGTCAGGCAGTCGCCGTGCATCAGGCCTGCCTTGAGCAGGATCTTCATGACCTGGGGAATGCCGCCCGCGCGGTGCAGGTCGGTGGCCACGTACTGGCCCGACGGCTTCAGGTTGCAGATCACCGGCACCTGGCGGCGGATACGCTCGAAGTCGTCGATGGTCCATTCCACTTCGGCCGAGTGGGCGATCGCCAGGTAGTGCAGCACGGCGTTGGTGGAGCCGCCGGTGGCCATGATCAGCGAGACCGCGTTCTCGATGGACTTGCGCGTGATGATGTCGCGCGGCTTGATGTCCTTCTTGATCGCCTCGACCAGCACGCGTGCCGATTCGGCGGCGCTGTCGACCTTTTCCTGGTCCGGGTTGGCCATGGTCGACGAGTACAGCAGCGACATGCCCAGTGCCTCGAACGAGGAGCTCATGGTGTTGGCGGTGTACATGCCGCCGCACGAGCCCGACGACGGGCAGGCGTTCTTCTCAACGCCTTCGAAGTCTTCCTGGCTCAGGCGCCCGGCGGTGAACTCGCCCACGGCCTCGAACGACGACACGATGGTCAGGTCCTTGCCCTTCCAGTTGCCCGGCTTGATGGTGCCGCCGTACACATAGATGCCCGGCACGTTGGTGCGCGCCAGCGCGATCATGCCGCCCGGCATGTTCTTGTCGCAGCCGCCGATCACGACCACGCCATCCATCCACTGGCCCTGGGCCGCGGTCTCGATACAGTCGGCGATGACTTCGCGGGAGATCAGCGAGTACTTCATGCCTTCGGTGCCCATCGACATGCCGTCCGAGATGGTCGGGGTGCCGAAGATCTGCGGGTTGGCGTCGGAGGCCTTGACGGCGGCAACCGCCGCGTCGGCCAGGCGTTGCAGGCCGGAGTTGCACGGCGTGATGGTGGAGTGGCCGTTGGCGATGCCCACCATCGGCTTGTCGAAGTCTTCCTTCTTGTAGCCCAGCGCGTAGTACATCGAGCGGTTGGGGGAGCGCGCCACGCCTTGCGTGATGTGCTGCGAGCGTTTGTTGTATGCCATGGGAATCTCCGGGGGAAGTGTGCCGGCTTGCGCGGGGCGCCTCAGGGGTTCCGAGGACCGGGCAGGCTCTTGCCATGTTGTGGACGAGAGCATGCCGCTTGCCTTTTATCGTGTCAAATATATTATTCAACCTTTATTGAGTCGAAAAACATATCAGGAGTCCCCGTGGACCTGCGTCAGTTGCGCTACTTCGTTACGGTGGCGGAGGAGTTGCATTTTGGCCGCGCCGCACGGCGCCTGGCCATGACGCAGCCGCCGCTGTCCCAGCAGATCCAGGCGCTGGAGGAGGAGATCGGCGTCCAGCTGTTCGCCCGCACGCGGCGCTCGGTGGCGCTCACCCCGGCCGGCCAGCAGTGGCTGCCGGAGGTGCGCCGCGTGCTGGCGGACGCCGCCGCGCTGCCGGGCCTGGCCCAGCGGCTGGCGCGCGGGGAGGCTGGCACGTTGTCGCTGGCCTTTGTCAGCACGGCCGACTACGGCATCCTGCCCGATCTGCTGCGGCGCTTCCGGGCCAGGCATCCCAATGTGCAGCTGCAGCTGCGCGAGGCCACAAGCGATATCCAGCTGGAGGCCCTGATCGACGGCGGCATCGACGCCGGGCTGGTGATCCGCCCGCAATTGCCGGCCATGCCGCATGGCGTTGCCTACCTGCCGCTGGTGCGCGAGCCGCTGGTGCTGGCCGTGCCGGAAGGCTGGCGCCCGGACGGCGCGGCGGCGCAGGAGGGTGTTTCGCTAAAAGATGCGGCGCACGAGCCGCTTATTATCTTTCCCCGGCGAAGCGCGCCAGCGTTTTATGACATCATTACGGGCTGTTACGCGCGCGAAGGCCTCACACCGGTGATCGCCCAGGAGGCCATCCAGATGCAGACCATTGTCAGCCTGGTATCCGCCGGCATGGGGGTGGCGCTGGTGCCGGCCTCGCTGTGCAACCTTCGCCGTACCGGTGTGTCCTACCTGCCGTTGCGCGATGCCGGGCCCGATATCGAAACCGGCCTGGTGTGGCGGGAGGCTGGTGCCGACAGTGTGAGCCCCGTGCTGCGATCGTTTATCGAGATCGCCGGCGCGCTGGCCTCTGCCATGACGCTGACGCAAAAGGCTGGCATAAAGCCGGGCACGGAGTCCGGCACTGAGTCTGGTACTGAGTCTGGCATTGTCGCTGCGGCAAGGCACCTGACGGACGCAGCCTGAACCCTGATGCCGCGCCGGACGCCAAGTTGCCCGCGCGCGGCCTCCTTACAACCCTAACCACGGCAAACATGCTGATTCATCCCCAATTCGATCCGGTTGCGATTCATCTCGGCCCGCTTGCCATCCGCTGGTACGGGCTGATGTACCTCGCCGGGTTCATCATGTTCCTGTGGTTCGGCCGCCTGCGCATCCGCCAGCCGCATATCGCGGCCCAGGGCTGGACGGTCAAGGACCTGGACGACATGCTGTTCTTCGGCGTGCTGGGCGTGATCCTGGGCGGGCGGCTGGGCTATGTGTTCTTCTACAAGGCCGATTACTACCTGAGCCATCCGCTTGAGATCTTCAAGGTGTGGGAGGGCGGCATGGCCTTTCACGGCGGCTTCCTGGGCGTGATCGTGGCGATGTGGCTGTTCGGCAAGCTGCGCGGGCGGCACTGGATGGAGGTCACCGACTTCATCGCGCCGATGATCCCCTGCGGGCTGGCGGCCGGGCGCATCGGCAACTTCATCAACGGCGAGCTGTGGGGCCGCCCCACCGACCTGCCGTGGGGCATGATCTTCCCGCAGGCCGGCGACAACATTCCCCGCCATCCATCCCAGCTCTATCAGTTTGCCGGCGAAGGCGTGGCGCTGTTCATCATCCTGTGGCTGTTCGCCAGGAAGCCGCGCCCCATGGGCGCGGTCTCGGGCGTGTTCCTGATCGGCTACGGCGGTTCATCCTGGGCCTGCTGGCACTGAACTTCTCCATGGGCCAGTGGCTGAGCCTGCCGATGATCCTGGCTGGCATCGCCATGGTGGTTTGGGCCAACCGTCACGGACAGACCGCGCAGGCCCCGGTCCGTTGAAGCTGGCGCGGATGACCCCGCGGATGACCCCGCAGATGACCCCGCAGGTGAGCCCGTTTTCCGCTGCCATCTTCGATATGGATGGCCTGCTGATCGATTCCGAGCGCGCCATCATGCAAGCCTGGATCGGCGCCGCGCGCGAGATCGGCATCACGCTGGCGGCCAGCGACTACGTGCAGGTCATCGGCAAGGCCAGGCCGGAGTCCGATGCCTTCCTGGTTGCCCTGCTTGGCGGTGAGCATGCCTTCCGCCAGGTGCAGGCGCTGGCCGGTGCGCAACTGCATGCGCCGGCCAGCGGGCCCCGGTTTCCGCTCAAGCCCGGCGCAAAGGAATTGCTGTCGGTGCTGAGTGGCGCGGGCATTCCCTGCGCGGTGGCATCGTCATCCTGCGTCGAGGAGATCCAGGACCGGCTCGGGCGCGTGGGCGTGCTGGATTTCTTTTCTTCGGTCTCGGGTGGTGACGAGGTGCGGCGCGGCAAGCCGGACCCGGCGCTGTACCAGCTTGCCGCTGAGCGCCTCGGCGTGGCGCCGCAGGCGTGCCTGGCCTTCGAGGACAGCGAGAACGGCGCAACGGCCGCTAGCCGCTCGGGTGCGCAGGTGGTGGTGGTGCCCGATATCAAGCCGCCTTCGCCGGTCGTGACCGGATTCAGTTTCCGGGTACTGGGCACGTTGCATGAGGCCATTGCGCACGTGCCGCACTGGTTCGGCATCCACGCGGCAAGGGGTTTGGCGGGCTAGGACGCACGCGGGATCTCTCGCGGCCACGTAAAGTGTCGTATAGGTACCTTTTAGCCGTAGTGGCGCATGCCGTGCATGCGGCTGTGCAACATCGAATTGTCTTGTCATCCGGTCGCCGTTATTCATAATTATGAATTATTGGGCCTGGCAAGACACATTTCACCGTGCCGCAAGCCACCCCGATGCCATTGCATTCTTCCGCCCGGAGGCACCATGCGCATCATCCAGCAGGCCCTGTACCTCGAAGTCGCGGAGCGCCTGCGCGCCATGATCGACGAGCACGCGCTGATGCCCGGCGCCTGGATCGACGAGGCCACGGTGGCCGAGTCGATGGGGATCTCGCGCACGCCGATGCGCGAGGCGCTCAAGGTGCTGGTCTCCGAAGGACTGGTGCGGCTCGAGCCGCGCCGCGGCTGTTTCGTCAACGCCTTGTCCGAGCAGGATCTCGACGAGATCTTCCCGCTGATGGCGCTGCTGGAAGGCCGCTGCGCCTATGAGGCGGCGCGCAACGCCACCGCCGAGGACCTCGATGCGCTCGAAAGCCTGCACGCCGACCTGGCCCGGTATGCGCAGGCCGGCAATATCGATGCCTACTACGAAACCAATTACCAGATCCATGAAGCCATCCAGCGGCTCGCCGGCAACCGCTGGCTGTCCGGCCTGATCAGCGACTTGCGCAAGGTGCTGCGGCTGTCGCGCCACAAGAGCCTGAAGCTGCCGGGCCGCATCCGCGAATCCTGCGCCGAGCACTTGTCGGTGTTCTCCGCGCTCAAGGCGCATGACCCGGAAGGCGCCGAGACCCTGATGAAGACGCACTTGCTGCGCCAGCGCGGCGCGCTCAGGGCACTGGACGCCGCCGAGGTTGCCGAGGCTGACGATAGCGGTGGCGATCCCATCCCCAAAGCACAGCCCGGCCGCCTGCAACTGGCCGGTAAATCACCCGTTGATCGATAGCGGCCAACCGAAGCGCACAGAGCAGGTATGTCCATGGATTCCCTCAGCAATAGCGAACAGAAAGTCAGCGCGCCCCTGAGCGGCTTGGAGCCGTCGGCGCAATCCCTGTTGTCCCGCTTTGGCCGGTGGTGGGGCCGCAAGGGCGATGACCGCGCCAAGCCGAATACGGGTGCCGATGCCAAGGCGGACGCCAAGGCCGTGGCGCTGCCGGTGCGCGTGCTGCGCCGGCAGCGCGAGCAACTGCGTCAATGCTTCGATGCGCGCCTGACCGACAGCGCCGCCAATACCGCAGCGCAAACCTGGCGGGCCGAATACGAAGCCGCGGGCGATGATGCACGCCAGGCCATGCTCGGCGTGCTGGCGGAAGTCGCGGCCAGCGGCGGCGCGGAATCGGATGACGACGTCAAGGAGGGCAAGCCGCCCAAATCCGCGCCGGGGCTTGCGCAGGCCATGTCCAACGCGCGCATCCGTTTCTTCAAGCGGCTGGCGGCGCTGCACGGGCAGGAGGGCGCGAGTGTTTGCGGCCTGCATTTCCTGATCGGCCTGCGTGCGGACATGTTGCGCTGGCACAAGCGCGTGCCGGGCCTGCGCCCGCTCGACGACGACCTGGAGGCGCTGTTCTCCAACTGGTTCGACGTGGGCCTGCTGGAACTGCAGCCCATCACCTGGGACTCGCCCGCGTCGCTGCTGGAAAAACTGATCCGCTACGAGGCGGTGCACGAGATCGCGTCCTGGGCGGACCTGCGCAACCGGCTCGATTCCGATCGCCGCTGCTATGCCTTCTTCCACCCGCGCATGCCGCGCGAGCCGCTGATCTTTGTCGAGGTGGCCTTCGTGCCCGAGATGGCCGCCAACGTCCACGCGCTGCTGGACGAAGCCGCGCCGCTGGAGGACCTGCGCCGCGTGAAGTGGGCGATCTTCTATTCCATCTCCAATACGCAGCCAGGCCTGCGCGGCGTGAGCTTCGGCAACTTCTTGCTCAAGCGCGTGATCGGGGTATTGCAGCGCGAGTTTCCCAAGCTCAAGCAGTTCGCCACGCTCTCGCCCATTCCCGGGTTCGCTGACTGGCTGCGCAAGCGCGACGGCGAGTCGGTGGCCAAGGTGCTGGGCGGCAAGCGCTTGGCGCGCTGGAGCGAGCGCAACGGCACGCCACCTGCCGACGGCGCTGGATGGCTGGCTGCGCTGCCGCCCGACTCGGACGACGCGACGGTGCGCGATACCGCGCTGACGCTGGCGGCGCACTACCTGGTGCGCGAGCGCCAGCAGGCGCTGCCGGCCGATCCGGTGGCGCGTTTCCACCTGGGCAATGGTGCCTGCGTGGAGCGCCTGAACTGGGCCGCCGACCTGTCGCGCAAGGGGCGCGCGCAGTCGTGCGGGATGATGGTGAATTATCTTTACGTGCCCGAGGCGCTAGATGACAATCTGGTGCGCCTTGGCAACGGATCCCCGCGCATGAGCCGCGCGGTGAGCAAGCTGCTGTAACCCTGGTCAGGTAAAAGACAAGGCCGCGGGCCGCGTTCGCGGGCCATTCCAGCAGTTCTTCGTTTTGACTTTCCACAGCAGAAGAGAGAGGAGACAGCGTCATGAATCGTCGTCAGTTTCAACTGGCAGGGCTGGCTTGCGCACTAGGCGCGGGTTTGGGTGCGCTAGCCCCGGTGGCGCAGGCCGACACCTGGCCGTCCAAGCCCATCACCGTGATCGTGCCGTTCCCGGCCGGCGGTGGCACCGATGCCTTTGCCCGCCCGCTGACCGCGCAGCTTTCCAAGCAGCTCGGCAAGCAGTTCGTGATCGACAACCGCGGCGGCGCCGGCGGCACAACCGCGGCGGCGCCGGCGGCACCGTGGGTGCGAGCATCGCGGCCAAGGGCGCGCCGGATGGCTATACGGTTTTCATTGGCGGCGCGCACCATGCCATCGCGCCGTCGTTCTACAAGAAGCTCGACTACGACATCGAGAAGGATTTCATCCCCATCACGGTGATCGCGCAGCCGCCGCAGGTGATCGTGGTGAACCCGGCCAAGGTCACCGCCAACACGCTGGGCGAGCTGATCGCCTATGCCAAGAAGAACCCCGGCAAGCTGAACTATGCCTCGGCCGGTAATGGCTCTTCCCACCATCTGGCAGGCGAGCTGTTCAAGCTGCAGACCAAGACCTTCATCACGCATATTCCCTACAAGGGGTTACAAGGGGGCGGGCCCCGCGCTGTCCGACCTGATCGCGGGCCAGGTGGACATGGATTTCGACGGTCTCGGCTCCTCGGCCCAGCACATCCGCGCCGGCCGCATCAAGGCGCTGGCGGTGGCGTCGACCAAGCGCTCGGCCGCGTTCCCGAATGTGCCCACCGCCGCCGAGGCTGGGGTGCCTAACTACGAAGTCTCCACCTGGTACGCGATGTGGGTGCCCAAGGGCACGCCCAAGGACATCGTCGACAGGCTCTACACCGAAGTGGAGAAGGCGCTGAACACGCCCGAGATGAAGCAGATCTGGATCGCCAACGGCTCCGACACGCCGGCTTTCACGCAAGAGCAGTTCGCGCAGTTCCAGCGCGCCGAGATCAAGCGCTGGGCCACGGTGGTGCAGCAGTCCGGCGCCAAGATCGATTGATGGAGGAGAGCCGCATGGTTTCCGATGTTTCCCACCGGTGTGGAGCGCAGGCATGAGCGGCACGGTGGCGTTCGCGCGTGAGGGCGACGTGGCCACGGTCACGCTGTCCCACGCGGGCAAGCTCAATGCCATCTCCGTGGCGATGTGGCGTGCGCTGGCGCAGGGCTTTGCGGCGTTGTCCGCCGATCCCTCGCTGCGCTGCGTGGTGGTGCGCGGCGCCGATGGCAACTTTGCCGCCGGCGCCGACATTGCCGAGTTTCCCGAGGAGCGGGGCGGCGCCGCCGCGCTGCGCAGCTACCACGAGGCGGTGATTGGCCCTGCGCTGGCCGCCATCGCGGGCTGCCTGCATCCGACGCTGGCCATGATCGAAGGGGTTTGCGTGGGCGGCGGGCTGGAGATTGCCTGCCATTGCGACCTGCGCATCGCCGCCGACGACAGCCGCTTCGGCGTGCCGATCAACCGGCTCGGCTTTCCCATGGCGCCCGGCGAGCTGACCGGGCTGCTGGCCCTGGCGGGCCGCGCCGTGACGCTGGAGATCCTGCTGGAGGGCAGGGTGTTCGACGCTGCCGAGGCGCGCGAGAAAGGGCTGCTGACGCGCGTGGTGCCGGCAGCGGCACTCGGCGAGGAAGTCGCCGCGGCCGTGAAGCGCATCGTGGCTGGCGCGCCGCTGGCCGCCCGCATCAACAAGGAGAGCATCCGCCGCCTGGCGCCGGCGCCCGCGCCGCTCACCGCGGCGGAGCTCGACGCGCATTTCCGCTACGGCGACAGCGCCGACCATGCCGAAGGCGTGGCGGCATTCCTTGCGCGCCGGCCGCCGCGCTTTAGCGGGCAATAGCACTGGCCTTAGCACTGGCAATCGCATTAGGTATCATTGCCGGCTATCGATCGGATTGCCCGTGCGGATTGCCCATGCTGTTGCCGATTCCGTTTTTTATCTTCCGCAATATGAACGCCAACCTGTTCGCCCTATTCGAATCCCGCTTCCCGGCGGACCGCAGCGCCTGCTGCATTGAAACCCACGACGGCCTCTACTACAGCTGGGACGACCTGGACCGCGCCACCGCCAAGATGGCCAACCTGCTGGCCGCGCTCAAGCTGCCCGAGGGCGCGCGCGTGGCGGTGCAGGTGGAAAAATCGCCGGAGGCGCTGTTCCTGTACCTCGCCACGCTGCGCGCGGGCTACATCTACCTGCCGCTCAATACCGCCTACCAGGAAGCCGAGATCGACTACTTTGTCGGCAACGCGGAGCCGGCGGTGGTGGTATGCAGCAGCGCCAATTTCGGCTGGGTGTCCAAGGTGGCGTTCCGCCACGGCACCAAGCACGTGTTCACGCTGGACGACGACCGCTCCGGCTCGCTGCTGTCCCGCGCCGCTGCGCAACCGGATCACTTCACCACGGTGGCGCGCGGCGCCGACGAGCTCGCCGCCATTCTCTACACCTCGGGCACCACGGGCCGCAGCAAGGGCGCCATGCTCACGCACGGCAACCTGGCCTCCAACGCCAAGACGCTGCACGCGTACTGGGGCTGGCGCAGCGACGACGTGCTGCTGCACATGCTGCCGATCTTCCACGTGCATGGCCTGTTCGTCGCGTCGCACGGCGCGCTCCTGGCCGGCGCCAAGATGATCTGGGCGCCCAAGCTCGACATGGCGCAGATCCTCAAGTTCCTGCCGCGCTGCACCGTGATGATGGGCGTGCCCACGGGTGCAGGAGCCGCGCTTTGACGACGACACCTGCCGCCGCATGCGCCCGGAAACCTTCGATGCCTTCCGCGAGCGCACCGGCCACACCATCCTGGAGCGCTACGGCATGAGCGAGACCGTGATGCTGGTCTCCAACCCGTACGAAGCGCAGGACGGCGAGCGCATCGGCGGCACCGTCGGCAAGGCATTGCCGGGTGTGTCGGTGCGCGTGGTCGATGGCGACGGCAAGCCTTGCGCGGCCGGCGAGATCGGCAATGTGGAAGTGCGCGGCCCGAACGTGTTCAAGGGCTACTGGCGCATGCCGGAGAAGACGCAGGAAGAGTTCACCGCCGATGGCTGGTTCAAGACCGGCGACGTGGGCCGCTTTGGCGGTGCCATCGTGAGCCAGGTGGGCGAGCGCAAGGTGCCCGACGACTACCTGACCATCGTCGGCCGCAGCAAGGACCTGATCATCTCCGGTGGCTACAACGTCTACCCCAAGGAGATCGAGAGCTTTATCGACGAGATGCCGGGCGTGGCGGAGAGCGCCGTGATCGGCGTGCCGCATGCCGATTTTGGCGAGGCGGTGGTGGCGGTGGTGGTTGGCAAGCCCGGTGCCTCGCTGGATGCGCTGAGCCTGATCGGCGGGCTCAAGGGTCGCATTGCCAATTTCAAGGTGCCCAAGCGCGTGCACCTGGTCGACGAACTGCCGCGCAACACCATGGGCAAGGTGCAGAAGAACGTGCTGCGCCAGCAATTTGGGGAGCTGTAGGCACCGCCGCTCGTTGATGGCTTATGCGTCATGAACAAGGCCCCTGCCGCTTGCGTGGCAGGGGCCTTGTTCTTGTGCCTTGTGCTTGCTGTCTTCTGCTTCTTGCCTGTGGCGTCGGGCAGCGCTTATTTCAGCATCTGCACCGAGCCGTTCACCGTCACGGTGACCTGGGCCTTGCCGCCCTCGACCGGCACCGGCGCGGAATCGGCCATCATGGCCTTGGCCGCGTACATGCGCGGCATCGGTTGCACCGCACCTACCTCGCCCACCTGCACTTCGCGGATGGTGTAGCTGCCGTAGCCGAACAGCTTGGTGGTGGCCTGCGCCTTGTCGCGGAACGAGGCCACGGCCTGTTCGGTCAGCTTGGTCTCGGCCGCCATGCGGGCTTCGCGCGAGAGCGAGAAGCTGATGTTCTGCACCTGCATCTGGCTGGCGAGTTGCCCGGCCAGCTTGGACACGGCCGTGAAATCGCGCGATTCCAGAATCACCTCGGCGCGGCCGCGCCAGGTGCTGATGCGCCCGTTCTTGTCGTTGGACGGATAGATGGTGAAGCCGCCCGATTGCGCCTGCACACCGTTGGTACGCTTGGCCTGTGCAATCACATCCGCCGTCTTGGCCGACAGCGCCGAGGAGATCGCGCCCGGCTCCGCGCCTTCCTGCTCGGCGGCGAGTGTCAGGTGGACCACGTCGGTCGGCACCTCGGTGGCGGCCTGGGCGGACAGCGACAGCACGCCGGCGGGCGCCGGCTCGTGGGTCGGGCCGCCGCCCTGGGCGGAGGCAACCATGGCGGTGGTACCGAGCAGCGTGGCGGCAAGCAGATGTTTCATTGGATTCTCCCTTTCAAGACGATGGGTATCAGACGCGCCGCCCAGGTGATCGTTCCGCTACGTTGCGCGCGGCCTTGTATCTACTTGTATCCGCGGCACCTGCCGCCTCAGAACGCGTGCCAGGCCTTCCACAGCATATAGGCCGACAGACTGAACAGCAGGCAGGCGAAGACCTTCTTCAGTTGCCCGACATCCATCCGGTGCGCGGTGCGCGCGCCCAGCGGCGCGGTCAGCACGCTGGCAACCGCGATCACCGCCAGCGCCGGCAGGTAAATGTAGCCGAGCGAGCCGGCTGGCAGCCCGGTCTGGCCCAGCCCGCTCCACACATAGCCGATCACACTCGCCACCGCGATGGGAAACCCGAGTGCGGCCGAGGTGGCCACGGCATTGTGGATGGGCACGTTGCACCAGGTCATGAACGGCACCGAGACAAAGCCGCCGCCCGCACCCACCAGGCTGGACAGGAAGCCAATCACGCCGCCGGCGCCCAGCATGCCGGGCGTGCCCGGCAGTTGCCGGTGCGGCGCGGGCTTGCGGTTGCGCAACATCTGCCACGCGGAAAAGCCCACGAACACGGCGAAGAGCAGCGACAGCCAGCTGGTCTTGAGCGCCGCGAACACCTTTCCGCCGCCGATCATGCCGCCAATCAGGATGCCGGGCGCCAGCGCGAACACCAGCTTCCAGCGCACCATGCCGCGCTTGTGGTGGGCGCGTACCGAGGACAGCGAAGTAAACAGGATGGTTGCCATGGAGGTGGCGATGGCCATATGGACGATGGCCTCAAGAGGGAAGGCCAGGGCGGTAAACAGCAGCGTGAGGAAGGGCACCATCAGCATGCCGCCGCCTACCCCAAGCAAGCCGGCGCAAAAGCCGGTAAAGGCGCCGAGCAGCAGCAGCCCGGGAATCAGGGAAAAGCTCATGACGCGGAATCGACCTTGTTGGCGTTGTAGTTATGTTATCGGCAGCCATTGTGTCATGCCGCTACTGTGACCGTCGGTGCCAGGCTAGCGCATCAGCCGCGTGGTGATGAAACGCCATTCGGCCGGGGTCACCGGCGTGATCGACAACCGGTTGCCGCGGCGTAGCACGACCATGTCGGCCAGTTCGTCATGCGCGCGCAGGTCGGCCAGCGAAATCAGCGGGCCCTTGCCGATAAAGCGCACATCAACCAGCATCCAGCGCGGTGCCTCGGGCTTGGCGGCGGCGTCGTAGTAATCGCTGTTCGGGTCGAACTGGGTGGGATCTGGGTAGGCGTGTGAGCTGACCTCGGCCAGGCCGGCAATGCCGGGCTGGGGGCAGGAGGAGTGATAGAACAGCACGCCGTCGCCGATCTGCATGCCGTCGCGCATGAAGTTGCGGGCCTGGTAGTTGCGCACGCCGGTCCATGGCAAGGTGCCGCGTTCGGCCAGCGTATCGATGCTGGCCTCGTCGGGTTCCGACTTCATCAGCCAGTACTGGCGGGCGCGCGCGGCGGCATTGGCTTGCGTGGATCGGCTCATGGGCGGGCAGGGCGGGCGTGACGTTGGCGACAGCGATATGTTGCAGCAAGCACGGCCAAAAGAAAACCGTCTGGCGGATGTGGGCCGTGGCGCAAAAACAGAGGGAGGGGGCACTGCAGAGGCAACGCAGGTTGGCCCGCGCCACAAAAGGAAAAGGCGGTGGTTGAATAACCACCGCCTTTAGAGGGGTCCCCGCCTCGGCCGCTGGATCGGCATCCTGAACCCAAGTGAGGTTCAGAGTGGCTGCGGAAGCCGCATTTCGGGTACATCACCGATTCAGGGAGTCCAGACTGCAACTATGAACCATGCGACGCGCTCGCCCACACGGCATAATCCCGCACCAACAAATGCTTATCGGTTCAAGGAATATGATCCTGACGAACCAGGCAGGGAAACTGTCAAACGTCTGACCTTTTTGCACTGCCAAACGCATACTGCTTTGGCATGGCTGTCAGACGTTTGCCGTTTCTAACTTGGATGGGATGAAAACGGCGGTCAGGCGCGATAACCCGACCTAAGGTGCCGCCACGATGTGGCTTGGTGCGGCTTGGCTCCACTATACACCGCGAGGCTTTCCATACCAAGCCCGTCTTTGCGTGTCGTTACATTTTGCTGACGCGCGCGGCATGTGGGGCACATCGGGCCGAAATCGCGAACGTAGCGCCGCCCACCTGTGCCGTGCGGTACACCGCCGGCGCAGGGCAGGGCATCAGTTGCGCGGCACGGGCGAATTGGTGCCCACATGCGCGTACTGGCGCAGGGCTTCATCCGCGCGTTCGTTCAACTCGCGAATGCGCGCACGCACCGCATCAACGGGAATGGCGCCATCGTCTTGCTGCTTGCGCTTGAGCGAGAGCAGGTCCGAGGCGATGCTGATCGCGGCCATCACGGCAACGCGTTCCACGCCCTTGGCCGATACCCCGCCCTTGAGCCGGGTCATCTGGTCGTCTACCAGTGCCACGGCTTCCAGCAGCGCGGCCTCGTTGTCGGGGGCGATGGCGAACCGGTAGGACTGGCCGGCAATGTTCACTTCGACTTGCTTATTGCTCATGCGTTTTCTCCGGTTGCCTTCTGTTCGGCGCGGCTGGCCGCCTCGCCCTCGCCGAGCCTGGCCGCCTCGCCCTCGCCGAGCAGGTCGAGCTGGCGGGCGTCGCTGGCGGTGGGCAGCTTGTCCAGGATCGACTGGATGCGCAGCTGCGCTTCCTCGATCTTGATATTGAGCAGCTCGCGGTCGGCGGCCATGGCTTCGCGGTCGCCGCGCAGCTGGCCGGTTTCGGCCTGCAGGCGTTCGATCTCCTCCCGCAGCCGCTGGTTCTCCGCCGCCAGGGTATCGGCATGGTGCAGCACACGCCCGATCTTGGCGGCGAGTTGTTCGAGTTCGGTGAGCATAGAGCCTGTCATATCTAGGGTCTCGGGTTTTGGGATTTTAGCCCAAGCGCTATCGTGCGGACGGCGAATGCAGACGTGTGTGACCGGGCCTGCGAGCCGAAGTTGCATGCATCGTCGTTTAACGGCATCCGTGGCGGCGGCTTTATGCCTGTTTCCAGGCGCTTTCCCGCTGTTTTGCCGCGGCATTGACGCTTGCCTCGAAACTGCCTACACTCGCGCACGTTCCAGGTGCTCGTAATCCTATTCACTACAGGGTTGCAGTTCAACGGGAAACAGGGAGCCAGCCGCCGCCGCCAGGGCAGGGCCGAGCCAACCTGTGCTGCCCCCGCAACGGCCCCGCAACGGTAAGCGACCGTGATCGCTGGTGTCGTCAGCCCGGATACCGGCCTGAACGAGAGTGCGCCGCCCTCCGCTGCTTTTTGCCGCGCAAGCCAGCGGCGCGCTTCGTCGCCAGACGGTCCGCGGGGGAACGGACCAGGCAGCTCTCTCCCATAATCCGCATCATGCGCTCATCGTCTTACAAGTCGAGCCGTCCGGCATTGCCGGCGCGCCACAAGACCGCCCCTGTTTTTGTCTCCCGACACGTCTGCGCCACGCCTGTCGCCTTGCTGGCCCTGCTCGCCGTGTGCGTGCCCGGTGCCGCCGTGGCCCAGGCCAGCGAGGCTGCCGCCGTGCAGCCGGCCGCCGACGCGCAGCTCGCGCCGGTGGTGGTCAGCGCCAACCGCACACCCCAGCCGATTACCGAGGCATTGCCGCACACGACGGTGGTGACCCAGCAGGACATCATCAACTCGCAGGCGATCGACCTGCGCTCGCTGCTGCGCACGCAGGCCGGCGTGGAGTTTGCCGCCAACGGTGGCCTGGGTGCCAATACCAGCCTGTTCATGCGCGGGGCCAACTCGAATCAGACGCTGATCCTGATTGACGGCGTGCGGATCTCGGCGGCCAGCAGCGGCACGGCCCAGCTCTCGAACATCCTGCCCGACCAGATCGACCATATCGAAATCGTGCGCGGCAACGTTTCCGCGCTGTATGGCTCGGATGCGATCGGCGGCGTGGTGCAGATCTTCACCAAGAGCGGCGCGGGCCAGGCCCCGGCGGCCAACGCGCAGATCGAGTATGGCAGCAACAATACGCGCCAGGGCACGGTGGGCTACGGCGGCCAGATCGGCGACACGTCGTTCAATATCACCGGCTCGGCCATCAAGACCGACGGCTTCTCGGCCATCAACACCAAGCAGCAGCCCAAGGCCAACCCCAACGACAACCCCTACGACAACAAGAGCGTATCGGGCCAGGTCAAGCATCGCTTCACCAGCGACTGGGACGCCGGCGTCACCGCCTACTATTCGAAGAGCAAGCTCTCCTACGACAGCACGGTGGGCAAGCCCACCGATGTCTGGTGGATGAACAGCGAGCTGTACACCGTATCCGCTTTTGTCAACGGCAAGATCACACGGGACTGGAGCACGCACTTCAAGGTGGCTCAGAGCGAGGATCGCAGCGAGAACACCAAGAACGGCCTGTTCGACAGCCGCTTCAATACACGTAACCGCCAGTACACCTGGCAGAACGAATACGCGCTGGCGCCCGCGCACACCTTGCTGTTCGGTACCGAATACCTGCAGCAGGAGTTCGATTCCAGCACCTATACCGCGCCCAACCGCAACGTGACCTCGGTGTTTGGCGGCTACGACGGGCGCCTTGGCAAGCATCAGTTGCAGCTCAACGTGCGCAACGACCATTACTCGGATTTCGGCAGCCAGGCCAGCTACTTCGCCGGCTATGGCTATAACCTGACCAACGCGTTCAAGCTGATCGCCAACGCCAGCAACGCCTTCCGCGCGCCGACGTTCAACGAGCTGTACTACCCGGGCTATGGCCAGCCCGGCATCAAGCCCGAGCGTGCCAAGTCGGTCGAACTGGGCGCGCAGTACAACACGGACGCCGCCGGCCTGCTGCGCGTGACCGTGTTCGAGACCCGCTATGACAACCTGATCACCGCGGCGCTGCAGCCCAATGGCTTGTTCCTGGCGCAGAATGTCAACAAGGCCAAGGTGCAAGGCATCGAAGCCTCGTGGCGCGCCAAGCTGATGGGCACCGACGTGGGCGCCAGCATCACCTTCCAGAACCCGGTGGACGAGCAGAGCAATACGCAGTTGCTGCGCCGCGCGCGCCGCCATGCCGCCTTCGACGTGGGCCGCCAGTTTGGCGACTTCCGCCTGGGCGGCGAGTGGATCATCTCCTCGACGCGCATGGATAGCGGCTCGCGCACGCTGGGCGGATACGGTATCGTCAACCTCAATGCCCGCTATAACATCGACAAGCAATGGTTCGTGGCCGCCCGTGTGGAAAACCTGTTCGACAAGAACTACCAGCTCGCCTATCCCTACAACACGCAGGGACGCGCCGGCTTTGTCACGCTCGGCTGGCGCCAGAAATGATGGTGGTTGCCTGACATGCGCCGCGCGCTAGCCGTCTGGCTGATGCTTGCCGCCGCCGGCGTGGCGGTGTTCCTGCTGTCGCTGGCGGTGGGCAGCGTGCCGCTGTCGGGCGCGCAGGTCTGGCAGGCGCTGTCCGGCGGCGCCGACGATACCGCCGGCGCCATCGTGCGTGAACTGCGCCTGCCCCGCGCGGCCGCGGCGTTCGCTTGCGGCGGCCTGCTGGCCCTGACCGGCGCGCTGATGCAGGTGCTGCTGCGCAACCCGCTGGCCGAGCCCTATGTGCTTGGCGTGTCGGGTGGCGCGGCCACGGGCGCGCTCACCGCCATGCTGATGATGTGGCCACTGTGGACG
Source organism: Cupriavidus basilensis OR16 (assembly GCF_000243095.1). Taxonomy (GTDB): domain Bacteria; phylum Pseudomonadota; class Gammaproteobacteria; order Burkholderiales; family Burkholderiaceae; genus Cupriavidus; species Cupriavidus basilensis_D. The sequence continues at coordinate 77,651 of NZ_AHJE01000065.1, read as the reverse complement.
GTGCAGGCCGGCGCGGCCGGCGGCGCGCTGTTCTCGATGGTGCTGGTGGCCACGCTGGCGCGGCGCGACCTGCTGCATCCGCAGGTGCAGGGCGGCCATCATGAGGCCGGCTCGCGCCTGCTGCTGACCGGCGTGATCCTGGCCGCCGGCTGGGGCGCGCTCATTACCCTGATCCTCAGCGTGGCGCCCGAGGCCCGCTTGCGCGGCATGCTGTTCTGGCTGACCGGCGACCTGGGCGGCACCGCCAGCTACGGGCTCGCGCTGGGTGCGCTGGCGCTGGCCGTGCTGCTGGCGATGCCGCTGGCGCGCTCGCTCAATGCCATGCTGCTGGGCGAGACCGTGGCGCAGGCGCTGGGCGTGCGCGTTGGCGCGGTGCGCATGTCGGTGTTCGTGCTGGCCTCGCTGGCGATCGCGGTGGCCATCACCTCGGCCGGCTCGATCGGCTTTGTCGGGCTGGTGGTGCCGCACCTGGTGCGCCTTGCCTGGGGCAACGACCAGCGCCTGATGTTGCCTGCCTCGGCCTTGCTGGGCGGCACCTTGCTGATGGCCGCCGACCTGGTGGCACGCACGGTGATTGCACCCGCGCAGTTGCCGGTGGGCGTGATCACAGCGCTGCTGGGCGTGCCGACCTTCCTCTTTCTACTGCTGCGCAGGCCGCGCTGATCACCATGCCGACCTGGAACGAACCCGTCACCGCATGTCCGTCGCTGGTGCTGCAGTCCCTGCAGTTGCGCGCCGGCACGCGCTCACTGCTCGATGGGCTGAGCTTGTCCATGCAGGCTGGCGAGCTGTGGTGCATCGTGGGCCCGAACGGCGTCGGCAAGTCCACGCTGATGTCGGTGCTGGCCGGGCTGCGCAAGCCGGACGGCGGCGTGGTGCTGCTCGACGGCCGCGCGCCGCTGGAGACCCCGCCCGCGGCCCTGGCATTGCGCCGCGCCTACCTGCCGCAGGCGGTGCACGACACGTTCTCGATGTCGGTGCGCGATGCCGTGGCGGTGGGCCGTCATCCGCATCTCTCCGGCTGGGGCTGGGCCGGCCGCGAAGACGACGCGGTGGTTGCGGCGGTGGTGCGCGAGATGGATCTCGATGCGCTGGCGGGGCGCGATGTGCTGACCCTGTCCGGCGGCGAGCGCCAGCGCGTCTCGCTGGCGGCCACGCTGGCGCAACAGGCGCCGCTGCTGCTGCTGGACGAACCGGCCGCCCACCTCGACCTGCGCCACCAGATCATGGTGCTGGAAACCCTGGCCCGGCTGGCGCGCGCCGGGCGCCATGCCATCGTGGTGATCCTGCACGACCTTAACCTGGCGCGGCGCTACGCGACCCATGCCCTGCTGCTGGCCGAGGACGGCCTCTGCCTGCATGGCCTGGCCGCGCAGGTCCTGACCCCCGCGCATTGCTCGCACGCGCTGCGCACGCCCATTGTCAGCGTCAGCGATGGCCGCCATACCGCGCTGATCGCCGACGGGACTCTCCCCCAAGAACACGACGACAAAGCAACATGACTGAGCCTCAAGCCAACGATCCCTCCACGAACGAAGACGCTGCCCGCGACGAGCGCCACAAGGCGCGCATGGCGCGCAAGAAGGATGTCGTGGATGCCAAGATCGCCGCCGCGCAGGACGAGCGCGGCGTGATCGTCATCACCACCGGCAACGGCAAGGGCAAGTCCAGCTCCGGCTTTGGCATGGTGGTGCGCGCGCTCGGCCACGGCATGCAGGCCGGCGTGGTGCAATTCATCAAGGGCGCGATTCCCAGCGGCGAGGAACTGTTCCTGCGGCGCTTCCCGGAGCAGTGCGCCTTCCATGTGATGGGCGAGGCCCCAGGACCGCGCGCGCGACGTGGCCAAGGCCCAGGCCGCGTGGGAGGTGGCGCGCTCGCTGCTGCGTGACCCGGCGATCGGGCTCGTGTTGCTGGACGAGCTCAATATCGCGCTCAAGCTGCATTACCTCGATGTCGACACCGTCATCGCCGACCTGCGCGCCCGCCCGCCGATGCAGCATGTGGTCATCACCGGCCGCGGCGCGCCGCCCGCGCTGATCGAGGCGGCCGACACCGTGACGGACATGACGCCGGTCAAGCATGCCTTTCAGCAAGGCATCAAGGCCCAGCGTGGCGTCGAGATGTAAAACGTCTATTCTTGTTCCAGCGAATCCGCACCAAGCAACCTCAAGAAACGTTAAGAAACTTCAAGAAACACCATGCAGTTACCCGCCATCGCCCCGCTCGACGCCGCCCTGCGCCCGGCCCTGCAAGCCGCCATCGATGCCAAGACCAAGCCGCTTGGCGCGCTCGGCCGGCTCGAAACCCTGGCCTTGCAGATCGGCCTGATCACCGGCAGCGGCACGCCTAGCCTCACGCGGCCCGCGGTGATCGTGTTCGCCGGCGACCACGGCGTGGCGGATGCCGGTGTGAGCGCCTATCCGGCCGAGGTCACTGCGCAGATGGTGCTCAACTTCCTGGCCGGGGGCGCGGCCATCAATGTGTTCTCGCGCCTGCACGGGCTGGCGCTGGAAGTGGTGGACGCGGGCGTGCGCGCGCCGCTGCCGTCCGCGCCCGGGCTGGTCAACTGCCGCATCGCCGCGGGCACGCGCAACTTCGCCATCGAGCGCGCCATGAGCGCGGAGCAGGTGCAGGCGGCGCTCACCGCCGGCATGGCGCGCGTGCTGCGCCACGCCCAGCAGGGCAGCAATGTGATCGGTTTTGGCGAGATGGGCATTGCCAATACCTCGTCGGCCGCTTGCCTGGTGAGCCGGCTTACCGGTACGCCCATCGACGATTGCATCGGCCGCGGCACCGGCCTGGACGACGCAGGCCTCGCGCGCAAGCGCGCGGTGCTGGCGCAGGCGCTGGCGCTGCATGCGGACGCGGTGGCGCCGCTCGAGGCTTTATCGCCTCGGCCGCGCTGCTGGTGGCGCAGCGCCTCGCGCCCGAGGTGCTGGAATACTGCGTGTTCTCGCATTGCTCGCACGAGCACGGCCACCGGCGTTTGCTGGAGCATTTCGGCGCCGAGCCGCTGCTGGCGCTGGACCTGCGCCTGGGCGAAGGCACCGGCGCCGCGCTGGCCTATCCGCTGGTCGCATCGGCCGCGGCCTTCCTGCGCGAGATGGCCACCTTTGGCGCGGCCGGCGTCAGCACCGCGTCGGCGTAGACCGCGGCACGCCTCTGCTACCTGGCCCAACGCACCCGCCATGCTCGATGAACTTCGCTACTTCCTGACCGCCGTCGGCTACTTCACGCGGGTGCCGGTGCCGCGTTGGGTTGGCTTTGCGCCGCACTACCTGAACGCGGCGGCGCGTTACTTTCCGCTGGTGGGGCTGCTGGTCGGCGCGCTGGGCGCGCTGGCCAGCGTGGGGGCGCTGCAGTGGTGGACACCGGGCGTGGCCTTGCTGCTGGGCATGGCCGTGACGCTGCTGGCCACCGGCGCTTTTCACGAGGACGGCCTGGCCGATTGCGTCGATGCCTTTGGCGGCGGCTACCGCCCCGAGGACGTGCTGCGCATCATGCACGACTCGCGCATCGGGGCATTCGGCGCCATTGCGCTGGTGGTGGCATTGCTGCTGAAGTGGCAGTTGCTGGTGGCGATTGCCGCGCGTAGCGGCATCGTGGAATTGCTGCTGGTGCTGGTGGCCGCGCATGCGGCCAGCCGCGCCATGGCCGTGAGCTATCTTGCCACGCTCGACTATGTGCGTGCCGAGGGCAAGGCCAAGCCGGTGGCGCAGCGGCTGTCCGGCATCGGGCTGGTGTTCACGCTGCTTTGCGGCGGCTTGCCGCTGTTGCTGGTGTCGCCGCTGTTTGCCGCTGTGGTGGTGGTGGCGCTGGTGGTGCTGCGTTTTCTGCTGGGGCGTTACTTCGTGCGCCGCATTGGCGGTTACACCGGCGATTGCCTCGGCATGGCGCAGCAACTGGCAGAACTGTTGATCTATCTTGTGGCGGCGGCATGGACCTGGTCCTGATCCGTCACGCCACGCCTGAGGTTGCACCGGGCCTTTGCTACGGCGCGCTTGACCTGCCGTTGGCACAACCGGTTTTGCCCGAGCCTGCTCGCATGTTGCTGGCGCTCGACGGCCTCGCGCCGCAGCGCATTGTTTGCAGCACGATGGCGCGGGCTCGCGCCACGGCCGATCTGCTGGCGCGGGATCTGGGAGTGGTGCCCGAAGCCGATGCCCGCCTGCGCGAGCTTGATTTTGGCCGTTGGGAAGGCCTGGCATGGGACGCCGTGCCGCGCGCCGAGCTGGATGCGTGGGCTGCGGATATGCTGCATGCGCGGCCTCATGGGGGCGAGACTGTGGCGCAGGCGATGGCGCGCGTGGTGGCTTGGGCCGATACCTTGCCGGCGGACGCGCCAGACCGGCTGTGGGTGGTCGCCCATGCTGGCCCGATGCGCATGCTGGCCGCGCACTGGCTTGGGGTGCCGCTGGCCACCACGCTGGGATGGGACCTGGGCTATGGCGCGAGTTGCCGGTTCACGCTAGGTGGTGCCATGCCGCGCTTGCGCTGGTGGAACCGGGCCTAGTCATTCCAATTCTATTGCGCCGGCCGTTTGCGCCGCGCGTTGTCCAGATCCTTGCACACGACTTCCGCGCCTTGGGCGATGCGTGGGCCTGCCCGGTTGACCAGGTCGCCGTCGATGGCGTAGAGATTGCCGCGCGCCACCGCAGTGACCTGTTTCCAGCGTTCCCACATGGCGAAGTCCGGCAGCGGCCGGTCGGAGCGGGTTGCGCCCATGCTGGCGGTCATCATGACTTCCGGGTTGCCGGCCACCACGGATTCCACCGAGACCGTCGGCACCAGCAGCGCCTCGTTGGCGAACAGGTTGCGGCCGCCGCATAGCGCAAGCACGTCGCTGATCAGGTGCTGGCCGCTGAGCGTCATCAGCGGTTGTTGCCAGACCTGGTAGAACACGGTCACCGGCGGGCGCGCCGCATAGGTCTGCCGCAGTTTGTCGATCTGCTGGCGGAAACCGGTGGCGGCGCTGTTGGCGGTGGGCTCGGTGCCGAGCAGCACGCCCATTCGCTCGATATTGCTGGGGATGCCTTCGAGCTTGCGCGGCTCGCTGTAGAACAGCGGGAGGCCGAGCGCGCGCAGGCGGTCGGTTTGCTTTTGCGCATTGCCGTGGCGCCACACCACGATCAGGTCGGGCTTGAGCGCGGCGATGCGTTCGAGATCCAGCGCCTTGTTGTCGCCGACCCGCGGGATGTCGCGGGCTTGCGGCGGATAGTCGCTGTAGCTTACGGTGCCAACGATGCGCGAGCCGCCGCCGGCGGCGTAGAGCATTTCGGTGACGTGTGGCGCGAGCGAGATCACGCGCCGCGCGGGCTGGTCCAGGGTGACGGTCTGGCCGGCGTCATCGACCACCGAAACGGCGGCGCCGGCATTGCCGCAAAGGCCGCTGCCCAGCAGCGTGGTGAGGGCCAGCAGGGCACGGGCGGTCATCGGGGTAGGCATCATCGCGGTTCAGTGGGAAAGGGGGCTTGTGTCGGCGTGCAGGGTTGCCAGCGCATGGGCCAGCGCCGCGTCGAGCCGTTGCCAGGCGGATTCCTGCGCTGGCGGCAAACCCAGGCGCAGGCTCGGCAAACCGCCAGGGATGCCCGCCGGCGCGTCGAACAGCCGCGTCCAGACGCCTTGGCGCGCGAGCGCTTCGTGCAGGCGCGCGGCATCGGCATGCGGCACCCAGCTGAACAGGGGGCGGCCCACGGGCGTCAGGCCGTGCTTGCGCAGCAGGGTCGCAAGCCGGATGCCGGCCTGCTGCAAACGGTCGCGCGTGGCGGCCTGCCAGGCGCGGTCGGCCAGGGCTATACGCGCCACCGCACGCGCCGGGCCGGCCACGGTCCAGTGGCCGAGTTGCTTGGCCAGTGCTGCCAGCAACGCGGGCTCGGCCAGCACAAAGCCGCAGCGCACGCCAGCCAGGCCGTAGAACTTGCCCAGCGAGCGCAGCACCACCAGGCCCGGGCGATCCGCCTGCGCGGCGAGCGAGCGCTCGGGCGTGCAATCCATGAAGGCTTCGTCGAGCAGCAGCGTGCCGCCGCGTGCGGCGAGATCCGCGTGCCATGTGCGCAGCGTGGCTTGCGCGAGCGTGCGCCCGGTCGGGTTATTCGGGTTCACCACCACCAGGTGGTCGAGCTGCGCGGCCAGGTGCGCACGGGCGAAATCCGTCTCCGCGAGGGGCACTACCTCGTGCCCCGCGCGCGCAAAGGCGGGTGCGTATTCGCTGTATCCCTGCACCGCCACGCCGACGCGCCCGGGCTTGAGCAATGGTGGCAAGGCGCGGATGGCGGCCTGCGAGCCGGCCACCGGCAGGGTGCGCGGCGCGCCGTAGGCTTGCGCGGCCAGTTCGGCCAGGCCGTCGTCATCTTGCGGCAGCCGCTGCCATGCGTCGGCGGGCAGGGCGGGCACGGGATAGCCGTCCGGGTTGATGCCGGTGGACAGGTCGAGCCAGTCCTCGACCGGACGGCCATGGCGGCGCACGGCGGCGAGCAGGTCGCCGCCGTGGCGGATCGGAGTACTCATGCGATGCCGTAGTGAAGCAGGGCGGCGCTGGCGCCGGCGGCAGCCAGCCATAGCCACAGCGTGCGTTGAACAAGGCGCAGGCAGGCGTGCACATCGGCCGCGCCGGGTGTGCGCCCCATGCCCAGCGGCGGGCGCTCTTCCCACTGCCCGTGATAGCGGGCGGGGCCGCCCAGCGCCACGCCGACGGCGCCCGCGCCGGCGGCCATGACCGGGCCCGCATTGGGACTGGACCATGCCGGCGCCTGCGCGCGCCAGCAGCGCAGCGCCTGGGCGGTGCGCCCGAGCAGCGCGTACGAGAGCGCGGTCAGGCGCGCGGGCGCCAGGTTGAGCACGTCGTCAAGCCGCGCGGCGGCCCAGCCGAAATACAGCAGGCGAGGGGTGCGGTAGCCCCACATGGCGTCCAGCGTGTTAGCCAGGCGATAGGCGATCACGGCCGGGGCGCCGCCCACCAGGAACCAGAACAAGGCGCCGAAGATAGCGTCGTTGCCGTTCTCCAGCGCGGACTCGCAAGCGGCGCGGGCCAGCGCTTCGGCATCCGCGTCGGCGGTGTCGCGCGAGACGATGCGTGCCGTGAGCTGGCGCGCCTCGGCAAGCTTGCCTTGCGCGAGCGCCGTGGCGATCGGCGCGATATGCTGGGCCAGGCTGCGCGCGCCCAGCGCCGCGTAGAGGGCCAGCGCCTGCAGCAGCCACGCCAGCACCGCGCTGATTTGCGCGGCGACGTGTACCAGCAGGGCGGCCAGCGCGGCCGGCACCAGCACCATCAGCACCCAGGCCGCCAGGCCGGTCAGCCGCTGGCGCAGCGGCGCGCCGCCACGGTTCAGGCGGCGCTCAAGCGCTGCCGCGATGTGGCCGAAACCCACCAGCGGATGCCAGCGGCGCGGCTCGCCCAGCCATTGGTCCAGCAACACGCCGGCCACGGCAGCGGCCACGCAGGCGGGCCAGGTGAATGCGGGAAACGGGGGGAACGGCCACCACAACTGGACCGACGACAGCGAAGGAAACATCACGCCGGGCCGGCGCCTTTCACGCTCACGGGAATGCCGGCCACCAGCAGGCGCACGCGATCCGCGGCGGCGGCCAGCTTCTGGTTCAGGCGGCCCAGCTCATCGACATAAAACCAGCACCAGCGTGAGCTGGCGCGCGCGGCCGGGACGGCAGCGGCGTGCGGCGCGGCCGCGGCCTGGGAAGAGCGCTCGCTGGCCGGCGCATGGCCGGATGCGCTGACGGGTTCGGTGGCGGTGGCGGAAGCGTTGGCCGGGGTCATCCGGGTATTGTAGCGGGCGCATCCATGGATCGCACGCTCGCGATGGCCCGCGCGCAGGGCTATCGCGGGGCGCCGATGCGATAATCCCACGATGCAAAAAAACTTCTCCGAAGCCGCCGGCGCGGCACTGCCGGGTGGCTTGCGCGGTACTTTGATGGTGCAGGGCACGACCTCCGACGCGGGCAAGAGCACGCTGGTGGCGGGCCTGTGCCGGGTGCTGGCGCGCGCCGGCGTGCGCGTGGTCCCGTTCAAGCCGCAGAACATGGCGCTCAACAGCGCGGTCACCGCGGACGGTGGCGAGATCGGGCGGGCCCAGGCCCTGCAGGCCGCCGCCGCGGGGCTGGCCCCGCATACCGATATGAACCCGGTGCTGCTCAAGCCCAGCAGCGATACCGGCGCGCAGATCATCATCCACGGCCAGGCGCGGCTGGACCTGGACGCGCGTGCCTATCACGCCTACAAGCCGGTAGCGATGCAGGCGGTGCTGGCCTCGCACCAGCGCCTGTCCAGCGCCTACGAGGTGGTCATGGTGGAAGGCGCCGGCAGCCCGGCGGAGATCAACCTGCGCGACCGCGACATCGCCAACATGGGCTTTGCCGAAGCGGTCGACTGCCCGGTAGTGCTGGTGGCCGACATCGACCGCGGCGGCGTGTTCGCCCACCTGGTGGGCACGCTCGATTGCCTGTCGGAATCGGAACGCGCGCGCATCAAGGGCTTCATCATCAACCGTTTCCGCGGCGATATCGCGCTGCTGCAGCCCGGGCTGGACTGGCTGGAGGCGCGCACCGGCAAGCCCGTGCGGGCGTGCTGCCCTACCTGCACGGCCTGCACCTGGATGCCGAGGACGCTATCATCGGCGCGCAGGGCGCCAAGCGGGGCGAACTGCTGCGCGTGATCGTGCCGGTGCTGCCGCGCATTTCCAATCACACGGATTTCGATGCGCTGCGCGCGCATCCGCAGGTGGACCTGCGCTTTATCGGCCCCGGCATGCCGATCCCGCCGGCCGACCTGATCGTGCTGCCGGGCAGCAAGAGCGTGCGCGCCGACCTGGCCTTCCTGCGCGCCAATGGCTGGGAGCCGGCCTTGCTGCGGCACTTGCGTTATGGCGGCAAGGTGATCGGCATTTGCGGCGGCATGCAGATGTTGGGCCGGCGCGTGGATGACCCGGCCGGCAACGAGGGCAAGGCGGGCAGCAGCGAAGGTTTTGGCCTGCTCGACTATGACACCGTGCTGGCGCCGCACAAGCAGTTGCGCGTGGTGAGCGGCCGGCTGCGGCTGGCGGGCGCCACCGAGGCCGCCGTGCAAGGCTACGAGATCCATATGGGCGTGACCACCGGCCCCGCGCTGGCGCGCCCGGCGCTATGGCTGGAAGGCGAGCGCCCGGATGGCGCGCAATCGGAGGACGGGCAGGTGCTGGCCTCCTACGTGCATGGCTTGTTCGACCAGCCGCAGGCTTGCGGCGCGCTGCTGCGCTGGGCCGGGCTGGCGCGGGCGGAGGGCGTCGACCTGGCCGCGCTGCGCGAGGCTTCGCTGGAGCGCCTGGCCGACACGCTCGTCGCGCACCTGGACATGGAGACCTTGCTGGCGCCCCTGCAGGCGTCATAGCAGGGTCAATCAGGGTCATAGCCAGCCCAGCCGCCCGCCGCGGCAACTGCTAAACTCGCAGGCGGGCCCGCTCCGCCAGAGTCCGGCAGCGACCAATGGCAGGGCCATGGCGGAACCCGGCGCGGCGCGGCCATGAAAAGCCATTGCGGAGACAACCATGCCCGTAGTTGTGATCGCCAATCCCAAGGGTGGCGTAGGCAAGACCACGCTGGCCACCAACCTGGCTGGCTATTTCGCCCGCGCCGGCCACGCCGTGATGCTGGGCGACACGGACCGGCAGCAATCCTCGCGAGCCTGGCTGGGTTTGCGCCCGGCCTCGGCGCCCGTCATCCGTACCTGGGACATCAGCGCCAACCAGATTGCGCGCCCGCCCAAAGGCACCACCCATGTGGTGCTGGATACCCCGGCCGGCCTGCATGGCTGGCGCTTCAACGATGTGATGAAACTGGCCCATCGCGTGGTGGTGCCGCTGCAGCCGTCCCTGTTCGATATCCTCGCCACCCAGGATTTCCTCACCCGGCTCGCCGACGACAAACGTGTGCGCCACGGGGAGGTGGAGGTGGGCGTGATCGGCATGCGGGTCGACCTGCGCACCCGCGCGGCCGAGCAGCTGCAGCGCTTTGTCGCGGGGCTGGGGCTGCCGGTGCTTGGCTTCCTGCGCGATACCCAAAACTACGTGCAGCTGGCCGCGCACGGCCTGACGCTATGGGATGTGGCACCGTCACGCGTGGCGCGGGACTGGGAGCAGTGGCAGCCGATCATCGGCTGGCTGGAGCAGCCGGCGCTGGCTAAACGGCCAGCCGCTTGAGCAGGGCGGCGACCGACGGCCAGCTCACCCGGCGCACCGCCACGATGAGATCTGCGCCGGGAAACTTGTCGTCGAACACCTCGCTTTCATTGCCGTCCAGGCGCCGGTAGAACTCGCGCGCCTGGGTGTTGCCGTCCAGCACATAGAGAAAGAGGGGCTGCCCGGGCCAGCCGCCGGCGGCACGCTGCGCGCAATGCGCGAAGAGGCGCTTGCCAAGCCCTAGCCCGTGCCATCCTGGCATCACATGCAGGTTGTCCAGATACACGCCATATTGCGGCTCGGCCTCGGGTTGCAGGCAGGCAAAGCCGGCCGGCGTGCCGTCTACGCGCGCGAGTGTGACTTCCAACTGCCCCTGCGCGCCATCCACCAGGCGAGCCTGCCAGGCTTGCGCGCGCTGCGCCGGTACTTCCCGCGCCAGGTAGTCCGCCGGCAGCAGGCCGCGGTAGGCATGGCGCCAGCTTCGCGTGTGCAGGTCGGCAATGAGCGCCGCATCGTGCGGGCCGGCAGGTAGCAAGTCGATCGTATGGATCATCTTCAAGGGGGAGTCTGGTGCCGGCAATGGGCGCGATCGATATTCTGCCGCAATCCAGGCGTGCCCCGCCACGGTCTCGCACCAGTCGCGCATTGGCGAGTCCCGCCTGTTAGAATCGCGAATCTTTCGCATTCTCATCTTGGTGTGTGGCGCATTCGTCCCACGCCGGCATGGGGTCCGAAAACACCAGCTTCCGCAACCCCCAAATCTGCTTCCCGCCTCCCATGGTCACCGGCCGCCTGCGCGTTGTTTTCGTCAAGATCCACCTGTACATCGGCCTGTGGCTGGGCTTGCTCTTTGTCATGCTGGGGCTGACCGGCACCGTCATCGCCTGGCGCGACGAACTGGATGCCCTGCTCAACCCGGCGTTGCTGACGGCGTCGGCCGAAGTATCCATGCCGGTTGCGCCGGCTACGGTGCAGGCGGTCACCGACCGCCTGCAGGCTGACCCGCACTATGGCCGCCCCACCTTGCTGATGCTGCCGTCCGCGCCACATGAGGTGTTTATCGCCTGGTACCCGCTCAAGGGCACGCCCAATGCCGGGCGCTCGCGCCAGGTGATGGTCGATCCCGCCACATTGACGGTCAAGGGCGAGCGGGTCTGGGGCGAGCCCGGCCTGTCGCGCCCGTTGCTGCTGCCTACCTTGTTCCAGTTGCACCACTACCTGCTCTCTGGCGAGACGGGCCGCACGATCCTGGGCATCACCGGGATGCTGTTACTGATCCTGGTGATCGGCGGGGTTGTGCTGTGGTGGCCCAAGCTCAAGCCGCGCGCGGTGCTCAATGCGTTTCGCGTCAGCCATGGCGGCTCGTGGTCGCGCTTTAATTATTCGCTGCATCGTACGGCTGGCATCTTTGCGGCGCCGGTGCTGGCAACGATGGCGTTCTCCGGCTGGTACCTGGATCTGCCCAAGTGGGTGACGCCGATCGTGGCCAGCGTGATGACCGTGTCGCCGCCCGGCAAGCCGGCGTCGGCAGCAGCGCCCGCGGGCACGCCGCTGCTAGGCGTGGCGCAGGCGGTGAGCACGGCGCAGGCGCTTCATCCTGCGGCGCTGGCGACGCGGGTCAGCTTTCCGCGTAAGGCGGGGGATCCGTTTGAGGTGCGGCTGCGCCAGCCTGGCGAGGTCCGCCAGGGCAGCGGGGCTACGCGGCTTTGGCTGGATGCCCATACCGGCAAGCGGCTCGGGGTTCGCGATCCGATGGATGCGCCGGCGGGGGATACGTTTCTTAACTGGATGTATCCGTTGCATACCGGGGAAGCGTTCGGATTGGCGGGGCGGGCGTTTATTTCGGTGTTCGGGGTGGTGCCGCTGATGTTTGCTGTTACCGGGGTTTTGATCTGGTGGAAGCGTAGGCCGGGGCATCGGCGGCATGTGGTGCGGACGATGGAGAGGGCTAAGGGGGTTAAGGCTGAGGTGGTGCGGGAGGAGGTGGTTGAGATACGGCCTTGGCACACCTTGACGGCTCGCTTCGCATCGCGCTTGGGTGATTTCCGCCTGGGGCGGGAATCACGGCTACGCCGAATCGTATTGGTGGCGCGGTGCGAGTTTGCTCACATGGGTGACATTTTTCGGCCTGGAGCGTCCAGGCCTCGGTCTCGTCAGATTTCCAGGTTGTCGATGAGTCGCGTCGCGCCTAGCTTTGCTGCGGTCAGGATGACCAGCGGTTCGCCGGCTACGTATTCTTCCCGGGTGGGGGCTTGCAGATCCACGCGCTTGCGGATGGCTATGTAGTCGGGTTGCCAGCCGCGGGCTTGCAGGGCGGCCTTGGCGCCGGCTTCGATGGCGGCCAGGTCCGCGCTGGCGCTGTTGGCGGCCAGGACGGTGTCGCGTACTTCGTGCAGTGTCTTGTAGAGGACCGGGGCTTCGGTGCGCTCGTCGGGCGTCAGGTAGCGGTTGCGCGAGGACAGGGCCAGGCCGTCTTCGGCGCGCACGGTTTCGGCGGGGATGATGTCGATCGGCAGCGCAAACTGGTGGACCATGCGGCGCACGATCATCAGTTGCTGGTAGTCCTTCTTGCCGAATACGGCCACGCGCGGCTGCGCGCACGACAGGAGCTTCATCACTACCGTGCACACGCCCTTGAAGAAGCCGGGACGGAACTCGCCTTCCAGGATGTCGCCCAGGTCATGCGGGGGCTCCACGCGGTATTCTTGCGGCTCCGGGTACATGTCGCGCTCGGTGGGCGCAAACAGCACATAGACGCCTTCCTTTTGCAGCTTCTCGATGTCGTCCTGCAGCGTGCGCGGGTATTTGTCGAAATCCTCATTGGGACCGAACTGCAGCCGGTTGACGAAGATCGACGCGACCACCGGGTCACCGTGCTGGCGCGCCAGGCGCATCAGCGACAGGTGGCCTTCGTGCAGGTTGCCCATGGTCGGCACGAACGCCGCCCGGTTCTGCCCGCGCAACTGGTCCCGCAACTCGTGAATGGAGGAGATGACTTTCATGAAGTTGGTGTGCTGGTCGTGGTAGGAATGCCCTGGCGCGGCGTGCGCCGGGAGGCCGGTCCGGTGCTCTATGTGGCGCCGATTGTCGGCGGATTGTAGAACATGTGGCCCGAGGTGGGCGGCGCTATCGGTGCGGCTTAGCTGGGAATGTACGCCAATCGCACATAAATCGGTGCGAAGGGTTCGGCCTGGGTGATCTCGACCAGGGCCTCGCGCGATAGCTCGAGCATCGCGATGAAGTTGACCACCACCACCGGCACGCCCTTGCCGGAACGCACCGCATCTTCGAAGAGCTCGCTGAACTCCATGAAGCGGGCATGCTGCAGGCGGCGCAGGATGTGGCTCATGTGCTCGCGCACGGACAATTCCTCGCGCGAGATCTTGTGGTGCTGGTTGAGCTTGGCGCGCTTGATCACGTCGGCCCAGGCCGCCTGCAGGTCCACGACTTCCACATCGGGGAAGCGCGGCGCAATGCTCTGCTCGATATAGACCTGCGAGTGCAGGAAATCGCGCCCGAGCTGCGGCACCTGGTCGATGCGCATGGCCGCCAGCTTCATCTGCTCGTACTCGAGCAGGCGGCGCACCAGTTCGGCGCGGGGATCGTCTTCTTCGTCGTCGCTGTCGGACTTTTTCACCGGCAGCAGCATGCGTGACTTGATCTCGATCAGCATGGCGGCCATCAGCAGGTACTCGGCGGCCAGCTCAAGATTGCTCTTGCGGATCTGCTCGATATACGTGAGGTACTGGCGCGTCACTTGCGCCATCGGGATATCGAGGACGTTGAAGTTCTGCTTGCGGATCAGGTAGAGCAACAGATCCAGCGGCCCTTCGAACGCTTCCAGGAAGATTTCCAGCGCATCCGGCGGGATGTACAGGTCCTGCGGCAGCTTGAACAGGGGCTCGCCGTACAGGCGCGCGAACGCCATGCCGTCGACGGCGGACGGCGTGGAGTCCTGCTCGGCCGTCACGCTCGGCAGCTCGATCGCCGGCTTCAGCTTGTCCTGCTCGCTCTGGTTCATCTAGGGGCGGGCGCTCGGGTGGGGCGGTGGGGCGGCGGGTAAGGCTTTAGTCCAGCGAGTAGACGTAAGGCTTTTGCGCCACGCGCGAGGCGTCGGCACGGGCACGTTCTTCGAGGTTGATCGGGCTCTTGTCCCACAGCAGGGCGCGGCCCTGGCGTTGTTCCGCTTCCAGGGAAGGGCGCTCGTCCTTGAGCGACTTCAGGAACTGGGTGATATCCGATTCGTAGGCAGCCATGGCGGGAAGCAGGGTGAAATTAACAAACAGCGGGGATTTTACCGTATCGGCGGGCCTGGTAACGGGATTGCGCGTGATTCCGCCGTTTCCATCCTGCGCCCCGGCCTTCGGCGATGGGCGTAGTGACGGTTGCGGCGGTCTTTTTCGCGGCGCCAGACAGGACGGCCGCGCGGGTGTGGTCAAATATCGACTTTGCGTGACGTGCATCTATCGATGAGGATGGACCCAGGGAACCCGTGCACCATGGCCGCCGGCCTTGCCGCCCCTGCCGGCGGACTGCTGGCAGCGCCGGCCGTGCTGCGCCGCCTGGTGCGCCCGTTGCTGGCAGCCTTGGCGCTATCCGCGGGGCCCGCTGCCGCCGCTTATAAAGTCGAGGTGGACGCACCCAAGCCGATCAAGGAAATCCTGCAGGACCACCTGGACCTGTCGCGCTACCGCACCCGCGACGATATTTCGCCCGACCAGTTCAACTACATGGTCGAGACCGTGGGCGAGCAGGTCCGCCAGTTCACTTCCACCGAAGGTTATTTCGATCCGCAGACCACCACCAAGGTGGATGGAAGCGGCGACGAACGCACCGTGCACGTCACGGTGGAACTGGGTGCGCGCACGGTGATTCGCGCCGTCGACGTCAGCGTGACCGGCCCGGCCGCCAGCCTGTCCCCAGAGCAGATCGCCGAAATCAAGGCCAAGTGGGACTTGCCGGTGGATGCGCCGTTTCGCCAGGCGGACTGGGACAAGGCCAAGGAAGACGCGTTGGTGGCGCTGCAGAGCCATACCTACTACGGCG
Organism: Cupriavidus basilensis OR16; assembly: GCF_000243095.1. Classification (GTDB taxonomy): domain Bacteria; phylum Pseudomonadota; class Gammaproteobacteria; order Burkholderiales; family Burkholderiaceae; genus Cupriavidus; species Cupriavidus basilensis_D. Next base: position 62,442 of record NZ_AHJE01000065.1, on the reverse strand, counting down.
CCCGCCTGACCGGCTCGCAAGCCCGCATCGAGCCGGATGAGCACGCGGCGGACCTGAGCGCGCGCTTTGCCAGCGGCCCGGCCTACAGCTTGGGGCCGCTGATGATCAGCGGGCTGCGGCGCTATCCCGAGCAGATCATCCGCAATGTCAATCCGTTGTACGAGGGCGAGCCGTACCGCGTGGAGCGCTTGCTGGAGTTCCAGCGCGCGATCCAGAACCAGCCGTACTTCTCCAATGTGCAGATCGACCTTGGCGAGCAGGAAACGACGGAGGACGGCAAGATCACCGACACCCATCCGGAGCGGGGCGCCGAGCCCAAGGTCGACATGCAGGCCGACAAGGTCACCGTGCCGGTGTACGTCCGGGTGCGGGAGTATCCCGTCAATCGGCTGTCGTCTGGCGTGGGCTATACCACCGATACCGGCGCCCAGGTCGAAGGCCGGTACTCTTACTACAACCTGTTCAACCGCGCCTGGGTGTTCGACTCGCAAGCGCGCATCGAGCAAAAGCGCCAGTACGCGTTCGGCGAGATCGCGATGCCGCCGGACAGCAAGACATACCGCAATAGTGCTTACGCCAGCTACGAGCGCACCATCGACCTCGAAAGCACCGACCTGACCAGCCTGCGCACCGGCCTGAAGCGGTCCCGCTCGCGCGAGAAGTACGACACCACCATCTCGGTCGACTATTACTACGACAACCTGCAGCCCTTCGGCGAGCCGAACCAGCTTAGCCGGGCGCTGGTGCCAGCCTTTGCCTGGACGCGGCGCGACGTGGACAACCCGGTGTTCCCGCGCCGCGGCAACGTCATCAGCACGCAGGTGGGCGTGGCCGCCAAGCACATGCTGAGCGACGAAACCTTCTTCCGCATGTATGGGCGTATCCGCCAGTACATGCCCGTGGGCAAGCGCGACCTGGTGGTGGCCAGGCTGGAGCTCGGCGCGGATATCACCAACGGCGACGTCACCAAGGTCCCCGCTTCGCTGCGTTTTCGGGCGGGCGGCACGGATTCGATCCGGGGCTACGGCTACCAGTCGATCGGTACCCGCAACGGCGCCAGCGTGCTGCCGGCCAAGTACCTCGGCACAGCGAGCCTGGAGTACCAGTACTGGTTCCTGCATGACTGGGGCGCCGCGATCTTCTGGGACGTGGGCACGGCCACCGACAACCTGACGGGCGTCAAGCTCTACAACGGCGTGGGCATCGGCGCGCGCTGGCGCAGCCCGGTCGGGCCGGTGCAGCTCGACGTGGGCTACGGCATCCAGGAAAAGCAGTTCCGCCCGCATATCTCGCTGGGAGTCGCGTTCTGATGATGGTTCTGACGACGATGCGGCCCGGCCGCCAGTACGGCGGCCTCTATCCACGCAGTCGCAGGGTATTTGCCGCATGAGCATTCCCGACATGCCTCCGGTTCCCGCCCCCGGCGATGTCCCGCCCGGGCCGGCGCGGCCTCGCCGCATGCGCTTCGGGCGCTGGCTGGCGTGGTGCGTCGTGGTGCTGCTGGCGCTGGTGCTGGCGGTGGTTGCGGCGGCGGTGCAGGCCTTGCACACGGAGGCCGGCACGCGGCAACTGTGGTCGCTGGCCACGCGCCTGTCCGCAGGCGCTTTGTCAGGCAAGCTGGAAGGCGGCACGGTGGCACGCGGCCTGCGGTTGCGCGATGTGGTATTTGCCAGTGGCGAGACACGGGTGACGGTCGACCGTGTCGACGGCAGTTGGGCGTTTAGCTGGTCGCCGACCCGCTTGCATGTCAGCGCGCTGCGCGTGGGCGCCGTCACGCTGCGCTTGCCGCCGTCGCAGCCTGACAGCGCGCCCGCCACCTTGCCCAAATCGCTCGACCTGCCGTTGGCGGTGGACGTGGATACACTCACGCTGGATCGCCTGACCTTGCTGCAGGGGCCGCCGGCCACGCCTAGCGAGACGGTGCTTAGCGACCTGGCGGGCTCGCTGCATTCCGACGGGCAACGCCACCGCGTCAGCGTGGAACGGCTGGTCACGCCGTACGGCAAGCTGGCCGCCAATGCGCAGGTCGCCGGCCAAGCGCCATTTGCGCTGAACGGCGCCGCGCTGCTCGAGGGCAGCTGGCAGAAGGAATCCTTCAGCATCAGCGCCAATGTGCGCGGCTCGCTTGCCGCCCTGCGCGTGCAAGCCGAGGCCAGCGGCGATCGCCTGCGCGGCCGTGCCGAGGCGGACCTGACGCCGTTCGGCAAGGTGCCGTTCACCCATGTGCTGGTCAATGGCGAGCACATCAATCCGCGCTTGTTCAGCCCCTCGGCGCCGCGTGCCGATCTCTCCGTGCAGGCCGAGTTGCGCCCGGCGGATGGCGCGGCTACGCCGGTGCCGGCCGCAGCGGCCAGTGCCCCGGCGGCACCGCCGGCATCGGCAGCGGCAGCGGCAGTTGCAACGCCGGCCTCCGCGCCCGCTGCCAAGCCCGGCAGCGCCCACGACAGCGCGCCCCTGCGCGTGGCGGGCGATGTGCGCATCGTCAACCACGAAGCCGGCAAGGTCGACGCCGAGCGCCTGCCGGTGGAATCGGTGCATGCGCATGTCGAGCTTAGCGAGGCGGCGCAGATGGTGCGCGACCTGCAAGTAGCGCTGGCTGGCGGCGGCGAGATCCGTGGCGGCGGCGCGCTGCGCGATGGCCGCGGCGGCTTCGACCTCGACGTGCGCAACCTCGACCCGCAGGCCCTCTATGGCAGCCTGAAGCGCGTGCGCCTGTCCGGGCCGGTGAGCTTGCGGATGGAGCCCGGCCGCCAGAGCGTGGCGCTGGACCTGGCCGGCGGCGAGTACAAGCTCTTTGCCGATGCGCATCTGGATGGCGAGGCGGTGACGCTGAGCTCGCTGCGCGCCGGCATCGGCGCGGGCACGCTGATCGCCGACGGCAAGCTGTCGCTGAAGGACACGCAGCCCTTCAGCTTCAAGGGCAAGCTGACCAATTTCGACCCGGCGCGCGTGGCTGAAGTAGCGCCGGGCCGCATCAATGCCGAGTTCAGCACCAGCGGCACGCTTGCGCCGGAGCCGCGCGTGGCACTGGACTTCGCGGTGCGCGATAGTGTGTATGCGGGGCTGCCGATGCGTGGCGAGGGCAAGCTGCGCCTGGCCGGGGAGCGCTTGCTGCCAAGCCAGGCCACGCTGGAGATGGCCGGCAACCAGGCCCAGCTCAACGGCAGCTTTGGCGCGCGCGGCGACCGCCTGAAGCTGCGCGTGGACGCGCCGCAGCTCGATCGGCTCAAGCTCGGCGTGGCCGGGGTGCTAAAGCTCGACGCGGACATCACCGGCACGCTGGCGCGGCCCGAGATCGTGGCCAGCTATGGCGCCCAGTCGCTGGTGGTGGGCCCGCACCACCTGGCCAGCGCCAGCGGCAGCGCCGAGTTGCGCGGGGGGCTGAACGGCACGCTCGCGCTGAAACTGAACGCCCGCGACTATCGCGGCCCGGTCGCTACGCTGCGCACGTTCGACGCCACGCTCAGCGGTACCCAGGCCAGCCATACCTTTGACCTGAAGGCGGCCGGCGCGCTGCACGACAAGCCGATGCAACTGGACTTGTCAGGGCAGGGCGCCTGGCAAGGGGCGGCCGGCTGGAAGGGCACCATCCGTACCCTGGAGGAGCGCGGCACGGTCAACGTGCGGCTGGCGGCGCCGACGCAGCTGATGGTGGCGGACCAGCGCGTGCGCCTCGGCGCGGCCAGCCTGCAGTTCGAGCGCGCACGCGTGACTGTGGAGAGCTTCGATTTCGACCACGGCCGCATCCGTACCCAGGGCAACCTCGATGGCCTGCAGGTGGCCAACGTGCTGCGCCTGGCCGAGGCCTTGACCGGCGATGCGCCGCCGGTGCGCTCGGACCTGGTGCTGGACGGCCGCTGGAACATCACGCTGGCCGAGTCCGCCTCTGGCTTTGCCGAGCTGCGCCGGCGCAGCGGCGACGTCTCGGTGAGCGCCGGCGGGGCGTACACCGCGCTGGGCCTGGGCGAAACCGCGCTGCGCGCCGAGTTTGCCGGCAGCCGCGTCAACCTGAAAGGCGGCATCGAAGCCGCAAGGGTCGGCAAGGTGGTGGTAGACGCGTCCGCCGGGCTGATCCAGGAACAGGGCCTGATGACGGTGACGCCGGCTTCCACGCTGGCGGGCAAGGTTTCGCTGGATGTGCCGAAGATCAAGTCGCTGGAGGCGCTGAGCGGCCCGCAATACGCGTTCGATGGCAAGCTGGCGGCAGTCCTGCAACTGGCGGGCAGCGTCGGGCAGCCCCTGGTGACCGGCAATATCGACGGCACTGGCATCGCCATCACGCTCTACGACCAGGGTATCCGGCTGACCGATGGCATCGTGCACGTGGTGCTCGACCAGAACACCATCGAACTCAAGCAGGTGGAGTTCCGCGGCGGCGACGGCAAGATCGTTGCCACCGGCAATGTGAAGCTGGGCGACACCGATCCCAACCTGACGGGCAAGATCGTGGCCGACAAGCTCCAGCTCTTTGCCAGCCCCGAGCGCACGCTGATCATTTCCGGCGATGCCAGCATCGCCAACGAGGACCGCCAGATCGTGATCCGCGGCAAGTTCCGCGTGGATCGCGGCTTGTTCGACCTGCCCAAGGCCGGCGCCCCGGAGTTGGGCGACGACGTGGTGGTGGTGCGCCGCCGCGACCAGCGTGAGATCAAGACCGCCGCCACGCCGGTGCCGGAGGCCAAGCCGGCCAGCCGCTTCAGCCCGCTGATCGACCTCACGCTCGACCTCGGCGACAATTTCCGCTTCCGCGGGGCTGGCGCGGACCTGCGCCTGGGCGGGCAGCTTGGCGTGCGCAGCGCCCCGCTGACGCCGCTGCGCGCCACCGGTACCATCCGCGTGACCGACGGCACCTACGAGGCGTTCGGGCGCAAGCTCAACATCGAGCGCGGCATCGTGAATTTCAACGGGCCGGTGGACAATCCCAACCTCAATATCCGCGCCATGCGCCGCAACCAGGAAGTGGAGGCGGGCGTGGAGGTGACCGGCACGGTACGCCTGCCGCGCGTCAAGCTGGTGTCCGAGCCGAATGTGCCAGAGGAGGATAAGCTGTCATGGCTGATGTTCGGCTACGGCGCGGAAGGCGCCGCGGCCGGACAGCAGCAGCAACTGAGCGCCGGAGCCCTGGGTGGTGCCGCGCTGGGCATGCTGGGCGGGCGCGCCGGCAAGGGGATCGTGCAGCATCTGGGCATCGACGAGTTTTCGATCGGGCCCAGCACGGCCGGCCTCAACGACCAGCAGGTGGTCAGCGTGGGCAAGGCCGTGACCGATAAGATCTCGGTGGGCTACGAGCAGAGCCTGACCAGCGCCAGCAACGTGGTCAAGCTGACCTGGGCATTCTCGCGGCGCTGGTCGCTGATTGCCAAGGGCGGCTCGATCAACGGGCTTTCGGTGCTGTTTAACCGCCGCTTCGACAGTTGGGGTAATTTGTTCACGGGCGCGTCCAACCGCGCCGGAACCGCGAGGAGCCAGACCGATGCCAGCCAGGATGCCGACAGTCAAGCAACGGGCGGAGCGCCGGCCAGCAAGCCGGCTAGCGCCGCCTCGGCCGCGCCCGCGAAGCCCTGAGGCGCGTGCCATGATCTGCGTGCCACCCACCTCTGCCACTGCCGCGTCTTACCGACGCCTTGCCGCCATGGGACTGATTTCCTCCGTGCTTGCCCTGTTCGGGTGCGACCAGCAAAAGGTCGACGAAGCGATGAAGAAGGCGGGCGATGCCGCGCACGCTACCTGGAACTCGGTCAAGCCCGACAGCCAGTTGTTCAAGGGCATCGTGGTAGGCGAGTCCAGCGAGGACGACGTGCGCAAACAGGCTGGGCGCCCTGAGATCACCTGGGAGGAAGAGGATGGCGGGCGCCGCCTGGAATACCCGCGCGGCCCGGAAGGCGCCACCACCTGGATGGTGACGATCGGCGCCGATGGCAAGGTGCGCGCGATCGAGCAGGTGCTGACCGCGGAGAACTTCGCGCGCGTGCGCGCCGGCATGAGCCGCGACGATATCCGCCGCCTGATCGGCAAGCCGACCAAGGTCGAAGCTTTCGCGCTCAAGAAGGAAGAGGTGTGGGGCTACCGCTGGTGGGAAAGCTCGCAGGAGAAGGCGTTCTTCAACGTGCATTTCGACGCTGACGGCAAGGTGACGCACACCTCGCGCAGCGACGAGAGGCTGCAGGGCGGTTAGTCCGCCGCGGGCCGGCCGGCTCGCTCGGCAAGCAACGCGCCGGCCCTGGCACAGGCCGCGGCCAGCGTGTCGCAATAGTTTGCCGTGCCCATCTGTTCCAGGAAGCCCGCGCGCCGCATCAGCGACATCACCTGCGCTGGCGCGGCGCACAGCACCAGCGTGCCGCCACGCCGCGCCAGCGTCTTGCGCAAGGCGTCCAGCGTGTCCAGGCCAGTGGTGTCCAGCGCCACCAGCTTGCCCACGTCGAGGATCAGCACTGTCGGTACCGGCTGCGTGCGGTCGCGGGGGTCGATCAGCGCTTCCACCTTGTTGACGGCCCCGAAAAAAGCGCGCCGGTCATGTGATAGGCCGCCACCTCGCCGGCCGGCAGCAGCGTGCCGTCGGCCGCCGGGGGCAGCGCGGCTGGCGCGATCGCCTCGATCTGTGTGAGCGAGGCCATGCGGTAGATGAAGAACAGGCAGGCGAGCACCAGTCCCACCTGCACCGCCACGGTCAGGTCGAACACCACGGTCAGCACGAAGGTGCCAAGCAGGATGATGCGGTAGTTGTTGCTGTAGCGCTTCAGGTGCGCCAGCCCGAACACATGCCACTCGCCCATGTTCCACGCCACGTAGAGCAGGATCGCGGCCAGCGTGGCGAGCGGGATGGCGCTGGCCAGCGGCGCCGCCGCCAGCACGATCAGCAGCAGCGTGGCGGCGTGGATCATGCCCGCCACCGGCGTACGAGCGCCGCTGCGCAGGTTGGTCACGGTGCGGGCGATGGTGCCCGTGGCCGGCAGGCCGCCGAAGAACGGCGTGACGATATTGGCGATGCCCTGCGCCATCAGCTCCTGGTTGGGATCATGGCGGTCGTCGATCAGGCTGTCGGCCACGCGCGCGCACAGCAGCGATTCGATGGCGCCGAGCAGGGCGATGGTCAGGGTCGGCGCCACCAGTTGCTGGACCAGTTGCCAGCTCAGTTGCGGCAGCGCAAACGGCGGCAGGCCCTGCGGGATGCCGCCGAAGCGCGTGCCGATGGTCTCCACCGGCAAGTGCAGCAGCGCATTGACCGCGGTGGCGAGCACCAGCGCAATCACCGTGCCGGGCACCATTGCCAGCGCACGGCCAAGGCGGCCGTGCGCATCCGGCGGGTTTGCAGCGATTGCCGCGATCGTCGATGTCGTCGATGTCGTCGATGCGGGGCGCCAGCGCTTGCCGGCCAGCAGGGCCAGGCGCGACCAGCCCACCACCACCACCAGCGAGCCGACCGCCAGCGCTACCGTGGGCCAGGACACCGTGGGCAGGGAGCTTCCCAGCACACGCATCTGCGAAAGGAAGTTGCCAGGCATCTTGCCGGTTTGCAGGCCAAGGAAATCGCCGATCTGCGAGACCATGATCAGCACCGCGATGCCGTTGGTGAAGCCGATCACGATGGCCACCGGGATGAAGCGGATCAGGGTGCCTAGCCGGAACAGCCCCATGGCGAACAGCAGGCCGCCCGCCAGGATGGTAGCGATCAGCAGGTTGGCCACGCCGTAGCGCGCCACGATGCCGTAGACGATGACGATGAAGGCGCCGGCGGGGCCGCCGATCTGCACTGGCGAGCCGCCCAGCGCGGCGATCAGGAAGCCCGCGATGATGGCAGTGAACAAGCCAGCCTGCGGTGGCACCCCGGAGGCGATGGCAAAGGCCATCGCCAGCGGCAGCGCCACCACGCCCACGGTCAGGCCGGCGGCGAGGTCCTTGAAGAAGATGGCGCGGTTGTAGTCGCGCAGGCTGTCGAGCAGGCGCGGGTGGAAGGCAGCGAGGGGGAAGGGCTGGCGTAGGCGCGGGCCGCCACGCGGGGGGGCGCCGGTAGGCGGCGCTGGCGCGCCGGAGGGGGCGGGGCCGGGAACGCTGTCGGGCATGCCAGGAAATCCCATCAGCACCCTGTCGGGTATGGGTGCAGTATGAGCTTCCAGGCGGCGCGGCGTCAATCAGCGCCGGCGCCATGGCGGCTCAGCGCTGGTGCGCCTCGCCGCCGCGGCGCATCAGCGGATGCGCATGCCCGGCACCGCGCCTTCGTGCGGCTCCAGGATCCAGAGGCCCGGCGTGGCCTTCTCGTCCGCTGCCGATGCGGCCAGTACCATGCCCTCGGAAAGTCCGAACTTCATCTTGCGCGGTGCCAGGTTGGCCACCATCACGGTGAGCTTGCCTACCAGCTGCTCGGGCGTGTAGGCCGACTGGATGCCGGAGAAGACGTTGCGCGTCTTGCCTTCGCCCAGGTCCAGCGTGAGCTGCAGCAGCTTGCTCGATCCTTCCACCTTCTGGCAGTCCACGATCTTGGCCACGCGCAGGTCGATCTTGGCGAAGTCGTCGATGGTGATGGTCTCGGCGATCGGCTCGATCGCGGCGGCGGCAGCCTCCGCGGTGGCGGGGCCAGCGGCTTGCAGCGAATCGCGGTTGGCGGCCAGCAGGGCATCGACCTGCTTGGCATCCACGCGGGTCATCAGGTGCGAGTACGGCTGCACCGGACGCGAGGCCGAGAGTTGCTTGTCGATGCCGCGCCAGTCCAGCGGCTCGATATTGAGGAAGCGCTCAACGCCCGCGGCCATCTGCGGCACCACCGGCTTGAGATAGACGGTGAGCAGGCGGAAGGCTTCCAGCGAGACCGAGCAGGCGGCGTGCAGGGCGGCGCGCTTGGCTTCGTCCTTGGCCAGTTCCCACGGCTTCTCGGTATCGACGAAGGCGTTCACCGCGTCGGTGAGTTCCATCACCAGGCGCAGCGCCTTGCTGTACTCGCGGCCTTCATAGAAGTGCGCCACCTGCGGCGCGGCCGCGCGTAGTTGCTTGAGCAGCGGGTGGGCCAGCGCGGCCTCGTCCACCACGCCATCGAAACGCTTGACCAGGAAGCCGGCGGCGCGGCTGGCAATGTTGACGTACTTGCCGATCAGGTCGCTGTTCACGCGCGCGATGAAGTCATCGAGGTTCAGGTCGAGGTCTTCCATGCTGGCGTTGAGCTTGGCGGCGAAGTAGTAGCGCAGCCATTCCGGGTTCATGCCGGTGTCGATATAGCTCTGGGCGGTGATGAAGGTGCCGCGCGACTTGCTCATCTTGGCGCCGTCCACCGTCAGGAAGCCGTGGGCAAACACATTGGTGGGCGTGCGGTAGCCCGAGAAGCGCAGCATGGCCGGCCAGAACAGCGTGTGGAAATACAGGATGTCCTTGCCGATGAAGTGGTACTGCTCGGCGGTGGAGTGCGGGCCTACCCAGGCGTCGAAGTCGATGCCCTTCTTTTCGGCCAGGTTCTTGAAGCTGGCGTAGTAGCCGATCGGCGCATCCAGCCACACGTAGAAGTACTTGCCGGGCGCACCGGGAATCTCGAAGCCGAAGTAGGGCGCATCGCGCGAGATGTCCCAGTCCGACAGGGTCGAGGTCTCGCCTTCGGCGCCCAGCCATTCCTGCATCTTGTTGGCGGCTTCCGGCTGCGCCAGGTCGGCCACCCATTCGCGCAGGAAGGTCTCGCAGCGCGGGTCGGACAGCTTGAAGAAGTAGTGCGCGGAGGACTTGCGCACCGGCGTGGCGCCGGACACCACCGAGTACGGGTTCTTCAGGTCGGTCGGCACGTAGGTGGTGCCGCAGACCTCGCACGAGTCGCCGTACTGGTCCTTGGCGCCGCACTTCGGGCACTCGCCCTTGATGAAGCGGTCCGGCAGGAACATGTTCTTGATCGGGTCGTAGAACTGCTCGACCTCGCGCTCGGCGATCAGGTCCCCGGCCTTCAACGCCAGGTAGATCTTCTCGGAGAGCTGCTTGTTCTCGTCGGAATCGGTGCTGTAGTAATTGTCGAACGACACCATGAAGCTGTCGAAGTCGCGCTTGTGCTCGGTCCACACGCGATCGATCAGTTGCTTGGGCGTAATGCCCTCTTTCTCGGCCCGCAGCATCACCGGGGTGCCGTGCGTGTCGTCCGCGCCGACGTAGTAGACCTCGTTCGCCATCATGCGCTGGAAGCGCACCCAGATGTCGGTCTGGATGTACTCCACCAGGTGGCCGATATGGATCTGGCCGTTGGCATATGGCAGGGCAGAAGTGACGAGGATGCGACGTGCGGTCATGGAAAAATTGCCGGTCAGGAGGGGGTTGGACGGTAAGGCGGGGGCGTCGCCGCCAAAGTCGGGCGGGCACCGTGAGAGGGCTATTCTAACAAGCGGGGCGCGCAGCGCGTGCACTGCGGCGGGGCGCAGGCGCAAGAGAGGGCTTGGAGTGGCATTTAGTGGCGCAAAATGCACTCAAAAAGCTGGGGATAAAAAAAGCGCCGGTCAGAGCCGGCGCAGCTTTCCACAACGGAAAAGGAGGAGAAATCAGGTACCGCCCGGGAGGTCAGCCACCCATCGCGAGCCAGCAACGGTGACAAGCGGTACCTATTTCTATGACCGCATCATCTCTGAATTGGTTTCAAATAAATTTCGACCCGGCGATTTTGTGCACGTCCGGCCTCGCTGGCGTTGTCCGCGACGGGCTGGGTCTGGCCCCGTCCTTCGGCTGCCAGGCGGGTTCGGGCGACGCCCCTGTCACCCAGGTAGGTCGCGACGCTCTGGGCGCGGCGCTGCGACAGTTGCATGTTGTAGTTCGGGTTGCCGGTGCTATCGGTATGGCCCACCACAGTGGCGGAGACATCCTGTTGCTGGGCAAGGGTTTGCGAGACCTGGTCGAGCACCGAGCGGAACGACGGCTTGATGGTGGCACTATCCGTATCGAAGGTCACCTGGCTCGGGATATTGACCTTGAGCGAGCCGTCCGGCTGCTCGGTGATCTGCGTGCCCGTGCCCGCGGTGTCCTTGTTCAGCTTGCCGCGGATCGCATTCCAGTTGTAACCCGTGGCCCCGCCCAGGGCTCCGCCCACTGCCGCGCCGACCAGCGTGCCGGTGGTATTGCCGCCGATCAGGTTGCCCAGGCCGGCGCCAACGGCGGCGCCTACGCCAGTGCCGACCGCGGTCTGGGTGCCTTGTTCCGTGGCGCAGCCAGCGGCAAGGGTGGCGACAATGGCAAGGCTGACGAGCTTGAGTTTCATGCTTTCTCCTTCGGGACGAAGCTTTTTTGGCTGATTTTGAAGTGGTGCGCGCAACATTGCTAGAAATAGCGCGGAAGACACCCGAATACAAGAGCCCGGACCGTAATCACCGGGCTTGCGTTCCTCGCGCACTACAATAAGTAGATGATGCCGGGTGCACAAGCCTGTTGCTGTGACAGTTGTAAGTGCGTGTAATTCCACGTGTGGATCATGGGCTTGTCGCCCGTTCGCCACCCTTGCGCTGCACTTCGCTCATACTTTGATACAGTACGCGCCTTCCCCATATTCCGTAGCGGAGATTGTCTTGAGCCTCACCGTCGACCAGGTTACCGAAGTCCTGCGCACCGTGATCGACCCCAATACGGGCCGGGATCTGGTGTCCACCCGTTCGGCTCGCAATGTGCGGGTCCAAGGCGGCGATGTGTCGCTGGAAGTGGAGCTGGGCTATCCCGGCAAGAGCCAGCTGGAACCGATCCGCAAGCAGGTGGTGGATGCGCTGCGCCAGTTGCCCGGCGTGACCAATGCCAGCGTGGCCGTCAGCATGAAGATCGTGGCGCACGCGGTGCAGCGTGGCGTCAAGCTGCTGCCGGGCGTCAAGAACGTGATCGCCGTGGCGTCGGGCAAGGGCGGCGTGGGCAAGTCGACCACCGCCGTCAACCTGGCGCTGGCGCTGTCTGCCGAGGGTGCCCGCGTGGGCATGCTCGACGCCGACATTTACGGCCCCAGCCTGCCCATGATGCTGGGCATCGATGGCCGCCCGGAGTCGTCCGATGGCCAGACCATGGAGCCGCTCGAAGGCCACGGCCTGCAAGCCAACTCGATCGGCTTCCTGATCGAGCAGGACAACCCGATGGTGTGGCGCGGCCCGATGGTGACCTCGGCGCTGGAGCAGTTGCTGCGCCAGACCAACTGGCACGATCTCGATTACCTGATCGTCGATATGCCGCCGGGCACCGGCGATATCCAGCTGACGCTGTCGCAGAAAGTGCCGGTAACGGGTGCTGTTATCGTCACAACGCCGCAGGATATCGCCCTGCTGGACGCCAAGAAGGGCCTGAAGATGTTCGAGAAGGTGGGCATCCCCATCCTCGGCCTCGTCGAGAACATGGCCGTCTACTGCTGCCCGAACTGCGGCCACGTCGAGCATATCTTCGGCGAAGGCGGTGGCGAGAAGATGTGCGAGGACTACGGCGTGGACCTGCTGGGCAGCATGCCGCTGAACCGCTCGATCCGCGAGCAAGCCGATACCGGCCGCCCCACCGTGGTGTCCGACCCGGACAGCCCGATCGCCGAGCTGTACCGCGCCATGGCGCGCAAGGTGGCCATCAAGGTGGCCGACCGCGCCCGCGACATGACCAGCAAGTTCCCCAGCATCGTGGTGCAAAACACCTGAGCGCCATGGGCACGCCAGCCGACCCCGCCGCAGCTATCCTGGCCACCGAGGCCGTGCCCGCCGGCCGGCCCGGCGTGACCATGGCCGTGATGATGCGCCGCGTGCCGCTGGCGAGCCGCTGGCAGCGCTGGAAAAGGACGAACATGGCGCGCGCTGGCTGTACCCGGGCTACGCCGTCACGCTGTTCCGCGACGAGGCCGAGGGCTATTACCTCAACCTCACTGCTACCGCGCCCTGCTGGTTCGTGCTGTGGCGCATGGCGGAGGAGGGCGGCCAGGCTGCTGTTCCTGCCTCGGACGACGGCGAGCCGCTTCCCGTGCCGGTCACCGTGACGCTGTCCTACAACGAGGCCGGCCGCTGGCTCGATGCCGGCGAAACCGTCGAGAACGTGCCGCTGGCGCCCGAGCAGCTCGACTGGCTGCAAGCCTACGTGGCTCAGCATTACCGCCCCGAACCCAAGAAACGCCGGCGCCCGGAATCGTTCAAGGCGCCGGAGGACCGGGCGCGCTACTGATGCAGGCTGGTTCCGCATGAGCGATGCTTCCTTCCTGTCGCGCTGGTCCCGCCGCAAGGCCGCGGCGCGCCAAGGGCAGCCGCTGGCGCCCGAGCCGGCACCATCTGTGCCGGCAGTGCCGGCTGAACCGCCAGTGCCCGTTGCCCAGCGGCAGGCGGAAGCAGCCCCGCCGGCTGAGCCACTCCCCACGCTCGCCGACGCCGCCTTGCTGCAGCCGGGCGACAGCATTGCGCGTTTCGTGGCTCGCGGCGTAGACGAAACCGTCAAGCGCGCCGCGCTCAAGACCTTGTTCGCCGACCCGCATTTCAATGTGATGGACGGGCTCGACACCTATATCGACGACTACAGCAAGCCCGACCCGATCCCGCTCGACGTACTGCGGCGCATGCGCCAGTCGGAGACCCTGGGCCTGTTCGCGCCGACCGACGACGAACTGGCTGCGACGCGCGCGGCGCAGCACGCGGTGGATGCGCCCGCAGCGGCGGCGCCGCAGGCTGCGCGGGCCACCGCGGGCCAGCCCGAGGCGCCGGAGTCCCCGCAAGCGGTGCCGCCCGACATGCCGCCTCACGCGCCCGTGGCAGCCGCTCCCAGGTTGCCCGGCACAGCGCACCAGCCCGACGATGCCGCCCCAGGCAAACACGCGTAGCCGCTGCCGAAACGGCAGCCTACAATGGGCTTCCCCCACAATTCGCAGGCCGCAAGACTCCCTAAAAACGGGGGCAACCAGGCCGGCAAGCCGCATTCACCATGCCGACGCTGATCTGCAATTGCAACGACACCATGCCGCTTGACGGGGCGGCCCTGTCGGGTAACGGCCCCACTCCCGCAGGCGGTACCAGCCCACCGCTCAAGGTCCACCATCTGCTGTGCCGCCGCGAGATCGGTGATTTCACCGCCGCGCTCGACGGCGCGGACGATGTGATCGTGGCCTGCACGCAGGAGCGCCAGCTGTTCACCGAGATGGCCGAGGCGCGCCAGGCTGGCGGCACCATGACAGCGCCGGTGCGCTTCGTCAATATTCGCGAAACCGGCGGCTGGTCGCAGGGGGCGCGGCGCGATCCCAAGACCGCCAATGCCAAGATCGCCGCGCTGCTGGCTGCCGCCGCGCTGCCCGAGCCGGAACCGGTGCCGCTGGTGGACTATCGCGCGAACGGTGCCGTGCTGGTGCTCGGGCCCGCCGCGCGCGCCATCCCCTGGGCCGGCAAGCTGGCCGAAGCCGGCATGGAGGTGTCGGTGCTGCTGAGCGGCGCTGGCGCCGCCATGGCAGCGGCGGCCCTGCCTGCCTCGCGGGCCTTCCCGGTGCACAGCGGCAAGCTGGTCAAGCTCGGCGGCTGGCTGGGCGCCTTCGAGGCAAGCTGGGAGACCGGCGCGGGGCGCAGCAACCCGATCGACCTGGACCTGTGCACGCGCTGCAATGCCTGCATCGACGCCTGCCCCGAGGACGCGATCGATTTCAGCTACCAGATCGACCTGGACCGCTGCCGCGCCCACCGCGCCTGCGTGAAGGCTGGCGGCGCGGCCGCCGCGATCGACTTCGATCGCCCGATCGCGACGGCCACCGGGCGCTTCGACCTGGTGTTCGACCTGGCCGATGCGCCGTTCTTCACCATGCACTCGCCGCCGCAAGGCTACCTGTATGCCGGCGCGGATGCGCTGCGCCAGCACACGCAGGCGCTGGCCCTGGTCCAGATGAAGGGCGAGTTCGAGAAGCCGAAGTTCTTCCAGTACAAGGAAAAAATCTGCGCGCACGGCCGCAACCAGACCACCGGCTGCACGGCCTGCATCGACATTTGCTCCACCGAGGCGATCCGCTCCCAATGGCATGACGGGCGCGGCCGCATCGAGGTCACGCCCAACCTGTGCATGGGCTGCGGCGCCTGCACCACGGTGTGCCCGACTGGCGCCATCAGCTATGCCTATCCCAAGCCGGACTATCTCGGCGAGCGCCTGCGCACCCTGGTGTCGGCCTACCGCGCGGCCGGCGGGCGCGATGCGGTGCTGCTATTGCACGGCGAGGAATACGGCAATGCCCCCATCCTGGCGCTGGGCCGCGCCGCGCGGGCCGGACAGGCACGCGGCATCCCGCCCAATGTCATCCCGGTGGGACTGTTCCACCCGGCCGCGTGCGGGCTCGAGCTTTGGCTGTCGGCCATTTGCTGGGGCGCCGGCCACGTTGCCGTGATGCTGACTGGCGATGAGGCCCCGCAATACCGCACGGCCCTGGCCGGGCAGATAGCGGTGGGGCAGGCCATCCTGGCGGGCCTCGGCTATGACGGTGAATTCCTGTCGCTGGTCGATGCCCCGGACGGCGCCACGCTGGATGCGCAACTGGCGCAGCGTGCGCCATCGGATGCGGCCGGCGCCAAGGCCCCGGCGGTTTTCCACGCCGCCGCCGCCAAGCGCGAAACGCTGGACTTTGCGCTGGACTACCTGGTGCGCAACGCACCACGGCCGCAGGCCAGCGTACCGCTGCCAGCCGGCGCGCCACTGGGCGCCGTGGCGGTCGACACCGGGCGTTGCACGCTGTGCATGGCCTGCGTCGGCGTTTGTCCCTCGCAGGCCCTGCGCGACAACCCCGAACGCCCGGTGCTAGGCTTTCTGGAACGCAATTGCGTGCAGTGCGGCCTGTGTGAAAAAACCTGCCCGGAAGACGCCATCACCCTGGTGCCGCGTCTGCTGACCGGTGAAGACGCACGGCGCACCGTGACGCTTGCCGAGACCCAGCCCTTCCATTGCATCCGCTGCGGCAAGCCATTTGGCACGGCCCAGATGGTGCATGTCATGCTGGCCCGGCTGGCTAGCCACCCGGCGTTTGCCGGCGAGGCCGCCGAGCGCCTGAAGATGTGCGGCGATTGCCGCGTCGTCGATATGATGGAAAAGGACGCCGGCTCCGCCAGCGGCACCGCCGTACAGTAGGCCTGGCTCGCCGGACGAAAGCCGTCTTGCCGCGTGCGCGCGGCGGGACGCCCGACCCCGGCCCGCGCTATCCGGAAACCCCTAGAACAATCACGATATGACAGATTTCCAGCCTATCCAGCTGATCCCCCCTGCAAGCAAAGCCACCGCCGATGCCGAGGACACCGCCCGCGCGGACCTGTATGGCCTGCTGGCCACCCTGTTATATCGCGCGCCGGATGCCGCGCTGCTGCACCATATCGCCGCCAACCGCGCCCACGGCGAAGACGCCATGACGCCGCTGGGCGAAGCCTGGAATGGTTTGTGCGATGCAGCATCGGTCACTACGGCCGCGCAGGCCGCCGACGAGTACCAGCAATTGTTTATTGGCGTGGGCAAGCCGGAGGTCTTTCTGTACGGCTCCTACTACCAGACGGGCTTTCTCAATGAGCGGCCGGTGGTGGCGCTGCGCGATGATCTTGCGCGCTACGGCCTGGTGCGCCAGGACAACGTGACCGAGACCGAGGACCATATCGCCACGCTGTGCGAGGTGATGCGCTTCCTGGTGGCGGGCGAGGACGCCGGCATCGCCAATCTCGCCGAGCAGCAGCAGTTTTTCTCGCGGCATCTGCAGTCATGGGTGGAAACCATGTGCGATGCCGCGGCGGCGCATCCGCAAGCGCGCCTCTACGTGCATGTGGCCGGTCTGCTGAAGGCTTTCATGGCGGTCGAGGCGATTGCGCTCGACATGCACTGAGGCGGCAAGGCCGAAGGTCGCGAGAGGGTCGGAGGCGGGCGCGCAATGTGTCCCCGGCCTGGTTCCAGAACGGTCGAGACAAGGCCGTTTTCAAGCGCCGGCATCGGTAAAAACCCGTGCATTGCATGGTCTTTCGCCATATTCAATCTAAAATAAGCAAAAGAATACATAACTGGATTGGTAATCGGTGTTTGTCTGCCGAGGAGCCCCCCATGAGAGAGAAGCAGCCCAGGGTTGCACGACGTACTTTTCTTGCCGGCGCAGGTGTCGTTGCCGCTGCCGGCGCCGCCGCCGCGCTGACCGCGCGCGGTCCGGCCTTGCCCACGCCGGCAGCGGCCACACCGGATGTCACGCCCAGCGACAGCGAGGGCTACCGGGTTACCGAACACATTCTCAAGTACTACCGGACAACGCTGGTGTGAGTGGCATCGCGCCTGGTGCGCGTGCTCGGCCTCGTTTCCATCCAGGGGTGATACATGATCTTGACCCGCAAACGCGCGGCGCAGGGCGGCGCACCTTCGCACACGGCCGACGGCCTGGCCGAGCGCGCAACGGGCCGGCTCTCCGGGCGCCTGGCCGCCGGGCTGGCGGGCGCAATGCCCACCATGGACCGGCGCAGTTTTCTCAAGCGCTCCGGCATTGGCGTAGGCGTGGGGCTGGCGGCCTCGCAGCTGACGCTGTTGCGCCGGGCCGATGCTGCGGACGCGGCCGGTGGCGGCGAGGGCAAAAGCGATATCGTTGTGCGGCGCACCGTCTGCGGCCATTGCTCGGTGGGCTGCGCGGTCGATGCCGTGGTGCAGAACGGCGTGTGGATCCGCCAGGAGCCCGTCTTCGATTCGCCGATCAATATGGGCGCGCACTGCGCCAAGGGTGCCGCGCTGCGCGAACACGGCCACGGCGAGTACCGTCTGAAGTACCCGATGAAGCTGGTGGCCGGCAAATACCAACGCATCAGCTGGGACCAGGCGCTCGACGAGGTCACCGCCAAAATGAAGGAGATCCGCCAGCAGACCGGGCCGGATTCGATGTTCTTCGTCGGCTCTTCCAAGCACAGCAACGAGGGGGCCTACCTGCTGCGCAAGTGGGTATCGTTCTTCGGCACCAACAACACCGACCACCAGGCGCGTATCTGCCACTCCACCACGGTGGCGGGCGTGGCCAATACGTGGGGCTACGGTGCGATGACCAACTCGTACAACGATATGCAGAACGCCCGTGCGGCGCTGTATATCGGCTCCAACGCGGCCGAGGCGCACCCGGTTTCGATGCTGCACCTGCTGCATGCCAAGGAAAACGGCTGCAAGGTGATCGTGGTCGATCCGCGCTACACCCGCACGGCAGCCAAGTCCGACCATTACGTGCGGGTACGCTCGGGCACCGACATCGCCTTCCTGTTCGGCATGCTGTACCACATCTTCAAGAACGGCTGGGAAGACCAGAAGTTCCTGAGCGACCGTGTCTACGGCATGGACCGCGTCAAGGAGGAAGTCTTCGCCAAGTGGACGCCCGACAAGGTCGAGGAAGTCTGCGGCGTGCCCGAGGCCGAGGTCTACATGGTCGCCGAGATCATGGCCAAGAACCGCCCCAGCACGCTGGTGTGGTGCATGGGCCAGACCCAGCACACCATCGGCAACGCGATCGTGCGCGCCTCCTGCATCGTGCAGCTGGCGCTGGGCAATATCGGCGTGTCGGGCGGCGGCGCCAACATCTTCCGCGGCCACGACAACGTGCAGGGCGCCACCGACGTGGGCCCCAACCCCGACTCGCTGCCGGGCTACTACGGCCTGGCTACCGGTGCGTGGAAGCACTTCGCCGCGGTGTGGGGCGTGGACTACGAATGGATCAAGAAACAGTACGCCTCGCAGGCGATGATGGAGAAGTCCGGCACCACGGTGTCGCGCTGGATCGACATCGTCACCGAGAACCCTGAGCTGATCGACCAGGACAACAACGTCCGGGGCGTGTTCTTTTGGGGGCACGCGCCCAACTCGCAGACGCGCGGCCTGGAGATGAAGAAGGCCCTCGACAAGCTCGACCTGCTGGTGGTGATCGACCCCTATCCGTCGGCCACCGCGGCGATGGCCAACATGCCGCCGGCGGAGGGTGACAAGGTCAACCCGAACCGCGCGGTCTACCTGCTTCCGGCCTGCACGCAATTCGAGACCACGGGGACCTGCACGGCCTCCAACCGCTCGCTGCAATGGCGCGAGAAGGTGATCGAGCCGCTGTTCGAATCGATGCCCGACCACACCATCATGCAAGCCTTCGCGGAGCGCCTTGGCTTCGGCAAGGAGCTGTCCAAGAACTACAAGATGCTCGAGGTCAAGCGTGCGGGGCGCACCTGGATGGAGCCCGAGGTCGAGTCCATCCTGCGCGAGATCAACGCCAGCAACTGGACCATCGGCTATACCGGGCAATCGCCCGAGCGGCTCAAGTCGCATATGCGCAATATGCACCTGTTCGACGTCCGCACGCTGCGCTGCAAGGGCGGCAAGGATCCGCTGACCGGCTACGACCTGACCGGCGACTACTTTGGCCTGCCGTGGCCATGCTATGGCACGCCGGAGCTCAAGCACCCGGGCTCGCCCAACCTGTACGAAACCAGTAAGCATGTCATGGATGGCGGCGGCAACTTCCGCGCCAATTTCGGCGTGGAGCGCGATGGTGTCAACCTGCTGGCCGAGGACGGTTCGTATTCAAAGGGCGCGGATATCACCACGGGCTATCCCGAGTTCGACCACGTGCTGCTGAAGAAGCTGGGCTGGTGGGACGAGCTGACCGACGCCGAGAAGCAGAAGGCCGAGGGCAAGAACTGGAAGACCGATCTGTCCGGCGGCATCCAGCGCGTGGTGCTGAAGAACCATGGCTGCCATCCCTTTGGCAATGCCAAGGCGCGGGCGGTCGTTTGGAACTTCCCCGACCCGATTCCGCAGCACCGCGAGCCGCTGTACTCGACGCGGCCCGATATGGTCGCCAAGTACCCGACGCACGACGACAAGATGGCGTTCTGGCGGCTGCCCACGCTGTACAAATCGGTGCAGCAGCGCAATATCGAGAACAAGGTCTACGAGAAATTCCCGATCATCCTCACCTCGGGCCGCCTGGTCGAATTCGAGGGTGGGGGCGAGGAGACCCGTTCCAACCCGTGGCTGGCGGAACTGCAGCAGGAGAATTTCGTCGAGATCAATCCGCGCGCAGCCTCCGAGCGCGGCATCCGCAACGGCGACTTCTGCTGGGTGAAGACACCGACCGGCGCGCGCATCAAGGTGCGCGCCCTGGTGACCGAGCGCGTCGGGGTGGATACCGCCTTCATCCCGTTCCACTTCTCGGGCTGGTGGCAGGGCAAGGACCTCAAGGACTACTACCCCGATGGCGCGATGCCGATCGTGCGCGGCGAGGCGGTCAACACGGCCACCACCTACGGCTATGACGCGGTGACGATGATGCAGGAAACCAAGACCACGATCTGCCAGATCGAACGGTTCGCCTGATTGCGACAGAGACTGAGACTGAGATCAAGGGCAAGGAACGACCATGGCACGCATGAAATTCATCTGTGACGCCGAACGGTGCATCGAGTGCAATAGCTGCGTCACCGCCTGCAAGAACGAGCACGAGGTGCCGTGGGGCGTCAACCGCCGCCGCGTGGTGACGGTCAACGATGGCATCGTCGGCGCCGAGAAGTCAATCTCGGTCGCCTGCATGCACTGCTCGGATGCGCCCTGCATGGCGGTTTGCCCGGTCGACTGCTTCTACCGCACCGAAGACGGCGTGGTGCTGCACGACAAGGACGTCTGCATCGGCTGCGGCTACTGTTCCTATGCCTGCCCGTTCGGCGCACCCCAGTTCCCCAGCGCGGGGACCTTCGGCGTGCGCGGCAAGATGGACAAGTGCACCTTCTGCGCGGGCGGACCGGAGAAAAACGGCAGCGACGCAGAGTTCGAGAAGTACGGGCGCAACCGGCTGGCCGAAGGCAAGCTGCCGCTGTGCGCGGAAATGTGCTCGACCAAGGCGCTGCTGGGCGGCGACGGCGACGTGATCGCCGACATCCTGCGCAACCGGGTCATCAAGCGCGGCAAGGGCGGCGATGTCTTTGGCTGGGGCACGGCCTATGGCAACAAGGGGGCCGCGCAGGGCGCGCCTGCGGCCCCGGCTGCCGCACCGCCCGTATCGGGAGCGCAGCCATCATGACCCGCCTGCTCCTGATCCTGCTGGCTGCTGGCAGCGCCGCGCTGGCCGCATGCGGCGAACGCCCGCAGACTGCCACCGCGGCGCACAAGAAATCCGACGCGCCGGCCTACGAGGGCGCGCCGGGCGATCCGTTCGTGGTCAAGGGCTGGACGCCGGGCGACAAGACCAGCTGGCAAAACCAGATCCGCGAGCGCAACCAGAACCAGAACGAATACAAGCGCACGCCATGACCCGGGCGACGCGAACCCCGGCCGCGCCAATGGAGGGCATATGAAGCCGACGCTCAATCCTGGCTGGTTCCGCTATCTGGCGGGAGTGGCCTGCGCGCTGGCCCTGCTGGCGCCACCCGGTGCCGCGCGGGCCCAGGCATCGGCGCCACAGGCCGCGCCTGCCACGCCTGCCGCCGCCGTGCCTGCCGACGCCATTCCTGCCGACGCGAACAATCCGGCCACGCACCCGGTTCAGCCCTTCGCGGGCATCGCGTCCGAGAACATCTTCAATGTGCCCAAGCGCGATATCGCCGCCGAGGCGCAGGCCCAGCAGGCGCGCACGCAGTCGCAGCCCGGCAACAACGCGCCGGTGTGGCGCGAGGTGAATTCCGACCAGGCGCACTACAGCAGCCTGCCCGCCAAGGAGGCCGGCGTGCTGATCCAGCGCACCGGCCAGAAGTGGCGGCTGTTCCGCAATGGCGTGATCACGGTCTGGGGCGGCTGGCTGATCGTCACCGTGCCCGCCGCGATTCTGGCCTTCTTTTTCTGGCGCGGCGCCATCCCGCTCAAGACGCCGCGTACCGGCCGCATGATCCAGCGCTTCACGCCGCTGGAGCGCCTGGTGCACTGGACCATGGCGATCTCATTCGTCACGCTGGCGGTCTCGGGCATCGCGATGCTGTTCGGCAAGTATTTCCTGTTGCCGCTGATGGGCCACACTTTGTTCGGCTGGCTCACCTACCTGCTGAAGAACGTTCACAACGTCGTCGGCCCGGTCTTCACCTTGTCGATCATCGTCGGCTTCGTGATCTTCGTGCGCGACAACTTCCCCGCCCGGGAGGACTGGCAGTGGTTCATCAAGCTCGGCGGGCTCGTGTCCGGCCAGCACGTGCCAAGCGGGCGTTTCAACGCTGGCGAGAAGGCCTGGTTCTGGGGCGGGTTGGTGGTCTTCGGCCTGATCCTGTCGGCCTCCGGCTGGGTGCTCGACATGATCGTGCCCGGCATGGACTTCTACCGCGCCACCATGCAGATCGCCAACGTCATCCATGGCATCGCGGCGGTGCTGATGATGGCCATGGCCTGCGGCCATATCTACATGGGCACCATCGGCATGGAAGGTGCCTACCGCGCCATGCGCGACGGCTGGGTCGATGAAGCCTGGGCCAAGGAGCACCACGAGCTCTGGTACGACGATATCAAGGCCGGCAAGATCCCCGTGCAGCGCGCGGCCGAGCCGGAGCCGGGCGCGCGCGCCGGCGGCCGGGCCAGCCCGGGCAAAGTCTGAGCGCATCGCCGATCCCCAACGAGGAGCCCCATCCATGAACCGCATTCTGCTGGCGCTCGCCCTGGCCCTTGGCGGCACGGGCGCCCTGGCCAGGCTGCCGCCGCCCACGGAGGCGCAAAAAGCTCAAGGCCGACGAGGCCAAGGCGCGCGCCGGCTGGGCCGACAAGGTGGCCGCCTATCAGCTTTGCCTGGCACAGGACAAGGCGGCGGCGCGCTACTACAGCGACATGAAAGCCAAAGGCAAGGAAACACCGCCGGCCGCCACGACCGCGCCGTGCGCCGATCCGGGCCCGTTCGTGGCGTCAGCGCCGGCCGCGGACGGTGCCGCAAAAATCGCGGCAGGGCCTTCCACGGCACCCATCGCAGCGCCTTCCGATCACAAACCGGCCGCAGCGCCGGGCACGGGAGCGGTACAATCGCCCCGGACATCACCGTGAGAGGAGATTCGGCATGAAGTGTGCACGTGTACTTTTCGGTCTGGCGGTAGCGGGAACCCTGGCAGGCGGCCTGGCCGGCTGCGCCGACATGGGGATGGGAAGTTCCGAGACCGCTGTCGCCGCGCTGGCGTCCAAGAGCGGCACCGCGACGCAGGGCAGCATCACCTTCACCCAACGCGGCGCCACGGTGCTGGTCAAGGCCGACGTAACGGGCCTGCCGCCCAATAGCGAGCATGGCTTCCACGTGCACGAGAAGGGCGATTGCTCAGCCCCCGACGCCATGAGCGCGGGCGGCCACTTCAATCCGACTGGCAAGCCGCACGGCTCGATGTCGATGCCAGACCATCACGCCGGCGACATCAACAACCTCAAGGCCGATGCCACCGGCCGCGCCCAGGCCAGCTTCGAGCTGAGCGGCGTGACCGTGGCCCCCGGCCCCACCAGCGTGGTGGGCCGCGCGGTGGTCGTCCACAAGGACCCGGACGACTACAAGACCCAGCCCACCGGCAATTCCGGCGGCCGCATCGCTTGCGGCGTGATCGCCAAGTCCTGACAGATGGGGCGGGGCAGCGCGGGCCGGCCGCTCCCGGCGCGCGCCGCTCCTCCCGCATCCCCCACGCCCATGCCACTGCGCCCTGAAATGACCCACGCGTGCGTCCCCTTGATCGAGGAGGTCGAGGTGGTCGACGAGCAGGGGCGCGTGCGGCAGGCCTTCCTGCCCGGCGAGCGCCCGCTGACGGTCTACCTGGACAAACGCGAGCTGGTGACGCTGATGACGCTGGGCGGGGCGCCCGAGGCCCTGGTGCTGGGCTATCTGCGCAACCAGCGCCTGGTCGAATCGGTCGAGGATATCGCCGCGATCCAGGTCGACTGGGAAACCGAATCCGCCGCCGTCACGACCCGCACGGGCGTGGACCGCATCGAAGAGCGTACCTCCCACCGCGTGGTGACCACCGGCTGCGGCCAGGGCACGGTGTTCGGCTCGCTGCTGGACGAGGTCGACAACATCCGCCTGCCGGACGACGCCACCCTCGACCAGGAAACGCTTTACAGCATCGTCGATACCATCCGGCTGCAGCAGTCGGTCTACAAACAGGCTGGCTCCGTGCATGGCTGCGCGCTGTTCCGCGGGCGCGAGCTGCTGATGTTCATCGAGGATGTGGGCCGGCACAACGCCGTGGATGCCATCGCGGGACTGATGTGGCTCGAAGGCATGAGCGGCGCCGACAAGGTCTTCTACACCACCGGGCGGCTGACCTCGGAGATGGTGATCAAGGGTGCCCAGATGGGCATCCCCTTCCTGCTGTCGCGCTCGGGCGTCACGCAGATGGGCTACCAGATGGCCCGGCGCGTCAACCTGGCTCTCTTTGCCAGATGCACGGGGCGCCACTTCCTGCTCTATACCGGCCGCGAACGCTTCCGGCACCAGTTGCCGGAGCAAGCCACGGCCTGACGTCCGGGGCCGGGGCGGCATTTAAGGCGGTGATGCCGGATTTTGGTTGTACAATGCGGCCCATCGCAAGGCCCCGGCAGGTCCGGCGCGCCTGTGAGCAAATGCGAGCAGTGTTCCCGGTCAACATGGACCGCGCCTGAGCCTGCCCTCATTTGTTCATCCCGATACCCCTATGAGCATCAAATCCGATAAGTGGATCCGCCGCATGGCGGAACAGCACGGCATGATCGAGCCCTTCGAGCCCGGCCAGGTACGGGAAGAAGACGGCCGCAAGATCGTTTCGTACGGCACCTCGAGCTACGGCTACGATATCCGCTGTGCCAACGAATTCAAGATCTTCACCAATATCAACAGCACCATCGTCGATCCGAAGAACTTCGACGAGAAGTCCTTTGTCGACTTCCAGGGCGACGTCTGCATCATCCCGCCGAACTCCTTCGCGCTGGCCCGCACGATGGAGTACTTCCGCATTCCGCGCAGCGTGCTGACCATCTGCCTGGGCAAGAGCACCTATGCGCGCTGCGGCATCATCGTCAACGTGACGCCGTTCGAGCCGGAATGGGAAGGCTACGTGACGCTGGAGTTTTCCAACACGACGCCGCTGCCTGCCAAGATCTACGCCGGAGAAGGCTGCGCCCAGGTGCTGTTCTTCGAGAGCGACGAGATCTGCGAGACTTCCTACCGCGACCGCGGTGGCAAGTACCAGGGTCAGCAAGGTGTCACACTGCCGAAAACCTGATCGCATACAATGCGCGCGTTGCGCCATGACCGCTGGCCCCCTCGGGGCGCGTCGTGCCGCGCGCGAAGCCTGAACGTCGAGCCACATGCCGACCCAGGGGGACGAATCCCCGGGCCATGTGGCTCAAGTCCTTCTTGCCGTCCAAGGATGCCAAATGAAATTCCGCTTCCCCGTCATCATCATCGATGAAGACTTCCGCTCCGAGAACATTTCCGGCTCGGGCATCCGCGCGCTGGCGCAGGCCATCGAGCAAGAAGGCATGGAGGTGATGGGCCTGACCAGCTATGGCGACCTGACCTCGTTCGCACAGCAGTCCAGCCGTGCCTCCTCGTTCATCGTGTCGATCGACGACGATGAGTTCGTCAGCGAGGACGACCGGCCCGAAGCCGCGGCCATCGAGAAGCTGCGCGCCTTCGTCAATGAAGTGCGCCGCCGCAATACCGACCTGCCCATCTTCCTGTACGGCGAGACGCGTACCTCGCGGCATATCCCCAACGATATCCTGCGCGAGCTGCACGGCTTCATCCACATGTTCGAGGACACGCCCGAATTCGTCGCGCGCCACATCATCCGCGAAGCCAGGGTCTACCTGGATTCGCTGGCGCCGCCGTTCTTCAAGGCGCTGATCGCCTACGCGCAGGACAGCTCCTACTCGTGGCACTGCCCGGGGCACTCCGGCGGCGTGGCGTTCCTGAAGAGCCCGGTCGGCCAGGTGTTCCACCAGTTCTTCGGCGAGAACATGCTGCGCGCCGACGTCTGCAACGCCGTCGATGAACTCGGCCAGCTGCTTGACCACACCGGCCCGGTGGCGGCCTCGGAGCGCAATGCCGCGCGCATCTTCAACTCCGACCACATGTACTTCGTCACCAACGGCACATCCACCTCGAACAAGATGGTGTGGCATGCCAACGTGGCGCCGGGTGACATCGTGGTGGTGGACCGCAACTGCCACAAGTCGATCCTGCACGCGATCATGATGACGGGCGCGATTCCGGTGTTCCTGATGCCCACGCGCAATCACTACGGCATCATTGGCCCGATCCCGAAGAGCGAGTTCGATCCCGAGACCATCCGCCGCAAGATTGCCGCGCACCCGTTCGCCAGCCAGGCCAAGAACCAGAAGCCGCGCATCCTGACCATCACCCAGGGCACCTACGACGGCGTGCTGTACAACGCCGAGCAGATCAAGGAAATGCTGGCCACCGAGATCGACACGCTGCACTTTGATGAAGCCTGGCTGCCGCACGCGGCATTCCACGACTTCTAACGCGCAAGCTGGACCGCTACCGGTTCAACGAGGCGTACCTGATGCACACGTCCACCAGCCCGCAGTACTCGATCATTGCCTCGTGCGACGTGGCGGCGGCGATGATGGAAGCCCCGGGCGGCACCGCGCTGGTGGAAGAGAGCATCCAGGAAGCCATGGACTTCCGCCGCGCCATGCGCAAGGTGGAGGGCGACTACGATGCCGGCAACAACGGTGACTGGTGGTTCAAGGTATGGGGCCCCGAGGCGCTGGCCGAGGACGACATCGGCGACCGCGAAGAGTGGATGCTCAAGGCCAACGAACGCTGGCACGGCTTCGGCGACCTGGCCGACGGCTTCAACCTGCTCGACCCGATCAAGGCCACCATCATCACCCCGGGCCTGGACGTGGACGGCGAGTTCAGCGAGCGCGGCATCCCCGCGGCCATCGTCACCAAGTACCTCGCCGAGCACGGCATCATCATCGAGAAGACCGGGCTGTACTCGTTCTTCATCATGTTCACCATCGGCATCACCAAGGGCCGCTGGAACTCGCTGGTGACCGAGCTGCAGCAGTTCAAGGACGACTACGACCAGAACCAGCCGCTGTGGCGCGTGCTGCCGGAATTCGTCGGCAAGCATCCGCAGTACGAGAAGCTCGGCCTGCGCGACCTGTGCGACGCCATCCACAGCGTCTACAAGGCCAACGACGTGGCCCGCGTGACTACCGAGATGTACCTGTCGGACATGGAACCGGCGATGAAGCCGTCGGACGCGTGGGCCATGATGGCCCACCGCGAGATCGAGCGCGTGTCCGTCGACGAGCTGGAAGGGCGCGTCACCGCCATCTTGCTCACGCCGTACCCGCCGGGCATTCCGCTGCTGATCCCGGGTGAGCGCTTCAACCGCATCATCGTGCAGTACCTGAAGTTCGCGCGCGAGTTCAACAAGCTGTTCCCCGGCTTCGAGACCGATATCCACGGCCTGGTCGAGGAAGAGGTCGAGGGTGGTGGCAAGGCGTATTTCGTTGACTGCGTGAAGTAAGGCAGCTGGCGGCAGCAGGAGGCCTCGCTAACGCGAGGCTTTTTTTTCGCGCTCGCGCGGAGCCGAGGGCAAGGCCGACGCGCGGCGCGAGATTGCGATAGAGTTGCGTTCACAAATCTATGCGACCTCGACGGAGTGGAAATGGCTTCAGCACGTGCAGTGGAATTGACTGAGTTCGGCGGCCCCGAAGTGATGCGCCTGGTGGATGCCGAGCTGCCGGCGCCGGCGGCCGGCCAGGTGCAGTTGCGCCAGACCGCGATCGGCTTCAACTATATCGACGTCTACCAGCGCTCGGGCAAGTACCCGCTACCGTCGCCGACCGGGCTGGGCCATGAAGCCGCCGGCGTGATCGAGGTTGTGGGCCAGGGCGTGACCAGCCTGCGCGCAGGCGATCGCGTGGTCTACATGCATGCCGGCATCGGTGCCTATGCCAGCCGGCGCAACGTGCCGGCCGACAAGCTGGTCAAGCTGCCCGACAGCATTGACGACGCCACCGCCGCGGCTATCTTCTTCAAGGCCATGACCGCGCAGTACCTGGTCCGCAAGACACATCGCGTGCAAGCCGGCGACATCGTGCTGGTGCATGCCGCCGCGGGTGGCGTGGGCCAGATTCTCAGCAGCTGGGCCAAGGCGCTCGGCGCCACCGTGATCGGCACCGCCGGCTCGGCCGAGAAATGCGAAGTGGCCCGCGCGGCCGGGTGCGATGTCGCCATCAACTATTCACAGGCGGACTGGGTGGCGCAGGTGATTGCCGCCACCGACGGGCGCAAGGCGCGCGTGGTCTATGACTCGGTGGGCAAGCATACCTTCATGGGCTCGCTGGACTGCGCGGCGCCATTCGGGCTGGTAGCGCTCTATGGCGCGGCCTCGGGGCCGGTACCGGCGTTCGAGCCGGAACTGCTGAGTAAGAAGGGTTGCCTGTTCCTGACCCGGCCATCGGTGTTCCCGCACAACGCCGATGCGCAGACGTTCCGCGCCAACGCGGCGGATGTCTTCCAGGCGATCGAGCAGGGCGTGATCCGGGCGGCCATTGGCGCGCGCTTTCCGCTCGAGCAGGTGGCCGAAGCGCACCGGGCCGCGGAGGCGCGTGCGACCACGGGCGCTATCTTGCTGCTGCCATGATCTGATCTGACCTGACCAGGTACGGGGGCAACCCCGGAGAATGGAAAAAGGCCTCGGATACCGAGGCCTTTTTCCATGCCGGCGACGGAGGCCGCCGGCTGTCGCATCTGCTACTTCTTCTTGTCGAACTCGAACTGCGGCGTGGCAGGCTCGCTGTCGGCAGGCGCCGACGGCAGCTCCAGCGTGCCAGGCTCGCTACGGCCGCCAGGCACCGGCGCCGGCACCGAGGCCGCACCGCCCGGACTCTCACCGCCTAGCGGGATCGAGACTTCCGCCGCATTGCTATGGTGCAGCGAGCCCTTGTCCAGGAACATCGTCACCAGGCCCGGCCAGAACATCACCAGCACGACCATGATCAGCTGCAGGCCGACCCAGGGCAGCGCGCCCCAGTAGATGTCGGAGCTTTTCACTTCCTTGGGCGCAATGCCGCGCAGGTAGAACAGCGCGAAGCCGAAGGGCGGGTGCATGAAGGAGGTCTGCATGTTCACGCACAGCATCACGCCGAACCACACCAGCGCCGCGGTGGCTGCCGCTTCCGGATTGCCGCCCATCGAATCGGCGACCACCGGTGCCAGGACCTTGACCGCCACGGGTGCGAGCATCGGGACCACGATGAACGCGATCTCGAAGAAGTCCAGGAAGAAAGCGAGGAAGAAGATGAACAGGTTGACCACCAGCAGGAAGCCGATCCAGCCGCCCGGCAGCGAAGTGAACATGTGCTCCACCCAGGCACCGCCATCCACGCCCTGGAACACCACCGAGAAGCAGGTGGAGCCGATCAGGATGAACACCACCATGGCGGTGATGCGTGCCGTGGACTGGTAAGCCTCGATGATCAGCCCGCGCAGTGCCGTCAATTGCCCGGCGCGCAGCAGCAGCCATGCGATCACGAGGTAGACCACCGCCAGCGGAATGCGGAAGGCATGCGAGCCGAACGCGACGGTGCCGGCGATGATGGCCACACCCGTGGCGGCAAGGCCGATACGATAGATATTGCGGTCGAGCTTGCCGAAGCCAGGGTCGCGCAGCACCGCCAGCACCAAGGCGCCGACCGCGCCCATGGCGCCGGATTCGGTCGGCGTGGCGATGCCCAGCATGATCGTGCCCAGCACCAGGAAGATCAGCACCGCGCAGGGAATGATGCCGCGCAGGCATTTGCGCCACAGCGGCCAGCCGCGCAGCGTGCGTTCCTCCGGTGGCACCGGCGGCAGCCAGTCAGGCTTGATGCGGGCCAGCACGAAGGTGTAGAGCGCGAACAGCGCGATCTGGATCACCGACGGGCCCCAGGCGCCCAGGTACATGCTGCCCACGTCGGCGCTGCCCATCGGCGTCTTGAGCTGGTCGGCCAGCACCACCAGCACCAGCGACGGCGGCACCAGCTGCGTGATGGTGCCCGACGCCGCCAGCACGCCGGTGGCGTATTTCATGTTGTAGCGGTAGCGCATCATCACCGGCAGCGAGATCATCGCCATGGCGATCACCTGCGCCGCCACGGTGCCGGTAATGGCCCCGAGGATGAAGCCCACGATGATGACCGAGTAGCCCAGGCCGCCGCGCACCGGGCCGAACAACTGGCCCATGGAGTCCAGCATGTCCTCGGCCAGCCCGCACTTCTCCAGTATCGCCCCCATGAAGGTGAAGAACGGGATCGCCAGCAGCAGCTCGTTGGCCAGCACGCTGCCGAACACGCGGCTGGGCACCGCCTGCAGGAAGCTGACCGGGAAATAGCCAAACTGAATGGCCAGGATGCCGAAGGCAAGGCCCACCGCCGACAGCGAAAATGCGACCGGGAAACCGATCAGCATGAATACCACCAAGCCGCCGAACATCAGCGGCGGCATATATTCCAATGGAATCATTGCACCGGCCTCTCGTATTTCGATTCGATGCGCACGAGGCCCTTGAGGGCGGCGATGCGCTTGATCAGCTCGGACACGCCCTGCAAGGCAAGCAGGCCGAAGCCGAGGGGCACCACCAGCTTGATCGGGTAACGCGGCAGGCCGCCGGAGTTACCGGATTGCTCGAGGATGTGCCACGAGGGCAGGAACAGCGATTCCCACGACAGCCACGCAAACAGCACGCAGGATGGCAGCAGGAAAAAGACAATGCCGAAGATGTCGATCCAGTGTTGCGCACGCTCCGATACGTTGCCGTAGATCAGGTCGACGCGCACGTGCTCGTTGCGCTGGAAGGTGTAGGAGGCGCCGAACATCACCGCGATGGCGAACATATACCATTGCAGCTCGAGCGGCCAGTTGTCGCTAAGGTTGAAGCCGTAACGCAGCAGGGCGTTGCCTGCGCTGATCAGGCACGACAGCAGGATCATGATGTTTGCAAGCCTGCCCGTGTGCTGATTCAACCTGTCGATCTGTCGTGACAGACCAAGCAAGTAATACATGGGTTGTCTCCCCTGTTTTTGCGGCGATTAGTTTATCTGTAACAATATGCTTCGGCGCTTGGGGCTAATACCTACCGCATTGCGCAAGAATGAAAAAGCAGGAAGACAATAAAAAAAGCCGCCCGGCACAGGCCCGGGCGGCTTCTTCCCAAAACAAAACTTACGTGAAACTTACGCCGGCATGCTGCGCTGCAAATTAGCCGCGGCGTGCGCTTAAAGCGTGGCGCGCGCCGCGGCGATTGCCGCGCGCACCTGCGCCGGCGCGGTGCCGCCGATATGGTTGCGTGCCGCGACCGAGCCTTCCAGGGTCAGCACCGCGTGCACGTCGTCGCCGATCAGCGCGGCCTTGTCGCCCAGGCCGGTGACTTCGCGCAGCTCGGCCACGGTAAGGTCGGCCAGGTCGCAACGGCGGTCGTCGCAGGCGCGCACCGCGTGGGCCACGGCCTCGTGGGCATCGCGGAAGGGCAGGCCGTGCTTGACCAGGTAGTCGGCCAGGTCGGTGGCGGTGGCGTAGCCCTGCAGCGCGGCGGCGCGCATGGCGTCCGGCTTGACGGAGATGCCCGGCACCATGTCGGCGAAGATGCGCAGCGTGTCGGCCACGGTGTCCACCGTGTCGAACAGCGGCTCCTTGTCTTCCTGGTTGTCCTTGTTGTAGGCCAGGGGCTGGCCTTTCATCAGGGTCAAGAGGCCGATCAGGTGGCCGTTGACGCGGCCGGTCTTGCCGCGCGCCAGTTCGGGCACGTCCGGGTTCTTCTTCTGCGGCATGATCGAGCTGCCCGTGCAGAAGCGGTCGGCGATGTCGATAAAGCCCACGCGCGGGCTCATCCAGATCACCAGTTCCTCCGAGAAGCGCGAGATGTGGGTCATCACCAGCGCGGCGGCGGCGCAGAACTCGATGGCGAAGTCGCGGTCGGAGACGGCGTCCAGCGAGTTGCGGCACACGCCGTCGAAGCCCAGTTGCTGCGCCACGAACTCACGGTCGATCGGGTAGCTGGTGCCGGCCAGCGCGGCGGCGCCCAGCGGCAGGCGGTTGACGCGGCGGCGGCAGTCGGCCATGCGCTCGGCGTCGCGCGTGAACATTTCCACGTAGGCCAGCAGGTGGTGGCCGAAGGTGACCGGCTGGGCCACCTGCAGGTGGGTGAAGCCCGGCAGGATGGTGTCGGCGTTCTTCTCGGCCAGGTCCAGCAGCGCGCCACGCAGCGCCCCCAGCAGGCCGATGATGGTGTCGATCTCGCTGCGCAGCCACAGGCGGATGTCGGTGGCGACCTGGTCGTTACGCGAGCGCCCGGTGTGCAGGCGCTTGCCGGCGTCGCCGACCAGCGCAGTCAGGCGTGCTTCGATATTCAGGTGGACGTCTTCCAGGTCTAGCTTCCACTCGAAGCCGCCGGCCTCGATCTCGCCACGGATCTGCGTCATGCCGCGCTCGATTTCGGCGCGATCGGCCTCGGCGATGATTCCCTGCTTGGCCAGCATGGCGGCGTGCGCCAGCGAACCCTGGATGTCGAAGAGAGCCAGGCGCTTGTCGAAGAACACCGAAGCGGTGTAGCGCTTCACCAGGTCGGACATCGGTTCGGAGAAGCGGGCGGACCAGGCTTCGCCTTTCTTGGCAAGTTGGGAGGTCATGGGCGGTAAGGCTGGGTTAGCTCGCAAGCCGGCGGCAGGCCGCGGGGCGAACGAGAGAATTCGGGGAAACCGCGATTTCGGGGAAACCGCGATTATATCGCTGCCGGACCCCTCGCAGACGGTGGCGGGTCCTGAAGGGCCTGCCGGCCATCCCTATAAGGTGTTGTCGATGACCTGGCCCTTGAACACCACCGGCCCGGTGGGGCCGTCGGGGTCGGGCGAGCCGCCGCGCGGCTCCACGCTGATGGCCAGCGCCGGCACCTTGCCCAGCGCCTGGGCGAGGGCCAGGCGCAACTGGCGCTGGTGCCCGATCACGCCGAGCGACTGCGGCTTGCCACCGGCCGGGAGGGCCCAAAGCTGCAGGGCCTGGGCATCGGTCAGTGGCAGGTGATCCAGGCGGCGCAAGGTAAGCGCCTGCGAACGTGCGTCCCAAGTCACAAGCACGGCGGCCTGGGCGCGATCGTCGTTGAGCACGGCCACGGCATTGACCAGCGGGGCAGTGTCCAACTGGCGGACCATCCGCACGTTGAGGCCGATTGCCACGGCCGCCAGCGCGGCGGTCACCATGGTGGCACCGCGCCAGAAGCCGGGGGCGGCCCACAGCCGCTGCCACCATGCTGCGGGTGCGGCGCGGGCCGGGGTGGCCGCGTCGGGCGCCTTCATGGCTTGCCAGCCCAGCCGTTGTTCGATCCCGCACCACACTTTCTCCACCGGCGCCGAGGCGGGCTGGAGTTCGGCAAGGCCTGACAGCCTGGACTGCCAGTGGCTGATGGCGGCGCGGATCGCCGGTTCCTCGCGGGCAAGCGTCTCCAGCCTCCGGCGCGCGCCCCCGCGCAACACGCCCAGCGCGTACTGCGCGGCGAGGCGGTCGATCAGGTCGGGATGGCGGCTGAGGTTCATGACAGGCTTTCCAGGCATGTGCGCAGGCGCTCCAGGCCGCGCCGTATCCATGACTTGATGGTGCCAAGCGGCACCTGCAATTGTTCGGACAGTTCGCTATGGCTCATGTCCTTCAGGTAGGCCAGCGAGATAGCCTGCCGCTGCGGCTGCTCGAGCCGCTGCAGGCACTGGTTCAACGCCCGCGCTTCCTGGCTGGCGAGCGCGAGTTCCGCCGGGCCGGCTGCTTCGTCTAGCCAGGTGCGGCCGGTAGTCGCCGGCGTGATGCCAGATGCTGACGAAACTCTCTTGCACCACATCCTCCGCCCAATCGTGTCTGTTGGTTATACGCAGCGCGAGGCCAAACAGTTTCGTCGCGGTCTGGTCGTAGAGCTGCCGCAAGGCGTGCCGGTCTCCCATGGCCGCGGCTTGCAGCCACGCGGCAAGCCGGTCGGCGTCTGCCGGCCTGGGGGCAAAAGAGGAGTCGGCGGGGGAAGAGGGCACTGGGGCGGATATTCGCAAGTGACGTTTCCGGATTATAGGCATGGCTTGCGTCCGGCATGCGAGGGATTGCTGCATCCGATTGCCAATTGCGCGCGTAGAAGAGACAGGCGCCACCGTTGCCGCCGCGATGCAAGCCGCATCTGAGCGCATCCGAGTGCATGCGACCCGCATGTGACCCATCAAGGCGCCGTCTACCCCAAAACAGGAGAACACCATGGAACGCATGCAGTCGAGGACCGCGCAGCACGAGCGCCAGGTCAGTGAGGACACGGACAGCCGCATCCTTGTGGCGCCGGATGCGCGCCGGCGCGGCTTGCTGAAAGTCCCCGGCCTGTTCGCACTGGGCTCGCTGGCGGTGATGAGCCTGGGCGAGTCGATGCCGGCATGGGCGCAGGCCCAGTCCGGCAGCACCAAGGACGATATCGCCATTCTCAATGTTGCCCTCGGGCTGGAATACCAGGCCATCGCGGCCTATCAGGTTGGCGCGGAGAGTGGTTTGCTGCAAAAACCCGTGCTGGAAACCGCGGTCAAGTTCCAGACGCACCACAAGGCACACAGGGGATAGGACGGCTTCCCGACCGACCAGTTGAAGACCCAGGCCGACGTATTGCGCTTTGCCGCCGGCCTGGAGAAGGGTGCCACTGCGGCCTACCTGGGCGTATTGCCGAACTTCCACAATCGCGAGCTGACCAAGGCCGCCGGCAGCATCCTGGGTGACGAAGCGATGCATTGGGCCATCCTGCTCTCGGTGCTCGGCGAAGACCCGGTGCCGGGCGCGTTCGTCGGCTGAAACCCGGCCGCCAATATCGGATGGCGAGCCGCGTGCCTGGTCTACCGTTTCTGCCCGGATAGCCGAAATCCACCGTAGACGGGCCACGCTCTGCGCCGTCCGGCCCACCGGCCGGGCGGGTTCTCCCGCCATGGTGCCAGCCACCATGGCGGGGTTTTTTGCGTTGCCAGCGTCAGCCGCTGTTGCGCAGGCCTGCGGCCACCCCGTTGATGGTCAGGTGAATGCCACGCCGCACGCGGATATCGTCACCGTCCTTGCCTGAGCGGTAGCGCTTGAGCAATTCCACCTGCAAGTGGTTGAGCGGGTCCAGGTAGGCGAAGCGGTTCTTGATGGAGCGCGCCAGCAACGGGTTGTCGGCGAGGCGTTCCTGGCGGCCGGTGATCAGCGCCAGCATCTCGCACGTCAGGTGCCACTCGGCGCTGATGCGCGCGAACACGGCCTTGCGCAGCGCGGCATCTTCGCAAAGCTGCGCGTAGCGCGAGGCCACCGCCAGGTCGGTCTTGGCCAGCACCATGTCCATATTGGACAGCAGCGTGGAGAAGAACGGCCAGGTCTTGACCATGCGGCGCAGCGTGGCAACGGCGGCTTTGTGCGCCTTTTCGTCCGGCGCCTCGTCCAGCAGCGCCTTGACCGCGCTGCCAAAGCCGTACCAGCCCGGCAGCAGCAAACGGCACTGGCCCCAGGAAAAGCCCCAGGGAATCGCGCGCAGGTCCTCGATGCGGCGCTGCTTCTTGTCCATCAGCTTGCGCGAGGCCGGACGCGAGCCCAGGTTCAGGTCGGCGATCTCGGTGATCGGCGTGGTGGCGAAGAAGTAGTCCTTGAAGCCAGGCGTGTCGTACACCAGGTGGCGATACGACGTGAACGCGCGATCCGAGAGCTGCTGCATCACGGCCTCGAACGTCGCCAGGTCCTTCGGTGCGTTCTGCGTCGGCAGCAACGAGGCTTCCAGCGTGGCGGCGATCACCGTTTCCAGGTTGCGCCGGCCGATCTCCGCGTTGGCGAACTTGCTGTTGATGATCTCGCCCTGCTCGGTCAGCCGGATCTGGCCATTGACCGTACCCGGCGGCTGCGACAGGATGGCCTGGTAGGTCGGGCCACCGCCACGGCCAACCGTGCCGCCGCGGCCATGGAACAGGCGCAGCTTCACGCGGCGGGCTTCGAACACCTGCACCAGCGCCAGCTCGGCCTTGTACAGCTCCCAGTTCGAGGTGAGGAAGCCGCCGTCCTTGTTGGAGTCGGAGTAGCCCAGCATCACTTCCTGCTCGCCGCCGTGATGGGCGATCACCGAGGCGAAGCCTGGCAGCTCCAGCAGCGACTGCATGATGCCGGCGGCGTTGCGCAAGTCCTCGATGGTCTCGAACAGCGGGATCACCATCAGTTCCGGGCGCGCCGGGTCCGACTTGCTGCCCAGCGTGCCGCGCAGCATGCCGGCTTCTTTCTGCAGCAGCATCACCTCGACCAGGTCCGAGAGCGTCTCGGTGTGCGAGATGATGTAGTTGCGCGCCACGCGCGCGCCGTAGCGGGCGCGCAGCTCGCGCGCCATGTTCAGGATGGCCAGCTCGCTGCGGGTTTGATCGGAGTAGGTATGCCAGGGCAGGGTCAGCAGGCGCGGCTGGCGCAGCTCGGCCAGCAGCAGTTCCAGCTTGCGTGCTTCCGGCAGTGCCGCGTAGCTGGCCTCCACGCCGGCGGCGGCGAAGAGCTCGGCGATCACCGCTTCGTGCACGTCGGAGACCTGGCGCATGTCGATCGACGCCAGGTGGAAGCCGAACACGGCGATGGCCTTGGCCAGCGCGTCGATGCGGGTGCGCGCGAGCGCCTCGCCGTGGTGGGCGCGCAGCGAGTCGATCACGACCTGTACGTCGGCGCCGAAGGATTGCGCGTCGGCGTACGGCGCGGCGTCGGCCACCGGGTGGCGCGGCGCGGCCTGGCCGGTCACAGCCAGGCAGGTTGCCGCCAGGCGCGCGTAGATGCCGATCAGCGCGCGGCGGTAGGGCTCGTCGGCGCGGTGCTCGGAATGGTCGGGCGAGGCTTCGGCCAGCGCCAGCAGCTCGGGGCTGGCTTCCACCATCAGGCTCGACATCGACAGCTCGGCGCCCAGCGCGTGGACTTCGTCCAGATACCACTCCAGGATCAGCGACGACTGCTTGCTCGCGGCCTGTTCCAGCGTGTCGGCGGTGACGTTGGGATTACCGTCGCGGTCGCCGCCGATCCACGAGCCCATCTGGAAGAAGGGGGCGAGCTGGGCCGGCGCGGCCTTGCTCTTGCGTGTGGCGGGGAACACCGCGGCGATGTCCTCTTCCAGCTCGCTCATCAGCTGCGGGATGCCGCGCAGGAAGCAGGTGCGGTAGTAGGACAGTGCATTCTCGATCTCGTCGACCACCATCAGCCGCGTGTTGCGCAGCATGCGGGTCTGCCACAGCGTGGTGACACGGGCGCGCAGCAGCGCAGTGTTGTGATCGCGTTCGCGCGCCGTCATCGGCAGGTCGCGCTCGGCCAGCAGGCGGGCGATCTCGCGCTCGGCGTCGAGAATGCTCTTGCGCTGGACTTCGGTCGGGTGGGCGGTCAGCACCGGCACGATCAGCGCTTCGTCAAAGAACTTGCGCAGGGTCTTGCCGGTCACGCCGGCCGCGTCGATGGCCTGCAGCGCGTGCGCCAGGCTGCCCGGCTGCGGCGGCGATCCGGCCAGCGCGTGCACACGCCGGCGGCGGTTGTGATGCTGGTCCTCGGCGATATTGGCCAGGTGCGAGAAATAGCTGAAGGCGCGCACCACCGAGTTGGTCTGGTCGCGCGACAGGCGCTTGAGCAGGCGGTCCAGCTCCGCGCCGGCGGCGCGATCGTTCTCGCGGCGAAAACGCACGGCGGTCTGGCGGATGGTCTCGACCACCTCGAAGGCGGATTAAGGCGGATTCGCCTTCCTGCTCACGCACGCAATCGCCCAGCAGCCGGCCCAGGAAGCGGATGTCTTCGCGCAGGGGCACGTCCTTGTCGCTGGCGCGGCGGGCCGGCGCGCTGACCTTGGCCACGGCCAGCGCCGCTCCAGGCTTCGCGGCGGCTGCGCGCTTGGTGCGGGTGGTCTTGGCGGGTGGGGCGGTCGCGGGAATCGAGGCGGATGCCATTGCGGTGTCGGGGGCGTCTGCCCGGCTGGCGGTTGGCTTGCGCCGGCCGGCGGGGCGCGCAGCTTGCTGCGTCATGCAATCTCCTGTCGTTTCTTATCTATTGTGTGTGGTCTATCGGCCCGGAGCGGCTTGGGGTGCGTGCTAACATTGGCGGATGCAAGCATCCGTCTCCCTGCCTTCCTCCAGCGCCGCGCCGCGCAAGCTAGTCATCGCCTCCCGTGAAAGCCGTTTGGCTATGTGGCAGGCCGAGCATGTGCGTGCTGCATTGCAACAATACTATCCCGCGTGCGATGTGTCCATTCTCGGAATGACTACGCGCGGAGATCAGATTCTAGACCGTACTTTGTCCAAGGTTGGCGGCAAGGGCCTGTTCGTCAAGGAACTCGAGATCGCGATGGCCGAAGGCCGCGCCGACCTCGCCGTGCACTCCCTCAAGGATGTGCCGATGGAGTTACCCGAGGGATTTGCCCTGACCGCCATCATGGAGCGCGAGGACCCGCGCGACGCGCTGGTCTCAGGCCGCTTCGCGTCGCTGGACGAGATGCCCGCCGGCACCGTGGTAGGCACCTCCAGCCTGCGCCGCGAGGCCGCGTTGCGTACCCGCTATCCCCACCTGGTGATCTAACTACGGCGCCATCATCCTGGCCGCCGCCGGTCTCAAGCGCCTGGGCCTGGCCGATCGTATCCGTGCCGTGCTGGATCCCGTCAGCTCGCTGCCGGCAGCCGGGCAGGGCGCGCTGGGCATCGAGATCCCGGCCAACCGCCCCGAACTGGCCGCGTGGCTGGCGCCGCTCAACCATGCGCCCAGCGCGCTGGCCGTGACCGCGGAGCGCGCCGTGTCGCGCATGCTGGGTGGTTCGTGCCAGGTGCCGCTTGCCGCGCATGCACGCTGGGATGGCAGCCAGTTGCACATCGACGCGTTCGTGGCGCTGCCCGACGGCAGCCGCTGCGTGCGGGCCCAGTCCGCCGCCGTGGTGGCGGGCGCCGAGGCGTCCAGCCAGGCCGAAGCGCTGGGCAAGGCCGTCGCCCAGGACCTGCTGGGGCAGGGCGCGGCCGACATTCTCGCGGCGCTGGTGGATCCGGCGTCCCCTCAAGCCCCTGCCTGAGACCGGCCCATGCCCCGCCCGACCGTCGTTGTAACACGACCCGCCGGGCAGTCCCGGCAACTTACCGAGGCCTTGTCGGCCGCCGGCCTGGACGTGCTTGGCTTTCCCCTGCTGGCGATCGGCCCCGTGGCCGACGATGCCCCTTTGCGCGCGGCGCTGGCGCAACTGCCGGACTTTGCGCTGGTGGTCTTCGTCAGTCCCAATGCCGTGGCCTTTGCGCTCGACGCGCTGGCCCAGATGCAGGACAAGCCCGCGCCGCAATGGCCTTCATCCGTGGCGGTAGCCGTGGTTGGCCCCGCCAGCGTGGCTGCGCTGGCCGAGCGCGGCATTGCCGCGCCCAGCCACCGCGTGATCGCCCCGGCTGGCTGTACGACTGGCCATGAGGCAGACAACGGCGATGCCGCCAACGGTGGCGACGGTGCCGCGGCGCGTTTCGATTCCGAGGCCCTGTGGCAGCAGCTCGAAGCCCAGCTTGGCGCTGGGGCGCTTGCCGGGCGCCAGGTCCTGATCATCCGTGGCAACGGCGGACGCGACTGGCTGGCCGAGCGCCTGCGCGCCACCGGCGCCGAGGTGCAGGCGGTCGAGGCCTACCAGCGCTCGGTCCCCACGCCCGGCAGCATGCAATGGCAAGCCGTGCGCGACGCTCTCAAGCCGGGTGCGGCACCGCAGGCCTGGCTGCTGACCAGTTCCGAAGCTGTGCGCAATCTCGATGAGATGGCGCGCCAGGCCCTGAGCCCGCAAGAGCTTGCATGCCTGCGCCAGGTGCAGTGCATCGCGCCCCATGCGAGAATCGCCGAACAGGCCTTGGCCCTCGGGTTCTCGCACCTGCTGCGCGCGGCACCCGGAGACGAAGGCCTGCTGGCGGCTTGCCGCCAGTGGGCGCAGGCGCATGCCGGCCCGCCGGCGCCGATGCCTGTCGCGGCGCCGCCGGCTGTCGCCGCGCCCGTCCCGCTCGCCATGGTGCCGCCACCGCTCCCGGCAGCACCACCATTCAACCCACCGCCCGCAACGTCAACGAAGGTCGATCGCGTGACGCAAGACAATACCGCTCCTCCCGTCTCCAGCCCGCCTCCGGCGGCTGGCGTTCCGCTGCCCGCGCGCGGCGCGCCCCGCGTCAATCCATGGTGGTTGCTGCTGTTCCTGCTGATCCTCGCCATCGGCGGCGGCTTCTGGTGGCTGCAGCGCAGCGCGTGGACCGCCTGACCCAGGAGCTGGCGCGGCGCCAGCAGAGCAACGATGCGCTGGTGCAGGAAACCCGGGTGCTCTCGCGCAACGCGCAAGACACCGTCAAGGAACTGCAGGCCAAGGTCGGCGCGCTGGACGGCCAGGTAGGCGAGGCGCGCGACAAGCAATCCGCGCTGGAGCAGGTCTACCAGGACCTGATGCGCAACCGCGACGACTGGGAGATCGCGGAGATCCAGCAACTGCTCACCAACGCCGGCCAGCAACTCCAGCTCACGGGCAACGTGCAGGTCGCGCTGGCCGCGCTGCAAAGCGCCGACACGCGCCTTGCACGGACCGACAAGCCGCAATACAACCTGCTGCGCCGGGCCATCGCCCGCGATGTGGCGCGCATGAAGGCGGTGCCGGATACGGACCTGACCGGTGCCGCCATCAAGCTCGACGAAGCCATCAACCAGATCGACACGCTGCCGCTGCTGTCGAGCGAGCGCATGCTCGAGCGTAGCGAAGCCGATGCGCGCAAGTCGGACGCCAAAGCCGAGGCCGTCGACAAGCCCGCCAAGCCAGCCGGCGCCAAGGCCGGCAAGAATGCCGCCAAGGACGAGGCGGTGCCGGCCGGCAACGCGCTCGGCAACTGGTTCGGCCGCCTGTGGGGCACTGTGCGCGACGAACTGATGCAGGTCATCCGCATCCGCCGCGTGGACGATGCCCAGGCATTGTTGCTGACCGGCGACCAGGGCTGGTTCCTGCGCGAAAACGTCAAGCTGCGCCTGCTCAACGCGCGCCTGGCGCTGCTGTCGCGCAACGAGCCGGTGTTCCGCAATGACCTGGGGGCCGCGCAAGCCATGATCGGGCGCTATTGCGACACCAAGTCGCGCCGCGTGCAGGCCGTGCTGACCCTGCTCAAGCAGGCCCAGGCAGGCGCCGTGACGGTGCAGTTGCCTACCATGGCGGAAAGCCTCGGCGCGCTGCAGGCGCTCAAGAAGGAGTAGCGCATGCGGCTTCTTTTCTGGGTAGCTATCCTGTTTGGTGGCGCGGTCGGGCTCGCGCTGTTCACGCAATTCAACCAGAGCAACCTGGTCCTGTTCTACCCGCCTTACCGGGTCGAGCTGTCGCTGAACCTGGCGCTGGCGCTGCTGTTGCTGGCGTTCTTCGTGGTCTGGACCATCCTCGGCACCGTGCGCCACCTGTCCGAGATGCCGGCGCGCGCCGCGGCCTACCGCGAGCGCAGCCGCATGAATCGCGCGCAGTTGGCGTTGCGCGAGTCCATCGAGAACCTGTTTGCCGGCCGCTTCGCCCGTGCCGAGCGCACCGCGCGCGAGGCCCAGGCCTGGCCCGAGCAAGCCCAGACCGCGGCGCTGATCGGTGCCCGCGCGGCGCACCGCATGCAGGAGACCGAGCGGCGCGACGCCTGGATGGCGCAGGTGACCGATCCCGAGCGCGAGCAGGCGCGGCTGGTCTCGATGGCCGAGTTGCTGGTCGACGCCCGCGATGCCGACGGCGCGCTGGAAACCATCGCGCAGCTGCAGGCCCAGGGCGCGCGCCAGATCCATGTGCAGCGCATTGCGCTGCGTGCCCACCAGCACCTCAAGAACTGGACCGAAGTCCTGCGCCTGGCGCGCTCGCTGGAAAAGCGCAACGCCCTGCATCCGGTGCTGGCGCTGCGGCTCAAGCAGCTGGCCTGCGAGGCCTTGCTGGAGGAGCGCCGCCACGACGTGGAAGGCCTGCAGGACTTCTGGCGTTCACTGTCCACCGACGAACGCCGGGCGGCCCGCATCGCCGAGCCCGCGGCGCGCTATTTCGCGGCGCTGGGCCGGCAGGACGAGGCCCGCAAGATCGTGGAAGACGCGCTCAAGGTCAACTGGGACAGCCGGCTGGTGTTGCGCTATGCCGAATGCGCTGAGCCAGGTCGTGCGCTGCCGCAGATCCAGCAGGCCGAGAAATGGCTGACGCAGCATCCGGTCGATGCGGATCTGTACTTTGCGCTGGGCGTGCTTTGCCTTGGCGAGAAGCTCTGGGGCAAGGCGCAATCCAGCTTCGAGCGGGCGCTGCGGTATGCGGATGTGGATTCGCAGCGCAGGCTGCGGGTTCGGGCGCACCTGGCGTTGGCCAAGATGTTTGAGGAGACCGAGAGGCCCGAGGAGGCTCAGCGGCATTATCGGGAGAGTGCGATTCTGGCGGCTTGAGGAGTTGGGTCGGGATTGATGTCGACTGCAACTGCAACTGCAACTGCAACTGCAAAATCAGCTTCTGCTTCAAGGGCTTAACTGCAACTTCAACTGCGGTTTCACCACCCCTGCGGGGCGGCCGAGGCGCCCCATACGGCCTTGGCACACCTCGACGGCTCGCTTCGCATCGCGCACGGGTGTCTCCCGCCCTCCGGGCGGGAGACACGGCCACAATGAATCGTCGCTTACGGCTCTTCGGTTCTCAGTCACCATCGGACTGTGCAGAGTCGGTTCCTCGCCTCGCCTCTCCTTTACTACCTCACTACCGCATACCGCGCCAGGGTCTCCTTGCGTGCCACGTCGTGTTGCACGATCGGCCGCGGATAGTTTTCCCCTAGCTTGACCCCAGCCGCCAGCAACACGTCCTCTGATGCCGTCCATGGCGCGTGTATGTACTTGTCCGGCAGGCGCGCCAGTTGCGGCAGGTACTTGCGGATGAAGCGTCCCTGCGGGTCGAATTTCTCCGACTGCGTGGTCGGGTTGAAGATGCGGAAGTAGGGCTGGGCGTCGCAGCCGGTGGAGGCGGCCCATTGCCAGCCACCGTTGTTGGCGGAGAAGTCGAAGTCGTTGAGCTGGTCGGCGAAGTACTGTTCGCCGCGCCGCCAGTCCACGCCCAGGTCCTTGACCAGGAAGCTTGCCGCCACCATGCGCAGCCGATTGTGCATGTAGCCGCTTTGCCGGATCTGCAGCATGGCGGCGTCCACCAGCGGGTAGCCGGTCCTGGCGTCGCACCAGGCCTGGAAGTAGCGCTCGCCGGTGTCGCCGTCGATCCACCGGATGGCATCGCAGGCGGGGTGGAAGGCATGCCCCGCGGCGACCCGGGGGTGGTGGTGCAAGATCATGAAGTAGAAATCGCGCCAGATCAGCTCCGACAGCCAGGTAGCGGCGCCGGCGCTCGCGGCGTCGCCGCGCAGCGTGGCGGCGTGGGCGGTGCGGGCGAGCGTGCGGATCGACAGGGTGCCAAAACGCAGGTGTACCGACAGGTAGCTCGGGCCGCGCAGGCGGGGAAGTCGCGCCGGCGCGTGTAGTCGCCCATGCGCTCGCAGAACTCGTCGAACAGCGCGTGGGCGCCGGTGCTGCCGGCGGGCATGGCGATCTCGGCCAGGTTGGAGGGGGCG
Source organism: Cupriavidus basilensis OR16 (assembly GCF_000243095.1). Lineage (GTDB taxonomy): Bacteria > Pseudomonadota > Gammaproteobacteria > Burkholderiales > Burkholderiaceae > Cupriavidus > Cupriavidus basilensis_D. The sequence goes on along the minus strand of NZ_AHJE01000065.1, from coordinate 19,011 downwards.
AAGCCCAGTGCCTCCAGCGTGGGCAGCGGCCGCACGCAAGCCTTCGGCGGGGTGGCCAGTGACTTCAGGTAGGGCTCGACCGGGTAAGGCTTGAGGTCGAACGGGAGCAGGGCCTTGAGCCAGGCGTTCTTGTAGGGCGTGAAGACCGAGAAGGGCTTGCCCTGGCCGGTCAGGATCTCGCCGCGCTCGAAGATCACCTGGTCCTTGAAGCTGAAGAAGGCGCAGGACTGGTCCGCCAGCGCTTGCCTGACCTCGGCATCGCGGGCCAGCGCGGCGGGCTCGTAGTCGCGGTTGGCGAACACGGCGCTGACGCCAAGCTCGGCGGCCAGCTCGGGAATGGACGCGCGGGCATGGCCGTTGAGCACCATCAGGCCACCGCCGGCCGCGCGCAGGGCATCGCCAAGCGGCGCCAGGCAGGCCAGGATGAACGCTACCCGGCGGTCGGCCGTCAGCCCGCGCGCCAGCAGCGGATCCAGGATCTCGCGGTCGAATACGAACACGCACCATACCTGGCGGCAGTGCTTGAGGGCATAATGCAGCGCCGCGTGATCGTCGGCGCGCAGGTCACGGCGGAACCACACCAGGCCGCGCTCAAACTGCCGGTCGATCCGGTAGGGCTGGCGCGCATCGGAGGGGAAGGTGGGCAAGATCGGGCGCTCCGCGAATTGGGCTGGCGAAGCCTGTTACCCTACCATAGCGTCAGGCGCGCAGCGCCGGACGAGCCGACCCGCAATCCAGCAATCCAGCAATCCAGATATCAAGAAGCAAGCCATGGCCATGACACTCGACCGCATCCTCCAATCCCAGGGCTTTGGCACCCGCCGCTATTGCGGTGACCTGATCGGCGCCGGCCTGGTCGAGGTCGATGGCACCCTGTGCGAGGACCCGGGCGCCAAGTTCGAGGTCGACGGTCTGCGCCTGACCGTGGACGGCGAGGAATGGATCGGCCACGCCAAGGCCTACATCCTGTTGAACAAGCCGGTGGGCTACGAGTGCTCGCAGCGCCCGCGCCACCATCCCAGTGTGTACAACCTGCTGCCGGTGCCGTTGCGCCAGCGCGAGGTGCAGGCGGTCGGCCGGCTTGACCAGGACACCACCGGCCTGCTGCTGCTCTCGGACGACGGCCAGTTCATCCACGCCCAGACCTCGCCCAAGAAGAAGGTGCCCAAGGTCTATGAAGTGACGACCGCCGAGCCGGTCACCCAAGAGCAGGTCGATGCCCTGGTGGCCGGCGTGCAGCTGGAGGACGAGCCGGCTCCGATCGCGGCGGCCGCCTGCGAGGCTACCGGCGAGCGCAGCCTGCGCCTCAGCCTGACCGAGGGCAAGTACCACCAGGTCAAGCGCATGGTGGCCGCGGCTGGCAACCATGTGGAAGCCCTGCACCGCAGCGCCATCGGCGGGCTGGTGCTGGAACCGACCCTGGCGCTGGGGGACTGGCGCTGGCTCACGCCGGAAGACCTGATCGCCCTGACGCGCAAGGAATAAGCCGGCGGCGGCAAGCGAGCAAAGATGCAGGCAAATAAGTGCGCCGGGCAAGCGCCGGGATGCTGCAATGCGGCATCCACGAATCTTTTCCGGACGGATGGCAACGATTTGATAAAATGCAGGAATGGCGACGCTGGAAGCCCCAATCAATCTCACCAATCAGTTCCTGATTGCCATGCCCGGCATGGCAGACCCGACTTTTTCGGGTTCCGTTGTCTACTTGTGCGAGCACAATGACCGCGGCGCGCTGGGCCTGGTGATCAATCGGCCTATCGACATCGATATGGCCACCTTGTTCGACAAGATCGACCTCAAGCTGGAGATCCAGCCGGTGGCGCAGCAGCCTGTCTATTTTGGCGGGCCGGTGCAGACCGAGCGCGGTTTCGTGCTGCATGATCCGGTTGGCATCTATGTCTCGTCGCTGGCCGTGCCCGGCGGACTCGAGATGACCACCTCCAAGGACGTGCTGGAGGCCGTGGCCAACGGCAGCGGCCCGCAACGCTTCCTGCTCACGCTCGGCTATGCCGGCTGGGGTGGGAACGTTTCGCCGCCGCCATACGCCTGTTGGGCATCGACTTCACCATGCTCTCGGGCGAGGCTGGGCATGCCTGAGGACGGCGCGACGCCAGCGCCGCGCCAGTTGCCCGCCGACGGCACCGTCCTGGCCTTCGATTACGGCGAAAAGAAGATCGGCGTCGCTCTCGGCAACTTCGTCACGCGCGATGCCCGTGCGCTTGTCATCATCCCCAATATCACCGTGGAAGGCCGCTTCGAGGCGGTGACTGCGCTCATCGAAGAATGGGCGCCGGTGCAACTGGTAGTGGGCATGCCCACCAACCCGGACGGCACGCAGCAGCCTTCGATGCGGCTCGCACGCCGCTTTGGCAACCAGTTGAACGGCCGCTTCGGCCTGCCGGTGGCGTGGGTGGACGAAAGCTACACGTCGATCGCCGCCGAGATGGCCGGTGCCCGCAAGGGCGCGCTCGATGCCGAGGCCGCCAGCATCATCCTGCAACAGTATTTCGACCAGCATCCGCTATGACCCTGACTTCCTCTCTCGACGCCGAGGCGCTCTACCGTACGCTGCGTGACCAGGTGCAGGCCGCGCTGCCCGAAGCCGAGCGCGCGCAATGGTCGGTCGCCGGCATCTATTCAGGCGGTGCCTGGATTGCTGAACGGCTGGCCGCCGACCTGCAACTGGCGGCCCACGGGGTCATCAACGTCGCCTTCCACCGCGACGACTATGCCAAGAAGGGCCTGCACAGCCAGGCCCAGCCGACCACGCTGCCCTTTGACGTGCAAGACGGCAAGATCCTGCTGATCGACGACGTGCTCGCCACCGGGCGCACCATCCGCGCCGCCGTCAACGAACTGTTCGACTATGGGCGCCCGGCCCGCGTGGCGCTGGCCGTGCTGGTCGACCGCGGCGGCCGCGAACTGCCGGCGGCCGCGGATTTTGCCGCCGCGCACGTCGCGTTGCCGCCCGGGACCACGCTGGTGCTGTCGTTCGAGGGCACCGGCTCCGACATGCGCTTCGCCTTTGCCGACGAGGCCACCGGCAACTAAGCCTGCCCAGCCCACCGGCCGGCGCGCCCGCAACGGCGCGCCGGCAAGCCAGACCCAGACCTGCCCAGACCAGTCAACGCCACCGCCCGGCCCTTTCTACCTGCCATGATCAAGACGTTCCGCAACCCGCAACTGACCAAGAACGGCGAGCTCAAGCATCTGCTTTCGATCGAGGGCTTGTCGCGCGAGATGGTCGCGCACATCCTCGACACTGCCAGCCAGTTCGTCTCGCTGTCCGACTCGGACCGCGAAGTGAAGAAGGTGCCGCTGTTGCGCGGCAAAAGCGTGTTCAACCTGTTCTTCGAGAACTCCACGCGCACCCGCACCACCTTCGAGATCGCCGCCAAGCGGCTCTCCGCGGACGTGCTCAACCTGAACATCAACGCCTCGTCCACCAGCAAGGGCGAGTCGCTGCTCGACACCATCAACAACTTGTCGGCGATGTCGGCCGACATGTTCGTGGTGCGCCACGCCAGTTCCGGCGCGCCGTACCTGATCGCCGAGCATGTCGCGCCCCATGTCCATGTCATCAACGCCGGCGACGGCCGCCATGCGCACCCCACGCAGGGGCTGCTCGACATGTACACGATCCGCCATTACAAGAAGGATTTCACCAACCTCACGGTCGCCATCGTGGGTGACATCCTGCACTCCCGCGTGGCGCGCTCCGACATCCACGCGCTGACCACGCTGGGCGTGCCCGAAGTGCGCGCCATCGGCCCGCGCACGCTGCTGCCGTCGGGGCTGGAGCAGATGGGCGTGCGCGTCTTCCACAATATGGAGGAGGGGATGAAGGGCGTGGACGTGGTGATCATGCTGCGCCTGCAGAACGAGCGCATGAGCGGTGCGCTGCTGCCCTCGGCGCAGGAATACTTCAAGGCCTATGGCCTCACGCCCGACCGCCTGGCGCTGGCCAAGCCCGATGCCATCGTGATGCACCCGGGCCCGATGAACCGCGGCGTGGAGATCGACTCCGCCGTGGCCGACGGCCCGCAGTCCGTGATCCTCAACCAGGTGACCTTCGGCATTGCGGTACGCATGGCCGTGATGGGCATCGTGGCCGGAAACCACGACTGATAGCGTGACAGCGGACGACCGCGTCAAAGCCAGAACAACCGAATACAAGCCAAGCGACACGATATGAAGATCCACATCAAGGGCGGCCGCCTGATCGACCCGGCCGCGAACGTCGATGCGCAGCAAGACCTCTACATTGCCGCCGGCAAGATCGTCGGCGTGGGCAGCGCGCCGGCCGACTTCCACGCCAACAAGACCATCGACGCCAGCGGACTGATCGTTTGCCCAGGCCTGGTCGACCTTTCCGCGCGGCTGCGCGAGCCAGGCTATGAATACAAGGCTACGCTCGAATCCGAAGTGGCGGCAGCCACCGCCGGCGGCGTGACCAGCCTGGTCTGCCCGCCCGATACCGACCCCGTGCTCGACGAGCCCGGCCTGGTCGAGATGCTCAAGTACCGCGCCCGTACGCTCAACCAGACCCACGTGTATCCGCTGGGCGCGCTGACGCTGGGCCTGAAGGGCGAGACGCTGACCGAGATGTCGCAGTTGACCGAGGCAGGGTGCATCGGCTTCTCGCAGGCCGAAGCGCCGATCCGCAACACCCAGGTGCTGCTGCGCGCCCTGCAGTACGCGCAGACCTTCGGCTTCACGGTCTGGCTGCGACCGGAAGACCCTTACCTCGGCGGCGGCGTGGCCGCCAGCGGCGCCGTGGCTTCGCGCCTGGGCCTGTCCGGGATGTCCGTCATCGCCGAAACCGTGCGCCTGCACACCATCTTCGAGCTGATGCGCGCCTCCGGCGCGCGCGTGCACCTGTGCCGCCTGTCGTCGGCCGCCGGCATCGAGCTGGTGCGCCAGGCCAAGCGCGAAGGCCTCAAGGTGAGCTGCGATGTCAACATCCACCACGTGTCGCTGACCGACATGGACATCGGCTACTTCAACTCGCAGATGCGCTTCTCGCCGCCGCTACGCAGCGCGCGCGATCGCGACGCCATCGTGGCCGGCCTGGCCGACGGCACCATCGACGCACTGTGCTCGGACCACACACCCGTGGACGATGACGAAAAACTGCTGCCTTTCGCCGAGGCCTCGCCTGGTGCCACCGGGCTGGAACTGCTGCTGCCGCTGACGCTGCGCTGGGCCGAGGAGCACAAGGTGCCGCTGGGCAAGGCGCTCGCCCGCATCACCGCCGAGCCGGCCCGCGTGCTCGGCCTGGCTGCCGGCACGCTGGTGACAGGCAGCGCGGCCGATATCTGCATCTTCCATCCCGACCAGGAGTGGAAGGTGGAGCGGCGCGCGCTCAAGAGCCAGGGCAAGAACTCGCCATGGCTCGGCTACGACATGCGCGGCCGCGTGCGCACCACGCTGGTCGGCGGCCACGTCGTCTACGAACTGCACTGAGCGCCATGTCGGGCCGAGGGAAGTCGGACAAGATGGTCCAGGTGCGTTCGCCAGCGAGGCAGGCATGATCTGGCTGCGCAAATCCGCCCTGATCCTCCATCTGCTGCGCGGCCTCGTGACCTGCGCGGTGCTGTTCCCCTGGCTCGGCGTCGAGTCACGGCAATGGCATATCCGGCGTTGGTCGCGTCGGCTGCTGCGGATCTGCGGGGTGACGCTCGAGGTGCAGGGACTGCAGCCGGGGCAGGCCATGCCGCATGGCGCGATGGTGGTATCAAACCATATTTCATGGCTGGATATCTACGTCATCAATAGCTGGCAGCCCGTGCGCTTCGTCGCCAAATCAGAGATCCGCGACTGGCCGGTAATCGGCTGGCTGTGCGGGCAGACGGGCACCATCTTCATCGAACGCGCGCGCAAGCGCGACGCGCATCGCGTGCTGCATGCCATTACCGATGTGATGCTGCAGGGCGATCTGGTCTGCGTGTTCCCGGAAGGCACAACCACGGATGGCAGCAGCGTGCTGCCGTTCCATGCCAACCTGATGCAAGCGCCGATATCGGGCGGGCTGCCGGTGCAGCCGGTCGGGCTGGCTTACCTGGATGCCGCGACGGGTCAGCCGACGCTGGCGCCAGCCTATATCGGCGACCTGAGCCTGCTGGAAACGCTCGATGCGATCCTGCGGGCGCCGCCGATCACCGCCAGGCTATGCTTTGCGCCAGCCCTCACCGCCACCAGCGCCAGCCGGCGCGACCTGGCCGAGGCGGCTCGCGCGGTAGTGAGCTATCTGAGCCAGGGCGCGCAACAGCACGCAGTGGAACTCGCGGTGCGGGTGAACGACGGGCGCGAGAGCGAGCGATCCTTCAGCGAAGGCGATGTGAGCGCGGATTCTCCCGCGCCGGCTGCCTGATCGGCTCAAGCCAGCGGATCGCAATACTGCGGGCACTCCACCTGGATCAGCGTGCGTTCAGCCGGATCCGCCGCCAGGCGCGCGGCGGTGAGCTTGCCACCCCAGACACATCCAGTATCCAGCGCCATCAGGTTGGGGCGCATCACCAGTCCGAGCGTGGACCAATGCCCGCACACCACCGTGGTGTCTTCGGTGCGCCGTCCAGGCACATCGAACCAGGGCATGAAGCCAGCCGGCGTGCTGCCGGGACCTTCCTTGGCCTTGAGGTCCATCACGCCGTCGGCATTGCAAAAGCGCAGGCGGGTCAGGGCGTTGATCACGACACGGTGACGCTCGATGCCCCGCAAGGCCGGGTCCCACCGGTCCGCCGCATTGCCGAAGATGTCGGCCAGGAACGCCTTCCAGCCCGGGCCACGCAGTTCACGCTCCACTTCTGCTGCCAGGGCCATGGTCTGCTCTGCGGTCCACTTCGGAAGCACGCCCGCGTGCACGAGCAGGAAGCCGTCTTCGTGGATGGCCAGGGGGCGATGCCTTAGCCAAGTGAGCAATTCATCGCAATCCGGCGCTTCGAGGATATCGGCCAAAGTGTCGCTGCGGCCGCTTTTACGCACGCCGGCGGCCACGGCCAGCAGGTGGATGTCGTGGTTGCCGAGCACGGACTCGGCGCACTTGCCGAGCTGGCGGACGCGCCGAAGGGTCTCTGCAGAAGCTGGTCCGCGGTTGACGAGGTCTCCAACAAAGCGCAGTTCCGCTGCCGGGGGAAGTCGCTCGAGCAACTCGAGGAACGATGCTGAGCAGCCTTGCAGGTCCCCAATGGCGAATTTCTGTCTGGTCATTTCGGATCCTATCGGCTATCGAGGGCGGGCAAATACAGTGTTGGTGATTTCGTGTTCATGCGATCCCGCGACGAGCGCGGCCAGCTGTCCTGTTGCTGGCGAACGGCGGTATCGGTTCGGACCGCGAATCGCTTCGGATAGAATACGGCCACTCGGGGCAGACTCTAGACTCTGCCATTCTCTCGACGGTTCAAGGCATATGCCGTCGAAATACGGATCAGATCTTAAGCGGGGCACGGGTTGTCGCATATTTTTGTTACGGGTGGGGCTGGCTTTATTGGTGCTAACTTTGTCCTGGATTGGCTGCACGCCGACAAGGCTGATGCCATCGCTAACTTGGATAAGTTGACCTACGCAGGCAATCTGATGAGCTTGGCGTCACTTTACGATGACGCGCGCCACATCTTCTCGCGCTCGGACATATGTGATCAGGCACGGCTGGATCAGTTGTTTGCGGAGTTCCGCCCTCACGCAGTGGTTCACTTTGCTGCCGAAAGGCATGTTGACCGCTCCATACACGCGCCGGATGATTTCATCCAGACCAATATCGGGGGGGCGTTCAGCCTGCTGGAAGCAACGCGTACCTATTGGACCACAATGCCGGTCGCAGAGCGCGATCGATTCCGCTTTCTCCATATTTCAACCGATGAGGTATTCGGGTCACTTGAGCCGATAGGTACGCCGTTCTCGGAAAACACGCCATATGCCCCGAACAGCCCGTATTCCGCATCGAAGGCTGCATCGGACCATCTGGTGCGCGCTTACCATCACGCACACAGCCTGCCGGTCTTGACTACCCATTGTTCCGATAATTACGAACCCTATCAGTTTCCGGAAAAATTGATTTCGCTATTGATTGCCAACGCGCTAACCAACGTAGCCACCGCTGCGTGCACAGTCCGAGGGACGCCGAAATAATGAAAAAAGTCGCCATCGTTCAGTCTAACTACATCCCGTGGAAAGGGTACTTCGACATGATCTCCGCCGTGGACGAATTCATACTCTACGATGACATGCAATACACGCGGCGAGATTGGCGCAATCGCAACCAGATTAAGACAGCACAGGGGGTGCAGTGGCTCACGGTCCCAGTGCACGTAAAGGGAAAATATCATCAGAAGATCAGGGAAACGGAGATTGACGGTTCCCAATGGGCCTCGGATCACTGGAGAGCATTCACTCAGAATTATCGCCGCGCCCCCTATTTCCACGAAATTGCAACGTGGCTCGAACCTCTATATATCGGGGAATCCTATGCGCAGCTCTCCCAGTTGAATCGCCGGTTTATCGAGGCCATCTGCCGGTACCTGAACATCGAAACCGTCATCTCGAATTCTTGGGACTACACGCTAGAAGAGGGAAAAACTGAACGTCTCGCGAATCTCTGTGCTGAGGCCGGCGGCAGCGAGTACATCTCCGGGCCGTCTGCCAAGGACTACATTGAAGAAAGTGTGTTCGCCCAGCGGGACATAAAACTCACCTGGTTTGATTATAGGCATGTTCGCACATGAGGCTTTCTATCGTTGCGATGCCCTGTCAGTCGGCGGCCTATATATCAGAATTTCGTCGGCGCACGAGTACGTTCGCCCAGCAGGTAGCGGGTGAGAGCCATTCTTTCCAATCCTTGTAATGTATTCGCGTCTGCGGTGGAGATTTGAAGTGAGCAATGAGAAAATCCAGTTCAATCGGCCTTACATGACTGGTAAGGAGCTTTATTACATCGCCGAGGCTAAGTTCGGCAACATGTTAGCTGGCGATGGCCCGTTCACGAAACTTTGCCATACTTGGCTCGAAGAGAATGTCGGCTGCTCAAAAGCTCTGCTTACTCATTCCTGCACAGCGGCGTTGGAAATGACTGCGTTGTTGCTGGACATCCAGCCGGGAGATGAAGTGATCATGCCCTCCTACACCTTCGTTTCCACGGCTAACGCGTTCGTGTTGCGCGGCGGTGTGCCGGTGTTTGTAGATATTCGAAAAGATACGTTGAATTTGGACGAGCGGCTAATCGAAGCGGCGATTACGCCCCGCACCAAAGCGATTGTGCCGGTGCACTACGCGGGCGTGGCCTGCGCAATGGACGACATAATGGATATCGCCGGGCTTCATGGGCTGAAGGTGGTCGAAGATGCCGCACAAGGCGTCATGGCTGGATACAAAGGGCGAGCGCTAGGGAGTATTGGGGACCTAGGGGCGTTTAGCTTTCACGAGACCAAGAATGTAATTTCTGGTGAAGGCGGCGCGTTGCTTGTCAACGACCCGGAACTCGCTCGACGTGCTGAGATCGTTCGAGAAAAAGGCACTGACCGGAGCCGCTTCTTTCGCGGCGAAGTCGACAAATATACATGGCAGGAAGTGGGTTCGTCCTTCCTGCCCGGCGAACTCATTGCAGCGTTCCTTTGGGCTCAGCTCGAGGATGCGCAGGCAATCACGGATCAACGCATGTCCAGTTGGGAGTACTACCACGCGGCACTTGCTGAACTTGAATCGAAGGGTGCGCTACGTCGTCCGATCATACCCGAGGACTGCCAGCACAACGCGCATATGTATTACGTGCTGCTATCCCCCGAGATCGATCGACAGGCAGTGTTAAGCGAGTTAAAGCGCAATCAAATTTCCTCAGTTTTTCACTACGTTCCGCTGCACTCTTCGCCAGCGGGGCAACGCTACGGCCGTACATGTGGGTCGCTTGATATAACTGACCGGCAATCCGAGCGCCTGATTCGTCTACCGCTCTGGGTCGGGTTGACGAGGGCGCAGCAGGATCGGGTCGTGGACGTACTAGCCAACGCAACGCGAGCAACAAAAGGGGAGTGATCGTCGAATGAGCTTCTTCCTAAAATAGCCGGTGACGCTCGAGCAGATGGCGTTATCGCGGCTGTGAGCCAAAGGCAGCTCATTTCAAGCTGCCGTCAGCGCATTGGTATTCAAGTAGACACGGATCCTGTACCGCTGCTGGCCGAAAGGAACACCGTACGACGAGAACATCTATTTGAACACGTTGAGGAAGCGGGGCTTGGCTCTTCTCCGATGCCTCGCGCTTCCCGATAGAATCGCTTGACGGGCTGGCTCAGGGGGTGCAGCGGGCATTCCCGACGGCTGGTCTATGCTCTAGCAGGCTGCTGAAATACTGCTTTTCGAACCTCGGCGTAGAGTTGACAACCTTGTAGAAAGCTGCGCGGTCGATTTTCTCTGCCCGGTCGAGGGGTAGGGCACTCCCTTGGCAGGCTTCAATCGGGGGGGGCGAAATGGTATTTCAGCAGCCTGCTAGTGTCGTGTTGCATTCTTTTGGTACTTAAACGGTCGTTGGCGTGAATGACTTTCTACAGGATGTTGCCAGCACACCTGGATTGAAGCAGGCGGCGAACAGCTTGCCATGCACGACGACATGTAATAGACTGTCCGAGGCCGCCAGCACCGCGATCGGATAAAAACCCGCAAGGATTGCGGTGGATGAGGATGCCGGTTCCGGTGAAGGGTAGATATCATCAGAAAATCAGGGAAAGTGAGATCGACGGCGCAGGCTGGGTGATGGCGTATTGGAAAGCATTGGTGCAGAACTACCGTCGTGCTCCACACTTGGATGCAATTGCTGAGTGGCCTGAGCTACTCTAGGGTTTTGGGAGCTATACACACCTGTCGCCATTGAATTGATGCTTCGTCGAAGCCGCGTGCAGTCACCTCCGCATCGGAACCAAGCTAAGTAATTCTTCGGATCCCCCGTGCACGATGGCAAGACGGAGCGTCTCGCCATCCTTTGTGCGCAGGCCGGCGGCGCGGAATATTTGTCGGATCCTTCAGCCAGCGAGTACATCTACGAGAGCGTATTTGCGGCGCGCGGTATCAACCTAACATGGCTTGATTCCCCTCGATATCCGGAATGCCCGTCGCTGGGTTGAGCTCGCGCACACTGTTACTATCCTCGACTTGCTTTCAACTGCGGGAAAGAGGCTCCCCACTACATGAGGTATGTGCGCGCATGAAGCTTTCGATCGTTGCCACTCTCTATCAATCGACGCCCCACATCCCTGAGTTCCACCGACGTGCCAGCGCTGCCGCCAAACAACTTGTCGGCGACGATTATGAAATCGTTTACGTGAACGACGGGTCTCCTGACAATAGTCTTGACCTCGCCATAGAGTTGGCGCGAAGCGATAGTCATGTCGTTGTGGTCGATCTTTCCCGAAACTTTGGTCATCACAAGGCAATGATGGCGGGGCTAGAGCATACTCTGGGAGAGAGGGTTTTTCTTATCGACAGCGACTTGGAGGAGGAGCCAGAATGGTTGCTTGAGTTCTCCGCGAAGATGTTAGCCGAAAGCGCGGACGTGGTCTACGGTAGGCAGCAGGAGAGAAAAGGCAACTGGTTTGAAAAATGGAGTGGAGAAATATATTACTCGATCTTTAATTGGTTGTGTGCTATTGACCACCCCAGAAATATCGTCACGGCGAGATTGATGAGTCGCCGCTATGTAGACGCTTTGCTGCGATACAGGGAGCGCGAGCTAGTCATTTCGTGTTTGTGGGTGAGTGCCGGCTTCAAGCAATGCGAAAAGATCGTCAAAAAACACGCATCCAGTAGCTCAACTTATAACCTGTCGAAAAAAATCGGGCATGCAACGAATGCCATAACCTCGTTTAGCGAGGTGCCGCTGAGACTGATTTTCTACGTGGGAATAATTATATTTGTTTGTGCAATGGCGTATGCCGGCCACCTTGTCTTCTACAGACTGCTGCTGTCTCAGGCCGTGGACGGATGGACGTCGGTTATGGTCTCCATCTGGGTCCTTGGCGGCATGACCATTTCTTTCGTTGGTGTTATCGGAATCTATCTTTCAAAGATCTTTTCTGAAACGAAACAACGGCCTCACACCATTGTCAGGGATGTCTATGGGCGATCAAACTCACAACATTAATACCAGCTACGAACATTTTTACGCACAAAAAAAGGGTGTCAAAGTTTATCCCACCGAATTCGTTGTGCGCACGTTTCTGGCCAATTACCCGGGGCTTAAATTTAGGCGCCCCGCCGCTGGCGATCACGTACTTGATATTGCCTTCGGCGACGGCAGAAACACGGCTTTCCTCTGTGATCAGGGATTTGCTGTCAGCGGCATCGAGATTACCCAGGGTATTGTGGATCAGACCTGTGAGCGGCTGGAGACGCTAGGGCACGCTGCGGACTTGCGAGTGGGAAGGAATAGCGACATTCCGTTCGACAATGAGTATTTTGATTACATACTTGCCTGCCATTGTTGCTATTATTGTGATGAAGGTGAATCTTTTGCCGACAACCTTGCCGAATATGCTCGTGTATTAAAAAGAGGTGGCTATCTCGTGGCATCGGTTGCATGTAAGTCCTCTTATATTTTCAAGGACGCGGTGGAACTGGCAGATGGGTCACTTATGATCAATGCCGACCCGTATGGCAACCGGAACGGTTACCGTCTGCATGCTTTTTCTGAGAAATCGGAAATCGAAAAATATTTTTCACCTCATTTTTCGAATTTCTCGTTTGGATTTGCCGATAACAACTACTACGATGTCTCCGAACGCGTGTTCTGGGTTGTTTGCCAAAAGAGTTGAGTTATGACTGATCAGTCAATGTATTGCTGTACCGAAGCCCGATGCAATCGGGCGCGTTTAATTCATGGTCCTGCAGGATTGTCCTGTGCCAACGGACATTTCTTTGCGTTTGCACCAGGGACGAATGTACCCGTTTTCGCAAAAGAACCTGAGGATGCCAACGAGTACGCGCGACAGAACGCCGCGGTAGTGCACGATAACGCGCTACGATGGGTATTTGCCACTTTTGAAACAGATGAAGCCAGCCTTAGAGAGAGTCTGGTGGCACGGCTGCAACTTGATAAGGGAAACAAAGTGCTGGTTACCGGCGCCGGTGCCGGTAACGATCTCCCTTATCTGGCCAGAAGCCTGGGGGGGCAGGGTGAAATCTTCGCTCAGGACATTGCTCAGCAGATGCTTTTGGCCGGAGTGGAGCGCCATCAGGCTGATTTGGCCCATTCCGATTTGGAGTTGCACTTTTCCGTCAGCGATGCAACGAACCTGCCTTTTCAGGACGGCTACTTCGACGCGGCCTATCATTTTGGCGGCATCAACCTCTTTCCGGATATCCGCAAAGGTATCGCTGAAATGAATCGAGTCGTCAGACCCGGTGGCAAGGTAGTGATAGGCGACGAGGGTTTGGCGCCATGGCTCAGTGACACCGAGTTTGGGAAGATGCTCATTCGGAACAATCCATTGTACGCTTGCAAGGTTCCCCTTGGACTGCTGCCTGAGTCTGCCAAGTCGGTCAGATTGAGCTGGGAACTAAGCAACTGTTTCTACGTCATTGAGTTTTCCGTCGCCGACCAGCCGCTTCACATCAATATCGACGTCCCTCATCTCGGAATGCGAGGCGGTAGCATCCGTACTCGCTACTTCGGGCAGCTCGAAGGAGTGGATCCTACCCTGCGAGATCATATTTACGCAGAGGCGGAACGTCTGGGCCTGAGTCGCGTTGAGTGCATCGAATCGTTGCTCCGTCGTGGCTTGCCCGCTGTCGATGCGGAGAAGAATGCCAAATGAAACACTTCGTGACTGAAAGCAGGCCCTTCCCTTGGATGAAAATGGGTCAGATTTTTGAGCCTGCTGGCACGGATTTCAGCCATGGCTCACATCCATGTGCTGTGCACTACAAGGACGACCTTTTCGTCATCGCATTCACTCGGCGCGATTCGAATCAGCGTTCACATATATTTCTCTCGTACGCGACGGTGGCCGAGGGAAACATGAAATTATTGGGCGAGCCTAAACTGGCTTTGCGCTACGGTGAACCGGGGTATTTTGATTGCGATGGTGTGATCAGCGTTTGTTTTGTTGAGCACAATGGAAAAGTATATCTGTATTACGTCGGTTGGCAAAATCTACCGGACACTCTTTGGATTTGCGATACGGGACGCGTAATTCTGGACCCCGACAACCTGACGCTGACACGGGAGTTCAAAAGACATTGAGACCTACCGCATCGGTTTTGCATCGTCAACGGACGGCCGCCATTGGCTGCGCAATGATGCGATCTCCGGCATCGATGTCTCCGCCGAAGGTTGGGATAGCGAAATGATTTGTTATCCTTATATCTTTGAGCACCGGGGGTTGATGTATATGCTTTACAACGGAAACGGTTATGGAAAAACTGGTTTCGGGCTGGCAGTTATGGAGATACCGACATGATGAAAATAGTCCTTGTGGGCAACGCGATCACGGCGAGCATCCTGAACTCCTACCTACGAGGCGATAGCCGATATGAGGTGGTTGGGTTCACCGTCGATGACGAGTTCGTTGCACAGGGTGGCTTTGAGGGGCTGACAACCATCGGATTGTCCCAGCTACAGGAGACCTTCGCGCCGGAGAGTTGCCGGGTCTTGATGGCGATCGGTTACAACGATCTCAACCGAGTACGCGAGTCGTTGTTCCTACGCTTAAAAGGCATGGGCTACACCGTGGAAACATACGTCCATCCAGATGCTTGCGTGTACACCGAGCACCCTTTGGGCGAAGGCTGTGTAGTACTTCCCTCCGCCGTCATCGAACCGGGTGTTCGTCTCGGCGCCAACACCATGGTCTGGTGTAACGTTACCTTGGCGCACCACAGTCTCGTGGCAGAGAACTGCTGGATTGCATCCGGGACGGTTATTTCCGGCCAGGCTAAGGTACTACGCAACAGCTTTGTGGGCGTGAACGCGACGGTGGTCAACGAGGTGACGGTGGGCGAATACAATGTCGTTGGTGCGAGCGCGCTGATTTCCAAAGACACCAAGTCGCATGCAGTTCATCTAGCGCGGTCTGCCGAACCAATCCGCTATTCGTCGGAAGATTATATAAAATATTTTGGAGTTTGATATGAATAGGCGTCTGACGGGCATTCTAGCCAGCGTCTTCCAACTGCGGCAGTCCGAGATTCGGCCCGAACTGACAAAAGCCGACGTCGGCACTTGGGACTCCCTAAAACAAATGGATTTGGTGTTGTCCCTGGAAAGCGAATACGACATATCACTCGTCATTCCTGACATCATCAGGATGGTTTCCGTCGCGAATATCATCGAAGTGTTGAAGGAAAAGGGAGTAGATCTTGCAGATTAAAGGCGCGATTGCACTAGTCACCGGTGGGGTCAGGGGGCTAGGGCTGGCCATCGCGATGCATTTGCACGAGCGGGGCGCCACCGTAATCGTGGCGGATCGGGATGCCAAGGCTCTGAACAGCCTGCCCGAGTATCTGGCGCAACAGGTTTTGGATGTGACAAGCCCAGACGAGGCCAAAGCCGTAATGGCCGCTATCGTCGCGCAACATGGCAGGATAGATATCCTGGTCAATAACGCCGGCGTGATTTTCAGTGAACCCTTTGTCAACGTCATGAATCCGGCTGGGATCATGCATGACTACGGCCGCTTTCGCGATTCATTGACCGTCAATCTCGATTCGGTTTTCATCATGACCTCGGCCGCAGTTGAACAAATGGTCCTGCGGCGGACCAAGGGCGCGATTATCAATATCAGCTCCATTAGTGCCTGCGGCAACGAAGGCCAGACCGCGTATTCCGCGGCAAAAGCGGGCGTTAACGCAATGACAGTCACCTGGTCCAAGGAATTGGGGCGTTGGGGGATACGCTGCAATGCGATAGCGCCCGGTTTTATTGGCACTGAATCGACGCGCCAGGCGCTGAGCGAGGCGGCCTTGCAACATATCCAGAGCAATACGCCTCTGCGGAGGTTGGGTGAAGTCGACGAAGTGGCCAAAGCAGTGGCAGCTGTAATCGAAAATGATTTTATGACCGGCGTAGTGTTGAATGTTAACGGCGGACTGACGATCTGACATGGTGAAGCTTCAAAAGGCGAGCGGTGGTGCAGCCTTCGCGCTTTATCGAACCAACGAGGCATTTTTTCCGTTGATTGGTTCAGTATTGAACGACGAGCAAGACGGTGTGGTTTACGCCGATCACGCGGTTGCACCAAGGCAGGTCTATGTCGAGCATGCTTTTGGGTTCGCTCAGATCTTCGGTACGCCCACGCCCGAATTCGAAAACGCATTGCGGCAATATCTGCTAGTGGACAAGCAATTTGCCGCCGCAAAGGTTCGCCTGTACACACCGTATCTGCCGGCCTTTCTTCGCTCTGGCGATTCCGATGCCTTGCGCTCTTACCGTCAGCGCTTCGTCTTCGATTCCGAGAGGGGCTCGCTCCAAAGTCTTCACGGTCAGGTGTTAAATACGGAGACGAGAGCCGGTTACGTGGATCAATCCAATGTGGCGGAGATTGAGCGCCGATTCGGTGTTGTCAGTCGATTTTGGCGATCGCCAGATGATTTCATTGCCAAGGCCCACGCCGCCGTGGCGCTTGTCAAAGGCGAGATGGCGGCTATTTGCTATGCTGCGGCTGTTGCGGACGGTCGTGCTGAAATCGACGTGCTTACCTTGCCGGAATATCGGCATCTGGGCCTCGGTAAATTCGTCGTAATGCTCTTCAACCAAAACTGCCGAGATGCAGGCCTACAACCGCTGTGGGACTGTTTTGCCAATAATTCAGGCTCCATGGCACTATGTCGATCGATCGGGTTTGTCCCGGCCATGGCGGCCTATCCTTTTTTTACCATCAACAAATAATTCTTTAAACGGACTTTTTGCCGTGCCTACCCACCATTACAATCTGGGGCTGTTATTTGATGAACTCCTGGCTACCCATGCGCAGCGGCCAGCGTTGCGCTATCCCGAACGTGAATATGAGTATCGGGAGGTGGCGCAATGGGTTGATCAATTAACGGCGGTACTCTTGTCCAAGGGGCTTCGCCGCGGTGACGTCATTGCCATTGGTCACAATAAGCGGCCTTTGTCCTATGCACTGATGCTCGCTGCGCTGCGACTGGGAATTGCTTACGTGAACATTGACGTCGCTTCACCCATGGCACGCACTTCCAGCATGCTTCAAGTTAGTGGCGCGTCGCTGCTGTTTTTCGATGCCCCGGACTACCAAACGACCATGGAGGAATTGGCGAGTATCCAGGGTTGCCAACTGTTAGTGTTGGCTGACGACCAATTGCCGCAAGTCACGGATGCCGAACGTCAGGAGCAACTGCGTCTGTCGCGCATGGTTGATGGTGCGTGCATTGCCTACATCATGTTCACGTCAGGATCCACGGGCGTGCCTAAAGGTGTGGCAGTAACGCATCAGAATGTCTTGCATTTCATTTCTTGGGGTCAGAACCGTTTCAGTATCACCGATCAGGATAATTTTGCGAACCTGAGCCCCATGTATTTCGATAATTCCGCTTTTGATTTTTTCGTCGGAATGTTTTCGGGGGCTTCGCTTAGTCCTGTTCCTAGAGAAATTCTCGCTAGTCCTTATGACTTGGTGGCCTATGTCGGGAAAATGGCTTGCACCATCTGGTTTTCGGTGCCCTCCCTGCTGATTTATCTCATGGCTATGAAGGCGCTTACTGCCGACGCTCTGCCATTGTTACGCACCATTGTCTTCGGCGGCGAGGGATATCCCAAAGTCGAATTGAAGAGACTTTACGACATCTTTTCTCGACAGGCCGAACTCGTCAATGTTTACGGCCCGACCGAATGTACTTGTATTTGCAGCGCTTACACGCTTGCCGACGAAGATTTTCATGAAATGGAAGGTCTACCGTCACTGGGCCATTTGAATTCGAATTTTGATTATCGTATCCTGAACGATGAAGATCTCGATGCCGTCAGTGGGGAACTATGCTTGATTGGTCCCAATGTGGCCGCGGGCTACTTTAACGACCTGCAACGGACTACTGACGCTTTTCATACCCTCTCCGAATCCACGCGTTATATGAAGCGCATGTACCGTACCGGCGACCTAGTGCGAGAGACAGATGGAAAGCTTTATTTTATCGGGCGTAAAGACAACCAGATCAAGCACATGGGCTATCGCATCGAATTGGAGGAAATCGAGCATGCCTTGGTCAAATTGTCCGACGTAAGCCAGGCCGCCGTGATTTACCATCGCGCCAACGCCGCTTACGGAAAGCTTGTTGGATTTGTCGCCTGTTCTGATCGAGTGGATTACATGATGCCGAACAAACTTGTCCTGATGCCGAAGTTGCCGAAGAACTCGAATGGAAAGATTGATCGACAGCAACTACGTGCCTTGGTTGGTAATTAAGATGCTCGCGAGGAGTGGCGTATATCCGCAATTGGCCCAAATAGTTCGCTATGGCATTGTTGGCGTCCTGAACAATCTTCTGGGCTATGTGATCTATCTCGCGGTGACATGGCTTTGGCTCGATCCTAAACTTGCAGTGACGATGCTGTATCCCATTGGCGTCTTGACCGCCTACTTCGGGCACGCGCGGTATTCGTTCTCATATAAGGGCGGAAAGTTATACGTCTTGCTACGTTACGTAATCGCGCAATTTATCGGATATGGCGCGAATATACTTATGTTGTATGTCTTTTCGGACAAGCTCAGATTTCCGCATCAAGTGGTGCAGGCGGTGGCGATTGTCGTGGTGGGAGGTATTTTGTTCCTATTGTTCAAGTATTTTGTTTTTCCAAAGCAGTTGCGGGAGATCTGAGAAATATGATTATTTTCCCCTCTTGCGACGCCACTGATTTCAACCCGAAGGTTACTTGCCAAGCATGCGGTTTCTCGATGGAGTTAGTTGATAGATTTCAGGGCTGGGTACCAAATCTGGTAAAGCTAGGTGGTGGAGTTCAACCAGATTTTTCCATTTGGCGAACGTAGAGTCGGGAGGTTTTGGGTTTTCGCGGTAGGAGCG
>NZ_AHJE01000066.1 GCF_000243095.1 Cupriavidus basilensis OR16 | reverse complement strand
GCCGCATCGAGTCCGGGCGGCGCGACTACGTCAATACCATCCTGGCGCACCTGAACGAAGGCGTGGCCGCGGTGGATGCGGAAGGGCGCATCCAGACCTACAACCCCGCCATGGAGCGTTTCCTGGGCACGCCGCCGGCCGCCGCGCTAGGCCGCAAGCTGCAGACACTGGCTCCAGCGCTGTCGCTCGATGGCGTGATGCACAGCGGCAGCAAGGAGCTCGAAGCGATTCACAAGCTCGGCGACAAGATGGTGGTGGTCAACCGCATCCCCATCATCACCGAAGCCGGCACCGCTGGCGCGGTACTGACGCTGCAGGATGCCAATGCCATCCACCGGGTCGACCGCAACCTGCGCTCGCGCAGCCGCGCCCGGCCGGCCGGCGTGCGCTACAGCCTGGACGACCTCGCTGGCGCCTCGCCGGCCATGCATCACCTGCGCGAACTGGCGCGGCGCTACGCCGCGGTGGACTCCACCGTGCTGGTGGGTGGCGAGAGCGGCACCGGCAAGGAGGTGCTGGCCCAGGGCATGCACGACGCCAGCCCGCGCCGCGTATTCCCGTTCGTGGCGGTCAATTGCGCGGCGTTCCCGGAGACCTTGCTGGAAAGCGAGCTGTTTGGCTACGAAGAGGGCGCATTCACCGGCGCGCGCCGTGGCGGCAAGGCTGGCCTGTTTGAATCCGCCCACAACGGCACGCTGTTCCTCGACGAGGTGGGCGACATGCCGCCCGCGCTGCAGACGCGCTTGCTGCGTGTCCTGCAGGAAAAACAGGTGTTGCCGATTGGCGGCCTGGACGCCGTGCCGGTCAACGTCCGGGTGATTGCCGCAACGCACCGCAACCTCGGTGAACTCGTGCGCCAGGGCAGCTTCCGCCAGGACCTCTACTACCGCTTGAACATCCTGCGCATCGAAATGCCGCCTCTGCGCGAGCGTGCTGGCGACTTGCCTGAGCTGGCCGAACTGCTGTACCGGCGCGCCCAGGAGCGCCTGGGCCAGCCAGCGCCGCTGCCGCTGCCGCAGGCCGTGCGGGCAAGGTTGTCTGGCTATGCGTGGCCGGGCAATATCCGCGAGCTGGAAAATGTGACGGAGCGCATTGCCGTGCTGGTGGCGGGGCGCAGGCTGGCGCCCGCGGACCTGCTCGACGAATTGCAGGCGGCAGCGCCGGAGCTGTTTGGCTCGCAGCCGCAGGGCGATGCGGCGCCAGCGGCTGGCGCCGCGTGGAGCGCGGCGGGGAGCGGCGACGGCGATGCGACGGGTGCCGGCTCGCTTGCGGGCGTAGCGCGTGCCAGCCAGGCCGAGCATATCCGGCGCGTGCTGGCGGAATGCGGCGGCAACCGCGCCGCCGCCTGTCACCAGTTAGGCATCAGCCCGACTACCCTGTGGCGCCGTTTGAAAGAAGCGGTCTAGCGAGCCTCACGGCCGTGCCACGCCTGGTGCCGGCACATGCGGTGTCAGCCCCTTCGCGGCCAGCCAGTCGGCGTTGAACAGGCGCCCGGCATACAGGTCGCCGCGGTCGCTCAGCAGGGTAACGATCGTATGGCCCGGCCCCATCTCGTGGGCCAGCCAAACCGCCGCCGCCACGTTGATGCCGGACGAGCCGCCCACCCATAAGCCTTCCTCGTGCAGCAGCCGGTACACCATGTCGACGCAGGCCTGGTCGTCGATCCGCACCGCATCGTCGATCGGCGTGTCCGCCAGGTTGGCGGTGACGCGGCTGGAGCCGATGCCCTCGGTGATGGAGTTGCCCTCGGCCTTGATCGCGTGGTGCTTGACGAAGTGGTACAGCCCGCTGCCGTGGGGGTCGGCCAGCACGATGCGCACAGGCGGGTTGCGCTCTTTCTCTTTCAGGTAACGCGCGACGCCCGCCAGCGTGCCTCCCGTGCCGGTGGCGCAGACGAAGGCGTCGACCTTGCCGGCGGTGTCGTGCCAGATTTCCGGGCCGGTGGTCTCGTAGTGGGCCTGGCGGTTGGCGAGGTTGTCGAACTGGTTGGCCCAGACGGCGTTTTCCCTTTCCTCGGCCAGGCGTCCGGCCACTTTCTGGTAGTTGTTGGGGTCGGCGTAGGGCGCCGCCGGTACCGGGCGCACCTCGGCGCCAAGCAGGCGCAGGCGGTCCATTTTTTCCGGGGACTGGGTGTCGGGGATGACCACGATGCAGCGGTAGCCGCGCGCGGCGCAGATATGCGCCAGGCCGATGCCGGTATTGCCGGCGGTGCCTTCCACGACGGTCCCGCCAGGCTTTAGCACGCCCCGCCGTTCGGCGTCGCGGATGATGTACAGCGCCGCCCGGTCTTTGACCGAGCCGCCCGGATTCAGGAACTCGGCCTTGCCGAGGATCTCGCAACCGGTCTCCGAGCTCAGGCCTGCCAGCCGGATCAGAGGTGTATGGCCGACAGTGCCGACGAAACCATCCTTGACTTCCATGATCCACTCCGAAGCTTGCGCTCCGTATGCGCAGGAGCGTCACTCAGAGTGATAGATCGGTGTCGGGAGAATGACAAGCGGAGCCGGGACCCCAGGGCGGGAAGGCGTTCGGCTTTAGCTGAAAAAGCCGATTTGAATCACTTTTGACAACAGCCGGGACGACCGTCAGGCAGCATTCAACCACCGGAAATTGATATCGCCTTCCAGGAATTCCTGGCGGGTGGCGTGAAAGTCACGCACATATTCGCTGTTGAGATGTGATTCCAGCGCGTGCCTGGAATTCCATTCCATGTAGAGCACGAACACCTCGGCATCCTCGGCGTCCTCCCCCACGTGGTAGCGCAGGCAGCCGGGTTCCATGGCGCCGCGCAGGCGCAGCGCGGCCAGCTTGGCAACCAGGACCTCACGGCGGTGGGCCTTGGCGCGCGCAATTCCGACAAGCGTGTACGTTGTGGACATGGTGTGAACGGCAAGCGTGTGGCGGGCCATTGTAGCCGCGCAGGCGGGACTTGGGCCGAAAGCCCGAGGGCATTGGCTGGCTATTCGAGTGGGTTGACAAGTCGGCGCCTGGGCGATAACGGCGCGGCCAACGTCCGCGGCAGGGGTGGGCCTGGCGCGGCAGGCTGGCCAGGCGGCTCGCTGGCGCGGCGTGTCGTGTTGTGCCGCGTCGCCTAACCGCGTCAATTGTCGTCAAGAACCGGTAATGCGCCATATCGGGCATTTCGCTCTCCCGGGAGTGATCCCGCGATCGGCAGGAAATGCCCGAAGCCAGGGCTGTGGCGGCGGTTCCTGTTCCTACCGGATGGCTTGCCGGCTGATGACCTGGCCGTTGCGCGCACCACTGTGCGTGCCGTGTCGCCAGGTAATCGCGCCATTGACGATCACGGTGTCGATGCCTTCGGCCGGGCGGGTGGGGGTTTCGTAGCTGGCGGCGTCGCGTACGTTGGCGGCGTCGAAGATCACGATGTCGGCATGGTGGCCCACTTCGAGCGTGCCGCGCTGGTGCAGGCCGAAGTTGCGTGCCGTCAGGCCGGTCATCTTCCAGACCGCCGTCTCCAGCGGGAACAGTCCAACCTCGCGGCAGTAGTGGCCGAGTACGCGCGGGAAGGTGCCCCACAGGCGGGGATGCGGACAGGCGGGGATGCGGGCTTTCGCCAACCGGAATGCCGTCGGAGCCGATCATGGTTTCGTCGAAGGCGAGGATGCGCTGCACGTCGTTCTCGTCCATCAGGAAGTAGACCGCGCTGCCCGGCTGCAGGCGGCGCGCGGCCTCGTCCTTGGCCACGCCCCATTCCCTGGCGATGTCATCGAGATCGCGGCCCGCGCATTCAGGGTGCGGCTGGCTGGCGGAGATCAGCACGCGGCCTTCGAGCATGCCGCGGTCGGTGCGGATCATGGTGGAGCCGGCCGTGTACGGGTAGCAGTCGAGCGAGACGCACTGGTGCTTCATGGTTTCACGGATGAATGGCAGCGTGACCTGGCTCCTGCCGAAGTTCGCCGTGTTCTGCACCTTGTGGTGCGACACCACCACCGGCACGTCGAGCTCGCGGCCGATGCGGAAGGTTTCTTCCAGCGACTGCATGACATGGTCGGACTCGTCGCGCATATGCGTGACGTACAGCGCCTTGCGCGCGCTGAGCGGCCGGCAGACTTCGATGATTTCCTCGGTCGTCGCCTTGGCGGCGGGCGGGTAGAAGGTACCGGTCGACAGGCCGATCGCGCCGGCCTGCATGGCCTCCTCAACCAGCGCTTGCATGGCGGCGATCTCTTCGGCGTTCGCAGGCCGGTCCAACGCCGGCATGATGACCGCGCGCAGCGTCGAATGCCCGACCATCGCCGCCACGTTAACGGAGCTTGGCGTGGCGCGCAGCGCGTCGAGGTAAGCCGCGAAGGTGGTGAAACGGCCTTCGGCCGGCGAGTCGATCAGGCTCAGTGGCATGGGCAGGTCCATGTCGGCGCGCAACGGGGCGGCACTGATGCCGCAATTGCCGGCAATCACGGTCGTTACGCCCTGCGAGATCTTGAAGGGCATGGTGGCCTGTGACAGCACGGCCTGGTCGTCATGCGTGTGCGCATCGATGAAGCCGGGGGCGACGATCTGGCCCGCCGCGTCCAGCGTCCGGTCGGCCGTGTGCCCGGCCAGGTTGCCGATCGCCGCGATGCGGCCGCCGCGCACGCCGATATCGGCGCCAAAGCGGGGTGCCTTGCTGCCGTCGATCACGGTGCCGCCAGCGATCAGCAGGTCGTAGTGCGTGGAATTAGAGTCGGACATCGGGTTCCTCTTTTTGGTCTGCAGCGAGTCGGTCAACGGAAATGGCAGGCCACCTGATGCCCACCGCCGGCGGATGACCGTTCGGTGAGGGCGGGCGTCTGTTTCTTGCATACGGCTTGCGCCAGCGGGCAGCGTGTGTGAAAGCGGCAGCCCGACGGCGGGTTGGCCGGGCTTGGCGGGTCGCCTTGCAGCAGCAGGCGCCGGGCCGGCGTGCGCGGATTGGGCACTGGCACCGCGGACAACAGGATCTCGGTGTACGGGTGGCGCGGTGCGCAGAACAAGGTGTCGCGGTCGGCTAGTTCGACAATCTGGCCCAGGTACATCACGGCGACCCGGTGGCTGATGTGGCGCACCACCGCCAGGTCGTGCGCGACGAACAGGTAGGCGATGCCGAGCTCGGCCTGCAGGTCCATCAGCAGGTTGACCACCTGCGCCTGCACCGAGACGTCGAGCGCCGACACCGGTTCGTCGCAGACGATCAGCTTGGGGTTGAGCGCGAGCGCGCGCGCGATGCCCAGCCGTTGCCGCTGGCCGCCCGAGAATTCGTGCGGGAATTTCTTGACCGCCTCCGGGCGCAGGCCGACCTTGCTGAACAGCCACTGCACGCGTTCGGCGCGCTCGGCACGCGAATGCATGCCGAAATTGCGCAGCGGCTCGCTAACGATCTCGCCCGCCGTCAGGCGCGGGCTTAGCGAAGCGTAGGGGTCCTGGAAGATGATCTGCAGATCGCGCCGGCGCAGGCGCATGGTGCTTGCCGGCAGGCCCAGCAACTCCTCGCCATCGAGTTGCACCGAGCCCGAGGTGGGCTCGACCAGGCGCAGCACCGACTTGGCGGTGGTGGTCTTGCCGCAGCCGGATTCGCCGACCAGCGAGAGCGTCTCGCCGCGCTCGACGGTGAAGGACACGCCGTCCACCGCCTGGATCGGCGGCTTGCGCGGCGCCAACCAGCGCTGCGGCGCGATGTAATGCTTCTTGAGCTGCTCGACCTTGAGCAAAGGCGAGCGCGTGGCAGTGGCGGTACTCATGCGATGGCTTCCTGGGCTGGCTGGTTGCATTCGATGCGGCCTTCCTCGATCGCGAAGCAGGCCACGGCATGGTCGCCGCCGTAGCGCGTGAGCTGCGGGATCTCGCGTGCGCAGCGCGTGTCGGCATGCGCGCAGCGCGCCGCGAACGCGCAGCCGCGGCGCGCTTCCTGCGGCGACGGCACCAGCCCGGGGATCTCGGCCAGGCGCTGGCTGCTGGTGTTCATCGAAGGCATCGAGGCCATCAGCGCGCGGGTGTAGGGGTGCAGCGGGCGGTCGAACAGGTCGATGACGCCGGCTTCCTCTACCTTGCTGCCGGCGTACATCACGATCACGCGGTCGCAGCATTCCGCCACCACGCCAAGGTCGTGCGTGATCATCACCACGCCCATGCCTAGTTCTTTCTGCAGGCGGCGGATCAGGTCCAGGATCTGGGCCTGGATGGTTACGTCGAGCGCGGTGGTGGGCTCGTCGGCGATCAGCACCTCGGGGTTGCAGGCCAGCGCCAGCGCGATCATCACGCGCTGGCGCATGCCGCCCGAGAGCTGGTGCGGGTATTCGTTGACGCGGCGCTCGGGCTCGGGGATCTGCACCAGCCGCAGCATTTCCACCGCGCGCTTCAGCGCATCGGCACGGCTTGCCCCTTGGTGCAGCTGCACGGTCTCGGCAATCTGCCGGCCGATCGTGAGCACCGGGTTCAGCGAGGTCATCGGCTCCTGGAAGATCATCGAGACGCGGTTGCCGCGGATGCGGCGCATCTCGCGCTCGCTGAGCTGCAGCAGGTCGGTGCCGCGCAGCCGCACGGCGCCGCGGATCCGTGCCGGCGGCGCGGGCAGCAGCCGCATGATCGACAGCGCGGTCACGCTCTTGCCGCAGCCGGACTCGCCGACCACGCCAAGCGTCTGGCCGGCGCGCACGGTGTACGAGACGCCGTTGACCGAGCGGGCTGGGCCGGTGAGCGTGTCGAAATGGGTGTGGAGGTCGTCCACCTCGAGCAGCGGCTCGCCGGTGGCCAGGGCAACGCGGGACATCGTCGTCATGAGTGGGTCCCCTTTCAGAGTTGCCGCGCCAGGCGCGGATCGAGCGCGTCCCGCAAGCCGTCGCCCAGCAGGTTGATCGCCAGCACCGTCGCGGCCAGCAGGATGCCGGGGTAAAGGATGATATGGAACGCCACCGCGACGAAGTTGCGGCCCTCGGCCATCATGTTGCCCCAGCTCGGTGTCTGCCCGGGCACGCCGACGCCGAGGAAGGACAGCGCCGCTTCCGTCAGCACGGCGGCAGCGGCCACGAAGGTGGCTTGCACGATCAGCGGCGCCACCATATTGGGCACCACATGGCGCGCCAGGATCACCGGCAGGCGGGTGCCCACCGCATGCGCCGCCTCGACGTAGAGCTGCTCGCGCAGCGTGAGCGCCAGCGAGCGCACCAGCCGCACCACGCGCGGCACCTCGGGGATGGTGATGGCGACGATCACGGCCGTGAGGCTGGCCTGCGTGACGGCCATCAGCGCGATCGCCAGCAGGATGCCGGGAATGGCCATCAAGCCGTCCATCACGCGCATCACGAACGAATCGGCCCAGCGCACGAAGCCCGCGGTGAGGCCGAGCAGCACGCCAAATACGGTCGCCAGCAGGCCGACCGACAGGCCGACCACCATCGAGACGCGCCCGCCCCAGACCGCGCGGCTGAACACATCGCGGCCGAGCGCGTCGGTGCCGAACCAGTGCTCGGCCGAAGGCGGCTGCATGCGCGCTAGCGGGTCGATATCCTGGGGATCGAAGGTGGCGATCCAGGGCGCGCCGATGGAGAGCGCGGCAATCGCGGCCAGCAACAGCGCGCCAATGATCAGCATGGGGTGCTTGCGCGCCCAGTGCCAGCGCGGCAGCGTGAAGGGGGTGTCCTGTGGCACCGCCGCGCTGGGGGCGGCGCCTTCGGTCACGGGCAGGGAGGTGGACATGGTGGCAGGTCTCGCGGCAAGGATGGGATTGGTACCGGATGTCAGTACTTGATGCGCGGATCGAACAGGCGGTAGCTCAGGTCGATCATCAGGTTGATCAACACGTAGACACCGGCCGAGATCAGCAGCACGCTCTGGATTACCGGGTAATCGTGGCGCTGCACCGAGTCGACCACCAGGCGGCCAACGCCCGGGATGGCGAACACGCTCTCGGTGACGACCACGCCGCCGATCAGCAGCGCGATGCCCATGCCGATGGTGGTGGCGATCGGGATTGCCGCGTTGCGCAGCGCGTGGCCCAGCACCGGCAGCACGCCCAGGCCCTGGCGCGCGCGGTGCGGATGTAGTCCTCGTGCAGCACCTCAAGCACGGTGGCGCGCGTCATGCGCGTCACCAGCGCGATATAGACCAGCGCCAGGTTGACGCAGGGCAGGACCAGGCTGCGCAGCCATTCGCCTGCACCATCAGCGAAGCGCGCATAACCCTGCACCGGAAACCAGGGCAGCTGGATGGCGAAGGCATAGACCAGCAGGTAGCCCACCAGGAACACCGGCAGCGAAAACGCCAGCACCGCGAACAGCATCACCAGCCGGTCGATCCAGCTACCGGCGCGGTAGGCCGCAAGCGTGCCCAGCGGTACGGCGACCAGCAAGGTCAGCAGCATGGTCAGCGCGGCGATGGAGGCCGTGGGTTCCAGCCGCTGCGCCAGCAAGCGGGCCACCGGTACCTGGGTGAAGATCGAGGTGCCGAGGTCGCCGGTCGCGAGCCGGCCGAGCCACAGCACGAACTGCCGCCACAGCGGCAGGTCCAGGCCCAGTGCGCCGCGCAGTTTTGCGATGTCGTCGACCGTGGCGAGGTCGCCCGCAATCAGCGCAGCCGGGTCGCCCGGCGACAAGTGGATCAGCAGGAACACCACGATGGCTACCACCGCCATCACGGGTAGCGTCGCGGCCAGGCGTCGGAGCAGGTAGCCCATCGTCGTGTCTCCTCGGTGGGTCGTTTTTTCGTTTTCGTTCTTTCGTTCGTTCTTCGTTTCTACTTGTCGAGCATCCAGACCGTAGGCATGCCGGCCCACAGCTTGTCGACGCCCTTGAGGCTGGCGCGCGCCGCGAAGGCCGCCGAGTACTGGCCGGCATTCACATAGGGCACGGCCTCATAGGCGCGCTTCTGGAAGGCGTCGAGCAGTTCCTTGCGCTTGGCCGGCACGGTCTCGCGGATCCAGGCGGTGCGCAGCGCATCGAGCGGCTTGTCGCAGGGCCAGCCGGGCAGGCTGTTGCCGCAGGCGGCGCTGAGGTAGGCGTTGGTGATCGGCGAATTCGAATCGAACTCGCCCGCCACCGTCACGTACATGTTCCAGCCGCCGGCCTCGGGCGCATCGCGCTTGGCACGGCGCGCGCCGATGGAGGCCCAGTCCATGTTCTGCATGTCCACGTTCATGCCCATGCTGCGCATGGTCTGCGCCGCCATCAGCGCCTCGGCGTTGAGATGGGGCACGTCGGTCGGCACCAGCAGCACCACCTTCTCGCCCTTGTAGCCGGCCGCGCCCAGCAACTGCTTGGCGCGGGCCAGGTCGGCCTTGCGGTAGGGTTCGGCACCGGCTGCCGTATCGTTGGCGCCGCCGCAGATGAAATAGGTGGCGCAGTAGTTCATGCGCATGTCGAGCGGATACCCCATGGCCGCGGTGAAGCGGTCCTGGCTCACTGCCTGCAGGAAGGCCTGGCGTACCTTCGGGTTATTGAAGGGCGGATGCAGCTGGTTCATCACCAGCACGCCCTGGTAGGCGCCGCCCGAGCCGATCTTGACGTTGGTGTCGGCACGCAGCGGGGCGATGTAGTCCGGTGGCACCTGCTCCACCAGGTCGACCTCGCCGCGCTTGAGCGCTGCGATGGCACTGTTGGCGTCCGGCAGGTAGAGCCATTCGACGCGCTCGAACTGGCTCTTCTTGCTGCCGGCTAGCCCGCTCGCCGGCTCGCTGCGCGCCACGTAGTTCGGGTTGCGCACGAAGACCGCCTTGTTGCCCGGTACCCATTCGTCGCGCTTGAAGACGAAGGGGCCTGAGCCCATCACCTCGGGCAGCGGCGCGGTGGCGGGCATCCGGGCCAGGCGCTCCGGCAGGATCACCGGCGGAAAGCCCGATGGCTTGGCCAGCGCGTCGAGCACCATGCCAAAGGGCTCCTTGAGCGTGAGCGTGACACTGCGTGCGTCGAGCGCCTTCCATTCGGCGCCGGCGTCGCCCATGGCGCGGCCCAGGCTGTCGCGTGCGCCCCAGCGCTGCAGCGATGCGACGGCGTCGGCCGCGGTGACCGCGCTGCCATCCGAGAACTTGAGGCCGGGTCGCAGGGTGAAGCTCCACTGCTTGCCGTCCTTGGAACTGCTGTACTTGTCCACCATCTGCGGTTGCGGCTTGCCGCTCGCATCCTGCGCGAACAGCGTGTCGTAGACCATGTAGCCGAAGTTGCGCGTGATGTAGGCGGTGGTGAAGGTCGGGTCGAGGATCTTCAGGTCGGCATGGGCCACGACCTTGAGCGTCTTGGTCTGCGCCAGCACGGGCAGGCTGGCGCTGGCCAGGGCGAGCGCGCTCGCCGCGAGGGCGGCGCGCAGGGCGGGATTCAGTTTCATCGGCAGGTCTCCATTGTCGTTGTTATCGTTGTTATCGTTGTTATTGTTGTTGTCGTTGCGAACCGGCGCGCGGCGCTCAGGTCGCCGCCGCGTCGAGCGGCCACTTGGGCCGGCGCACCTTGCGGTAGGGCAGGGTCGTGAGATCGAGCGTCACGGCGCCGGGGGCGCCCGCGTAGATCACGTGCTTGGCCACCTTCGAGAATGACGCGTAAAAATGCTGCGAGGACTTGACCACGATGATCTTCTTGCGCGCGAGCTCGCAGCCCAGTTGCGTGAACAGATCGGTGCCCATCGCCTGGTTGCGCAGCGTGATCAGCACGATGTCGATGCCGTTGGCTTCCACCAGCGCGCAATCGCCCATTTGCACCGGCGTGTTCGACAGGCCGGTCATCACCATGTCGGGCAGCAACGCCTTGATCGTGCAGTCCAGGTCCAGCGGATCACCCGAGAGCGGGCTGATCTTGCCGCCGATGCGCATCGCCAGGCGCGCGCCGACCCCCGCATCAAAGGCGATGCGCACCGCGATCGGGTCCCACAGCGGGCCGACGGCGGCGTTGGCGATGCCGCGCTCGATCATGCGGCGCAGGATAAAGGTGGAGTCGCTCGCCGCGCCGCCCCCGGGATTGTCCGCGCCGTCTGCCAGCACCACCGGGCCGCCATCGAACGCCAGGGCCTCGTCGAGCGCGGTGTCGATGTCCGGATAGCGCACCGTGAGCGCCTCGCGCATGCCGATCAGCTCGTCGGCCAGCTGGCGGGCCAGCCCATCGGCCTGGGCCTGGTTGCCATCGGTATAGACCAGCACCTTGGTGCCCATGCCGGGCACGTCTCCCCACGAGAAGCCGTGCGCAATGGAGACCGATAGCACGCCGTCCCGGCCTTCCAGCGACTGGATGCGGTCCACGAAGCCGCGCGCCGGCTCGCGCGAGGTATGAACGGTAACGATCATCTCGCAGTCGACCACGGCGGCCACGGGGCGGATCTTGCCTTGCGCCTTGGCCGCGCACAGGTCGGCCAGTTCCAGGGCGCGCTCCAGCACGTCGGTGTGCGGGTATTCCTTGAAGGCGATCAGCACGTCGGCGTGCGCCACCATTTCCGGCGTCAGGTGGCTGTGCGGATCGAGCTCCGCGCCGACCACCACCTCCGGCCCGACGATGGCGCGCACGCGTTGCAGCAAGTCGCCTTCGCAATCGTCGTAGCCATCGGCCACCATCGCACCATGCAGGCCTAGCAGCACCATGTCCACGGGCAGCGCCGCGCGCAGGTCGGCCAGCAGCTCCTCGCGCAGGGTTTCGTAGGCATGGCGCGTGGTCGTGCCGCTAGGCTGCGCGCCCGCCACCATGCCTTCGGATAGCTGCCAGCCGAGCTCCTTGCCGCGCAGCCGGGCGGCCCACAGCGGGCCGGAGAAGAACGTCATCTGCTCGGGATGCTGGCCGGCCGGGTAGTAGCCGCGGTCCCTGAAGGAAGCGAGGCCGGTCGGCATCGGTCCGAAGGTGTTGGTTTCGGTGGCAAGGGAGGCACTGAAGACACGCACGGTGGTTATCTCCTGGTCAATTTGTCGATCGGCGTTTGGCGATCGGCGGTTGGCGGTTGGCGGTTGGCGATTGGTGCTTGGTGCTTGGTGCTTGGCGATGGTCGGTCGGGGGGCAAACGTGATTCAGCTCGAGCCAGCCAGGCGGCGCAGCCGCGCAGGCCCCAGCATCTCGGCGCTCAGGCCGAACGATGCCGGGTGCGCGGGCACCGGCAGGCCGCGCGCAAGCGCGGCGCAGGTTTCGCCCATGGCGGCCGAAGTCTGGATGCCATAGCCGCCCTGGCCCGCGACCCAGAAGAAGCCGGGTACCGCGTCGTCAAAACCGCCGACCAGGTCGCCGTCGGCGACGAAGGAACGCAGCCCGGCCCAGGTGCGGATGGGGCGGCGGATGGCGAGCGACGTGGCTTCCTCGATGCGGTGGATGGCGAGCGCGATATCCATTTCCTCGGGCTGGATGTCCTGCGGCTCAACCGGATCGGCATTGGCCGGCGAGCCCAGCAACATGCCGGCATCGGGCTTGAAGTACCAGTCCTCGTCCGCGCCGAAGACCATCGGCCAGCGGTCGGTGTCCATGTCCGCGGGCGGCGCGAAGATGAATGCGGAGCGGCGGCGGGGCTCGATTCCCAGCGGCTGCACGCCGGCCAGCCGTGCAACGGCGTCGACCCAGGCGCCGGCGGCGTTGAGCAGCACGGGCGCTTCGTAGACCGCCCCGCCAGCCTCCACGCGCCAGTGGTCCTGCACGCGCGTGATCGCGCTGGCTTCGGCATCGCACACCAGCTTGCCACCGGCCTGGCGCATGCCGCGCAGATAGCCTTGGTGGATGGCATGCACATCCATGTCCGCGGCGTTGGGCTCGTACACGGCGCCCAGCACTGTCCGGCGCAGCGCCGGCACGCGCTCGCGCGCTTGCGCCCGCTCAGGCGGCGCGCATCGGGGTCCATGGCGCGCAGCATCTCCCAGTGCGCGTCAAGCAGCGGTAGTTGTCCGGGGCCGGCGATCATGAGCGCGCCGCGCGGCGTGAGCAGCGGATGCGAGGCAAAGCCAGGCGGCGGATCCTGCAGGAAAGCACGGCTTGCCATGGTCAGCGCGCGCACCTGCTGGGTGCCATAGCTCTCCATGAAGAGTGCCGCCGAGCGGCCGGTCGAGTGGTAGCCAGGCTGGGCTTCGCGCTCGAGCACGATGACGCGCCCATGCGGCGCGAGCCAGTGCGCGACGGACGCACCGGCAATGCCGCCCCCGATGATGAGGTAGTCGGCTGATATCGGCGAAGCAGCGTGAGTTGTGCGCATGATGGTGGTGGGGCTGAGCGCGCTCGTGGGGCGCTGGTGCTTTGGAATGCGAGTGAGTGTATTCAAGAATTTGCGAATATGCAAATTGCGAATACGCAAATTTTGCACTAAAGTGAGCGGCATGGGATGTAGCCGGCCACACCGTCTGATAGCATCCGTTCCAACGGAAAAAAGGACGCAGGCTTGAAAACACACATCGCCCCGGAGCGCGGCAGCGACGATAGCGACGAGTCGCGCACGCTCGACCGCGAGACCTTTGGCAAGCGTCTGCGCAGTGCGCGCAAGGCGTTCGGCTGGACGCTGGCGCATCTGGCCGAACTGTCGGGCGTCTCGATCACCACCATCTCGCGCGCGGAGCGCGGGCAGCTGGCATTGGGCTATGAGAACTTTGCCGCGCTGGGCAAGGCACTGCGAATGGACATGGGCTCGATGTTCGCGGGCGCCGGGGCGAAACCGGCGCCATTCCAGGGGCCGGTCGTGACGCGGGCAGGCGAGGGTGTGACCTACCGGGGTGTGGCGTTTTCCTATGAATTCCTCGGTACCGAGGCGGTGGGAAAGCAGATGATCCCGGTGGTCAGCACCGTGCACGCCCGCCGTATCGCGGGGCCCGAGGATTTCGCGCGCCACCCCGGGGAGGAGTTCGTGTATGTGCTCTCCGGCGAGCTCGAGGTGCATTTCGATGGCGGCGAGCGGGTGCATCTGGCGCGCGGCGATTCGCTGTACTTCGATGCCCGCATGGGCCACGCCTACATCAGCCTCAGCCGCCAGCTGGCGCGGATCGTGGGCGTGATGACCAGCGAAAGCAGCTTCATGAAGTCCGCCCAGGCCGGCGATACCGAGGCCGCGCCGAAACCTGCCGCCGGGCGGCCGCCTGGGAAAGCCGCTGCCGGCAAGGGGCGGGGTAAGGGTTGAAGGGCTACTCGCCAGTCTCCGCCCGTGCATGCAGTGCGCCCGGCGCTCGCGCGAACGTCAGTCCAACGTGATTCCCGCCGTCTTGATAGAACGCCCATGGCACGCCCGTGCCGCATGAGGGGGGTGCCTGTCCGGGCCGGGCTAAGGGATTTCCCGCCAGTCCTAAAGTATCTCGTCCCCTTGCCGTTAAGCGGCCACGCCTTATGCAATCTGGACACTGGGGAACAGGCATGCTGAAAAGGATAAAGACCCAACAGCTACAAGTCGGGATGTTTGTGGCCAGGGTGGGCGGGCCATGGCTTGAGCATCCCTTCTGGCGCTCGCGGTTCCTCGTGAACAGCCGGGAGCAGATCGACCAGATGATCGCATCCAAGGTGGAAGAGGTCTGGATCGACCTGCTGAAAGGCAAGGGCATCCCGCCGCCGCAGCAGCTGGCCGCGACGGGTTCGCTGACGGTCAAGCCGGTGGCCGATGAGCCTGCCGGCGCCGTGCCGCAATCCGCGGTGCCGCTGGAAGTGGAGTTCGGGCTGGCCCGGGATATGATGAAGAACGGCAAGGCGGTGGTCGGGTCGATGTTCACCGACGCCCGCATGGGGCGCGCGCTGGAGGTGGAGGGCGCCCTGATGCTGGTCGATTCCATATCGAACTCCCTGACGCGCCATTCGCAGGCGCTGATTGCGCTGGCGCGGCTCAAGGTCAGGGACGACTACACCTATCTGCATTCCTTCGCGGTCTGCGCGCTGATGATCGCGCTCGGGCGCACGCTCGAGCTGGACCATGCTGCGGTGCAGCAACTCGGGCTGGCAGGCCTGGTGCACGATATCGGCAAGATCTCCGTCCCCGCGCAGGTGCTGCACAAGCAGGGCGACATGACCGCGGCGGAGATCGCCATGGTGCAGCGCCATCCTTCCGTCGGCTATCGCATCCTGAACGAGGCCAGGCTGTACAGCAATATCCCGCTCGATGTGTGCATGCATCATCATGAGCGCATCGACGGCCGCGGCTATCCCTTCGGCTTGCACGGCAACGAGGTCAGCGTGCACGCCAAGATCGCCGCGGTGTGCGATACCTATGACTCGCTGACCTCCAACCGCCCCGGCCACCAGGCCTGGACGCCGGCTCGGGCGCTGGAATACATGGCGGTGCGTGTCGATACCTTGTTCGACCGCACCGTGTTCCAGGCTTTCACCAGGTCGATCGGCATCTATCCGCTGGGAACGGTGTTGCGCCTGCGCTCCGGAAGGCTGGCGGTGGTGTTCGCGCAGAACGATAACGAGCCGCTGCGCCCGCGGGTAAAGGTGTTTTACTCATTGAGCGAAGCCGCTCAACTTGGCCCCGAGACGTTGGACCTGAGCGAAGCGGAGGATACGATCGTGGGGTTCGAGGACCCGGCACAGTGGGGCTTCCGGGACGAACAGTTGCTGGAACTCTGCGCCGCCTGAACGTGCGGCGCTACCGGTCAACACTGGGCGTGCGAGACCGCTGGCGCGGGCGCCACAAAAGAAAACCGGCGCCATCGGCGCCGGTTCTGCTTTTCACAGCAAGCGTCATTCCGCTTACTGGATCTTTGCCTTGTCCTTGAGCGACTTCATCATCGCCTGGAACTGCTCGCGCTGCCAGTTCTGGTCGCCCATCAGCATCTGCACCAGTTGCGGCTTGACTTCCTCGAACGTCGGGACCTTGGCGTCGCGGGTGTCGTCGAGCTGGATGATGTGCCAGCCGAACTGGGTCTTGACCGGGGTTTCGGTCATCTGGCCCTTCTTCAGCGCGGTCATGGCGGCCGAGAACTCCGGCACGTAGCTGCTGCTGTTGGCCCAGTCGAGGTCGCCGCCGTTGGCCGCGGAACCCGGGTCCTTGGACGAGGCCTTGGCCATGTCTTCGAACTTGGCGCCGGCCTTGATCTTGGCGATGATGGCGCGCGCGTCAGCTTCCTTCTCGACCAGGATGTGGCGGGCGTGGTATTCCTTGCCGCTGCCGAACTGGGACTTGATCTTGTCGTATTGCTTGCGCAGCTCGTCGTCGCTGGCGCCGTGGGTCTTGACGTAGTCTTCGAACACCGCACCGGCCAGCACGTTCAGCTTGGCCTGTTCCAGCTGTTCCTGCAGGTCGTCGCGCTGGGTCAGGCCGCGCTTGTTGGCTTCCTGCAGCAGCAGCTCACGGTCGATCAGCATGGTGCGGGCACGGTCGCGCAGTTCTGCGCTGGGGGGCTGTCCGGTGCCGGCTACGAGCTTGTCCAGCTTGGCCGAGGGGATCGCCTTGCCATTCACGACGGCGGCGTTCTGGGCGAGGGCGGGCAAGCTGCCAGCGGCAAGCACAGCCGCCAGGCTGAACGAGAGGACTGTGGTCTTCATGGAATCAGATCTGAGAGTTGCTCGAGGAATCGCGAGAGGTTTCGCGGGATTCAAGTTCTTGGTCAGTCAGCGCGGTCACCGCCAGCGCGTGGATTTGCGTGGGGAATAGATCGCGCAGCGCATCATACACCATGCGATGGCGCGCTACCCGGGTGCTGCCGGCAAATTGCGCGCTGACGATGGTGACGTGGTAATGCCCGCCGCCGGAGGCGGCGCCGGCGTGGCCGGCGTGCAGCGCGCTGTCGTCGCGTACTTCGATGCTGGAGGGCGAAAGGGCTGCGCGCAGCAGGGCTTCGATTTGTGCGGGTTCTGCGGCCATCGGTGAATGCGTATCCTGGTGGGCCCGGGCGGGGCCGGGGGATCAATCGAGGCAGGCGCGGCGGGCGGGGCCCGCCGGTGCGCTTACTCGGGGGTGTTTTCCTGCATGTGGCGGGACAGCCAGACGCTTTGCGCCAGGATGAACACCAGCATCAGGCCCATGCTGCCGAACAGCTTGAAATTGACCCAGGCGTCGGTGGAGAACTGGTAGGCCACATAGAGGTTGACCACGCCCATCACGGCGAAGAAAGCGGCCCAGGCAGCGTTGAGCTTGCCCCAGGCGGCTTCCGGCATGGTCACCTGCTTGCCCAGCATGGCGCGGATCAGGTTCTTGCGCCAGATCAGTGCCGACAGCGTCAGCGTGGCGGCAAAGAGCCAGTACAGCACGGTGGGCTTCCACTTGATGAAGGTCTCGTTGTGCAGCAGCAGCGTGGCGCCGCCGAACACCGAGATGATGGCCAGGCTGACCCACTGCATTGG
Organism: Cupriavidus basilensis OR16; assembly: GCF_000243095.1. GTDB lineage: Bacteria > Pseudomonadota > Gammaproteobacteria > Burkholderiales > Burkholderiaceae > Cupriavidus > Cupriavidus basilensis_D. The sequence continues at coordinate 63,027 of NZ_AHJE01000066.1, read as the reverse complement.
CTCGACCTTGCGGTGGCGCAGCCAGACCCAGCCGATCTGCGCCACGGTGGCGGCGATCGCCACTCCGGTGGCGGCGTAGATGCCAGCGAACTTGAAGGCGACGAAGAACAGGATGACCGGGAACAGGTCGAACAGGAATTTCATGCGGACAGATTTGAGCGACGCGAGGTCGAAGGCTGGGTTGGCGGCGAACCGCCGCGCGGGCGGTTCTGGCTTAGCGCGGCGTGTCGGGCGATGTCGGCGCGGCGTCACCCGCGTTGAGTTCGGCGGGGTCGCGCTGGTCGAATTTTAGCGCAGCCGAGTTGATGCAGTAGCGCAAACCGGTGGGCGCGGGGCCATCTTCGAAAACGTGGCCAAGGTGGCTGCCGCATTCCTTGCAGCGAACCTCCACCCGGACCATGCCGTGCGTGTGGTCGGTGTGCTCGTCGATCACCTCGCCGTTGATCGGGCGGAAGTAGCTCGGCCAGCCGCAACCGGCGTCGAACTTGGTGCTGGCTTCGAACAGCGGTGTGCCGCAGCCGACACAACGGTAGGTGCCGCGCTCCCAGTGGTCCCAGTAGCGCCCGGTGAAGGGCCGCTCGGTGGCGGCTTCGCGGGCAACACGGTACTCGATGTCGGAGAGTTGCTCGCGCCACTCGGCTTCGGTCTTGTGCGTGGTCATAGTCGGCTTTCCTTTCTCGTTGGCCGGGAGCCTTGGCAGGCGCACCGCTTGTGGCGCAGCCCGTTTTTCGTCACCCAAGGCCAGTTGGTCGTTGCTTGCCTGTCAAACCTTACGGTGCCGCCGCGCCTTCATGACGAGCAGCTCACTTCCAGCCCGGATGCCCAGTCCGGCGGCAGCGCGGCATAGCCCTCGGCCTCCGGCTGCTCGTCGAACGGGCGCGACAGTACGGCCAGCAGGCGGTCCACCTCGCTGAAGTCGTTCTCGCGCGCGCGCTGGATGGCGGTTTCGGCCAGGTGGTTGCGCAGCACGTACTTCGGGTTGACCGCCAACATGGCCACGGCGCGCGCGGCGTCGACGGAGTTCTCGGCACGCAGGCGGGCGCGATAGGCTTCGGCCCAGGCATCCCACGCCGCACGGTCCAGGAACAGGTCGCGCACCGGGGCATCCTGGCTGCCATCGGCAGAGGAGATGCGGGCGAGGTTGCGCCAAAACAAGGTGTAGTCCACGCGCTGGGCGTGCAGCAGCTGGAACAGGTCGGTCAGCAGCGGTTCGTCGTCGGCATCGGGGCCGCCGGTCGGGCGCAGGCCAAGCTTGTCCCGGTATTGCTGGAAGAAGGCCGCGGCATAACGTTCGCGGAACGGATCCAGAGCGGCGCGCGCGGCTTGCACCGCGGCGTCGGTGGCTGCTTTGCTGGTGTCGGCACTGGCATCGGCATCGGCCTTGCCATTGCCCTCGCGCCACAGCGGCATCAGCGCCTGCGCGAGGCAGTGCAGGTTCCAGAATGCAACCTGCGGCTGCTGGCTGTAGGCGTAGCGGCCTTGCGAATCGCAGGGACACTTCACGCAGCAGCGCCTGGTAGGGTTCCTTGTCCTCGCGGCACTCGGGCATGAAGCGGTCGATCACGAAATCCGCCAGTTGGCGCAGCGCGCCAATGTCCTCGCGGGCGGCGAAATGCTCGAAATGCCCGAAGCGGATAAAGGACGGCGCCAGGCGCGTTACCACCGAGGCAGTCTCGATGGTCTCGCGGCGTACCGGGGCATCGGACCCGATGATGCACATGGCGCGCGTGGTCGGCACGCCCAGCGCTTGCATCGCCTCGGAGCAGAGGTATTCGCGGATCGATGAGCGCAGCACGGCGCGGCCATCGGCCATGCGCGAGTAGGGCGTCATGCCGGCGCCCTTGAGCTGGATTTCCCAGGGGCCGGAGGCGGTGCGCGCCTCGGCCAGGCGAATCGCCCGGCCGTCGCCCAACTGGCCCGCCCAGACCCCGAACTGATGGCCCGAGTACACGCTGGCGAGGGGATCGGCCCACTCGGGCAGGTGATTTCCTGCAAAAGTTTCGATGAAGCTACGCTGCGTTGCGGCATCCGCATCCCAGCCCAGCAACCCGGCTGCAGAGGCCGACACGCTAACCAGCCTGGGGGAGGGTAGCGGCGTCGGCGCGAGCCGTGTAAAGAAGCGCGGGCCCAACTCCGCAAAGCCAGGCACGGCCGTGAACGGTGGCCGCGGCTCGGCAGCATGCAATGGAGCGGTGTGCTCGGCGTCTGTCAAGGCTTGGGGGGCGTCGATTGGCTCGGGAGAGTTCACTGGGGCATCACTATGGGTGGCTGGGCGGTGCAGCGCCTGCCTGCCGGATTTCGCGCAAGTGCGCTTGCAGGCTAGGGAAAACGACATGTTGAGGTGCAACATGGCAGGCGTTATTGTACTTCCACGCCGTCAATCGCATCTCTGACAGTCGTTGTCACCACAATGTTTCCGGATATTCCTTGAATCCCGCCCCCGGTGCACCGCCATGGGGCCGGGACGCCGCTACCCGGCCTCCGGGATATGGCGTTGCACAACGGATTCCCGTTGACGTTTCATCAATGGATGGCAACAATCGGCCCAAAAATAGAACGGTTGTTCGTTTTTTTGACGGATTTCGAAAATTACAGGAGACTATTCCATGGCATTGATGGGTCAAATGATGAGCGAACCCCTGCTCATTTCCTCCATCATCAAGCACGCCGCACGCCACTATGGCGGCACGGAAATCGTCTCGCGACGGACCGAAGGCGATCTGCACCGTTACACCTACCGCGATTGCGAACTACGCTCGCGCAAGCTGGCCCAGGCCATCGCCGCGCTGGGTGTGCGTGCGGGCGAACGTGTCGGCACGCTGGCCTGGAATGGCTATCGTCACCTGGAGATCTATTACGGCGTATCGGGCTCGGGAGCGGTATGCCATACCGTCAACCCGCGCCTGTTCCCCGAGCAGGTCGCCTACATCATCAACCACGCCGAAGACCAGTACGTGTTCTTCGATGCCACCTTCCTGCCGCTGGTGGAAGGCGTGGCGGCGCATTGCCCCGGGGTCAAGGGCTGGGTGATGATGAGCGATCGCTCGCGCATGCCGGCGGAACCCAAGGTACCGCTGCTGTGCTACGAAGACCTGATCGATGGGCAGGACGGCGACTATGCGTGGCCGCAGTTCGACGAGAACACGGCTTCCAGCCTGTGCTACACCTCGGGCACCACCGGCAACCCCAAGGGTGCGCTGTATTCGCATCGCTCCACCGTGCTGCACGGCGCTTCGGTCTACGAGTTGTTCGAGCAGGAGAAGGTGACCTTCTCGGCCGGCGTGCCCACGGTATGGCTGGGCCTGCTGCAGTATGTGCAGGCCAATAACCTCAAGTTCTCCACCTTCCATCGCACTGTGATCGGTGGCTCGGCGGCGCCGCCCGCCATGATCCGCACGCTCAAGGCGCTGGGCGTGGAGACCATCCATGCCTGGGGCATGACGGAGATGTCCCCGCTGGGCACTTCCTGCAAGCTGCTGGCGCGTCACAACGACCTGCCGGAAGACGAACAGCAGAAGATCCAGGAAAAGCAGGGCCGCGTGATCTACGGCGTGGACATGAAGATCGTTGACGGTGATGGCAACGAACTGCCCTGGGACGGCAAGGCGTTCGGCGACCTGCACGTGCGGGGCCCCTGGGTGATCGAGCACTACTACCGCAACGACGCGTCGCCGCTGGTGGATGGCTGGTTCCCCACGGGCGACGTGGCCACCATCGACCCCGACGGCTACATGCAGATCACCGACCGCAGCAAGGACGTGATCAAGTCCGGCGGCGAGTGGATCTCCTCGATCGATATCGAGAACGTGGCGGCCGCCCACCCGGCGGTGCATATGGCGGCCTGCATTTCCTGCTTCCACCCCAAGTGGGACGAGCGCCCGCTGCTGGTCGTGATGAAGAAGCCCGGCGCCGAGGTGACGCGCGAGGAATTGCTGAAGTACTTCGAAGGCAAGGTCGCCAAATGGTGGATCCCCGACGACGTTGCCTTTGTCACCGAGATTCCGCTTACCGCTACTGGCAAGATGCAGAAACTCAAGCTGCGTGAGCAGTTCAAGGACTACCGCCTGCCGGCGGCCTGACCCCAAGGCGGCCATAGAGCCGCCAATGCCTGCCGGCCTTCGATGCCGGCGCTTGCAGGACAGGTTTGCGGCGCGCGAGGTCTTGGGAGGGCGCGCCGCCGCGAATCGGGATCAACAACAGCCAACAATAAAACCGAAGGAGACAAGCATGATCAGATTGCGTCCGCTCGTGGCAGCTACGGCCATTTTCGCGGCAATGGGTTCCGGGGTCGCGGCTGCCGAAACGGTGAAGATCGCCTTTATCGATCCGCTGTCCGGGCTGATGGCGCCGGTGGGGCAGAACCAGCTGAAGAGCTGGCAGTTTGTCGCCGACATCGCCAACCAGAAGAACTGGGGGGGCGGGAACAAGTTTGAAGTGGTTGGCTTTGACAACAAGCTCTCGCCACAGGAAAGCCTGACCATCCTCAAGCAGGCGGTGGACCAGGGCATCCGCTATATCGTGCAGGGCAACGGCTCCTCCGTGGGCCTGGCGCTGGAAGACGCGGTGGCCAAGCACAACGAGCGCAATCCGGGCAAGGAGATCGTCTACCTGAACTACGCGGCGGTGGACCCGGACATGACCAACAGCAAGTGCAACTACTGGCACTTCCGCCTGGACGCCAATTCCGACATGAAGATGGAGGCCCTGACCACTTACCTGGCCAAGGATCCCAACGTCAAGAAGGTCTACCTGATCAACCAGAACTACTCCTTCGGCCACCAGGTGGCGCGCGCCGCCAAGGAATACCTGAAGCGCAAGCGTCCGGACATCCAGATCGTCGGCGAAGACCTGCACCCGCTGGCACAGGTCAAGGACTTTGCTCCTTATGCGGCCAAGATCAAGGCTTCGGGGGCCGACACGGTGATTACCGGTAACTGGGGCAGCGACCTCGCGCTACTGATCAAGGCCGGCAAGGACGCTGGCCTGAGCACCAACTACTACACCTACTACGCCGGCACCACCGGCGTGCCGACCGCCATGGGCGCGTCGGAAGCCGGGCACGTCAAGTACGTCGGCTACTACAACCCCAACAACAAGGGCTTCAAGGGCGGCGATGTCATCGAAGGCTTCAAGAAGAAGTACAACGATGACTTCTACGTGATGGCCGCGTACACCGGCATCGCCATGCTGGGCAAGGCGTTCACGGACATCAAGTCGACGGATCCGGTCAAGGTGGCCAAGGCGCTCGAAGGCCTCAAGGCCGAAAGCCTGAACGGCACGGTGGAGATGCGCGGCTCGGATCACCAGGCCCAGCAATCGCTGGTGGTGGCCACCTGGACCAAGGCTGACGGCAAGGAGGTCAAGTTCGACCAGGAAAACACCGGCTTTGGCTGGAAGACCGATGCGCTGATGGACCAGTACGTGGCAGCGCAGCCGACTTCCTGCCAGATGAAGCGCCCGGGCTAAGCCCGCGCGCGGTGGATGGCGCGGCCAGTTCCGGCGCGCCACCCGATCCTGCATACTTCGGTCGGCCCGGCGCGGCGCATGCCGCTTTCGGGTGGGCGGCGCTCACCCGCGCGCGCCCGTTCTCCGACCGGCCGATCGCTGGCTGCCAACTGGCCACGAGCGTCAGAATGAAGGATAAGTTGTGGAATTCTTCGTCATTTCCCTATTGAACGGCGTCAGCTACGGGCTGCTGCTGTTCATGCTCTCTTCCGGGCTTACGCTGATCTTCAGCATGATGGGCGTGCTGAACTTCGCGCACGCCAGCTTCTACATGCTGGGCGCGTACTTTGCCTACACCATTGCCAGCAAGATCGGCTTCTGGCCAGCGCTGATCTTCGCGCCGCTGCTGGTGGCCGGCGCCGGCGCGCTGGTGGAGCGCTTCGGGCTGCGCACCGTGCACAAGTACGGGCACGTGGCCGAGCTGCTATTTACTTTCGGCCTGGCTTACCTGATCGAGGAAGGCGTGAAGCTGGTATGGGGCCTTGCCGCTGTACCTTACCGCATCCCTGCAGAGCTGGATGGGCCGCTGTTTACCATCTTCACCTCCTCATTCCCCAAGTACCGCGCCTTCATGATGGTGGTGTCGCTGGCCATGCTGGTGGCGATCTACCTGGTGCTCACCCGCACCCGCATCGGGCTGGTGATCCAGGCCGCGCTGACGCATCCGGAGATGGTCGAGGCCCTAGGACATAATGTGCCGCGCGTGTTCATGATGGTGTTTGGCGGCGGCGCCGCGCTGGCGGGGCTGGCCGGCGTGATCGGCGGCAATGCCTTCATTACCGAGCCGTCGATGGCGGCGGCGGTGGGGTCGATCATCTTCGTGGTAGCGGTGGTGGGCGGCATGGGGTCTTTAGTGGGGGCCTTCATTGCCTCGCTGCTGATCGGCGTGCTGCAGACCTTTGCCGTCACGCTTGACGCCTCGCTGGCTGGCTTGCTGGGCACGATCGGCCTGCAGGTTACCGACAGCACGCCGCTGTCTTCGTTATGGAAGCTCACGGTGGCGCAGGTTGCCCCGGTACTGCCGTATTTGTTGCTGGTGGTGATGCTGATTTTCCGCCCGCGTGGTTTGATGGGTACCAGGGAGGGTTGATCGCATGAGCATGGAGACGACAATGCAACAACGCCGCGAGACGGTCGTGACCGGCCGCACCATGCGCTACCGCCCGATGAACCTGGCGCGCTGGGCGATCTGGGGCCTGACCGTTGCCCTCGGTTTCGCCATCACGCTGATGTCGCAGATGGGCATCATGATTATTTTCGCGCTGTCCTACAACATGCTGCTCGGGCAGACCGGCATGCTGTCGTTCGGCCATGCGGTGTACGCCGGCCTGGGCGCCTTCATCGCCATCCATGTGCTCAATATGGTGGGGGCGGGCAAGGTCTGGCTGCCGGTCTCGCTGCTGCCGGTGGTTGGCGGCCTGGCCGGCGCCTTCTTCGGCGTGCTGTTCGGCTACGTCACGACCAAGAAGTCCGGCACTACCTTTGCGATGATCACCATGGGCATCGGGGAGATGGTGTTCGCCAGCTCGCTGATGTTCCCGGATTTCTTCGGCGGCGAGGGCGGCATCTCCACCAACCGCATGGTGGGCGACCCCGTGTTCGGCATCACCTACGGCCCTGGCCGCCAGGTGTATTACCTGATCGCGGTGTGGTGCCTGCTGTCGATGGTGGCCATGTACGCCTGGACCCAGACGCCGCTTGGCCGCATTGCCAACGCGGTGCGCGACAACCCGGAGCGGGTGGAATTCATCGGCTACAACACGCAGCGCGTGCGCTACCTGGTGCTGATCCTGTCGGCGTTCTTCGCCGGCATCTCGGGGGCGCTGTCGGCCATCAACTTCGAAATCGTGTCGGCCGAGAACGTCAGTGCGGTGCGCTCCGGCGGGGTGCTGCTGGCAGCCTTCATCGGCGGCGCGGGCGTGTTCTTCGGCCCGGTGATCGGCGCGGTGGTGTTCATCCTGTTCGCGGTGGCGCTGTCGGACCTGACCAAGGCCTGGCTGCTTTACCTCGGCCTGTTCTTCGTACTGATGGTCATGTTCGTGCCGGGCGGCATCGCCAGCCTGCTGGTGATGCAGGTGCCGCTGCTCGCGCGCGGCAAGCTGCGCCGCATGCTGCCTGACTACGGCCGCGCCGCGGCTGCCGGGCTGGTGCTGCTGGCCGCGGTGATCCTCACCGTGGAACTGGTCTACAAGGTGCAGGTGGATAGCGCCAACGGGACCGAGATGTCGCTGTTGCGCATCGGCTTTGACGCCGGAACGACTGGGACAAGGTACAGGCCGAAATGGCGGGAGGCGCGGCATGAGCACCGCACTGGAACTGAACGACGTACGCAAGAAATTCGGCCAGACCGAGATCATCCGGGGCGTCAACCTGAGCATCCCCAAGGGCGAGCGGCATGCGCTGATCGGCCCCAACGGCGCCGGTAAATCGACCACCTTCAACCTGATTTCGGGGCGCTTCGCGCCCAGCTCGGGCACGGTCAAGCTCAATGGCCAGGAGATCGGCGGGCTGCAGCCTTTCGTGATCAACCGCATGGGGCTGTCGCGCAGCTTCCAGATCACCAATATCTTTCACCGCTTGTCGGTGTTCGAAAACCTGCGCTGCGCGGTGCTCTGGTCATTGGGCTACAAGTATTCGTTCTGGCATCGGCTCTCGGAGCTGCGCGACGCGCGCGAGCGGGCGGACGAAGTGCTGGAGCTGATCGGCCTGCAACACCGGCGCGGCACCCAGGCCAGCCTGCTGACCTATGCGGAACAGCGCGCGCTGGAAATCGGCATCACCATCGCTGGCGGCGCCGAGGTGATCCTGCTGGACGAGCCCACGGCCGGCATGAGCCGCTCGGAGTCGGACCATGCGGTGGAACTGATCCGCCGCGTCACCGTGGGCAAGACCCTGGTGATGGTGGAGCACGACATGAGCGTGGTGTTCGGGCTGGCCGACCGTATCTCGGTGCTGGTCTACGGCGAGGTCATCGCCACCGACACGCCTGAGGCCATCCGCGCCAACCGCAAGGTCAAGGAGGCCTACCTGGGCACGACCCTGGACGAACCTGCTACTGAGGGAGCGCACTGATGGGCAAGCGCATGCTGGACGTGCAGGGCCTGCACGCCTACTACGGCAAAAGCCATATCCTCCACGGCGTCGACGCGCATATCGACGAAGGCGAGATCGTCGCGCTGCTGGGCCGCAACGGGGTGGGGGGCGCTCGACCATGGCCAAGGCCATCCTGGGCATGGTCAAGGCGGAGGGCTCGGTGCGCTTTCGCGACGAGGAGATCCTCGGCCGGCGCACCTTCGAGATCGCCCACCTGGGCGTGGGCTATGTACCTGAGAATCGCGATATCTTCCCGACCCTGACGGTGCGCCAGAACCTGCAGCTCGGGGAGAAGCGCAATCCGCGCCAGTCAAAGCCCCGCTGGACGGTGCAGGACATGTACAACATGTTCCCGCGCCTGAAGGAGCGCGAGAACACCTCGGCCGGTGTGCTCTCCGGCGGCGAGCAGCAGATGCTCACGCTGTGCCGCACGCTGATGGGCGACCCCGACCTGGTGCTGATCGACGAGCCGACCGAAGGGCTGGCTCCGATGATCGTCACGCTGGTGGGCGATTACCTGAAGGTCCTGAAGGAGCGTGGCGTGTCGGTGCTGCTGATCGAGCAGAAGCTGGCCATCGCGCTGGATATTTCCCAACGGGTCTACGTGATGGGGCATGGCCACATCGTGTTCGAGGGCACGCCTGGGGATCTGAAGGCGAATGCGGCGATTCGCAAGGAATGGCTGGAAGTGTAAGCAGGATGGGTGTCCTCGTGAGCCCGGGACACCCATCCATGCCGGCTCGTGCGCCGGCGCTGCCCTGAAGCGAATTACTTCGCCTTCAGGAACTCACCGACCTCGAGCAGCACCAGCTCATTGTCGTCCGCCTTGTTAGGCTCGCGGCTGCTGGAGAAGGGCAGGTTATTGTCGTTGCCGACCACGATGTGGGTGGAGTCCACCACGTCCACGTTCTCGATGGTGAAGAACGGGAATTTGAGCACGCCGTCGTTGAGCGGCTTGCGCGCCAGCTTGTCAGGGTCGGCGATGTTGAGCAGGTCGATGTAGCCGATCTTGCGCACCGGGCCGCCCGCGTTGGCCTCGCTCAGCTCGATCTTGTAGATGCGCTTGAACCTGGCGATGTCCGAGAAGCAGTCATTGCGTTTCTGGCCTTCGGGGCAGGCTTTGTCGGCCGTGCCTTCGCCATTGTCGCGCTCGATGATGAGGCCGGTGCTGGCGTCGATCATGTTGAAGTCGCCGATGGCGTTGCCATTGGCTTCCAGTGGGTACGTCCAGGAGCGGCCCGTCCACTTGCCGGCCTGGGTGTCGAACTCCAGCACCCGCAGGGCTTCCTTGCCGCCGACACGTTCAAAATCCTTGGCTTCGGCGTTCCACACGGGGCCCTCTAGCAGCGCGTAGAGCTTGCCGCCGTCCGGCGACGAGGCCATGCCTTCGAAGCCCTTGGAGCGCTTGACCTGGAAGTCCACCGTGCCGCCCGGCACGCCCGGCGTGGTCACGGCGGGATGGTCCGGCGAGCGGACGACCTTGCCGTCGACCATCGTGTCATACACGGCCAGCACCTTGCCTTGCAGGTCGGCCTTGATCAGGAAGGGCCCGAACTCATCGCCGATCCACAGCGCGCCGCCGGCGAACTGGAAGCTCTCCGTATCGAAGTCCGAACCGGTCAGGTAGCGTTGCTTGGTGCCTTCGTGGACGACGCGGAAGGGTACCTTCTTGTCCGGATCGTGCAGGAACACTGTGCCCAGGCGGTGGAGCTTGCCGCTCTTGAAGTCGACCTTGTAGTGATTCAGGTAGAGCATGAAGTCCGGCGAGTTGGCCTTGCTGCCGGCACCGTTGTCGGTCAGCACCCAGAAGCTGCCGTCCGCCATGTGCTTGATGCCGGAGTGCCCTTGCAGCGGCTGGCCCCTGAACGGCAGGGACACGCCCGTCGGCCGGCCGTTCGACTGGCCTTGCACCGCGCCGATCTTTTCCACGCGTGCGCCGGTGGTGAACTTGCCGCTTGCCTGCAGGTCCTGCGGCGCGTCCTTGGGCGCGGCGATATAGCTCTGCGCGGGCAGGATGGCGTGGCCAGCGAGGGTGGCGGGGTAGGCGGCAGGGGCTGTGGCCTGGGCCGCGGCGGGCAAAGCCCAGGCCGCAGCGGTGACGGCGATGACGGCAATGATGGTCGCGGACGGGACGATGCGCATTTAGGGGAAGAATGGTGTCGAAAGACCGCTACGATGCATGGTCCACGTGACGGTGGCGTGATGAAGGCGTGACGCTCGCATGACAGCTAAGTGTCCCGGTCTGACAACAGCCGCACGCGCTGATCTGATCGCCAACATTGCCAGATCACGCCATTGCGCATTACGATCGTTTCCCTTCGGGCCACGAGCACGCGCTGGGCACGATTGGCGGGGGCAATCACTTTGCCGAAGTGCAGCAGATCGACGAGATTCTCGACCAAGCCGCGGTGGCGGCGCTCGGGCTGGAGCGCCGCCGGCTGGTGCTGCTGGTGCATAGCGGCTCGCGCGGGCTCGGCCAGGCAATCCTGCAAGACCATATCGAGCGCTTCGGCGACAATGGCTTGAGCGGCGGCAGCCAGGATGGCGCCGACTATCTGGCCCGGCACGCGCAGGCGCTGCGTTTCGCTCAGGGCAACCGCGAGCTGGTCGCGCGCCGCATGCTGGACCGGCTGCATGGCGGCGGCGAGCGGGCGCTCGACGTTGACCACAACTTCCTGGCGGCGGCCACGATAGACGGCATCGCCGGCTGGCTGCACCGCAAGGGCGCCACGCCGGCCGATGCCGACCCGGTGGTGATCCCGGGCTTGCGGGGAGATTACAGCTACCTGGTCGAGCCGGTAGCCGATGCGCGCAGCTTGTTGTCGCTGGCGCACGGCGCGGGCCGCAAATGGATGCGCGGCGAGTGCAAGAGCCGCTTGTCGGGGCGCTTTACCGTCGAGCAACTGAGCCGGACGCGCTTTGACAGCCGCGTGATCTGCCGCGACCGGCAGTTGATCTACGAGGAGGCGCCGCAAGCCTACAAGCCGATCGGCAGCGTGGTGGCGGCGCTTTGCGACGCGGGCCTGGCAAGGCCGCTGGCGCGCCTGCGCCCCGTGCTCACGTACAAGACCAGCGGGGAGTGCTGCCGATGATCCTGCTACAACTTTCCGCGGCGCAAGGGCCATCCGAATGCTGCCTGGCAGTCAGCCGGGCGCTCCGGCGCCTGCTGCACGAGGCGGCGCTTTGCGGCGTGCAGATCGAGTTCATCGACGAGGAGGGTGGCGAACGCGCGGGCACCCTGCGCTCGGTGCTGGTGAGCCTGGATGGCGAGCGGGCGCCGGACTTGGCGCGCCGGTGGGAGGGCACGGTGCAATGGACTTGCCAGAGCCCTTACCGGCCCAGGCACGCGCGCAAGAACTGGTTTATCGGCGTGGCGCGTTGCGCTGCGCCGTCACCAGCCCTGGCGGGCGAGATCCGCTTTGAGACCTGCCGGGCCTCCGGGCCAGGCGGGCAGCACGTGAACCGTACCGAGTCGGCCGTGCGTGCCATCCATGTGGATACCGGCACTAGCGTCAGGCTGCAGTCCGAGCGCAGCCAGCATGCCAACAAGCGCATTGCCACGTTGCTGATCGCGCATAAGCTGGCGCAGCAGGCGGACCAGAGCATGCTCGCCCAACGCGCCCAGCGGCGGATGCTGCACCATCAGGTGGAGCGTGGCACGCCGGTGCGGGTATTCAAGGGGGAGTGCTTCGAGCCGGCCTGAGGCAAGCACATGACGCGGCGCCTGCATTGCGGACGCCGCGCCGGTGCCGGCGCGCTGGTGCCTGTCTCGATGCAGTGCCTTCATTCGCTGTTGGTGTCCTCGTCGCCAGCGTCATCCAGTACCTCTCGGACAGCCGCTTCAATCACGTCGAACGAGGCTTGCGGAACGCGATCGGAAAACGATTGCGCCGCTTCTTGGAGATGACGCCATCGTTGTCGAGGCAGATGACCACCAGCGTTGCCAGATCATTGCCGCGGACGTCGATTCGCTCGTTCACCCGCCGCATCACCTGATCATAGCGCCCAAGGAAGACCGTTTCCTGGCGCAACTCCACGTCCAGTGCCTGCGCCGCCATCCGGAAACCGAATTCGACGCAATGCGTGGCATCCCAGTAGCGAAAGATCGAATCGTCCGTCTTGAACTCGAACTGGTATTCGCCTTCGCCGATCCAGGTAACCCTCACCCGCTCACGGGCCTGGCGTGAGTACGACTGGAGCGCAACAAGATAGTCCGCCTCATTTCGCTTCATGGCGACTGACACGGGCAGGAGCAGTCCCTTCGCCAGTTTCCCGGACGTGCACAGGGCTTTGTGAAAGAGGAATCGCGACAGCCGTCCATTACCATCCATGAACGGGTGAATGAAGACAAAGCCGAACGACGCGATGCTCGCGGCAACGATGGGGTCGGTCTGGCTCGGTGCGTCGTTGGCGAACGCCATCCACGCGTCCATGAGTGGCTCGACCAATTCCGGCCATGGCGGCACGTATGTTACGCCACTAGCGCCGCGCCCTGGCCCTCGGAGCCAGTTCTGCTCGCCCCGGAACTGCACGGCTTGATCGAGCGGGTTGAGCACAGTCGACGACTGCAATTCAGCCAGGTAGTCCTCGGTAAGGCGTTGGCCTTCATGGGCTTGGCGAAGGAGTTGGACAAAGGCACGAGCCTTGTCTTCGCTCGGGGCCTCGTGCTCAATCGCATAGGAATCCTCTGTTTCATGCAGATAGGCCCAGGCTAGCGCACGGTCAAGCATGGCAGGTCCGAGGCTCTTCAGGAACGCGTTGGCACGCCCCAGGATGTCGGAGGCGATCCCCGCCTCGATCGCCGGTGTGCGTTCGACCGTGGCGCAGTAAGCCAGGGAGCCTAGTCCGTTGAAATCCACCCGCCACCGAGCATCGCGCCGCGAGGGGCCCGTGATATAGCGAGCTGGATCGAATACGCTCACATAGCCGACCGTGATCTCCGGCCGACCTTCAAGCCGCTGGCCACTGAAGTGTTCCCAGAGAAACGCCGCGATCCGAATGTATTGGCCATTAGGTGTTTGTTGCAGCGCTGCAAGCATTTGCGCCGCGGGGATTGTTGGGAGCGCTTGAGCCAGGATTTGGAGATTGACCCCTTCGTGCTTCAAGGCGAACAGAACGTGATCCAGTGGCTCCGCTGATTGTGGTGCGACCTGTGCCGGAATGGCCAGCAGTCCGTTGCCTGGCATCACCTTCGTGACCGGTTGTATTCGCGCTGGCTGCGCTAGGGCAAAGGGAATCGGATTTTTGCCAGTCAGTGCTGTGATCAATCCTGATATTGACGAATTGTCTACATTTGGATAACCTGTCTACATGAAAAAACGCACGCCAGAACGCACGCTCGAGCAGCAAGCGCTGCTCGAGCAACTCAAGCAGGTGGCCCAAGGTTTGAGCGAGACCTTCGCGCCCTTTTGCGAAGTGGTTGTCCACGATCTGCTGGACCCCAAGCACGCCATTCTCGCCATCCATAACAACTTGTCGGGGCGTCAGGTGGGAGACCCCGCAACCGAACTGGGCCTTGCCCGGATCGCCGACCCCGAGTATCCGCAGGTGATCGCCAATTATGCGAATCAGTTCGCCGACGGGCGGCAGGCCAAGAGCACGTCGATCGGTATCAAGGATTCGACCGGGGGCTATGTGGCTGCCCTGTGCATGAACGTCGACCTGACCCTGTTCCGCAGCTTGCAGAACGTGCTGGGCCAGTTCGGCAGCGTGGACGCGGGTGCAGCCATGAAGGAGTCGCTCGACCCGGCTGGCGCGGACGCCATTCGGGCCCGCATCGACCAGTTCGCCGCGCGACTGGCTACCACGCCGCGGTCCCTCAAGGCCGAAGACAGGCGTGTGTTGCTGCGCGAGCTCAAGGAGGCGGGGTTCATGGATGTGCGCCGCGCCATGGAAATCGTGGCGCTGCATCTCGGCGTGTCGCGGGCTACGGTGTATAGCTATGCGAAGTGAAGCGCGCTTGCTCCTGCTCGACAAGAACCAGGTCGAGTCACTGTTGCGGCCGGCAGATGCGATGGAGGCCGTGAGCGAGGCCTTTGCCCTGCATAGCCAGGGGGAGGGTCGTGTCTTTCCGCTGGTGCGCGAGCCGCTGGCGACCGGTGGCGTGTTCGGCATCAAGTCCGGCGATGTCCAGTCGCAAGGGCTGCTGGGGTTCAAGGCGGCCGGATTCTGGCCGGCCAACCGCGAGCTGGGCGGCGAGCCGCATCAGGCCACGATCATGCTAATCGATCCGGCAACGGGGCGGCCAGTGTGCATGATCGATGGCAATGCCGTCACCACGATGCGCACCGGCGCCGCCGGCGCCCTGGGCCTTCGGTGGCTGGCACGCCAGGACAGCGAGCGCCTGTGCTTGTTCGGCACCGGCGTGCAGGCGCGGATTCAGTTGACGTTCGCCCTTGCGCTGCTGCCCTCGCTCAAGCAGGTTCAATACGTTACGGTGACGGGCCAGCCCGACGCGGCGTTCGAGCGCGCCTTTGCCGAGCGGTGTGAGATATCCCATGCCCCTGAGCGCAATGCGGCGGTGGCGGGCAGCGATGTAGTGATCACGGCTACGCCTGGCGGCGGTGCGCTGTTCGACCTGCAAGCCGTGCAGCCAGGCACGCACCTGAATTGCGTGGGCGCGGACACGCGTGGCAAGCGGGAGTTGCCCGACGGCCTGCTGGCGCGCGCGCGGCTGTTCGTCGACGACCGGGCCCAGGCCCGCCAGATCGGAGAGACGCAGTGGGCGCCGGATACGCCCTGCACCGAAATCGGCGACGTGCTGGGCGGCAAGGTGCAAGTCCAGCGCAACGACACCGATATCACCGTCTTCGATATGACGGGCCTGGCGTTGCAGGACCTGACGGTGGCTCGCCTGCTCCATCAGCGTGCCACCACCGCGCAAGCCGGCACCAGCATCCACTGGCCCTGGTAGCCTTTTTACTCAAACGAGACTTACGACCATGCTGAATCTCCCCACTTTTGACGATGTGTCAGCTGCCGCCAGGCGGCTTGAGGGCCATGCTCACCGCACCCCCGTCATGCGCTCGCGCACCGCGGACAAGGAAGTGGGCGCGGAACTCTTCTTCAAGTGCGAGAACCTGCAGCGCATGGGTGCCTTCAAGTTTCGTGGCGCCTTCAATGCGGTCTCCAGGTTCGACGAGCGCCAGAGGCGGGCAGGGGTAGTGGCTTACTCTTCGGGTAATCACGCGCAAGGCATCGCGCTGTCGGCCTCGATCCTCGGCATTCCCGCGACCATCGTGATGCCCCATGATGCGCCGGCCGCCAAGGTGGCCGCGACGCGGGGCTACGGTGCCAAGGTAGTCATCTATGACCGCTATACGGAAGATCGCGAGGCCATCGGCCGCAAGCTGGCCGAGGAACATGGCCTGACCCTGATCCCGCCATACATATGACCACCCGGATGTCATCGCCGGGCAGGGTACCGCGGCCAAGGAGTTGTTCGAGGAAACCGGCGAGCTGGATGCCCTGTTCGTCTGCCTTGGCGGCGGCGGGCTGCTTTCCGGGTCCGCGTTGTCCGCGCGCGCGCTGTCTCCCCAATGCAAGATCTACGGCGTGGAGCCTGCCGCCGGCAACGACGGCCAGCAGTCGTTCCGCACTGGCTCGATCGTGCATATCGAGACACCCAAGACCATCGCCGACGGCGCGCAGACGCAGCACCTTGGCAACTACACGTTCGAGATCATTCGCCGCGATGTCGATGACATCGTTACCGCGACCGACGACGAACTGGTCGACTGCATGCGCTTCTTCGCGTCGCGCATGAAGCTGGTGGTGGAACCTACCGGCTGCCTCGGCTTTGCCGCCGCGCGTGCCATGAAGGCCGAGCTTCAAGGCAAGCGCGTGGGTGTCCTCATCAGCGGCGGGAACATCGATATCGACCGGTTCGCAGCGTTGCTTACTGGCTGATTGGCCCGATCCGCGCGCGGGCCGGCCATGCCGCGTGGCGCAGGTGATGTTGGCGCCGGCGGCATCACAGCCAGGAACAGATTCGACCATTCCTACCGATCGTCATTCGTGTGAGCCTGTCCATCAGGCCGCGCGCGCGATGGCGTTTGCCTTCACCGGGGATCCCCCCGGTATCGCTATCGCATGCCTGGCCTCGTTCTGGCCATCCCCTCCATTGTTTCCGCTTTGCTGCCGTTGCCGGAAGGCATGCGCTTGCGATCGGCCAGCGCGGCTCGTTCGCGCGCATGGTTGGCGAGCGCCCCTGCGCGCCTGCCACCGGCGCTGTGCACTCAGC
This sequence comes from Cupriavidus basilensis OR16, assembly GCF_000243095.1. Lineage (GTDB taxonomy): Bacteria > Pseudomonadota > Gammaproteobacteria > Burkholderiales > Burkholderiaceae > Cupriavidus > Cupriavidus basilensis_D. The sequence goes on along the minus strand of NZ_AHJE01000066.1, from coordinate 46,187 downwards.
TTGCCGGAACACTTCGGGTTTTCATCGTGTTGACGTTTTGTCTAGTGTTGGATAATCTGTCTTATCGACATCGACGGGATGCACTGCGCGTCGATATTGGAAACTGGCCAGGAGGCGAAGCTTTGAAAACCACTAACAAACTTACCCGCTGGATCATGCTCAGCATGGTCCTGGGTGTCATCGTCGGCTATGCCTGTCACCGCACGGCGGCAGACGCGGCAGCTGCCAAGACGATTGCCGGGAATTTCTCGATCATCACCGAGATCTTCCTGCGCATGATCAAGATGATCATCGCCCCGCTTGTATTTGCGACCCTGGTCTCGGGCATCGCGAGCATGGACGACACCAAGGCGATCGGCCGCATCGGCGCCAAGGCCTTGACATGGTTCATCCTCGCGTCACTCGTGTCGCTGAGCATCGGCCTGCTGTTCGTGAACCTGGCGCAACCCGGTGTCAGCCTGAACATGGTTCTGCCGGACGCTGGCGCAAGCACGAATCTCAAGACCAGCGCACTCAACTTGAAAGAGTTCGTCACGCATATTTTCCCGAAGAGCATCTTCGAGGCCATGGCGACCAATGAGATCATGCAGATCCTGATCTTTTCGCTTTTCTTCGGCATTGCGCTGGGCAAGACGACCGGTGGCTCGGGCCAATTCCTGAAGCGGTCCGTCGACGAACTGATGCACGTGATGCTGCGCATCACGAATACGGTAATGTTGTTCGCGCCGGTCGGCATCTTTGCGGCGCTTGCCGCGGCCATCACCGTGCAGGGTCTTGACGTACTGGTGACCTATGGCAAGTTCATTGGCGCGTTCTATCTCGCTTTGCTGACCCTGTGGGCAGTGCTCTTTATCGCGGGATATGTGGTTCTCAAGGGGCGCATGTTCGATCTGGCAAAGGGTATCCGCGAACCCATGATGATTGCCTTTTCCACCGCCAGCAGCGAGGCGGCTTACCCGAAGATGATCGAGCGGCTGCAGCGCTTCGGGGTGAAGAAGCGCCTGGTCGGTTTTGTCCTGCCGCTGGGATACTCCTTCAACCTCGACGGTTCCATGGTGTATCAGGCGTTTGCGGCGGTCTTTATCGCGCAGGCCTTCGATATCCATATGTCGCTCGGGCACCAGATCACCATGCTGCTGATCCTGATGGTCAGCAGCAAGGGCATGGCCGCGGTCCCGCGCGGCTCGCTGGTGGTGGTAGCCGCCATCTTGCCGATGTTCGGCTTGCCGGAGGCTGGCCTGCTGCTGGTGATGGGAATCGATCAGTTCCTTGACATGGGGCGCACCGCAACCAATGTCCTGGGCAATAGCATTGCCACTGCCGTCGTTGCCAAATGGGAGGGGGAGCTGGGGACCGAGGAGGAGTTCGACCCGCTCTGCGTCGATGTGGCCGCCGGTCACGGCGAAGCGGTCGCACCAGCGATACCTTCCCCGGCGCGCATGGCTTGATCGCACGGAAAAGCAATTTGCTTATGAGAATGCCGGGCATGCTCATATAAGAAAGATATTGTTTCGCTGGGGCGGAGTGCGCAATACGCTACGCACTTTGCCCGAGTACCTGCCATGTCCTTTCCTGTCTCATTCACAGCGCGCGCATTCGCCGCGCTGACCGCCCTCGCTGCATTGGCCAGCCTCCAGTCAGCGCGCGCCCAGAGCCCGATCCTGGAGCAGATCCGGGAGTCCGGCACGATCACGATGGGCTATCGCGAGGGCGCGTTGCCGTTTTCTTTCTCCGACATCAAGGGCCAGCCTTCGGGCTACGCCGTGGACTTGTGCCTGCGCGTGGCCGAGGCCGCGCGCCAGAAACTCGGCCTGAAGGACCTGAAGGTGCGCTGGCTGCCGCTGACGGCGCAGAGCCGCGTGCCGGCGGTGATGAACGGCCTGGTGACCGTGGACTGCGCGCCCAACACCAATACGGTCGAGCGTCAGAAGCAGGTCGCATTCAGCGTATCGCACTATGTGTCGGTGGTCCGCATGCTGGTTCGCGAGGATTCCGGCATTCAATCCCTCAACGACCTGCGCGGCAAGGTCGTGGTCACCAGCGCGGGCTCCACCGGCGATCGCCACGTGCGCCGGCTCAAGACGCAGTACGCCTACAACGACGTGTACGCGAAGGACCATAACGAGTCCTTCCTGTTGCTGGAGACTGGCCGCGCCCAGGCCTTCGTGCTGGATGATGTGGTGCTGTATGGCCTGCGCGCCAATTCAAAGGTCCCGTCGCAATACACGGTCGTCGGGCCGGCACTTTCCACCGAACGCAACGCGCTGATGCTGCCGAAATCCGATCCGGAATGGAAGCAACTGGTTGACCAGACCTTGACCTCGGTCTTCGCCGGCCCGGAGGTGGTGGCATTGCAGAAGCGCTGGTTCCAGCAGCCGATCGGTACGCGCGGCATCAACCTCGCGCTGACGCCTTCGCCCGAGGTGCTGGCCGCGTGGAAGCGTCCCACCGACGAGGCGGCGGAGTGAGCCGGTCGATGTGCGCAGCCCTGCCGACCTATGACGATGTGGTGGCAGCCGCCAGCCGGCTGGCCGGGCACGCGTGGCGCACACCGGTGCTGCGTTCGCCCGCGATGGACGCCTGGGTGGGCGCCGAGCTGTTCTTCAAGTGCGAGAACCTGCAACGTACCGGCGCCTTCAAGTTTCGCGGCGCCTTCAATGCGCTGGCGCGCTTCGATGCCGGGCAGCGCCGCCGCGGCGCGGTCGCGTTCTCCGGCGGCAACCACGCGCAAGGCATTGCGCTTGCCGGGCAGGTGCTTGGCATTCCGGTGGTAGTGGTGATGCCTCGTGACGCGGCGGCGTCCAAGGTGGAGGCGACTCGTGCCTGCGGCGCGCAGGTAGTCTTGTACGACCGCCAGGTGGACGACCGAGAAGCGATCACGCGGCGCCTGGCGGAAGAACGTGGGATGACCCTGATCCCGCCCTACGACCATGCCGATGTCATTGCCGGGCAAGGCACGGTCACGCGCGAATTGCTGGAGGAAACCGGCCCGCTCGACGCCCTGTTCGTTTGCCAGGGGGGCGGGGGGCTGCTCGGAGGCGCCGTCCTGGTGAAAGATCAGCTCTCGCCCGGCTGCCTGCTGTACGGCGTCGAGCCGCAGGCCGGCAATCATGGGCAGCAGTCGCTTCGCCGTGGCGCCATCGTGCATATCGAGCCACCCGACACGATCGCCGACGGCGCGCGCGCCCAGCATCTTGGCGCGCTGACGTTCGGGCTGATCCACCGCGGCGTGACCGACATTGTCGCCGTGCCGGATCACACGCTGCGCGAATGCCTGCGCATGTTCGCGCAGGCCATGAAGCTGGTGGTCGAGCCGACCGGCTGCCTTGGCCTTGCGGCCGCGCGCTATGCGGGGCTACCGCTGCCGGGCAAGCGGGTTGGCATCATCATCAGCGGCGGCAATGTGGATCTGGCGCGTTATGCGGCATTGCTGTCGGTGGACGAGTGCCTTTGCGGTGAAGCTACAGCCGGCCCCGCCTCGGCTGCCCGCTTGCAGTTGAACGGCATATCCTCGTAGTCGATCAGCCGCGTCTTCTTGACCAGCCGATAGCCAAGCCAGAGAACCAGGAACAGCGGCACGCCGATATAGGTGCCGAGAATTTCCAGCCAGCGCCCGCGCACGTCGGAGAAGGCCTGGTAGTTCTGGCCCAGCACGATTACCACGCACAGCACGATGGCAAAGATGGGGCCAAACGGGTAGAGCGGTGAACGGTAGGCCAGGTCGGACGGCTTGTAGCCCTGGTGCACCAGCCCGCGGCGAAAGCGGTAGTGGCTGATGGCGATGCCGAGCCAGGCGATAAAGCCAGTCATGCCGGACGTGTTCAGCAGCCACAGGTAGACCGCCTTGTCGCCAAACAGCGAACTGAGGAAGCACAGGGCGCCGACGGCGGTGGTGGCGAACAGCGCGACGTAGGGCACGCCGTTGGCGGAGAGCCGCGCCAGCGCGCGTGGCGCCCGCCCGCTGGCCGCCAGGCCGTAGAGGATCCGGGTGGAGGCGTACATGCTGGAGGTGCCGGCGGAGAGCAGGGCGGTCAGCACCACGGCATTCATCAGGCCGGCAGCGAAGGCCAGCCCGGCGTGGCGGAACACCAGCGCGAAGGGGCTGACGCCGATGTCGGTGACGTCGTTGCGTAGCAGGCTGGGGTCGGTGTAGGGAATCAGCACACCGATGATCAGGATCGCCAGCACGTAGAACAGCAGGATGCGCCAGAAGGTCTGGCGGATGGCGCGCGGGATGGTGCGTGCCGGGTCGGCGGCTTCGCCGGCGGCCACACCGACCGTTTCCGTGCCCTGGAAGGAGAACCCGGCGATCATGGCAACGCCGAACATGGCGGGGATGCCGCCAACGAAAGGCGCATCGCCCAGCGTGAAGTTGTGCCAGCCGGACTGCGGGCCGCCTCGCATGAGGCCGAAGATCATCATCAGGCCGGCCGCCAGGAAGATCAGGATCGTGGCCACCTTGATCAGCGCGAACCAGTACTCGGCCTCGCCGAAGCCGCGTACCGAGAAGGCATTGAGGCCAAACATCAACAGCAGGAAGCCCGTGCTCCACACCATGCCGGAGACGTGCGGGAACCAGTACTGCATCACTAGCTGCGCCGCCGCCAGCTCCACGGCGATCGTGACCGCGAGGCTGAACCAGTAACTCCAGCCAAGCGCGAAGCCAAAGCCCTCTTCCACGTACAGCGCGCTGTAGGTGACGAAGGAGCCGGCCACCGGCATATGCACGGCGAGCTCGCCCAGGCTGGTCATCAGGGGCCACGAACAGCCCGGTGCCGACCGCGCCGCCGATGGCGATCATGGTCAGGTGGCGGGCCTTGAGTTTGCGCTGCAGGTCGTCGTGCTCGACGACGGGGTGCTGGTGAGGATGAGGATGGGAAGACATCAGGGTCACTGGAACTTCGGCGGGCGGGGCCGCGACTTCGGAACGGGCGACACCTTGTGGGGCACCCGAGCGGGCAAAGGGCGCGAGTTTAGCGGGTTATCCGGGTAAATCCGAGGGTTGCGTCGGTTTATGTCAGGAAAGTCGCCTACTGTGACTAGAGGCAATCCTCAGGAGCCGGAAAATGTGCTGCATGGGCCATGAGACTCCGGGCTTACCCTAGCTTTTTGGTGGCCTTTGGCAGCCTGAATGCACGCCGGCGCGATCCGCCATGAACGAGGCGCATGGCGGTGCCAGCGGAGCCCAAAAATGAAATTGAACGACCGTGCTATTTTGTGTATGCTTGATCCGCTCACGATAGGGTGGGCGCCGGCCGAGGGATGCAAGCACAGCGCTTTCCCGGTGGCCGCGCGGTGGTTTGGGGCCCCGCGGCAGAACATAATTCGAGAATTCGAATCCCGAGACAACTTCTAGTTCTAGTTACCAAAGGAACCAGCATGACAGCGCAGTATCAGGTTCAGGACGGCGTCGCCGTCATCACGCTCGACAATCCCCCCGTCAACGGCCTGGGTCTCAGCACCCGGCTTGGCATCGTCGAAGGCATGACCCGTGCGCTGGACGATGCGGCCGTCAAGGCCATCGTCATTACCGGCGCCGGCAAAGCCTTCTCGGGCGGCGCCGACATCCGTGAATTCAATACGCCCAAGGCCACCCAGGAGCCGACGCTGCACTCGGTGATCAAGGTCGTGGAAGGTTCGGGCAAGCCCGTCGTGGCGGCGATCCATTCCGTCGCCATGGGCGGTGGCCTGGAGCTGGCGCTGGGTTGTAACTACCGCGTGGCTTCGAAGGGCGCGCAGATCGCCCTGCCGGAAGTGAAGCTGGGCCTGCTGCCCGGCGCCGGCGGCACGCAGCGCCTGCCACGCGTGATCGGGCTGGAAGCCGCCCTGAACATGATCGTGTCGGGCAACGCCATTCCCAGCGAGAAGTTCGCCGGCACCAAGCTGTTCGATGAAATCGTCGACGGCGACGTGCTGCCCGCGGCCGTGGCTTTCGCCAAGACCGCCGCAGCCAACCCTGGCCCGTACCCCAAGGTGCGCGACCTGAAGGTCAAGCACGAGAACGCGGAGGGCTTTATCGCTTTCTCGCGCAATACCGTGGCAGCCGTTGCCAAGAACTTCCCGGCGCCGCTGAAGTGCGTGGATGCCGTGGCCGCCTCGCTCAAGCCGTTCGAAGCCGGCCTGAAGGCCGAGCGCGAAGGCTTCATGTACCTGATCACCACGCCGGAATCGCGCGCGCTGCGCCACGCTTTCTTTGGCGAACGTGCCGCCAGCAAGATTCCTGATGTACCGGAAGGCACCCCGACCCGCAAGCTCGAGAAGATCGCCGTGATCGGCGCCGGCACCATGGGCGGCGGCATCACCATGAACTTCCTGAACGCCGGCATCCCGGTGATCATGCTGGAAACCAAGCAGGAAGCGCTGGACCGCGGCGTGGCCACGATCCGCAAGAACTACGAGAACAGCGCCAAGAAGGGCAAGCTCACGCAGGAGAAGGTCGAGCAGCGCATGGGCCTGCTGACCACCACGCTGTCCTATGACGAGATCAAGGACGCGGACATGGTGATCGAAGCCGTGTTCGAGGAAATGGGCGTCAAGGAAATCGTCTTCAAGAAGCTGGATGAAGTGATGAAGCAGGGCGCGATCCTGGCTTCGAACACCTCCACGCTGGACGTCAACAAGATCGCCTCCTTCACCAAGCGCCCGCAAGATGTGGTCGGCATGCACTTCTTCAGCCCGGCCAATGTGATGAAGCTGCTGGAAGTGGTGCGCGGCGAGAAGACCGGCAAGGACGTGCTGGCCACCGTGATGCAGGTCGCCAAGAAGATCAAGAAGACCGCCGTGGTGTCGGGCGTGTGCGACGGCTTTATCGGCAACCGCATGATCGAGCAGTACAGCCGCCAGGCTGGCTACCTGCTGGACGAAGGCGCGCTGCCGGAGCAAGTGGACAAGGCCGTCGAGAAGTTCGGCTTTGCCATGGGCCCGTTCCGCATGGGCGACCTGGCCGGCAACGATATCGGCTGGGCCATCCGCAAGCGGCGCGCGATCGACAAGCCCGAGATCCAGTATTCCAAGACCGCCGACCTGCTGTGCGAACTGGGCCGCTACGGCCAGAAGACCGGCGCGGGCTGGTACGACTACAAGGCGGGCGACCGCAAGGCGTACCCGAACCAGCAGGTCAACGACATGATCGTGCAGCACTCGAAGGACCTGGGCATTACCCGCCGCAAGATCTCCGATGAGGAAATCGTCGAGCGGCTGGTGTTCGCGCTGGTCAACGAAGGCGCCAAGATCCTGGAAGAAGGCATTGCCTCCAAGGCCTCGGATATCGACATGGTCTACCTGACCGGCTACGGCTTCCCGCTGTTCCGCGGTGGCCCGATGCTGTACGCGGACCAGGTTGGCCTGTTCAACGTGGCGCAGTCGATGGCGCGTTATGCCAAGGGCTACCACGGCGAGGCCTGGCAAGCAGCTCCGCTGCTGGTCAAGCTGGCTGCCGAGGGCAAGGGCTTCAACGGCTAAGTACAGCCAAGGCGGCGTTCGCGCGGCGCAGTCGGGCCGCGCGGGGTTCTCACCACGGATCGCAAACCGGTCACCAAGCGAGGAGTAGCGGCATGGTCAAGCAATACGGCCCGGAAGATTGCCTGCTGGTCATCGACGTGCAGAACGACTTCATGCCCGGCGGCGCGCTCGCCGTGGCGCAGGGCGATGAAGTCGTGCCCGTGATCAACCGACTTGCGGCGGCGTTTGCGCATGTGGTGCTGACCCAGGACTGGCATCCCGCCAGCCACGTTTCGTTTGCCGCCAACCATGCCGGCACGCAGCCGTTCCAGACCGTGGCGTTGCCCTATGGCCAGCAAGTCTTGTGGCCGACGCATTGCGTGCAGGGCAGCCACGGCGCGGCGCTGCATGCCGGGCTGGAGGTCGCGCATGCGCAGATGGTGATCCGCAAGGGCCATCACCGCGAGGTGGATAGCTACTCGGCCTTCATGGAGGCCGATCGCACCTCCCGCACCGGACTGGCTGGCTATTTGCGGGAGCGCGCGGTGCGCCGGGTGTTTTGCGTGGGACTGGCAACGGATTACTGCGTTGCCTGGAGCGCGCTCGATGCCCGGGCGGCGGGATTCGAAGCCCTCGTGGTCGAGGACGCCTGTCGCGCCATCGATCTCGACGGCTCGCTGGCGAACGCGTGGCGGAACCTGGAAGCCGCGGGCGTGCAGCGCCTGCAGTCGGCCGGCCTGTTGTACTGAACCTGACGAACCGCTGATCAAGCCTGGCCAAGCCTGGCTAACACGGCTGAACCCAGCCAAAGACATAGTGCATGACACTGCCGGACGTGAACGCACGCCGCAGGTCACCAGATACCAGAGATACCGAGGAGCAAGACATGAAAGAGGCAGTCATCGTATCCACCGCACGTACCGGCCTGGCCAAGAGCTGGAAGGGTGCTTTCAACATGACCCACGGCGCGACCCTGGGCGGCCATGCGGTCCAGCACGCCATTGCGCGTGCCAAGATCGACGCCGGCGAAGTGGAAGACGTGCTGATGGGCTGTGCCAACCCGGAAGGTGCCACCGGCGCCAATATTGCGCGCCAGATCGCGCTGCGCGCGGGCTGCCCGGTCACCGTGCCCGGCGCCACGGTGAACCGTTTCTGTTCCTCCGGCCTGCAAACCATCGCCATGGCCGCGCAGCGCGTGATCGCCGATGAAGGCGACATCTTCGTGGCCGGTGGCGTGGAAAGCATCTCCTGCGTGCAGCAGGAAATGAACCGCCATATGATCCAGGAGAACTGGCTGACCAAGAACAAGCCGGAAATCTACTGGAACATGCTGCAGACCGCCGAGAACGTGGCCAAGCGCTACAACATCTCGCGCGAGCGTCAGGACGAGTACGGCGTGCGCAGCCAGCAGCGCGCCTTCGCCGGCCTGGAAGCCGGCAAGTTCAACGACGAAATCGTGCCGATCACGGTGCTCGCAGGCGTGGCCGACAAGGCCACCGGCCAGCTGATGACCAAGGAAGTCACGGTCTCGGCCGACGAAGGCATCCGCGGCGACACCACGCTGGAAGCCGTGTACAGCACGGCTTCCTGCACGGCGGCGTGGTCAGCTACCTGGCTGACAACGCGCTGACCTATGCGGGCGGCGCGGCCATGGCCGTGCCGGTGGTGACCTCCGAGTACAAGATCAACTACCTGCGTCCGGCGATCGGCGACACGCTGATCGCCCGCGCCGAATGCCTCAACCGCGGCCGCCAGCAAGCGGTGGTGCGGTGCGATGTGTTCGTGGTCAAGGATGGCGAGGAAAAGCTCTGCGCGGTGGCGCAGGGCACCGTCGCCCGCCTGGGCGAAGGCAGCTGAGCACGGCAGGAAAGAGAAGGGCGCGCGAGCGCCTTTTTCTTTCCCCGCGCCATGTAGAGAACTACAGAATTTGCGGTGCGCCATGAGAGCGCGCCGTTGTGGAGACAGCGACGATCCCCGTCGCGAGGCTTGCAGTTGATGGAGCCGCCGCCGGGTCGCGCATCTTTGATTTTCCCTTTCAGTCTGGGAGCCGTTTCCTGCCATGTCGCTGATCCTTTCCCGCCGTGACCTGAACTTCGTGCTGTACGAATGGCTCAAGGTCGAAGGGCTGACCCGCATTCCGCGTTACGCCGACCATTCCCGCGAGACCTTTGACGCCGCGCTCGATACCTGCGAGAAAATCGCCGCCGACCTGTTCGCGCCGCACAACAAGAAGAACGACCAGCACGAGCCGCATTTCGACGGCGAGACCGTCAGCATCATTCCGGAAGTCAAGACCGCGCTGAAGGCCTTCTGCGAGGCTGGCCTGATGGCCGCCGGGCAGGACTACGAGATCGGCGGCATGCAGCTACCGGTGGTGGTGGAGAAAGCCGGTTTTGCCTACTTCAAGGGTGCCAACGTCGGCACCAGCTCCTATCCCTTCCTGACCATCGGCAACGCCAACCTGCTGCTCGCGCACGGCACGCCGGCGCAGGTGGAGACCTTCGTCAAGCCGGAGATGGAAGGCCGCTTCTTCGGCACCATGTGCCTGTCCGAGCCGCAGGCCGGATCGTCGTTGTCCGACATCACCACGCGCGCCGACTATGAAGGCGAATCGCCGCTCGGCCAGCAGTACCGCCTGCGTGGCAACAAGATGTGGATCTCGGCCGGCGAGCATGAGCTGTCCGACAATATCGTGCATCTGGTGCTGGCCAAGATCCCCGGCCCGGACGGCAAGCTGATCCCGGGCGTGAAGGGCATCTCGCTGTTCATCGTGCCGAAGTACCTGGTCAATGCCGATGGCAGCCTGGGCGAGCACAACGACGTGGTGCTGGCCGGCCTGAACCACAAGATGGGCTATCGCGGCACCACCAACTGCCTGCTGAACTTCGGCGAAGGCATGAAGTACAGGCCGGGCGGAAAAGCGGGTGCCATCGGTTACCTGGTGGGCGAGGCGCACAAGGGCCTGGCCTGCATGTTCCATATGATGAACGAGGCTCGCATCGGCGTGGGCCTGGGCGCGGTCATGCTGGGCTACACCGGCTACCTGCACTCGGTCGATTACGCGCGCAACCGCCCGCAAGGCCGCCCGATCGGCCCCGGCGGCAAGGATCCGGCCAGCCCGCAGGTGCGGCTGGTGGAGCATGCGGATATCCGCCGCATGCTGCTGGCGCAGAAAAGCTATGTGGAAGGCGGGCTGGCGCTCAACCTGTATTGCGCGCAACTGGTGGACCAGGAGCGCGCCGCCGAGGGTGCCGAGCATGAACGCCTGGCGCTGCTGCTCGATATCCTCACGCCCATCGCCAAGAGCTGGCCGTCGCAATGGTGCCTGGAAGCCAACAACCTGGCCATCCAGGTACATGGCGGCTACGGCTACACCCGCGAGTACAACGTCGAGCAGTTCTACCGCGACAACCGCCTTAACCCGATCCACGAAGGCACGCACGGCATCCAGGGCCTGGACTTGCTGGGCCGCAAGGTGGTGATGAAGGACGGCGCGGCCTTCAAGGTGCTCGGCGAAGAGATCCAGGCCACCATTGGCCGTGCGCTGGCCAGCGCAGACGCCGCGCTGGGCAGCCACGCAAAGGCGCTGGGTGCCGCCGTCAAGCGCTTGGCGCAAGTCACGCAGGCGTTGTGGGCGGCGGGCGACGCCAAGGTGACGCTGGCCAATGCCTCGGTCTATCTGGAGGCCTTCGGCCATGTCGTGCTGTCGTGGACCTGGCTGGAGCAGGAACTGGTGGCGCAGGCCGCGCTGGCTGGCGCCAGGAGCCAGGAAGACCAGGACTTTTATCGCGGCAAGCTGGCGGCGGCGGCGTACTTCTTCCGCTGGGAACTGCCCAAGGTGGGGCCGCAGCTTGACCTGCTGGCCTCGCTCGACCGCACTACGCTGGACATGCAGGACGCCTGGTTCTGAGCGGCATCCACGCAAGATGAACGAGCGCGCGCACCGATCTGCGCGCGCCATACCAAATCGGGAAACACCATGAACACCATCCAGCAATTGTTCGACCTCAAGGGCAAGACGGCGCTGATCACCGGCGGCTCGCGCGGGCTTGGCCTGCAGATCGCCGAAGCGCTCGGCGAGCAAGGCGCGCGCATCGTGCTGTCGGCGCGCAAGGCCGACGAGCTGCAAGCGGCGCAAGCCCACCTGAAGGCGCTCGGCATCGATGCCGAGTGGATCGCCGCCGACGGCGCGCGCGACGCGGATATCGTGCGCCTGGCCGACGAGGCACTGGCCAAGCTGGGCCATGTCGACATTCTCGTCAACAACGCCGGCGCCACCTGGGGCGCGCCCGCCGAGGACCATCCGGTGGAGGCTTGGGACAAGGTGATGAACCTGAATATCCGCGGTGTGTTCCTGCTGTCGCAGCGCATCGGCAAGCTGTCGATGATTCCGCGCCGCTATGGCCGCATCATCAACGTTGCCTCCATCGCCGGCCTGGCGGGCAACCCGCCGGGTTCGATGGAAACCATTGCCTACAACACCTCCAAGGGCGCGGTGGTCAACTTCACCCGCACGCTGGCGGCCGAGTGGGGCGAGCACAACATCACGGTGAACGCGCTGGCGCCGGGCTTCTTCCCCTCCAAGATGACGCAGGGCTCGCTGGACCGCCTTGGGGTGGATGCCATGTGCGCGTCGGTGCCGCTGCACCGGCTGGGTGACGACGAAGACCTGAAGGGCGCGGCGCTGCTGTTCGCCAGCGCCGCCGGCAAGCACATCACCGGCCAGGTGCTGGCGGTGGATGGCGGCGTGAGCGCGGTATAAGGTCCATGCTCTAATGCGGTTGGCCCGTGCAGGGCGGGGCTTTTTCGCCTCGCCGCGCGGCCAGCCGTACCGTCTTCGCCTCACTAGCAACTATGACTAAAACCAACGGATTTCCCCTCAAGATTCCCTTCCTCGCCGATCTCGGCGTGCAATGCACCCGCATGGACAAGGAGGGCAGCGAGATCGAGCTGGCGCTGGAAACGCGCCACCAGAACAGCTGGGACATGGCCCACGGCGGCGTGCTGATGACGCTGCTCGACGTGGCCATGGCCATCGCCGGCCGCGCTGCCGATCCCGACGGCCGCGGGGTGGTGACCATCGAGATGAAGACCAGTTTCATGGCGCCCGGCCGCGGCACGCTCATCGCGCGCGGCCAGTGCGTGCACCGCACCAGCACCATGGCCTTTTGCGAGGCGGAGATCGTCGATGCCGATGGCAAGACCGTGTCGCGCGGGTCGGGCACGTTCAAGTTCGTCAAGCGTGTGCCGCCGCAGCGGGCCGCGAGCGGCGCTTCCGATACCGGCGCGGACGGCTGAGGCCGCGGGGCAGGGCAGGAGTTCCAGTCACAAGACCGGCACAGGGTCACTGAAGCCGGCGGCGCGCAGCACATTTAAAACAAAAAAGGAGACAAGATGCTGTTTGAAGGGATTGCCGCCACGCGGCGATTGAGACTGACCGTGCTCGCCGCCTTCGGCGCAGGAGCCCTTGCCATGTACCAGCCGGGCCAAGCCCAGAATGCACCCGTTCCTTCGGCCGGCGCGCCGGTAGCGACGCCCGCCGCGCCTGCCGCACCCGCCGCACCCGCCGCACCCATGTTCCCGGACGCGGCCGCGACCGATCCCGTTACGGCGGGCTGGATGCAGGGCTTTCCCCCGGCAGCCGCCAAGGTGATCAGCTTCACCCCTGCCAGCAACGGCTTCCCGCGCACGCGCTGGAGCTTCTCGCATATCCGCGAACTGGTCCCGACCGCGGCGGTGTGGCACGGGCGCGGGCCGGTCAGCGCATTGCCGCGTGCCGAGCACGATATCGGCGGCGTGCCGTTTACCGATGCCGACGGCACCCGCCGCACCTTCAACGACATGCTGGGCCTGACCTACACGGATGGCATCCTGGTAATGCACAAGGGCCGCGTGGTGTACGAGAAGTACTTCGGCGCGCTCGACGATCACACGCCGCACATCGCCATGTCGGTGACCAAGTCCTTCGTCGGCACCCTGGCCGCCATGCTGGTGGCGGACGGCAAGCTCGACCCTGCCGCGCCCGTTACGCGCTACCTGCCAGAGATGGCGGGCACCGCCTACGGCGACGCCACCGTGCGCGAAGTCATGGACATGACGGTGGGCGTCAAGTACTCGGAGAACTACGCTGATCCCAAGGCCGAGATCTGGGACTACAGCCGTGCCGGCGGCATGATGCCGCTCGAGCCTGGCTATGCCGGGCCCAAGACCTTCTATGCGTTCCTTGCCACCTTGAAGAAGGAAGGCGAGCATGACCAGGCCTTCGCCTACAAGACCGTCAACGCCGAAGTCCTGGCCTGGATCGTCAAGCGCGTGTCCGGGCAGTCGCTGGCCAAGCTGCTTTCCGAGCGCGTCTGGCAAAAGATGGGCGCGGAGAACGATGCCTACTTCATGGTGGACAGCATCGGCAGCGAATCCGGCGGCGGCGGTCTCAACACCACGCTGCGCGACTTGGCCCGCTTTGGCGAGACCATGCGCAATGGCGGACGCTTCAACGGCCAGCAGATCATCCCGGCCGAAGTGGTGGCGGACATCCGCCGCGGCGGCGACCGAGCCAAGTTCGCCAAGGCGGGCTATGCCACCTTGCCGGGCTGGAGCTACCGCTCGATGTGGTGGGTATCGAACGACGACCACGGCGTGTTCGAGGCACGGGGCATCCACGGCCAGCGTATCTATGTCGATCCCAAGGCGGAACTCACCATCGTGCGCTACGCCTCGCATCCCATCGCCGCCAACGGCGCCAACGACCCCGTCACGCATCGCGCATATCGGGCACTGGCGCTGTCATTGATGAAATAACAGGCTAGCAGGCCGACCCGCTAGCCACCACCCACAACGAACGGCAACGGACGAGTGTCCTTGCCCATTTCACTGTAAGGAAACCATCATGTCGAACACCTACAAGCGCATCGTCCTGGCATCGCGTCCTACCGGCGCCGTGACCCCTGACAACTTCCGCCTGGAAGAGGTGCCTGTGCCCGCGATCGGCGACGGCGAGGTGCTGGTCCGCAACCACTTCCTGTCGCTCGACCCCTATATGCGTGGCCGCATGAACGATGGCAAGTCGTACGCCACGCCGCAACCGCTGGGTGAGGTCATGATCGGCGGTACGGTGGGCGAAATCGTGGCGACCAAGAACCCCAAGTATGCCGTCGGCGACAAGGTGGTCGGCATGTTCGGCTGGCAGGAAATGGGCGTCACCAATGGCATCGGCATCCAGAAGGTCGATACCACCCATATCCCGCTGTCCGCCTATCTCGGCTCGGTCGGCATGCCCGGCGTGACGGCCTGGTACGGCCTGAACAAGATCATCCAGCCGAAGGCGGGCAAGACCATCGTAGTGAGCGCGGCCTCCGGCGCCGTTGGCAGCGTGGTGGGCCAGCTGGCCAAGCTGCAGGGCTGCCGCGTGGTGGGCTTTGCCGGCGGCAAGGACAAGTGCGACTACGTGGTCAATGAGCTCGGCTTTGACGCCTGCGTCGACTACAAGGCCGCCAAGGACAGCAAGGAGCTGTACACGATGTTCAAGGAAGCCACTCCGGACGGCGTGGATGGCTACTTCGAGAACGTCGGCGGCGAGATCCTCGACACCGTGCTGGCCCGCATGAACGCCTTTGGCCGCATCGCCATCTGCGGCATGATCGCCGGCTACGACGGCCAGCCGATGCCGCTGAAGAACCCGCAACTGATCCTGGTCTCGCGCCTGACCGTGGAAGGCTTTATCGTCTCCGAGCACATGGACGTGTGGCCGCAAGCCCTGCAGGAACTCGGCACCGCCGTCGCGCAAGGCAAGCTCAAGTTCCGCGAAAGCATCGCCCAAGGCCTGGCGAGCGCGCCGGAAGCCTTCATGGGCCTGCTCAAGGGCAAGAATTTCGGCAAGCAGCTGGTCAAGCTGGTTTAAGTCGGAGGTTGCCGCGCGCGCGGCTTCGATGCTTGCGCGCGGCAGTGGTAAAACAAGGAGACTCCCCATGAACGCCCCTGCAGAAAGCACCAAGCCCCAGGCCGACCAGGACGAAATGGCCGCCGGCATGTCCGAAGAGGTCAAGGCCAGGTACCGCGTGTTGCCGCGCCCGCCGAAGTTCGATACACCGGCCGAAGAGCGCCTGCACCGCAAGCAGCGGCTGGCCGCGGCCTTCCGCCTGTTCTCCAAGTTCGGCTTTGACGAAGGCGTGGCTGGTCACATCACCGCACGCGATCCCGAATTCCCGGATACGTTCTGGGTCAACCCGTTCGGCGTGCATTTCAGCCAGGTCAAGGTGTCCAACCTGATCCGCTGCGACCACCATGGCGACGTGGTGGAGGGCGATTACCCGGTCAACGCGGCAGCCTTCGCCATCCATTCGCGCGTGCACCAGACCCGTGAAGACGCGGTCGCGGCCGCGCACTCGCACAGCACCCATGGCCGCGCCTGGTCCACGCTGGGCCGCACGCTCGACCCGCTGACGCAGGACGTGTGCGCCTTCTACAACGACCACGCGCTCTACGACGATTTCGGCGGCGTGGTGGTGGAGTTGGACGAAGGCCAGCGCATCGCCAACGCGCTGGGCAGCAACAAGGCCGCGATCCTGCAGAACCATGGCTTGCTGACGGTGGGCAAGACGGTGGACGAAGCCGCCTGGTGGTTCATCACCATGGAGCGCTCATGCCAGGTGCAGTTGCTGGCCGAGGCCGCCGCCGCGCGCACCAATGCGCCGCTGAAGATCATCTCCGACGCGGCCGCGCGCCAGGCGTACTCGATCGTCGGCACGGCGCAGGCGGGCTGGTTCCAGTTCCAGCCGCTGTATGCCCGCATCGTCAAGGAACAGCCCGACCTGCTGGATTGAAGTCATGGCCGCCTCTGCTCCATTCACCGGCAAGGTTGTGTTGATCACCGGCGCTTCCGACGGCATTGGCGCCGAGCTGGCGCTGTTGCTGGCGCGCCAGGGTGCGCGGCTCGCGCTGGCCGCGCGCCGTGTCGACATGCTGCAGGCGCTGGCGCAGCGCATCCGCCGCCAGCACCCGGACGTCGACGTAGGCGTCTGGCGCGTCGACGTGTCTGATGAGGCCGATTGCCGGCGGCTGGTGGCCACGGTGGTGGCGCAGTACGGCGGGCTCGACGTGCTGGTCAACAATGCCGGCGTGTCCGCCCACGGGTACTTTGAACAGGTATCGGACTACAGCTACTACGAGCAGGTCATGCGCGTGAACTACTTTGGCGCCATGTGGTGCACGCGCGAGGCCCTGCCGCACCTGCGCGAGCGCGGTGGCCTGATGGTGGCGGTGTCCAGCCTGGCCGGCAAGATCGGCGTGCCGGGCCGCACCGCCTACTCGGCCAGCAAGTTCGCGCTGGCGGGATTCTGCGAGGCGCTGAGGGCTGAGCTGCGCGGCTCCGGCGTGGATGTGTGCGTGGTGTTCCCCGGTGTGGTGGCGACCGATACGCGCATCAACG
The DNA here is from genome assembly GCF_000243095.1 of Cupriavidus basilensis OR16. GTDB lineage: Bacteria > Pseudomonadota > Gammaproteobacteria > Burkholderiales > Burkholderiaceae > Cupriavidus > Cupriavidus basilensis_D. Next base: position 29,323 of record NZ_AHJE01000066.1, on the reverse strand, counting down.
GCTTCGGGCCCGATGGCCGCCCGCTGGGCGAAAGCCGGCTGCGCGAGGAGGGCGCCATGAGCGTGCAGGAATGCGCGCGCCAGATGCTGGCGGCCATGGCCGGGCGCAAGCGCGAACTGGTGATGACCGGCAAGGGCCGGCTGGGGCTGTGGCTCAAGCTGCTGGCGCCGCGCCTGGTCGAGAACATGGCGCTCAAGGCGCTGAAGCAAACGGGGCGGTAGTCCAGCTGAAGTTGATGGCGTGACAGCAGAGATCGAGCAATAGCAGGCACGCGCCTTGCTGATACCCCTGGCGGCATTCGCCCGGCGCACCGGCAGCAGGCATAAGAGAGATTTCAGGCTGACAGAAAGCTGGCTTGAGGCTGGTTTCAGGCTGGCATCAGACTGGCAACACAATCGATTCCGACACCATGGCAGACCTTATCCTTCACCAGTACGCAACCTCACCGTTCTCCGAGAAGATCCGCCTGTTGATGGGCGCGAAGGGCCTGGCGTGGCAAGCGGTGGAAATCCCGCCCATCATGCCCAAGCCCGACGTGGTGGCGCTGACCGGCGGCTACCGCCGCACCCCGATCCTGCAGGTGGGGGCCGACATCTATTGCGACACCGCGTTGATCTGCGAGGTGATCGAGAGCGCGGCGCCCGCGCGCCCGTTGTATCCCGCCGCGCAAGCCGCCACCGCGCGCCTGATCGCTGGCTGGATCGACACCGCGTTGTTTACCGCCGCCGTCACCTACCTGTTCCAGCCGGCGGCGCGCAAAGCATGCTGGGCCACCTGACGCCGGCGCAGATGCAGGCTTTCAGCGCTGCGCATGCCGTTGCCCGAGGCTATCGCAATGCTGCATGAAACCTTCGCGCGGCTCGAGCAGCAATTCAAGGCGGGCGTGGCGCATGTGGCCGGGGCCGAACTGTCGGTGGCGGATTTTTCGCTGTACCACAACGTCTGGTTTATCCAGCGCGCCAGCGAGTTGGCCAAGTTGCTGGATGCGTATCCGGCTGTGCAAGCCTGGTATGCGCGCATGAAGGCCTTTGGCCACGGCACGGTGCGCGTGGTCAGTTCGGAGTCGGCTCTGGCGATGGCGCGACACACCGATCCGGCCGCGCTGCCGGGCGGGGTGGCTGCCGACAGCGGCTTCGAAGCGGGCGAGGCGGTCACCGTGACGCCGACGGACTACGCGCGCGACCCCGTGGCCGGCGTGCTGGTGGCGCTGGACGCCCACCGCGCCACCTTGCGCCGCCAGGACCCGCGTGCGGGCGCGGTCAACGTGCATTTCCCGCGTCAGGGTTATCAAGTGCAGCGCGCGGGCTAAGCCCCGCGCGCGGCAAGGCAATTCCATAACAACGACAGCAACGAGAGGCAGACAACATGAAGCAATTCCAGGGCAAGGTGGCTGTGATCACCGGCGGTGCATCGGGCTTCGGCAAGGAATTCGCCAAGCTGGGTGCGGGACTCGGCATGAAGCTGGTGCTGGCTGACGTGCAGGAGGACGCACTGGATGCCGCCGTGGCGGAGTTCAAGGCGCAAGGTGTGCCGGTGATCGGCGTGCGCGTGGATGTGTCCAAGGCCGAGCAGGTGCAGGCGCTGGCCGATGCCGCCATCGCTACCTTCGGCCAGGTCAACCTGCTGTTCAACAACGCCGGCGTGGGCGCGGGGGGCCTGATGTGGGAAAACACCGAGCGCGACTGGGAGTGGGTGCTGGGCGTCAACCTCTTCGGTGTGATCCACGGCGTGCGCATCTTCACCCCGCTGATGCTCGCGGCCGCCGCCAAGGATCCGTCGTTCGAAGGCCATATCGTCAATACGGCCTCCATGGCCGGCTTGCTCAGCCCACCCGCGATGGGCGTCTACAACGTCTCCAAGCACGCCGTGGTTTCCCTGTCCGAATCGCTGTACCAGGATCTGAGCCTGGTCAGCGAGCAGGTGCGCTGCTCGGTGCTGTGCCCGTATTTCGTGCCGACCGGCATCACGCAATCCGGCCGCAACCGGCCGGCCGGGCTGGCCAACGACGCGCCGCCCACGCGCTCGCAACTGGTGTCGCAAGCCATGTCGGACAAAGCGGTCAGCTCGGGCAAGGTCACGGCCGCCGAAGTGGCGCAGCTCACCTTCGATGCCATCCGCGACAACGGCTTCTACATTTACTCGCATCCGCAGCAGCTGGATCCCGTGCGGCAGCGCTTCGAAGATATCATTAGCCAGCGCAACCCGAGCGACCCGTTCGCCGACAAGCCGGAAGTGCGTGCCGGGCTCATCGCAGCCTTGCGCGGATAACCCAGGGGGGCCGCCGGGTGCGGCCTGCAGCAAGTCCACCTGAGACAGCCATTGCGGCAAGTGAGGAGTTCATGACCAAACCTGCAGTCATTCGCCATCTGCAGTACGCCACCTTGCCCAATGGCACGCGCCTGCACTACGCCAGCGCCGGTGAGCGCGGCAAGCCGCTGGTGCTGTTCGTGCATGGCTTCCCCGAGTTCTGGTACGAGTGGGAAGCCCAACTGGCGGAGTTCGGCAAGACCCACTTCGCCGTGGCGCCGGACCTGCGCGGCTTCAACCTCTCCAGCAAGCCCGCGGAAGTCGAGGCCTACCGCCCCCGCCACATCGTCGAGGACCTGGTCCAGCTCATCAACGCGCTGGGCTACTCGCACTGCGTGGTGGTGGCGCACGACTGGGGCGGGGCAATCTGCTGGAACCTGGCCATCCAGTTTCCGCAGATGGTGGAGCGGCTGGTGATCATCAACTCGCCGCATCCCTACCTGTTCGCCAAGGCGCTGACCGGCGATCCCCAGCAGCAGGCCGCCTCGGCCTATATGAACTGGCTGCGCGAGCCGGGATCGGAAGACGCGCTGGCGGCGGACGGCTTCGCCAAGCTCGAAGGCTTCCTGAACGGGCAGGGCAAGCAGCCCGCGCCCTGGTTTGCTGGCGAGACCCGTGAGAAATACCACACGGCCTGGTCGCAGCCCGGCGCCAGCGGCTCCCACTCGCTGACCGGCGGTGTGAACTATTACCGCGCGTCGCCCTTGCACCCGCCGGGCGCCGGCGAGACGCCTCCCGATATCTCCAGGCTCGATCCCGCCGCCTTCACGGTGCGCGTGCCAACCTTGGTGATCTGGGGTGAGCGCGACACCGCGCTGCCCAAGAGCCTGCTGGATGGCCTGGACAAGTTCATCCCGGACATGCGGCTGGAGCGCATTCCGGACGGCACGCACTGGGTCATCCATGAGCAGCCGGAGCGCATCAACCTGTTGATCCGGAGTGCATTGCCCTGATCCGCCGCGCGCGCCGGGCCGCGTCAGGCACGCACGCCTGCGCTGGCCCGGTCGCAATCCGCCGCACTGTGCATGGGGAGGCGCGGTGCCGGCTGCTACATTGGCCTGATTCGACAGCGCCGGTGCGCAAGGAAGGTCAAGATGAAGACGATCGGACTGATCGGCGGCATGAGCTGGGAATCCTCGGCCGAATACTACCGCCTGATCAACCTGGACATGAAACAACGTCTCGGCGGCCACCATAACGCGCGCAGCGTCATGGTCACGGTCAGCTTCGAGCAGATCAAGGCACTGCAGCACGCGCAACGCTGGGACGAACTCGGCGAATCCATGCAGCAGGCCGCCCTGCAGGTGCAGGCCGCCGGCGCGGATTTCGTGCTGCTCTGCACCAACACCATGCACCGCGTGGCGCCTGCCCTGGAAGCCGCGCTCGACATTCCCTTTCTCCACATTGTCGATCCTACCGCGCAGGCATTGCACGCCGCCGGCATCCGGCGCGTGGGCCTGCTCGGCACGGCCTTCACCATGGAGCAGGACTTTTATCGCGGCCGCATGCGGGACAAGCACGGCATCGACGTCGTGGTGCCGGACGCAGCCGACCGCGCGCTGGTCCACGGGATCATTTACGACGAGCTATGCCACGGCATCGTGCGCGACGCCTCGCGCGATGTGTACCGGCGCATCATCGGCGACTTGCAGGCGCTGGGCGTGGGCGGGGTGATTCTGGGCTGCACCGAGATCATGCTGCTGATCGGGCAGGATGATGTGGCGCTGCCGGTGTTCGATACCACGGCGTTGCATGCGCAGGCTGCGGTGGGGCTGGCGCTGGAGGGCGTGGTGGTGGCGAATTAGGCCGGGAACGAAATGGCTAGGGGCCACCCGGCCAGGGGAGGACATCCGGCAAGCGGGCGGGGACAGCGAAGAAAACAGCAAGGCGGCAAAACGGCAAAACGGCAAAACGGCAAACTGCGAGAGAACGCCGATTCCCATCAATCTTGATCGGACGCACGGCCTTCGCAATACCCTAGCGAAGGCCGCCAACCATTCAACTCAACCTATGCCGGTATAGCCGGTAATTCTCGTCATCAAAGCAGACAAAACTGACCTGCTCGATGGTGGGTGCGGCCACCAGCGCCTTGCGTACCGCCTCGATGGCAATATCCACGGCGCGCTCACGCGGGAAACCGTAGATGCCGGTGCTGATATTGGGAAAGGCGATGGTGCGCAGCTTGTGCTGCGCGGCCAACGCGATGCTGGCCTGGTAGGCGCTGGCGAGGAGGGCGTCTTCGCCGTGGTCGCCCCCTTGCCAGACCGGGCCGACCGCGTGGATGACGTAAGGCGAGGGTAGCAGGCCGCCGGTGGTGATCACCGCCTGGCCGGTGGGGCAGCCGCCCTTGGTTTCGCGGATGCCGCGGCAGGCGGCCATGATGGCGGGACCGCCGGCGCCGTGGATGGCGCCGTCGACACCGCCGCCACCGAGCAAGCCGCTATTGGCGGCATTGACGATGGCGTCGACTTCCATGCGGGTGATGTCTCCGTGCAAGACCTGCAGGTGTTCCCCTGTCATGACCTCTTCTCCGTGCTGGGTGGATAAAGCTGGATTGCCCCGGCTGTTCCGCGCACCTGTGCTGCCGGCCCGCCGCGGCACTTACATGGATTCCGCCAGCATACGCCGATAATCCGCCGCGCTGGCCTCTTTCGGGTTGGTCTTGTGGCAATGGTCGACCAGTGCACCGGCAATCACCTTGTCGAACATGTCTTCGGTGACACCCATCTGGCGCAGCCCGGTGGGCAGCCCGAGGCGCGCGGTCATGTCGTGCACGGCCTGGGCCAGGTCGGCGCCCGCCGCCAAGCCCATGGCATGGCGCAGGCGGGCGTAGCGGTTGTCGCGCACCACGCTGGGCGCGTCGGCGTTGAAGCGCAGCACCGCCGGCATCACCACCGCGTTCAGGGTGCCGTGGTGCAGGCCGGTCCTGCCGTCCACCTTGAGGCCGCCGAGCGGGTGCGACAGCGAGTGCACGCAGCCCAGGCCCTTCTGGAAGGCCATGGCGCCTTGCATGGAGGCGCTCATCATGTTCAGGCGCGCCTCACGGTCCTGGCCGTCGCGGGTGGCGCGCTCGATGTGCTTCCAGCCGCGCTCCAGGCCGTCCAGGGCGATACCGTCGGCAGGCGGGTTGAAGGCGGGCGCCAGGAAGGTTTCCACGCAATGCGCGATGGCGTCCATGCCCGTGGCGGCGGTCAGGCCGGCTGGCAGGCCGAGCGTGAGGCCCGGGTCACAGATGGCGGATTTGGGCAGCAGGTGCCAGGAGTGGAAGCCGAGCTTGCGGCCGTCTTCCAGGATGATGATGGCGCCGCGTGCCACCTCGCTGCCGGTGCCCGAGGTGGTCGGCACGGCGATCAGCGGCGCGGCGCGCTCGGTGATCCTGGCGCTGCCGCCTTCGATGGTGGCGTAGGTGGTCAGTTCGCCGGGATGGGTGGCCAGGATGGCAATGCCTTTGGCCAGGTCAATGGAGGAGCCGCCGCCCACCGCGATCAGCCCGTCGCAGCCGCTGTCCCGGTATTGCGCCGCGGCCTTCTTGACCATGGCCTCGGTCGGGTTGGAAGGGGTTTCGTCGAAGATCTCGTGTGGCAGGCCGCTCAGGGCCTCGACCGCTTGTTGCGCCACGCCGGCGGCAACCACGCCTTTGTCGGTGACGACCAGCGGGCGCCGGATGCCGATGCGCTCGCATTCAGCCTTGAGCTGGCTGATGGTGCCGAAATCCAGGTGGATATGGGTCAGGTAATAAATGAAGGCCATCTATGCTGTCTCCGTCGATGAGGATTTTTCTCTTTCTTCTGTGTTTCTGGCTGCTCTGGCTTCCGTGACGATGGTCGATGATCGCGCAAAACCTGCCGCTCTGACCAGCCCCAGGGAAATTTCATAGGCTTTGCTGCAGAAACATCTGGAATCATACTAAAATCGAACGATCGTTCACAATTCGAACGTCAGCGGGTTGATGCCGCTGGGTTTCGGCTGCCGCCGAAGGTTCGTTGCTATTGATTCTGACTGTCCATGTCCGCTGTCCCGCCTGCTTCCACCGCCGCGCCCGCCAAGCCCGCGCCTGCCTTGCCCGGCATGCCGCCGGTGCCGCTCGACCCGCAGGTGGCCGCGCTGCTGGAGCTGATCGGGCGCGTCAAGCGTCCGTCCATCCACGAACTGGATCCGGCCGACGCCAAGACCGCGTACGAGAAGAGCGCGCCCATCATGGATATCGCGCCGCTGCCCGTGCACGGCGTGGAGAACCTGACGGTAGCCGCGCGCGATGGCCATGCCATCCCGGTGCGCCTGTATGCGCCGCGCGAGGCCAGCTGGGCCGAGCCGTTGCCCTTGCTGGTGTACTTCCATGGCGGCGGCTTCACGGTGGGCAGCGTCGACTCGCATGATCCCCTGAGCCGGCTGCTGTGCATGGGGGCGGATTGCATGGTGCTGTCGGTGGACTACCGGCTTGGCCCGCAGTGGAGGTTTCCCCACGCGGCGAACGACGCGTTCGATGTCATGCAGTGGGTGTTCGCCGAGGCCGCGCGCCTGGGCGCCGATGCTAGCCGGATCGCCCTGGGCGGCGACAGCGCAGGCGGCACGCTGGCCAGCGCCTGCGCCGTGCACGCGCGCGATCTGGGCCTGGAGCCTGTCCTGCAGATGCTGATCTATCCCGGCACCTGCGCCCGCCAGGACACGCCTTCGCACCGCGCGCTGGCCGAGGGCTATCTGCTGACCGCGCCGATGATCCAGTGGTTTTTCTCGCAATACCTGGACAGCGAAGCCAGCCGCGACGACTGGCGTTTTGCCCCGCTGGACGGTGGCGGCACGGGTGCCGACGTGCGCGGCTGCTGCCCGGCCTGGATCGCCGTGGCGGGCTACGACCCGCTGCACGATGAAGGCGTGGCCTACGCGGCCAAGCTGCGCGCCGCGGGCGTGCCGGCGCGCTTGGCCGACTACCCGGGCATGATCCACGATTTTTTCAAGCTGGGACGTTTCGTTCCGGCGGTGGCCGCCGCCCATGGCGACGCTGTCGCCGCCTTGCGCGCGGCCTTCGAGGGCTGAGCGCGGCTTGCCGGGAGGGGCCGGCAAGCAGATCGAAGCGGTCGCAGACCCACCGATTTCACAGCCTTTACGTGTAGTGCATTACTTGTAGCAGTAGCATTAGCATTAGCAATAGGAGACACAGACTCATGCAACGCCGCCATTTCCTCGCCCATGCGGGCGCGCTCGCCGCCACCGCGGCTACCCTTGGGCTGGCCAGCGCGCCGGCCCTGGCGCAGGCGGACAATTTCCCGCAACGGCCGATTCGCCTGATCATCGGCTATACCGCGGGCGGCTCCACCGACCTGCCGTTCCGTGTGCTGGCGGAAAACGCGTCCAGGATCTTCGGCCAGCCGGTGATCATCGAGAACAAGCCGGGCGCGGGCGGGGTACTGCCCGCCCAGCTGATGCAATCGACCCAGCCGGACGGCTACACGCTGGCGCAGGTAGCCATGCCCGTCTACCGTCTGCCGTACACCACCAAGATCAACTGGGATCCGGTCAAGGACCTCTCCTACGTGATCAACCTGGCCGGCTATTCGTTCGGCCTGGTGGTCCCGGCGGATTCGCCGATCAAGAACATGCAGGACTACATCGCCTACGCCAAGGCCAACCCGGGCCGCCTGACCTACGGCTCGCCGGGTTCGATGACCACGCTGCACCTGACCATGGAAGAGCTGGCCATGAAGCAGAACGTGCAGTTCTCGCATATTCCCTACAAGGGCAACTCGGAATCGATGCAGGCCCTGCTGGGCGGGCACGTGATGTCGGTGGCGGACACCCCGGCCTGGGCGCCGTACGTGGAGTCCGGCAAGCTGCGCCTGCTGTCGACCTGGGGCGAGAAGCGCTCGGCGCGCTTCCCCAATGTGCCGACGTTGAAGGAACTGGGCCTGGGCATCGTGCAGACCTCGCCGTTCGGCGTGGTGGCACCCAAGGGCACCGATCCGAAGATCGTCAAGAAGCTGCATGATGGCTTCAAGAAAGCCATGGAAATGCAGAACTACCGCGATGCGCTGGCCAAGTTCGACATGGAGCCGTTCTACATGAGCAGCGAGCAATACGCGCGCTTCGCCGCCGATACGGTCAAGAAGGAAAAGGCCATTATCGACAAGCTGGGGCTGAACAAGCCGCAATAAGCCCGGTTTAGCGGCTTTATGCCGGCGCCGCCCTGTCTAGGGGCCGGCGCCGTTTTCATATCGGGCCGATGTCTGGCCGCCAATGAAGGGGGGAACGCCGACATGGCAAAGGAAGATTTCCGTCACAGCATGCCGTTGCGCGTGCGCTGGGCCGAGGTGGATCCGCAGTCGATCGTCTTCAATGCGCACTACCTGACCTACTGCGATATCTGCGTGACCGAGTACTGGCGGGCGGTGGGGATCCGGTATCCGGAAGATGTGCTGCACGCGCACGGCGTGGATATCTTCGTGGTGAAATCGACGCTGGAGTATCACGCGTCGGCGCGCTTCGACGACATGCTGGAGATTCGGGGCCGGATTGCGCGCCTGGGCCGCTCCAGCATGCTGTTCCGCGTGGAGATGTACCGTGGCGGCGAGCACCTGGTCACGGGCGAGATCGTCTATGTCTGCGCGGATCCCGCTACGCAGAAATCGGCGCCGATTCCGGGGCCGGTGCGGGAAACAATCACGGCTTATGAAGTGGTGAAGCCGGACGCTTGATCTGTCCAGCTTCTGCAGTTTTAGGTGCGGCGGCGTTGGCCTGCGTGCAAGCCAGCGCCGCTAAAGCGCGTCTGCGGGTTCAACGCGCCGCTATGCCCGCATCCTCCATATAAGCCCGGATCACCGCATCGAAATCCGCGTCGCCCTGGAACCCCAGCGCCAGCGCGCGCTCCGTATTCCACGCGGCAGGCCAGGTGCCGACGATATTCTCGATGCGCGCCTCGCGCTCCCAGCTCACGCGATCCGCCACGCTGTCGCCGGCCACGCGCCGCAGCGCGGCAACCATCTGCCTGGGCGTGACCGAAAGGCCGGGCAGGTTCACCGTCCGGCGCTCGCCAAATCTGGCGCCATCGATCTCCATGCCACGCACCAGTGCGGCGATGGCCCCGCGCGGCGACAGTAGCCACAGCGGTGTTTCCGGCGAGACCGGGCAATTGGCGGCAACGCCTGCCAGCGGCTCGCGGATGATGCCGCTGGCAAACGACGATGCCGCGGCATTGGGCTTGCCCGGCCGCACGCTGATGGTCGGCAGCCGCAGCACGCGGCCGTCGACAAAGCCGCGGCGGCTGTAGTCCGACAGCAGCAACTCGCCGATGGCCTTCTGCGCGCCGTAGGAGGATTGTGGATTGAGCGCGGTATCATCGTGCACCACGGCGGGCAGGGTGCCGCCGTACACGGCCACCGAACTGGTGAACACCACGCGTGGCCGGATGCCATGTTTCACGTGAAGCGCCCTGCAGGTTTCCAGCAACGCGCGTGCGGCGTCCAGGTTCACGCGCATGCCCAGATCGAAATCCGCCTCGGCTTGTCCGCTGACCACCGCCGCCAGATGGAACACCGCGCCGGTGCGCGCATCGATGGCCTGCGCCAGCACGGCGGGATCGGACAAGTCGCCGGTGACCACGCGCACGCGCGCGTCGTCCATGGCGGGCGGCGCTACCACGTCGAGCAGTGTCAGGCCCTCGATGGCAACGGGCTTGCCGTCAATGTCCAGGGTGCCGCGTTTTAGCAGCTCGCGGGCCAGTTGCAGGCCGAGAAATCCGGCCCCGCCGGTGATCAGTATGTGCATGTTCGTTTTCCTGTTGTGCCGCCGCGGGCGGCATGGATGCAGCGGCCGCTCAGGCCGTCAAGTAAGGCTTGAGCCAGCCCAAACCCGCCGAGGTACCGGCGCGCGGACGATACTCGCAGCCGATCCAGCCGTCATAGCCAAGGCCATCGATCACGTCGAACAGGTACGGGTAGTTCAGCTCGCCCAGGTCCGGCTCGTGGCGCTCTGGCACGCCGGCAACCTGGATGTGGCCGATGCCGGCAAAGTCGCGCTTGAGCTTGACGGCAAGGTCGCCCTCCACGATCTGGCAGTGGTAGCAGTCGAACTGCACCTTCAGGTTGGCCGCGCCCACTTCCTTGCAGATGGCCTGGCCGTCGTCCTGGCGGTTGAGGAAGTAGCCCGGCATGTCGCGGCCGTTGATCGGCTCGATCAGGACCGTGACGCCCTGTGCCGCGGCGGCCTGCGCGGCATGCGCCAGGTTTTCCAGGTAGCAGGCGCGATGACGCCCGTGGTCCGCGCCGGCCGGCACCAGGCCGGCCATCACGTGGATCTTGTCATTGCCGAGCGCGGCAGCGTATTCCAGCGCGCGGCCGAAGGCGTCGCGGAATTCGGCTTCGCGCCCGGGCAGGGCGGCCATGCCGCGCTCGCCGGCATTCCAGTCGCCCGGCGGCGCGTTGAACAGCGCCTGCGTCAGGCCGTTGGCGTCGAGCCGAGCGCGGATTTCCGCGGCAGCGTGCTCGTACGGGAAGAGGTACTCCACGGCCTTGAAACCATCTGCCGCTGCGGCGGCAAAGCGATCCAGGAAGGCGTGCTCGGTGTACATCATCGACAGGTTGGCGGCAAAACGCGGCATGCGGTGCTCCAGGAGAAGAGGGTTGTCGTCGTGTTCTTGTGTTCTTGTGTTCTTGTGTTCTTGGCCTAGCGGTTGACCAGCTTGGCCGGGGTGAGCCAGACCAGCCCGGCGCCGAGCACCAGCATGGCCGACAGCACATACATGCTCGACTGCGTGCTGTGGGTGAGGTCGGTCAGGTAGCCCACCATGTACGGTGCCACAAAGCCAGCCAGGTTGCCCACTGAATTCACCACCGCGATGCCGGACGCGGCAGCCAGCCCGGACAGGAAGGCGGTGGGCAGTGACCAGAATAGCGGGGCGCAGGTCAGCACGCCGGCGGCGGCCAGGGACAGCGCGGCGATGGCCACCACGGTATTGTGGGTAAACGAGGCGGCAATGGCAAAGCCCGCCGCGCCCATCAGCGCCGGCACGATCAGGTGCCAGCGGCGCTCGCGGCGGGCATCGGCGCTGTGGCCGAGGACGTTCATCACCACGATGGCGCAGAGGAACGGAATGGCGCTGAGCAGGCCGATATTGAGGTTGCCGGTCACCCCGCTGGTCTTCACCAGCGTGGGCATCCAGAACGTCAGCGCATATTGCCCGGTGACGAAGCAGAAGTAGATCAGGCACATCCACCACACGCGGCGGTCGGAGAATACCGCGCGAAGCGAGTGGCCGGTACCCGAGGCGTCGGCCTGGCGCGAGTCTTCCGCGATATTGCGCTTGAGCACGCGCTTTTCGTCGGCGTCCAGCCAGGGCGCCTGGTCGATGCCGTTCTTGAGCACGAACACGGTGATGATGCCGATCAGCAGCGCGGGCATGGCTTCGATCAGGAACATCCATTGCCAGCCACGCATGCCGCCGTAGTCATGGAACGCGTCCATGATCCAGCCCGACAGCGGGTTGCCGAACATGCCGGCCACCGGGATGCCCGACATGAACAGCGCGATCATCCTGGCGCGCCGGTTGGCGGGATACCAGTAGGTCAGGTAGAGGATCACGCCGGGATAGAACCCCGCCTCGGCCAGGCCGAGCAGGAAGCGCATGACGTAGAAGGCGGTGGGCGTTTTCACGAACACGAACAGCGCCGAGATGATGCCCCAAGTGATCATGATCCGCGCGATCCAGACGCGCGCGCCGAGTTTGTGCATCAGCAGGTTGCTGGGCACTTCGAACAGGAAGTAGCCGATGAAAAACAGGCCGGCGCCAAGGCCGAACACGGTTTCGGAAAACGCCAGGTCTTGCGCCATCTGCAGCTTGGCGAAGCCGACGTTGACGCGGTCCAGGTAAGCGATGACATAGCACAGCATCAGGAACGGCATGATGCGCCAGAACACCTTGCTGTAGGCGCGTTTCTCAATGGCGCGATCGATGTCGCGATCGATGTCTTGGCCGGCGCCGGCTAGCGCGGCCTGGGTGGATGCATCCATGGTTGTCTCCGTATTTCGGCTTGGTTCCGGCTTGATTCCCGTCGTTGGCGGCAAGCCGAGGGCGAACGCTGCCCTTGCCGCGGCCCAGGCGTTAGCGCGGGCGTGCGGCGGGCGGTTCTGCGTTGCTTGTGTTCTTGTTTTTGGGGCGCTGTCTTACCTACATGCCTGGCACCTACCAGCGCGCCTTGAACGTGTCGCGCAGTTCGGCCAGGGCTTGCTCGTCGAGCGGGGCGGGCTTGTCCTTGAGCATCAGCCAGAGCTTGGCGGTTTCCTCAAGTTCCTCGAGCGCGAAGGCTGCGCGCGAGACGGTGGTTTCCCATACCACCGGGCCAAGGCGCGCGAGCAGCACGCCGCGCACCTCGGCGGCAAGCTGGGCAACACGCGCCGCCACCGCCGGGTCGCCCGGGCGATGGTAGGGAAGCAACGGGATATGCCCGACCTTCATCACGTAGTAAGGCGTGATCGGCGGTAGCACATCGTCCGCTTGCGATGGGCCCGCCAGGCTCAGCGCCACCAGGTGGGTGGAGTGCGTATGCACCACGCCATGGGCCTGGGGGTTGTTGTCGTAGATGGCGCGGTGCAAGGTCAGCGTCTTGGACGGCTTGTCGCCGGCCACCCAGTTGCCGCCGCTGTCCACCTTGGCGATGGCGGCCGGGTCCAGCATGCCCAGGCAGGCATCGGTCGGCGTGATCAGCCAGCCGTCCTCCATGCGCGCACTGATGTTGCCGGCGCTGCCGACGGTGTAGCCGCGCTGGTAGAGGCTGGCGCCGATGCGGCAGATCTCTTCGCGCAGGCGGGCTTCGGTGCTCATGCTTCACCTCCAAGCTGGCGCACGGCTTCGTCAAAGAAGTCCACACCGCCAAAGTTGCCGGACTTGAGCGCCAGCGCGAGCGGCTGCGCTTCCAGCGTGACGGTGGCGGGCACGCCCGGCGCGATCTGCGTGCCGATGCGCAGGGCTTGCACACCCAGCGCCTGCACCACGGCGCCCGAGGTTTCGCCGCCGGCCACCACGAAGCGGCGCGTGCCGCGTGCCTTCAGGGCGGCGGCGATGTCGGCCAGCGCCTGCTCGACCAGATGGCCGGCGCGTTCCACGCCCAGCGCGGCCTGCACGGATTTGACCTCGTCCGGCGTGGTGGTGGCGTAGAACAGCACCGGCTCGGCATGGGAGCCGGCCAGGGCGAGCGCCTGCTCAACCACCGGCGCGCCTTGCGCCAGCGCGAGCGGGTCGATGCGCAGGGCGGGGCGCTTGCGCACAAGCCACTGCGCCACCTGCGCGTTGGTCGCCTTGGACGCGCTGCCGGCCAGCACCACGGCCGGCCCGGTCACGGCCGCCACGCTGTCGGCATCCGCGCGTTGCGCCAGCAGGCCGGCGCGGCGGAAGTTGGCGGGCAGGCCGAGTGCCAGGCCGGAGCCGCCGGTGAGCAGCGGCAGGTCCGCGCAAGCCTCGCCAAGCGTGTGCAGGTCGGCGTCGCTCACGGCATCGGCGATGGCCAGCCGCACGCCTTCGCCGCGCAAGGCGGCAATGCCTTGACGAGCCGCTTCGCTGCCGCGTGCCAGCGCGTCGTAGCGCAGCAGGCCTACCTTGGCCTGGCTTTGGCGTTGCAACACGCGCACCAGGTTGGCGTCATGCATCGGCGTGAGCGGGTGGTTCTCCATGCCCGATTCGTTGAGCGGCACATCGCCAACGAACAAGTGGCCGCGGAAGATGGTCCGGCCGTTCTCGGGGAATGCCGGGCAGGCGATGGTGAAGTCGCTGCCAAGTGCTGCCAGCAGGGCCTCGGCCACCGGGCCGATATTGCCGGCATCGGTGGAGTCGAAGGTGGAGCAGTACTTGAAGAAGAACTGGCGGCAGCCCTGGGCTTGCAACCAGCGCAGCGCGGCCAGCGATTGCGCGATGGCGTCGGCCGCCGGGATGGTGCGCGACTTGAGCGCGACCACCAGCGCATCGGCCTGCTCCACGCCGGGCAGCGCCTCGCCGCCCGCCGGCACGCCGATGGTCTGCACGGTGCGCATGCCGTTGCGCACCAGCGTGTTGGCCAGGTCGGTGGCGCCGGTGAAGTCGTCGGCGATGCAGCCGAGCAGGGCGAGCGAGCGAGGGTTCTGTGCAGTCATCCTGGCTCGCCTCACTCAGCCTTCTTCGCCGGCAGTTCGATGCCGGGGAAAATCTTGATCACGGCGGCATCATCTTCGCCGCCGTGTCCCGCGCTGGATGCCATCATGAACATCTGGTGCGCCGCGGCCGACAGCGGCAGCGGGAATTTGCTGGTGCGCGCGGTATCGAGCACCAGGCCAAGATCCTTGACGAAGATGTCGACCGCGGACAGCGGTGTGTAGTCGCCCGACAGGATATGCGGCACGCGGTTCTCGAACATCCACGAATTGCCCGCGCTGTGGGTGATGACCTCATACAGGGCATCGGCATCCACGCCTTCACGCAGGCCCAGCGCCATCGCTTCGGCGGCCGCCGCGATATGCACGCCAGCCAGCAACTGGTTGATGATCTTCACCTTGGAGCCGGCGCCATGCGCGTCGCCCAGGCGGTAGACCTTGCCGGCCATGGCGGCCAGCACGTCGTCGGCCAGCGCATAGGCTTCGGCCGGGCCCGAGGTCATCATGGTCATTTCGCCGCTGGCGGCGCGGGCGGCGCCGCCGGAGACCGGCGCGTCGAGCAGCAGGATGCCACGCTCGCCCAGCCGCTTGCCCAGCGCCTCGGCGAAACTTGGCGGCACGGTCGCGCTGGCAATGACCAGCGTGCCAGGGCGCAGGCCGCTGGCCGCGCCTTGTTCGCCGAACAGCACGGCCTCGGTCTGCGCGGCGTTGACCACCAGCGTCACCACCACATCGCATTTGCCGCCGAGCTCCGCCGGGCTGGCGCAGGGGATGCCCCCCGCATCGGCAAAGCGCTGCAGCACCTCGGGCCGCAGGTCGCAGGCATGCACCTTGAAGCCGGCGCGCAGCAGGCTGTGGGCGACGCCGTTGCCCATCGCGCCGAGGCCGATGACGCCAATTGATTTGCTCATGAAGACTCCTGCCGGGAGGGCGGTGATGCGTGGTTCAGTGGGGGAGGCCGCGCGCGGGGGCGTCGGCAAGGCCGGAGGCGCTGTCGGGTTGCCCGCCATGGGACAGCCGCCGCGCCGCGTTGTACATATGGGTTTCGGCCGCGTTGCGCGCGGCCAGTGCGTCGCCGGCGCGGATGGCGGCCACGATGGCCTGGTGCTCCTCGCGCACCTGGCGCGAGAAGTCCGCGCGGCGTGCCTCGTTGGTACGGGTCACGCGGGTGGCGGTCTCGAGATACTGGCTCAGGAACGCCAGCGTCTTGAGAAAGAACGGGTTGCCGGTGGCTTCGGCGATGGTGCGGTGAAAGGCCACGTCGGCGGCTACGCCATCGCCGCCGGCAGCCTCCTCGGCATCAATGCGGGCGAGTGCGGCATCGATGGCCATCATGCTGGCGTCGGTGCGGTCCCGTGCCGCCTGTGCCGCCACCTCGGCCTCGATGGCCCGGCGCAACTCCACGATATGCAACACCGATTCGAGCGTGGCCACATCGGTGTAGTCGATGCGCAGCGGCCGGATGCCGGCCTGCTCGGTGACGAACACGCCGCTGCCCTGGCGCGCTTCCACCACGCCCTCGTGGCGCAGCCGGGCGATGGCTTCGCGTATCACGGTGCGGCTGACGCCGAATTCCTCGGACAGCACGGCTTCGGTGGGCAGCTTGTCGCCGCGGCCGAAGGCGCCGCTATCGATCTTCTCCAGCAGCTGTTCGGCCACGGTGTCTGTCAGGGCTCTGGCCGGGACTTTCTGGAACACGGAAGGCCTCATGTGATTAGGTAATATGGTCATCATACAAATTTGACGGGACGAATGCCGATCGGGAATTACCCTTACCCTGGTCATGCGGCGGTGCAGCAATTGCGGGCGATGCTTGCTGCGCCTTGGCCGGAGTATCATGGCGGCCGCCCCTCGGGGCGTTTTTCCATCGCTTTTTGCCTTGAACATCATGACGATCACCATCCGCCTCGCCCCCTGGTCCGAAGTGCGCGACACCGCGCGCGCCATCCGCTACGCCGTCTTCGTCGAAGAGCAGGGCGTGCCGGTGGAGCTGGAATGGGACGAGTGGGATGAGCCGAGCTGGCACGCTCTCGCGGTGGCCGAAGACGGCAGCGCGCTGGCCACCGGCCGCCTGCTGCCGGATGGCCACATCGGCCGCATGGCGGTGCTCAAGCCCGCACGCGGCAGCGGGGTCGGCGCCATGGTGCTGGATGCGCTGATGGCCAAGGCCGCGGAGCTTGGCTACCCCGAGCTGGTGCTCAATGCGCAAAGCTACGCGGCACCGTTCTACGCGCGCGTGGGTTTCGCGCAGGTGGGCGAGGAATTCGAGGAGGCTGGCATTGCTCACCTCGAAATGCGCAAATCGCTGCGCTAAAGGCTTGTTTTCAGGCGCGGGCCTGCCGCGCGAACAAGGGCCGCGCCAATAGCGCGCTGCCGCTGGCCGCCAGCCAGACCGCCGGCCAGCCATAGCCGGCGGCCACCACCGGGATCGCCATCGGTACCAGGAAAAAGCCCGCGAACGCGAAGGTATTGCCCAGCCCGAGTGCCGTGCCCGCGCGGCTGGCGCCCGCGATCGTCGCCAGCTCGGTGAAGGCGACGCCATGCCAGGCCGACGTGCAGATGCCGCCGAGCACCAGGCAAGCCATCAGCGCCGGCGTGAGCACGGCGTGCCGGCCCGGTGCGGCGGCGCACAGCCATGTCAGCCCGGCCAGCGTAGCGAACACCAGCAGGGTCAGCAAGCTGCAAGCGCGCATGTAGGCGCGGCGGTTGCCGTGGCGGTCGGTCCAGCGCCCGCTCCATACCCGCATGGCGGCGGCCCCGACCTGCACCGCTGCCACCGTCAGGCCGGCCGCGGCAATGCCGATCCGGCTGAAATCGTGCAGGAAGATGGTGGCGAAGGTCAGTACGGCCACTTGCGGCACGCACATCAGGCCCATGCCGCTCACCAGCCGCCAGACTTGCAGGTTCCCCAGCGGTCCGGGCCCTGCCTTGCCGGCCGGGCCGCTTGCCGGCGCCACGGCGCGCGCAGGGTCGGCCGGCGGCTCATGCATCCAGCGCCAGGCGAAGACAACGGTGACGCCGCAGAGCGCGGCCAGCACGCCATAGACCGCGGCAAAGCCAAAGGCCTGCGCCAGCATCGGCAAGGTTAGCGCGCCGATGCCGCCGCCGGCGGGCACCGCGGTCTGGCGGATGCTCATGGCGAGCCCGCGTTCGCCTTCGCGGAACCACGCCATCACGGCGCGCCCGCTGGAGCCGTTGACGCTGCCGCCCTGCAGGCCCAACGCCAGCAAGCCCAGCGCCAGCGCGGCGTTGCCGGGGACATGGCCCGGCCGCGGCGCCACGAACGCCGCCATCAGCACGAGCCACAGCGCAGTGGCCAGCAAGCCGGTCAGCAGCACGCGGCGGTCGCCCCAGCGATCGGTCAGCAGGCCCCATGGCACTTCGCTCAGCGCAATGCCGAGCCCCATCATGCCAACGCCGATGGCCAGCACTTTCCAGCGATGGCCCGGGCCGTGGCGTGGGCCGTGGCATGGGACAGGGGCCGCGCCGGCATGGCCTGGCGCAGCGGCGAACGGAAGCAGGGAGGGAGTGCGGGACACGGGGTCATCCTTCGGAAAGTGGCACTTGTGGCCTTGACGCTCCGATTCTGCCGCCCCAGAATAGTCCTGAATATCAGATAATTATTGACTCAACATTCCAAATAACAGGATTGTTTGCGATGGCATTGCTGAACTTCGACCTGGATGTGCTGCGCAGCTTCGTGGCGGGCATGGAGCTTGGCAGCTATGCGCGAGCCGCCGACCGGCTCGGCCGCTCGACCTCGGCGGTCAGTGCGCAACTCAAGAAACTGGAAGAGCAGGCAGGCACGGCAATCTTTCGCAAGGCCGGGCGGGGCCTGGCGCTGACCGAGGCCGGCGAGACCATGCTGGCCTATGCGCGCAGGCTGCTGGAACTCAACGACGAGGCTGCCGCCGCCGTGCACGGCGTCGCGCTGGAAGGGTGGGTGCGGTTCGGCCTGCAGCAGGACTTCGGCGAGGTGCTGCTGCCCGAGGTGCTGGGCCGGTTCGCCCGCGCGCATCCCAAGGTCAAGATCGAGGCCCGCGTGGCGCGCAATGTCGAGTTGCTGGACAGCGTGGCCGCTGGCCGGCTGGACCTGGCGCTGGCCTGGGACGACGGCGTGCGGATGCCGCACATGGAGCAGGTAGCCATGTTGCCGATGCGCTGGATCGGCCCCGCCGCCACGCGCGTGCCGTGGCAAGGCAGCGGCCCGCTGCCGCTGGTGGCGTTCGAGCCGCCGTGCCGTTTCCGCTCGGCCGGCACAGCCGCGCTGGACCGTGCCGGCATTGCCTGGCGCGTGGCCTTCAGCAGCGCGAGCCTGGGCGGTTTGTGGGCCGGGGCGGCAGCCGGGCTGGGGCTGACCATCCGCACGGACATGGGCTTGCCGCCATCGGTCAGGGCTTGGGAGCCGGGCGAGGCCGGGCTGCCGGAACTGCCCTCGCTGGCACTGGCGCTTTACCGCAAGGATGCCGAGCTGGAGGCGCCCGCCGCCCGCCTGGCAAGCATCGTGAGCGAGGCGGTCCGGACCGCGCTGCCGGCCAGGCTGGCGGCAGTTGCCTGACTGGTGCGATAGCACGCGGGGCTTGCAGCCGGCCGTCTACGCTGTACCATCGCGATCTTTGTTTTTGCCGTCGCTTTCGCGTTGATCTTGTCTATGTCTGAAATCCGTTCCCGCCTGCTCCAGGCCCTGGCCGATGCCACGCCCGCCCTGGACCTTGCCCGCGCACCGTCTGGCGAGCCGCCCGCCGGCGAAGACCTGCTGTCGGCGTGGCTGCATCCCTGGCTGGCGGAGCACTGCCTGGTGAAGGTGGACTGGCGGGATTTCAGCACGCTGGGCGTGCAAGCCGTGGCGCGGCTCGGGACGCTGCGCGCGGCCGGTGTCTTGGCTATCGATGTCGACGATCTCTACGACGAGGACGGCATTCCCCTAGGCGGCGACGACAACGATTTCGATATGGAGCCGGCCGCGCTCTACCTGGCACACGTCAATCGCGAACTGGCGCCGCATGGCGTGCAGTTGCTGGAGATCGGGCATTTCGAGGATGCGTGGCTGCTGGCCGTGCGCAATGACCCCGCCGCCATCCGGGCGCTGAACGTGGCATTGCGCCCGGCGGGACTGGTGGCCCGGCAGTACTGAGCCAGCTGGCCTTAGCGCGGCGCTTGCACCGAGCCGGCGTCGCGGGCAACGCGCAGGTGGCCGCGGTAGGACACCTCGCCGGTGCGGCCGGTGGCGTCGAAGCTGCGCTCGCTGAGCTCGAAGCGGCCGTCGTGGCGCACGCGCAGCACGGTGCTGGCGCGAGTGCCATAGCCATGGCGCGAGTGCCATAGCTTGGCGAGCGGATGAAGGCGGAGGACAGCAGCTTTTCCCACTCCGGGGTCACGCCGGTGCGCGGAAGCTCAGCGTCCAGTGCCTGGCGGTCGTTGGCCAACAGGTCGAGATAGGGCTCGACGCTGGCGCCGGGCAGGCCGGTGTCGGCGGCGAGGGTCTCGGCGAGCGCGCCGACGCGGCTGCGCACCTTGGGCCACGGCGTGTCCAGCAAGGCGTTGGACAGCCCGTAGATGCCAGGCTTGAGACGCTGCGGGTAGGGCGATGTGCCGCGGTTGCTGTACCACCAGAGCTCGCGCAGGTCGCACGCCAGCAAGTTAAAGCCGTTGTAGGCGCCGGTGCGGGGCACCAGCCCGGACAGATAGGATTGCGGATCGCTGTCGCCACGCAGGAACCCGGCCACCAGCTCGCCGCGCGAGCGGGCATCGGTGCGCTTCTCGGAAGGCGCGCGGTAGTTGGTCAGGGCAGCAAAGCGGCCGTCGCCGGCCAGGCCCATCCAGGTGCCAGGCTCGCCGATCACTTCCGCCAGGTCGCGGCCAGCCAGCACCTGGGGGGCGTCTTCCCACCAGTGCACGGGCGCCGCCGGGCGGGCGTAGAACTCGTCGCGGTTGCCGGCCACCACCAGGGCATAGTCCGGGTGCGATTGCCAGGCCACCAGAATCAGGCACATAGCGCTTCCTTTGCTGCATTCACTGCGGTTGCCACGTTCATTGCATCGGCCGCGATGTCATCGTTGGCGGGCCACTGCGGCGGGGCCATGCCACGGCCACGATCAGAGCTGGTCAATATCGACGAAACGCTCCACCTGCCGCTCGCCGCTGATCCATGGCTGCAGGCCGCTCTGCCGCCACAGCCCATCGAGCAGCTGGGCGAAGGCTGGCGGCACATCGGCGTAGGCTTCCATCCAGGTCTGCATGCCGTCGCGCGCCTCGGGCCTGCGTAAGAGCGTACCACCAATTCCGCTCGCCTCGGCAACGGTCTCCATCCAGCGGTGCCAGTGCGCAATGGCCTCGTCGGCGCGGGCTTCCGGCACCCGGAAATAGACGTAAAGGTGGTCGCTCATGGCGTTTTCCAGGGGTTCAGGCGGCGTCGCCGAAGGGGACCGCATAGGGCAGTTCGCCCACGCGCACAGGGCTGCCGGTGGCACTGCCCAGGTACAGCGCGCCACCCGCCGCATCGATCTTCAGTTCGGCCAGGCCGTCCCAGCCGCCTTGTGGCGCGGCGGCGGCATTGACCACCATGCCGCAGGGCTGCCCAGGATCCTCGGGGCGGAAGATCTCGGAGGCCGCGGCGGGCACTTCGCCTTCGCCGTGGATCAGCCACATGCGGCGCTTGAGCGTGCCGCGGTACTGGCTGCGCGCGACGATTTCCTGGCCCGGATAGCAGCCCTTGCGAAAGCTCACGCCGCCGACCAGCTCCAGGTTGATCATCTGGGGCACGAACTGCTCCTGCGTGGCAACGGCGATGCGCGGCACGCCGGCCTGCACTTCCAGCCAGTCCCACACCACGGCATCCACCGGCACCAGCTGCGCCGACAGCGCCGCCTGGACTTGGTCGGCCTGCGCGGCCGGCAGCACGACCTGCCAGCGCGCAAGGCCGGCGCCGTCGGGCAGCCGGATCACGGTGGCACTGGCGGCCGCGGCGCTGGCCCAGGGCTCGGCCGGGGCGGGCAGGCCAGCCGCCAGCAGGGCGGCGGCGCCGTTGGCGCCCGCCACGCCCAGCACGGCGCGGGCCGGCGTGAGATCGGACAGCTTGGCCTTGGCGCGCAGCACGAACATCGACAAGCGCTTCTGGATGGCGGGCTGCAGGTCGGCGGAGAGCTGGAGGACGATGCCTTCCTCGTCACGCCAGATCAGGAAGCTGGCCAGCAGGCGGCCCTTGGGCGAGCAGTAGCCGGCCAGGCGGGCGGTGCCGGCGGCCAGGTCGTCCACGGCATTGGTCAGCTGGGTATGGAGGAAGCTGCCGGCATCTTCGCCGGCAACCCGGATCAGGCCCAGGTGCGCGGGTCGGCAGACGACTCCGCTTTGGCGCACGGCTTCGAACTGGGTGGCACGGTCTGGGGCAGGGGCGTTCATGACAGGTATCGCAGGCAAGAGGCGCACAGGGGGCGCCGGATGGAAGGTGCAAGTAGCTACGGAGGGCTAAAGGTGCAAGGCTCCCGGTATTATATGAGGCTGTCGCCATTTCAGCCGGGATGCCCATGGTCGACACTGTGTGAGCCCGGCTTTGCCGCGGCGCATCGTGCGCCGCTACTTTTTCTTTGACATGAAACGTCTTTTCCTGCGGCTGGTGCTGGTCGCCGTGATTTTTGCGATTGCCGCCGCCGGTGCCTTCGCCTGGTGGGCCAATCGTCCGCTCTCGCTGTCTGCCTCGCCGATCGAGGTGGTGATCAAGCCGAACTCCAGCGTGGCCAGCGTCGGCCGCCAGATCCAGCGCGGTGGCGTGCAAATGGACCCCCGCCTGTTCGCGCTGCTGGTGCGGCTTACCGGCCACAGCGCCGACCTCAAGGCCGGTGGTTACGAGTTCGACAGCAGCGCCACGCCGCTGTCGGTGATCGGCAAGATCGCGCGAGGCGAGGTCAACCATTACGTGCTGACCGTCATCGAAGGCTGGGAATTCCGCAAGATGCGCGCCGCCGTGGATACGCATCCGGCACTCAAGCATGACAGCCGCGGCATGTCGGACGCGGAGCTGATGAAGGCGATTGGCGCGCCGGAGCCGGCGCCAGAGGGCCTGTTCTTCCCCGACACCTACCTGTTTGCCCGCGGCAGCAGCGATCTTGAACTCTATCGCCATGCTTATCGCGCCATGCAGCGGCGCCTGACGGACGCCTGGAACGCCAGGGCCCCGGACCTGCCGTACAAGTCACCCTATGAGGCACTGATCATGGCCTCGATCGTGGAGAAGGAAACCGGCCAGCAGGGCGAGCGCCCGCTGATTGCGGCCGTGTTCGTCAACCGGCTCAAGAAGGGCATGATGCTGCAGACCGATCCCACGGTGATCTATGGCATGGGCGAAGCGTTCGAGGGCAATATCCGCAAGCGCGACCTGCAGGCCGACACCCCTTACAATACGTACACGCGCAACGGCCTGCCGCCCACCCCGATCGCATTGCCCGGGCTGGCCTCGCTGGCCGCCGTCACCGCGCCGGCCCCGTCCGACGCACTGTATTTCGTGGCGCGCGGCGACGGCAGCAGCCATTTCTCCAACTCGCTTCCCGAACACAATCGCGCGGTAGATAGATACCAGCGCGGCAAATAAGTCTCCCCATGCGCGGAAAATTCATCACATTCGAAGGCATCGACGGTGCCGGCAAGAGCACCCACGTGGAGTGGGTGGCGGACCGCCTGCGCGCCCGCCTGGCAGGCACCGCATCCGTGGTCACCACCCGCGAGCCCGGCGGCACCCCGCTTGGCGAGGATCTGCGGCAGTTGTTGCTGCACCGCAAGATGCATCTCGAAACCGAGGCCTTGCTGATGTTCGCCGCTCGCCGCGAGCATATTGCCGAAGTCATCGAGCCCGCGCTGACGCGCGGCGACTGGGTGGTTTCCGACCGTTTCACCGATGCCACCTTTGCCTACCAGGGGGGGGGGCGAGGCTTGCCGCGCGCGCGGCTCGAAGTACTGGAAGCCTGGGTGCAGGATGGCCTGCAGCCCGATCTCACGCTGCTGTTCGACGTGCCGCTGGAAACCGCCAGCGCGCGCCTGGCCGGTGCCCGTGAGCCGGACAAGTTCGAGGCCGAATCGCGCACCTTCTTCGAGCGCACGCGGCAGGAATACCTGCGCCGCGCGGCGGAGTCCGCGCAGCGTTTCCGGGTCATCGATGCTACCCGGAGCATTCCCGAGATTCAGGTAGAGCTTGAAAAAATCCTCGCAACGCTTTGAATTGGCATCATTATTCGTAGATCGTGATAGTGATGGGGCGAACCGAACCCGCCGTCGCCTATCGCTCGCGCCATCTGCGTAGTCACATCAAGCTCCAACCCTAACTGACTGATTCGCATGCTTTATCCCTGGCAGAAAGAAGACTGGCAACGGCTGAACGCGCTGCGCGAGCGGCTCCCGCATGCCTTGCTCATTCACGGCCAGCAAGGCATCGGCAAGCGGGACCTGGCGCTGCATTTCGCCCAGGGGCTGCTCTGCGAGACACCGCGCCCCGACGGCCAGCCGTGTAGCAAGGTCATCCGCATGGAGCAGGTGCGGGCCCTGATTGAAACGGTCGGCATCGGCACGCACCGCGCTGGCTTGCGCCTGGTGGTGGTTTATCCGCTCGATGCCTTGCAACATGAAGGCGCCAACGCCTTGCTCAAGACGCTGGAGGAGCCGCCGCCGTCCACGGTGTTCCTGCTGGTGACCGATCGGCTGGACCGCGTGCTGCCCACCATCTTGTCGCGCTGCCGCCAGTTTTCCGTGCAACGGCCTACGGCCGACGCGGCCATGGGCTGGCTGGGCAGCCAGGGTGTGGGAGACGCCGAGGCGCAGCTGGCGCTGGCCGGCGGCTCGCCGCTGACCGCGCTGCATGCCGCCGAAGCCGAGGAGCAGCCGATGCAGCGCTGGCTGGTGAGCCAGCTAGGCGCCGGCGCGGGCTTCGATGCGCTGGCGGCGGCCGAGCAGGTGCAGAAGCTGCCGGTGCCGTCGGTGCTTGGCATCCTGCAGCGCTGGACGTACGATCTGTTGTCGGCCCGGTTGGCCACCGCCCCTGGGCCGCGCTATTTCCCGCGCGAGCAGGCTGCCCTGGCGCGTTGCGCGCAGGCCACCGATGCGCATCGCTTGCAGGCGTTCTCCGCACGGCTGGTGGGCCACCGCCGCAGCGAGAACCATCCGCTGGCGGCTCGCCTGGTGATGGAGTCCGTGTTTCTTGAGTACCGGCAGTTGTTTCAGTAGGTCGAACAAATCCAATATGGCCTGAAGGCCAACAGTCAGTAACAAGGGGTCAGTCATGAACACAGAAGTAACAGGGGCACGGGGCGCTAGCGTTCCCGGCGCCGCAGGCTTGGCCGCAGCGGGCGGTATCGGGGCACCGACGGTCCCGGGCGCGGCTTCCCGGCCCAACGTGCTTTCGTTGTCGATCAAGGACCAGGCCGGCCTCTATGCGGCCTATATGCCGTTCCTGCATCGCGGCGGGATCTTCGTCCCGAGTAACCGGCCGTTTCGGCTGGGCGAGCAGGTCTTCCTGGTGCTGTCGCTGCTGGACCGGCCGCAGAAGTACCAGATTGCTGGCCAGGTGGCATGGATCACGCCGGTTGGCACGCCCAACAAGACGCCCGGCATCGGGATCCACCTGCCGGATGATGACAACGGCCGCAACCTGCGCCGCGCGGTGGAAGAGATCCTGGGCAAGACCATTGAGTCCGGCCGGCCCAGCCAAACGTTATAATTTACCTTCGATTTATGATTTAAGTCATTGATCTGGCTTATTTTTTTAAGGCTTTCGCGTTTCTGTCCCAGAAGAAATTCAAAAATGAGTGATTCCGCCTTTACCCTCCGGCCCGCACTGCAGCGCGACCTGGCCAACATCGTTGCCATCTACAACAGCACCGTGGCTTCGCGCATGGTCACGGCGGACACCGAGCCCGTGGCGGTGGAGTCGCGCCAGGCCTGGTTCGACGACCATCAGCCGGAGCGGCGTCCGCTGTGGGTGGCCGAGGACGGTGAAGGGCGGATGGCCGGCTGGCTCAGTTTTTCCGACTTCTACGGACGCCCGGCTTACGGCGCCACCGCCGAAGTCTCGATCTACCTCGACGCCACTCGCCGCGGGCAGGGTCTGGGGCGCTACCTGCTGCAACAGGCCATCGCGCATGCGCCTCGAGCGCGACCTGATCATCCTTGGCCGGCACCTGACCAAGCCGGCGCAGTAGGAAGCATCAAGGCGCCCCTGGCAAGGCGCCCCTGGCAAGGGCGCCTACGGCAGGACCTCGCCATCGCCGCCTGCCTCCAGCGCGGCAAGCAGGGCCAGCACCGCAGGCGCCAGTTCGTCCGCGCGCCAGACCCCATGCAGCTCGGAGGCACGGCCCGGCCTTGCCAGCGGGCGGCAGGCCAGGTTGGGCAACTGCACCAGCTGCACCGATGCCGGCACCAGCGAAACCCCGAAGTTCTGCGAAACCAGGGTGGCGATCGTGAGCATGTGGCGCACCTCGTGCCGGATGCTAGGGGTGAAGCCTGCGCCCATGCACAGGGCAACGATCTTGTCGTGGTATTCCGGCGCGAAATGGCGCGGGAACAGGACAAAAGCCTCCTGCTGCAACTGCCTTAGATCCACTTCCGCTTGCGCCGCCAGCGCATGGCTGGCCGGTAGCACGCAGATAAACCGCTCGGCATGCAGCACGTGGGATACCAGTCCGGCCGGGAGCACGCGCGGATGTGCGAGGCCGATATCGATCAGCCCGCGCTGCAGCGCATCGATCTGCTCGAAGCTGTTCAGCTCATGCACCACGACTTCCACCCCGGGGCGTTCCTGGGCGAACGCGCGGATCGCCACAGCCAGGTTCGTCAACATGGCTGACCCCACGAAGCCGACGTGCACCGTGCCCGTTTCCCCTTTGGCGGCGCGGCCGGCCAGGCCCTGCGCGTCGCGTGCCAAGGCGAGGATCTTCACTGCCTCCTGGTACATCACGCGCCCGGCCGGCGTCAGCGCAACCTCCCGCGTGCTGCGGCGCAGCAGCTCGAAGCCAAGCGAGGTTTCCAGCTGGCGGATGTTGAAGCTCAGCGGTGGCTGGGTGATCGCAAGGCGCTCGGCCGCCCGGCCGAAATGCAATTCCTCGGCGACTGCCACGAAGTAGCGCAACTGTCGAAGGTCCATGGGGGGCTCGGGGGATTGATTCAATATGCATATAAATAGCGCAAAAAACGATATTGGACGAGAAAATTCACGGCCTCGAGAATGGTGCTTGCGTACCCACCCTTGACCGCCTGATCACACCGAGCGGCCTGCGGCACGCAATAAAAAGAACCAGGGAGACTGCCGTGAAGCTGAAGACCCTTGTCGTTTTGCTGACCCCCCCATTGCTGGCTGCGATAACGCCAACCATGGCCGCCGCGCAGGCGTATCCGCGCCAGCCCATCCGCATCGTGGTGCCTTATGCGGCCGGTGGCATGACCGACGTGGTGGCCCGCGTGATCGGCCTGCGCCTTGGCGAGAGGCTCGGCCAGCCGGTGGTCGTGGAGAATCGCCCCGGCGCGGCCACCATCGTCGGCGCGGAGCAGGTGGCCGGTGCCAGCGCGGACGGCTACACGCTGCTGGCGGCTACCAACACCACGCTCACTATCAATCCCTGGCTCTACCCGAAGCTGCACTATGACCCGGCCAGGAGCTTCGCGCCGATAGCGCTGATTGCCACCGCGCCGAGCGTGATCGTGGTGAATCCCGCCTTGCCGGCCAAGACCATGGACGAGCTGGTGCAACTGTCGCGCGCCAGGCCTGGCAGCCTGAGCTATGCCTCCTACGGCAACGGATCGACGGCGCATCTCGCCGGCGAGATGCTGAAGGCGCGCGCCGGCATCGACATCCTGACCCGTGTGCTGGCCGGCCCCTGGTGCACGCAGAACCTGGCCGACCTGGGCGCGGAGGTCATCAAGGTCGAGCGGCCCGACGCCGGCGATGAGACCCGCGGCTGGGGACCGCCCTGGATGCCGGACGAGGCAGGGCAGGCGCGCCGCGACTCTACCTACTACGCCTCGACCAACCGGGGCAAGCAATCGATCACCGTCGATTTCAACGGCGGCGAGGGCCAGGAGATCATCCGCCGCATGGCCGCCACCTGCGACGTGCTGGTGGAGAACTACAAGGTCGGCACGCTGGCGCGCTATGGGCTGGGCTACGAGGACCTGCGCGAGGCCAATCCCGGCCTGGTCTATTGCTCGGTCACCGGCTATGGGCAGACCGGCCCGTATCGCCATCGCCCCGGCTACGATTTTGTCTTCCAGGGCATGAGCGGCCTGATGAGCCTGACCGGCGCGCCGGACGATCCCCTCAATGAAGGCGCGGGAGGCGGCCCGCAGAAATTCGGCGTGGCGGTGGCCGACATGGCCACCGGCCTGTACGCCAGCTTGGCGATCACGGCCGCGCTGGCGTGGCGCGAGCGCAGCGGCCTTGGCCAGCACATCGACATGGCGCTGCTCGACTGCGCGCTCGCGCTCGGTAGTAACCAGGCCGTGGGCTACCTGGCGTCGGGCAAGGTCCCGCGCCGCTACGGCAACGCGCATCCCAATGCCGTGCCTTACCAGGTCTTTGCCAGCCTCGACGGCAAGCTGATCGTGGCGGTGGGCAACGACGGCCAGTTTGCCGCCTACTGCAAGGCCATCGGCCGGCCGGAGCTGGCCGCCGATGCGCGCTTTGCCAAGGTCAGCGGCCGGTTGGTCAATCGTGACGCACTGCTGCCCCAGCTTGCGGACATCATGCGCACGGACACGACCGAGGCCTGGCTCGCACGGCTGGAAGCGGCGGGCGTGCCGTGCGGGCCGATCAATGATTTTGCCCAGGCTTTCGCCGATCCGCAGGTCCGGCACCGTGGCATCCAGGTCGAGCTGCCGCTTTCCTCAGGCGGCACCTGTCCCGCCATTGCCAGCCCGATGCGGTTCTCCGCCACGCCGCTCACCCACCACCGCGGGCCGCCGGTGCTGGGCGAGCACACCGATGCCGTGCTGGGTGAAAGCCTCGGCATGGCGCCCGAGGAACTGGCGCGCCTGCGCGCGGCCGGCGTGATCTGAAGCGCCCGCCCTCTCTGTCCTTTCCCATTTTTTCCCGGAACCCGCCCATGTCCTTCCAAGCCAGCTACGCCGAATTCGCCAGCCCACGCCCCGGCGACACCGCGACAAGCTCCCGCCACCTTGCGCCGGATTGCGCCGGCCTGGATTTCTTCGCGCTCGACCGGGGTCTGCGGGACCTGCTGGGGGTCTATCTGCCCGCACAGGCGCACCAGCACCTGCTGCCGCATTTCCAGCGCATGGGCCAGCTGTCCGGCGGCCGCCTGAACGCGCTGGCGGCGGTTGCCGATAAATACGCCCCCGTGCTGCACGCGCGCACCCGCTGGGGCGAAGACCACGACTGGATCGAGTACCACCCGGCGTACCAGGAGATGGAGCACATCGCCTTTGCCGACTTCCAGTTCCACGCCATGGGCCACCGCGCGGGCGTGCTGGGGTGCGACGCGCCCCTGCCGCCGGCGGCCAAGTACGCCTTCCAGTACCTGTTCGTCCAATCCGAGTTCGGCCAGATGTGCCCGATCAGCGTGACCGACACTTCGATCCACCTGATCCGCAAATTCGGCAGCCCGGCCTTGCAGCAAAAGCTGTTGCCCAGGATGCTGTCACCCGACCTGGGCTCGCTCTGGAAAGGCACCCAGTTCATGACCGAGAAGGCCGGCGGCTCGGACGTCGGCGCGATCGAGACCATAGCGCGGGAGGAGGGTGGCCAGTGGCGCCTGTATGGCGAGAAATGGTTCTGCTCGCATGCCGACGCGGACGTGGTCCTGCTGCTGGCGCGGCCCGAGGCGCGCCTGGCGGCACCCGTGGCCTTGCGCTGTTCGCGCGTGCCGCGCCGGCTTGACGATGGCAGCCGCAATGCTTATCGCATCGTCCGTCTCAAGGA
>NZ_AHJE01000067.1 GCF_000243095.1 Cupriavidus basilensis OR16 | reverse complement strand
GGTGTGCCGAAACTGGCGCTTACAGATCAACCAGCTTGAACTACGCTTGGAAGACCTGCAGGCTGAAGAAGCGGCGGCGGCGGCTGCCACTGCCGAACCGAAGAAGGCACGCAAACGCGATGCGGCGCCCGGTCGCACGCCGCTGCCCGAGCACCTGGAGCGCGAAGAGCGCGTCTACCAGCCAGCCGATGAAGCATGTCCGGCTTGCGGCGGCGCACTGAAGGATCTTGGCGAGGATGTGGTCGAGCAGCTCGAATTCGTTCATGCTCACTTCCGTATGATCCGCCATCGTCGTCCGAAGAAGGCCTGCTCGTGCTGCGACTGCATTGTGCAGGCTGCGGCGCCGAGCTGCCCGATTGATCGCGGCATAGCCGGTCCCGCCTTGGTCGCACAAATCGCTGTATCGAAGTTCGTCGACCACCTGCCGCTGTACCGCCAATCAGTGATTTACGCACGTGAGAGTGTCGAACTGGACCGAAGCACGATGGCCAGTTGGCTCGGCGAGCTGTACGCACTGGTCGGCCCGCTCGTCAATGCACTGCGCCGCTATGTGCTGACGCCGGGCAAGGTCCATGCGGACGACACCCCGGTGCCAGTACTCGCGCCCGGTAGTTTGCCCTGCGTAGTGGCTACATTGTCCTTGACGATAGCCTTCTTATGCGCTGGCAATCCATCGGCGATCAGATGTACCGCCTTCTTTCGATTGAACATCAGCTTCTTGAGCAACATGACGAACAACTCGCCGCTGAGCCCGCCTTCGTACGTCGCAAACCAGAAGGCACCCTTCGAATTGACGGCGGGGCGCAACACACTCAGCGCAAATTTCTTCATTTCGTTCTATCCCTGAATGAGATGGAGCCTGGCGTCTAGTAGCATATTCTTACTTTGTTCCCCGAGCGCGCGCCTCAGGAACTTGTCTTCACCCACCGGTAGAATTCACTGCCGCCTTCGCGATGAACGAGACGAAGGGGGTGTAGATCGCACGGCCGTTCTTCGGCGCCTCCTTCCCCTTGCGCCGTGGCGTCAGAGCACGAAACTCCTCAGGGAATGTGTAGGTGGCCACGAATGCGGGACGTGGTTTGAGGCCGGCCAGCATCTCCACCGACGTATCCTCCATCCACTCGATGCCCTCGTTAATATCGTCGAAATCAAGCATGTCGATGCTCCGCCTACCGACGATGACCATCAGGGCAATGGAGATAGGATTGGGGTAGCGGCGTCCGTCCTCCTTCTGCCGAGCCCTTAGGCAGGTCTGGACGGTCCTGGCTTGGTCGACGGCGGTAACCCACCTTCTCTCGATAGATTTTGTGACCTTGGGCGTATCGCAGTTCATGCTCGCCATCTTGAGCTCGATACCGATCACCCGGCTGCCATACCAGGCGAGATAGTCCACCCGCCCGTTCTTCGTCATTGGTGTACCGTCCCCCTCGAAGTCATGCTCAAGCGCGTCGACGTTGGAATCCCGCTCCGGCCTGTCGATCCTCACCTCAGTGCGTGAGCGCAGGGCGACTCTGGAGATGGCCGTCGCGAAGAGTCCAGACATTACCCGTTCGTTCGCCCTCAGAGGCGGATCGAGATCGTATTGGACCCCGCGCCCACCGGCTGATGCCAGCGCCATCGCTTCGTACATGGTCTGGCGGTAGTTCTCGCCCGCGACCTCCACTAGCACGTCGCGAAGGAAGCCGTTCAAGTCGCCAGTGTCTGAATCGCTCGCCGCTTTGCCCGTGAAGGGTGCAATTAATCGAAGCATCGGTTTCGTTGAAATTGGTGTCAGTATTGGTTATCGGCGCTTCCGTCCGGAAGATGTACCCCTCTGTAGTCGGTCCTCAAGAATTGCCTTCAACTGGATGCGGCGAGACTGCAGCTGGCACCGGCGTGCTGACTTCAGATGGGCGCCGAAAGCAAGCGTGGGCGACTGTCGAAGGATCGGAACACTTTGGCGAAGCCGACGAGCGAGCCAAGGATGCAAAGAATGCTGCAGATTCCCAGGCGGGCGATCGCCCGCAGCTGCCAGCGGAGGTTGAAGCCGGCGGCGCAGAGAATCGGATGCACAGCATCGCCAGCAACACCCTTGAGCCAGTTGCGCCGCATGCCGTGGTCGGCCTTGAGAGGGCCGATGATGGGTTCGACGGCGTGGCGCCGCTTGAGCTGTTTGCGCTGTCGCTGGTCCAGACCCTTGTGCTTGCCGCGATGAATCACTTTGACGGGTGCCACCTCGGCGTCCACGCCGTGGTGGCCGAGATCGACAATAGCCGTATGCGGTTTGGGCGCTCCGGGCAGTTCCTGCAGCAGGATAGTGGTTTGCTCGAGCTGGGCGTGCAGCGTGTGGCCGTCATAGGGATTGCCCGGGAAGCTGCGGGCCCCGACGATGAGCCCCTGCCTGGCAGTTACCGCGACGCTCACCTTGGCGCCAAACTCGTAGGGTTGCCGGGCCTTGTCCATAGAGATTCACTCGACCTCGGGCGCATGCAGTGCGTAGAGCTTATTCTTGTCCCTGGGGCGCTGATCGCGAAGCCGACTCGCGCTCTCGATCCAAGGATGCAGTGCTTTCTGCTGCGCCTCGGGCAACGCCGCCATCTTGCGCTCAATGTCACGCGGCCGAGCACGGTGCTCTGCCGCTTGAGCTCCCGGCGCAGACGCCGGAACTGCTTGGCGTGCGCATAGCCGCCGGCGCGGAAGCGTAGCGTCTTGCCTTCCTTGGTGAAGGTCTGCCGCAGTTGCAGGCCGACACGTTTGGCCAGCTTGACCACTTTGGCACGTGCCAGCTCCGGCAGCCGACTGTCGGTCGGGTGGGCCACCGCCTTCTCTTGCACCGTTGTGTCGACGATCACGCGCTCGAACTCCGCCGGCTTGACCATGCCCCTGTGCACGGCTGGAGCGATCGGGGTGGGTAGCAGCTCCCCGACTCCGGCTTCTCCCAGCGCCTGGCCGCGGCGCGCTCAATCTCAAGAGACATAGGTATCAGGTTTTGGGAATCGGAGAGGTGCAACGATTTGGGCCGCACCATCACTCTTCCTTGCCGGCGTTCCACACCGCCTGCATCGCCTCCATGCGCCGCGCCGCCTCGGTGGTCACGTAACGGGTGGTGGTGTCGAGGGAGGCGTGGCCGGCGTTCTGCTGCACCACCTCGAGCGGCGCTCCGGCCGCCAGCGCGTGGGTAATATGGGTATGCCGCAGCCAGTGCGTGCTGGCGGCCTCCAGTCGCGCCGCGCCATGCGGGTCGGCGAGGCGCAGCGTGCCGGCGCAGGCCGCGAAGAATCCCTTGATCTGCTTGGCGAGGGTGACGGTGCCGATGCCGGCGGCGGCATCGACAGGGTTAGTGGCACGTGCGCCGGCCCACGGCGCACGCTCGCCCAGGTCGGTGGCGTGGCCGAGCAAGGCGACCCCGCCCGGGACCCGGTTGGCGCCCGGGTCGGCCGGATAGCCGCGCGCCACCAGATACGCGCCGAGCCGCGCGATCACCACTGGCGGCACCGGCACCCGGCGCAACTTGTTGCCCTTGCCCAGTACTTCCAGCCACCAGCCTTCGATTCGTGCCCGGGTACCTGGCCGTGGCAGGCTGACCCACTCCAGGTGGGCGGTGGTGGCGGCGACCACCTCGGACAGGCGCAGGCCGGTGGCGTGCAGCAGGGGCAAGGCCACCTGCAGGCGCTGGTGGGCCGAGGTAGGCGGCAGCGCGTTGAGCTGGGCCAGCACGAAGGCCCATTGGTCCTCGGTAAGGCTGCGCCCCACGTCCAGCGCCGGCCGGGCCTCGCGCGGCACGTGGATGCCATGCCAGGGATTGCCCATCAGGTAGTTTTGATCGACCAGGAAGCGGTAGAGGTTGTTGAGCACGCCGAGCGCGTAGCCCTGCGCGCGCGGCGACAACGGCCCCTCGAAGGGGCGCCACACCGGACTCCAGCGCTCGCGCGAGCGCGGGGCGCACCAGTCAGCCGGCGGCGCCGCGAGGAACTCGCGGTAGGCCACGCAATCCTCGTTGGCCATCGACGACAGCGGCTTGCCGCGCACCAGGATGGCCCATAGCAGGAAGCGCTCGGCCTCCTTGCGGTAGGCGCGCTGCGTGGGCGACAAGGTCTGCAGCCAGTCGAGCGGTCCCAGCACCGAACCCAGGTCGCGGCGCTGCGCGCGCATTTTGGCGACCTGCTCGGGCGGCAGGCCGGGCTTCGCGCGCAGCCAGGCTAGCACCGCCTCGTAGTCGTTGTGCGCGGCCAGCAGACACTGCGCCTGCGGGCGTCGGTAGGCGCCGGCGCGGCCGTCCAGCTCGGCGGGCACCACCAGCTTGTCCAGTGGCACCAGGCCGGTGCCGCGCGGCACCACCCGTGCCAGCTCGTGCGCGTAGCGCTGGCGGCGCGGCACCGCCACGTGCTGGCCGATGCGCCGCGCCAGGGTGTCGGCGTGGGCCTGCAGGAAGGCCTCGATCGCGTGCGCCTTGCCGGCGCCGATGCCGGCGAGCGCGCGGGTCCAGCCGGCGCCCAGGCTGTTGATGCGGTCCACCAGCTGACCGATGGTGGCCACCCCCGCCGCCTCCAGGCGGTCGGCCAGGGTGTCGGCCAGCCACGCGCGGCAGCCGTCGTCGACCAGCACCGGTTGCGCGTACATGGCCTCCAGCCAGTCCACCGCCTCGAGCTGCCGGCGCATCAGCGCGGCGCGCTTGGCCTCGCGGTCGAGCGCCCGGCCGAAACGGGCGCGGTAGGCCGCGAGCTGCTCGGCCTGGGTGAAACCGTCGAGTCCCTCGCCGGCGGCGAAGTCTTCCAGCGACGGCAAGCCCTCCCCCGCGCGCCCGATGCGGCGGAAATCCACCCGCACCAGCCGGGCCATGCCGTAGCGCTCGGCACGGCTGGCGGCCGCGGCCAGCTCGCTGCGCAGCCAGGCGGTGACGCGCCGCACCTTGGGATGGCCGGCGAAGGCGCGCGCGGCGGCCTCCATGGCAGCGTCAGGCTCCGCAGTGGCCAGCGCCGCGTCGCGCTCGGCCTCAACCTCGCCCTCCTCGGCCAGGTAGCGCTCCCACATCGGGCGGGCGTTGAGGCCCTGGATCACCGCCCGCAGGAAGCCGAAGTGGCCGCGATGCAGCTGCCGGCGGGTGACCGAGCGCCGGCGCCGGCGTTTGTCCGAGGGGGTGTCGGGCCGGGCTGGAGCGGCCGGGTCCGCCATCCCGGCGGATGCATCAGCTGCGGCGGCGAGGTCAGCGACGTTGGGCAGGGGCAAAGACATCGGCAAGGGCATCGAGGGGCGCCAAGGCAGGCGGGACAAGGGGCCGCGGCGGTGACGCCCTGCCCTTGGGTCTGGATGATATCGCACCCGTACCTTATTTTCCCATCCATTGATAAGAAAAGTTATCAATGTATGGAAAAACAAAAAACAATGGTTGGCGCGGCCGCTCGCCGGCGCCGCCCGCCCCCCGGTGACACTTCCCAGAGTTAGTGGGTTTTGTGCCAAAGTTAGTGGGTTGGATTCTCGAAGTTGGCGGGCGGGCCGGTTGTCACGTCTCACAGTTCCCGGGTCCAGTTCTGGCGAACCAGGGACCCATGCGATCCGAGCCGTGTGAAAAGGCGTACGATCAGGAGGTGATCGAACGCTAGGTCTGTTCGCGCCTGAGCGTGTAACGTCTACCCAGCCAAATGGTCCTGCCATGATCCTGTATCACACTGCCCCCGATTCCCCGGTCGTCGAGATTTACGTCGAAGGCAAAATCACTGACAGCGATCTGCGCGAAGCCATCGAGCGCATGCGAGGGGATCTCGAGCTGAACGGCAAGACCCGCGTGCTCGAACGCATCGAGCATTTCACCGGCATCGAGCCAAAGGCGCTGTGGACCGACCTAACGCTCGGCGTTTCCTTGGCCCGCAAAATCACGCGTGCCGCCGTGGTGGCCGACGCGGGATGGATCCACGCCTCGATGCATCTGGCGCGGTTCTTTACGAAGGCCGAAGTCAAGGCGTTCCACGTCAACGAGCTGGATCAGGCGCGCGACTGGATCAACGCCTGAGCACCCCCTCCGAATCTCGTATCGTCCAAGGCCATCGCCGGCCAGCCCGCATTGGCAGTGCGCCACCTCCGTGTGCCCACTAACATTGAGAATTCAGGCCAGTTCAGGCGCCGGCTGCGGGACCGTTACGTGGAAGGATTCACGCCGATTCTGTTTCTCTGGACCGCAATGCGGTGACAGCAACACTAGAGCACATGCAAGTCGTGGAGTGTGGCTAGGTATTTGTCGCCGGACAGCAGAAACTCAAACTGGGCAGTGAGGTCGCTCCACGCGCCGTCGAGTGGCAAATCGTAGTCGACCGCGTAACCCGTTCCGTCATCAAACGCGATTACCGAAGCGCGCGGCTCTTGGATCAGCTTCCGAGGGTCAGTGACCACTGGCTCAACGCCCTTGCCGTAGTCAGCGAGAGCCCGACGGACGTCCGACGCTGTCCATCGCACCCCGTAGTGATTGAATGTCTCAATGAGCGCCATCGCGGCGTCCCAGTCCCCTTGCGCCAGGCGGCACACCCATAACTCGACATACTGGAGGAGCGCAGCTTCGACAGAGGATGAAGGCGACACTGGCATGTGCGTTGGTAAAGGTAGAAAGAGGAAGGATATAGCACGTCCTGGACTAGCTCCCGCCCAACTATCGTAGCTTCCCCAACACTAAGAGAAAGGCCCTTCGAGTTTCGAAGGGCCTTTGAATCAACACTCGTCAGAACCGGTCATCAACAGAATAAGCGATGACCTTGGCCGCGGTGCCCTTTGTCCTGTCACCCTTTGACGGCTTGTCGTTGTCGCTTGAATGTTTTCAGCGCCGGTACCGCATAAAGCTGGCTGCGCCCCACTTCGCTGCTGGCGACCAGCTTCCCACTCGCGACGATCCGACGGAAAGTGGGCATCGAGACCTCAAGGTACTCCGCCGCTTCCTTGGCAGTGAATTCGTCTCCGGTCAAATGGCCGAACACGTCCTCGTGGCTTAGGTTCTCGTCGCGGAATGCCTGTTGGCCAACCAAGGCGAAGAACCGGGCCCGCTCCTGCGACGGCAGCTTCTTGAGTCGCCCCAGGAGGTCTTCAGCGGTCATCGTATTCATCACTTCCTCTCCGCTTTCAAATACTTTTTAAGGTCCGCATAGAAGTTCTCATGCGATCCCACTTGATAAAAGTCGATCAGCAGCGAATATCAACCCCATCAGCCTCCTGCTGCTCTGGAGTTGGCGCCCGGTAAGCCATCAGGTATTCCTGCCTGTTGAACTTGAACTTGTGCACCCGGATCCCGGCCAAATCCCCTACCTTAAGCTCCCCTACTTCCGGGGAGTCACAAACCAACTCGACTTCGTCCTCGATAGCTAATTGAAGTGGCTTATGCGCCTTTTTGATGAATTGACTGAACTGCTTCTTATAGTTAGGCCTCATGAGACATTTTGCTATCGTTTTTGATTATATATCAGATCACTTGTTCCGGGCGACCTGAGCGATTTGATCGGGAAGTTTGCCGCAGACATGTGCGGCTCCAGGAAGTGGTACTCCTCGGCCTGGTTGCGGTTCTGTGTAGCGAGGAGAATACGGCATCAGCACAACAAAAGGACTGCCGGTGGCGGTAGCTGGCTTCGTGCGTACTGCCCTCTCCGCCGCCGTGCGCCGCTTTTCTAACACAGCTTGCACCTCCATCCAGATTGCTCGGCTGTGACAACCCGTCCTTCGGCGTCGAGGCAAACCAGCTTCCTCCTGCCGAGTACCTTCCACATTGCCAAGAGTTGTCGCCGTCCTTGTATCACGACAGATCGCACGCTCAACGCTCCGCCGAACTGATGGGATTACCCGTCGCGCAATGCTGCACCGCAGCATATATCAATACCAATGGCGATCCGGGCAACATGGAAACGACGCTCTAAGCCCTCGTGCCAGTGACCCCTGGTCTGCAGGTGGATCCTCGCGATTTGCCGCTGGCCGCTCAAAGCGAAGTTGATCCGGCGATACACGCCCAGGTGAGCGATACCCGCCCTTCCCTGGCAGCCGCTAATCGGCACGGCGTGCCTTGACCGACACGGGTAGTCGGAGCCACCGTTGGCGCAGTTTTTCAGTATATAACCTCGGGGGCACAGTCCAGCTCGTACCGTTGGTCAGCGGGCAAGCCACGCCAAGCAGCTCGCGGCTTCAGCGGTTGCCAAAGGCCTCGGCCGGCAGGCGGCAAGCTCCGTGGCATACCTCCGCGATCCTTGGGAGGGTAGTTCATCCCGGCACCGGCCAGCTCCGGAGGAGACTGCGAGTCGCGGCCGAGGCGCGGATCGGAGTGGCGGGGACCGCTTCGAGGAGTTCCAGCGCTCGCGCACGGGGCGACGCTGTGTGGCTAGCGAGTTCACCCATCACGGATGCTTCGTCGACGCTCAACACGGCATCATCCGCGCGCGTTACCCGGACCCCGTGGAGGCTCGATACCAGCTCGCCAATCCTCGCCGCAAGGGCGGAGGCCGCCCCGATCCGCCAAGCAACGCCGGGCCCTGGCGGCGACGGCGGAGGCGCAACTGGCGGCAGCTCACGGGATCGATGGCATGCCCATAGACCTCCCGAGCCCCGGAGTGTTCTACGTAGAACACTCCGGGGGCGACCGGCCGAACCGTTGCTAATCCACAAATTCTTCCACTTCACATTGGAATTGTGATCGTTGCTGTATATCATTCGTCCCGTAGCGCATAGTGCGCCTGGACTGTTCTACGTAGAACAGTAGCCTGCAACCAGGAGGGCCGATATGGCAGCAAGAATCATCACCGTCTTCAATCAGAAGGGCGGCGTCGGCAAGACGCGCCTCTCGTCCGAAATAGCGGGCACCCTCGCCCTGCGCGGACATCGTTCTCTGTACGTGGATCTGGATCAACAGAGCACTGGTACACGTTCAGCATCGCAGGCCTCGGAGGAAAGTCCCTTTCCTGCCACCGTTACCAACTTGTCCGACAGCAAAACTCCACATATCGAGATTCGTAAGCAACTGGACATCTACGATTACGTGGTAATCGACTGCCCGCCCTCCGTTGAGGCAAAGCTGCCCTCCATTGCGCTTCTGATTTCCGATCTCGGAATTATTCCTGTTGGCGGCTCGGGCGGGCAATTGTGGGCGTCAATGGCGGCTAAGCAATTGGGTATGGAAGCACAGGTCAAAAACCCCACTTTGAAGTTGCGCTTTGTGGCAAATATGGTGAACCGCACCGTCCTTATGCGGGACGTGATTGCGCAACTAGAGGCAGACGAAGATGTGGCGCTAATGAAGACACGCATTTCCGATCGCAATGTCTTCTGTGAGGCTGAAACGGTTGGCCAGGTGGTGATGCAAATTACCGGCAGGAACGATCCCGCACGCAAGGAGGTGGACCTGCTAGTGGATGAAGTGCTGACGGTGCTGGACGGGGAGGCAGAATAATGGCCACAAAGAAATCATTCGGTTCTGCTCTTTCGGGCGGCGCCAAGCAAGAAATCGCCAAGCGCGCGGAACTCGACAGCCGCTTCAATAACGTAACTGAGGCCCTGGAAGGGCGCCCGAACTTACTGGCGCCGGCCGTCAAGCCCAGCCCGCCGGTTGCCCCAGCAGTGGCCGCCCCGGAAGTGTTCTACGTAGAACAGATTGTGGCCGCGGGGAAGGCGTCGCGCCACTACACCAAACTGCCCATCGCGGTACTTGACGATAACCCACTGAATAGCCGGACCTTCTACAGCGAGGAAAAGGTCCGCGCGCGCGCAACCTCGATTGCAGCGGAGACTCAGCTCACACCCGCGCTGGTGACCCCCAACCCCACCCACCCGGGTCGCTATATTCTTATCGACGGGCACTACCGGAAGAGGGCGATCCGCCATCTAAACCAGGCGGACATGGATGTCTGCATTCTTGAGAATCTCACCAAGGTAGATTTCTACCGTTTGGCGCGTACGTTAAACGCCGAGCGTGAAGAAGAATCTGTGCTTGATGTCGCCTTCGGCTATCAGAAACTGCTGGACGAGGGCCTGGCCAAGACCGACGAGGAACTGGCTGCGATCGTTGGCGAGAGCCGGCCCAAGGTCAACAAGATGCTGGCCGTGGTGGCACTGCCCAAGCCCGTGCAGGACGTGATCGCGCAGAACCCGAGCGCCTTCGGAATCTCGATCGCCTACGAGTTGACCCTCTACGCGAAGAAGGTCGGCGAGGACAAGGCTGCCGCTCTGGCGGAGCGTGTCGTGGCGGAGGAACTTCCCTTCAACAAGGTCGAGGCGATCCGCAAGGCGGTGGAGCAGGGCGCCAAGCCCGCCAAGGCCATGTCGCGCCAGCACAAGATCCGGCAAGGCGGAGCGGAGGTGGGCACCCTGAAGGAGTGGGACAGCGGCCGCATCGTGCTTGACATCAAGCTGGACGACCCATCAAAGCGTGACAACCACCTAGCGGCTCTCAAGCGCCAGTTCGGCTTGGATGAAGCCGCCTGACCAGAGAGAGCGCGCGCGCGGCAACCCTCGGCCTTAGGCCGGGGAAGGAGAGCGCGGACGGCGAAGCCGTCCTTGCACCAGTGAAAGCTGCTCTCGCCTACGGGCGGCTGCTAATCCCGATGCCGGGCCGGGGGATGTGGACCAGAAGCGGGCGCACGTAGTATCCGTAAGACGACCAACAGCGACTTACTAACTGCACTACACCTTGCCCCGGCTAACGTCCGACTCTTATGGACCTCAGATCAGCGCGTATGCGGCACTGGAGATAATACGGCGGTATCGTCTCTACCGCTTATCGAGAATCTTTGGCTACACAGGATGATTCCTCAACTACTTCCGTCCTCGAAGTGGTGACGCTCGTGCCTTCCCCGTAGAGGCGCTTTCGGAGAAGCACAGCTTCTTGCGCGGCAAAGGCGGCCAATATGCTAAAGAAGACGATCATCAGTGTGATCAGAAGGCCAACGACGCCGGTCCAGCCTTGGAACTCGATTGTCTGTTTCACCAAGGGCTTAAGGCCGTCTTCTCTCAAGGCCTTGCAGATTGCGTCAGTCTCGCTAACGAGAAATCCTGTAATGCGTGTCACTTTAGTTGTGTCCGTCGAGCAGTCTGTGGCGTCGAAGGACCAGGCGTCAAAGGGCGACTTCACGGTTGTTGCATCTGTCTTGAACCAAGTCTTGGACGCACGCATTTGAAGGTAAGCGACGGGTGATACGGCAAGTTGGGCGATACCAAACGTCATGAGCAGCGCGATACCAGCCGTAACGAATTTTCCCGGAAGGTAGTGTTTTGGTGGACTAAGCACCACTTCCGTCGATCTGATGGTAACGGCCCGACGAGTACCGTCTTCCGCAATTGAGGCGGTGTAGGCAAGCTCTGGTGTCTTCGCGGGCTGCATAGGCGTCCGCTTAATTTAGGCGGACACCTATGAAGCCACTGCCCGGCCCCATTTCGGAGGGGCGCATCCAGCGACGCCGGTTCTCCGATGCTTTCAAGCGCGATGTCGTCGCGCAGTGCATGCAGCCCAATGCGTCTGTCTCGGCTATTGCGCTGGCCAACGGGCTCAACACGAATCAGGTCTTCAAGTGGCGCCGTATGGCACTCGGTGACGAACAAGGGTCTTCGGCAGCGATGCTGCCCGTGACCGTCGAGGA
Organism: Cupriavidus basilensis OR16; assembly: GCF_000243095.1. Lineage (GTDB taxonomy): Bacteria > Pseudomonadota > Gammaproteobacteria > Burkholderiales > Burkholderiaceae > Cupriavidus > Cupriavidus basilensis_D. The sequence continues at coordinate 18,456 of NZ_AHJE01000067.1, read as the reverse complement.
CATCGCCACCGTGCCTGTCGTCTCTGCATTGCGGCACGAAGGTGCCGTGGAGATCCGGCTTGAGCGAGGCACGATCCGCCTGACCGGCCCCGTCGATATTGCCGTATTGACCGCGCTGATGGCGTCTTTGACAGCATGATCGGTTTGCCTGCCGGAACGCGCGTGTGGTTGGCTGCGGGGATCACCGACATGCGCTGCGGTTTTAATGGTCTGGCTGCCAAGGCACACACAACTTTGTCCGAGGGATCCGTACAGCGGTCACGTCTTTGTCTTCCGTGGCCGGCGCGGAGACCTGATCAAGGTGCTTTGGTGGAGCGGTGACGGTCTGTGCCTGTTGGCCAAGCGCCTGGAGCGAGGTCGCTTCGTCTGGCCGCAGGCTGACAGCGGCAAGGTTCACCTGACACCTGCGCAGCTCTCGATGCTGCTCGAGGGCATTGACTGGCGCAAGCCAGAACGCACCTGGCGCCCGACGCTCGCCTTGTAAACTGCGGCGCCGCTTCCTACACTGCGGGGCATGAAGACCGATCCCGCCACGCTCCCCGATGACATCGCCACCCTGAAGGCGATGATCATTGCACGTGACAACGCGTTGCGAGATCACGCGATAGAGATCGAACACCTCAAGCTCCTGATTGCCAAGCTGAGGCGCCAGCAGTATGGCCACAAGTCTGAGAAGCTCGATCGACAGATCGAGCAGCTCGAACTCAAGCTCGAGGAATTGCAAACCGATGAGGGCGCCGCCGCAGCCAGCTCGCAACGCGCTCGCCCTGCCAATGCCAGCGCGGGACGCAACCCGCTACCAGCACACCTGGAGCGCGAAGACGTCGTGCACACGCCAGCCGAGACCATGTGCTGCGAGTGCGGTAGCGCCTTCCAGATACTCGGCGAAGACGTCTCAGAACAATTGGAGCTCGTGCCTGCACGGCTGCGTGTCATTCGGCACCGTCGCGTGAAGCTCGCATGCACGGGTTGCGATCGCATCGTCCAGGCCCCCGCGCCGAGCCGGCCCATCGATCGCGGTATCCCCGGCCCGGGCTTGCTTGCCAATGTGTTGGTGTCGAAGTTCTGCGATCATCAACCGCTCTATCGCCAGCGTGTCCGTTGGGAGCGCGAAGGCATTGCATTGCCGGAGTCCACGCTAGGCGACTGGGTCGGCGGCTGCGCGGCTTTGTTGACCCCCCTGGTGCAGGCATTGCGTGACTACGTGATGAATGGTGTCAAAGTACATGGGGACGATACCCCGATCCCGGTGCTGGCGCCGGGCAATGGCAAGACGAAGACGGCACGGCTGTGGACCTATGTGCGTGACGATCGGCCATCGGCGGATACCGCTCCACCTGCGGTGTGGTTCGCCTACTCGCCCGATCGTAAGGGCGAACACCCGCAACACCATCTGCGATCCTTCGTCGGTACGTTGCAGGCTGATGCGTATGCTGGCTTCAATGCGGCCTATGAAACAGGGCGCGTGCAAGAGGCCGCTTGCTGGGCTCACGCCAGACGCAAGTTCCACGAACTACATGCGGTGCGGGCCAATGCCGTCACCGAACAGGCGTTGGGAGCTCTCGCGCAAATCGGATACCACTGCAGCCATCCTCTACACGCTCAAGCGCTGGGAGGCGTTCACGCGCTATGCCGGCGATGGGCGACTGGAGATCGACAATAACAGCGCCGAGCGCGCGCTTCGCGCCGTCGCTCTTGGTCGAAAAAACTTCCTGTTTGCCGGCGCCGATAGCGGCGGCGAACGGGCCGCCGCGATGTACAGCCTCATCGGCAGCGCCAAGCTCAATGGCCTCAACCCGGAGGCGTACCTGCGCCACGTGCTGGGCCGCATCGCCGATCATCCGATCAACCGGATCGAAGAACTGCTGCCCTGGGCCGTCGCTGCAGAGTTGGCGACCCTCGACGCGCCAACTCCATAACTCCCTCCTGCATCACAATCTGGTTTCGCCTACCGCCGTCAAGGACGGCAATGGCCGGACGCTTACATCTGATGTCGACCCAACGACGCATCCTTTGAAGGCGTGACATGCCAACTCCGTGCACCTCCATCCACGCCGCAAGCTTGCGCACGTCGGCCAACGGCTCCACCTTCAAGCGATAGAAGAATCTGAATTTCTCGAGATCTCGGTTCTTCTGGAAAATTGATTTCAATTCAGGATCGTGCACTTCTGCCTTGCCGGCAATCAGGAGCCAAAGCCGTTCAAGGATGCTATGGATAGAGCCGGCTCGCCACCAGAAGAGAACCAGCAGAGCAAGGCCGGTGATAACAATTGAAAGCCGCGAAAAGAGGGGACTCTGTACGAATGCTGAAAGTGATTCCACGCTATTGTTTCCTACTGAACGATAAAAGGGAGAAGCGGGCAAATTGCCGTAAATCGAGGCTCCGGACTTAGCACTCTCGCGATTATCTGGCCAGTCTTGGTGGTAGGCAAAGATTCGGTGCAACCCGACATACACACTACGTTCGGTAATCGCATCAGATGGTGTTCATGAATCCGAGGCGGCTTGTGAGAATTGTGGGTTCGATCACAAGCGAACGCCTTGGCTTCGGATAGACCGGACGGGCACAGGCTGGTACGCGCGCTGAAGCACAGCGTCGAGCCGTTTCCTGCATGCTGGAGAGCAGACGGCCGATTGCGCGGCGGGCAGAGATTTCCGAATAGCACTCTCGCGCAAATGATAAATAGCAAAGCGGAGCCAGTGCGAAATGTCTTTCCGGCTGCGTTCAGTAACGTTGAGGCTGTTGAAGGCGGGAGTACTTGTCTGCGTTCTGCCCGCATGCGGGCTTACTTGTATTCAATGATTGACGGACGCTATCGACCCCCAACTTCAGTGGGGGGCTAAATGTATTAAGAAACGTATCCCCCGTGCCGTAAGTGATAAGCAGAGGTCGCCGCAAGGCGAGTGTCTGTTCCATCGCGAACAACCAACAATAACGCGAGGCGCGCACGCCTGGTTTCGGGCAGTGCGAACGGCATGGTCAATTGGAAGAATAACTGGCGCAGCGGCAAGCCAATGCCGCATGCGCTCTATTTTGTTGCCTGTTTAGGGTTGGCAGGGGTGATCGCCCCCTGCTTCGGAGGGGGTATCGTCGCGGATGGCGGCACCGTTACCAGTATCGTCACGGCCGCAAACGGGCGGCAAACGGTCAACATCGCGCCTGCAGTGTCCGGTGTTTCACAAAACACCTACACGCAGTTCAATGTCGGCACGGCGGGGGCGACCCTCAATAATGTTGGCATTAACGCGCGCACCATCGTCAACCAGGTCACAAGCACAAGTCCCAGTCTCATCGCGGGCGAACTGGCGGTTGCGGGACCCAGAGCGAACATCGTGCTGGCTAACGCCAACGGCATCACGGTCAATGGTGGCTCGTTCGTCAATACCGGACATCTAGCACTCTCCACCGGCCAGGTCAGCTTTACAGACGTCCAGATCGCGCCGGGCATCTTCCAGCGTAACGTCAACCTCGCCACATCCGGCGGCATGATCGTTAACCGGAGCGCTGATTGGGCTGGATATGCTGGCGAAGAACATCAGCATTCAAGGGCCGGTTACCAACACGTTTTCTTCCCCGACTGCTGTCACGCGACTTACCGCCGGCACCAGCCAGGCTGTCATCGATACGGGCCTGTCCCCGACGGACAATGGCCATGACTGGCTGCAGCTGACGCCCCCGGCCCAACTCCAGAACGCGAATACCTATGCCATCGATATCACGTCGGCTGGCAGTATGACTAGTGGCCGCATTGCACTGATCGTCACCGACAAGGGGCCGGGAGTTCGCAGTGCGGGCGAGCTCAATGCGTCGTACGGCGACTTTGTCCTGACCTCAAATGGCAGCGTCCAATTGACGAACGCCAGGATCGCCGCCGCCAACGCCATCAGCGCCAGCGTCAAGGACTCAGTTGCGCTGACCAACGTTGACGCCAAAGCCAGTAGCGGTGGTTTGACGATTTCGGCGAGCGGGGACCTCGTAGTTTCCGAAAGCCGGTTGGTCGCGAACGACGCGGTAGTGCTGGACGCGGCGACCGTCACGCTTCAGAACAGGGGGCCAAATACGAGCACGCTCGCGTCGGCGAATAGTGGTGTCCTGATCAAGAGCGCGGGTGACTTCGCCAACGTGAACAACCTCGTGCAAGGCAAGACGAGCATTGCAGGCAACGCGGAATCCGCAGGCGCCGTGACGCTGATCACGGGAGGCAGCGTCCTGAATCAGACCACTTTGGGCAGCCAGTTGAGCATCCTGTTTGGTCAAAACGGTGATGTCTCCATTGCCGCTGGCGGCAGCGTCACCAATCGCAACGCGCGCATTCTTTCCAACCAGCAAGTGACGATCGCCGCAGGTGGGGACTTCTCCAATGTTATCGATCACGTTGAGGGACTGGATGGCAGCAAGCCAACCTACTACTCGCAAGCGAGTCCCCGTTGGTTGGTGTTCTCCCGGCGCGAGAATGGCATGGCGGTGGACTACGGCTCGCTCGTGGACCCAGCTCGCCTGTCCTATGTGACAGCAGATGCTGGCGACGTAAACATCAAGGCCCGCAATGTGTTCAATACCGGTGGCTCGATCCTTTCGAACAACGGATCCATCCGCATTTCCGCGGTGGACTCGCTAATCACGGAAGGCGTATTCACGGGACAGGTCTCCTATGGCCGGTCTTGCCTGTTCCTCTGCCGCTCGCACGCGGCCAGCAATGTTCAGGCCTATGGCGGTGTGATCGAAGCCGGAAAGGACATCAGTCTCACCGCTGGCACGCAAATTCGCAATGTCGGCGGGACCGTGCTCGCCGTGGGGGCGATGACGCTCTCGGCCCCGCGCGTCACGGCGCATGGCGTGATGGGCTACACCGCCTTCACGCGCGCCGGCGACATGAAGGCATGGTTTGGCAACAACTGGGCAACGATCTACCGCGCCGATAGTGGAGGGCTGTTCCGCGCCGGCTCCGGGCGGGTTCAGATTACAGGGGAAGGCGAGATCGATGGCGGTGCCTTTGTCGCGCCCGATGGCGTGAGCGCTAGCGCCGGGATCGTGACAATCCGTGTGCCCTATCGCTCGCCGGTCACGCTGCAGAACCACTTGGGTCTAACGTCGTGGATCGGTCTCTAACATGAGACGAGTCAACGTTGCCGTGTGTTCGGCCGCCGCCATGAGCGTATCGGGTGTGTTTGCGCAGGGTCTGCCGCCGCAGGTGCCGACTGCGCTGCCGCCAGTGAGCCTCCCGGCAGTACGGGCTGAGCAAGATCCAGCGCAGCGCCTTCTCGAGGACCGCAAGCGCCGCGAACAGCAGCAGGAGGCGAACCAAACGCCGGCACAGATCGCGGCGCCTACGTTGCCTTCGGTCCCGGACCTTCCGCCGGACGGCGATATCGAGTCGCTGCCAGACGTGGAGCCGATGTTCGTCATTCGGGAGGTTGCGTTCACCGGCGAGGCTATGCTTTCACAGCAGGAGCTTGACCACGTCGTGGCCCCCTTCATTGGCCGGCGCCTGGGCAAGAACCGGGTGAATCTGTTGTTGCGTCGGGTTACCGAGGCGTTGATCGCGCGCGGCTTTATCACGACGCGTGCCTACCTCGGACCGCAGAACCTGGCATCCGGCGTGCTGAAGGTCAATGTGATTGCGGGCCGCCTTGGCAGCTTCACACTGAACGGGACGCCACTGCGCCCCATTCCAGACGATGCGCGCCCATTCCAGACGGCAGGAGGGGGCTTGCTGACCGATGCGGGAACGGCTTGGGCATTCGGCGCAGGCGTTGGCGACGTGCTGCGCCTGCCGGATCTGGAGCAGGGGGCCGACCAGATCAACCGTTTGCGCCGCAACCAAGCCGAGATTCAGATCCTGCCCGGCCAGTCTCCTGGCGAATCGATCGTTGCGATTGCCAATCGAGCTGGCGACCGGGTCTTCTATGACGTCGGCTTCGACAACTATGGCAGTTCCCAAACCGGGAAGCAGCGCTACCGGCTTGGTGCGGAAGCCGACAACGTCATCGGCCTGCAGGAGTCGATGGGGCTCAGCTTCGTGGGTACGCGCGATAGCAATGCGCTTGTCTTCTCGAGTGCTGTGCCAGTGGGGTATCAGACCTTTAGCTACACCACCTCCGTCTCGGAGTACCAGCAGACCATCGGCGACGTTGCGCTGCTTGAGGGCCGCACGTTCAGCCAAATCCTTGGCTGGAACTCTGTCTTGAGCCGATCACGATCCGGCAGGATGAGCGTGGATCTGACGTTCACCAAGACGCGTTCCGAGCGAAGCGTAAACGGTCTTACGCTATCGCCGCAGAGCATCTCCGTAGTGCGCGCTGCGGCCAATGGTTTCGTGCGTTTTACGTCAGCTGGGCAGCCAGCCACGGCGACCTATGACTTTGGTGTCTCACAAGGGGTTCCCTGGTTGGATGCCGTCCATGATGCGCCGGAGATTAGCCGCAACGAGGCGCATAACCAATTCAGAAAACTGGACCTGACGGCCGCGATTCAGATGACGGCCGGCTCGGTCCTGCAGAGCTCCTGGGCCTACCGCGGCACCTTCCGCGGTCAACTCAGTCACGTGGCGCTCTTCGGCACCCAACAGATCTTCCTTGGCGGCATGAGCTCGGTCCGCGGCTTCACCGAGGGCGGCATCGCGGGCGACAGCGGCGCCTATGTCCGGAATGAACTGGCATGGCAAAACGCGCCGGCTTGGGAAAGCGCGCGCATCGAGCCCTATGTGTTCCTCGACGGCGGCAAGGCACACCTGGTCGCACAGGGTGGCTGGCCAACGCTGGCCGGTACGGGCGTCGGCGCGCGCGCCCAGTTCAAGTATCGCAACCAGCTTATCTCCGGCGAGCTCTTGCTGGGTCGCGCGCTGATCCAACCGAGCTCGCTGGGCAAAAAGGCCAGCGTGTCGTGTTGCTGGCCACGCTCAATTGGTCGATCTAACGAAAGGAATCCGTCATGAAATCCCTCACTGCAGCTCGTTTCCCGTGGCGCGGCAACACACTCCTGCTTTGCGGACTGCTGGCTCTCGGTGCACAAGCTGCTATTGCGGCGACAAAGCCGCTGTCGGAATCGAAGGCAACTGCACAAGTGGTGGACGCTGGCCCATTGCCTGCAGGCGTTGTCGCTCGGGTCAATGGCGCTCCGATTACACAAGAGCAGCTTGACCAGGCTGTTCGCACACTCAATGCGCCTGTCACGCCTGCCCTGCGTGAGTCGGTAAAGAACCAACTGATCGCCAGGGAGTTGTTCCGGCAGGCTGCGGAAAAGGGCAAATACGACACGCGGCCCAATGTACGGGCCGCGATGGAGCAGGCCAAGAGCCTCGCCATGACGCAGGACTATCTGCGCGATGCCGTCAAGCCGGCGCCCGTCAGCGAGGCAGCCGTTCGGGCAAAGTACGACGCCATCATTGCGACCTTGGGCGAGTTCGAACTCAAACCTAGTGCGATCGTCGTGAAGGACGCCGACACCGCACAGAAGGTCATCGAGCAACTGAAAAAGGGTGGTGATTTCGTCCAACTGGCCAAGCAGTACAGCCTGGGGCCCTCCGACGCCCAGGGCGGCGCGCTCAACTGGGTCTCGTTCAAGCTGCCGCTGCAGGCAGGCAATACCCAGAACTGGCCGCAGCCGCTGGCGGAGGCCCTGACCCAACTGCCTGAAGGCGCCGTCTCCGCGGCGCCCGTACAGGTGGGCGACGGCTACTGGGTGCTGCGTGTGGATGCGAAGCGGCCTACCCAGATTCCTCCATACGACCAGACCAAGGATCCGCTGCGCAAGCAACTGGAGCAGATCTCTTTGCAGAAGGCCACGGAACAGATCGTGGTCGATCTGATGAAGAGCGCCCGCATCCAGCAATAAGGGCATTCACGGCCCGGCAAATGCCAGGCCAAACACACCGCCTTGGCCAGGGAGGCTGGGCGGCGCGGGTCAGTTATTCGCCAGACAAGAAGAAGCGCAGAGAACAACGATGAACAAGCGTACGCGGGTCGTGTTTCGCCAACTGGATCAAGCCGGGATGACGCGTGCTGTCGCACGCGCCGGGCAACTGCCGAGGGCGGCAGCAGATGGTACCGGCCGGCGCTTCTCCGTTTGGCAACGCGCGGTAGCTGGCCTGGTTGCCGCGGTCCTGTGGCTCGGTCCGCTTTCGGCTTCATTCGAACAGAGTCGTAGCGCGGCCGGTGTGCTGAACGCCGGCAAGCGCTCGCTGAGCGACGCAGCTTGGGAGGAACTCCAGGCGATGGTGAGCCTGCGCCTGCGCTTTGCCCTTCGGGCAGCGCAGGCCGCACCGATTGTCGACCCCAATGCGCCGATTTCTTTCCGCCCCGGCATCACCCAGACCACGGGTGCGGGCGGCGGCGTACCGGTTGTCAACATCACGACGCCCAACGCGGCCGGCATGTCGTTGAACCAGTATCAGAGCTTCAACATCGACCCCGTTGGCCTGATTCTTAACAACAGCCTGATGGGCGGTACCTCCCTGACAGGGGGGCAGTTGGACGCCAACCCCAATTTGGGGAATCGAGTTGCAAGCACCATTGTCAATGAGGTGACGTCGACCGGGCTGGGCTTTGCCAGCTCCCTCAAAGGTCCACTGGAAGTGTTTGGCGCACCAGCAACCGTCATCATCGCCAATCCCAACGGCATCACCACGCAGGGGTTGGGATTCACCAACACCATCGGTGTGACGCTCTCGACCGGTCGCCCGCAGTTCCTGTCCGGTCCCGGTGGAATTCCAACGGATTTTGCCAATGCGAAAGCGCTTGGCTACAACGTCACGGGTGGCCATATTCAGATTGAAGGCAATGCCGGCGTGAATGGCCCGGGTGCGGGTATCGAAGGGACGGTGGGGGCCATCGACCTGATTGGCGAGACGATCGGCATCAATGCGCCGCTCTACGCCGGCAACCGCATCAATCTCATTGCCGGCCGCCAGTTGGTCATGCCTGCGTCGACCACGGTGACGGGGACGACCTATGCCACCGTCGCCAATGGCGTGGCAAACAACGCCACTGCCATCACGGCGGCGAATGGCGCGGCCAACGGCGGCTATGCCATCGATGCGACCGCCTTTGGTGCAATCACGGCTGGGCAGATCCAGGTCATCGGCACGGCGGCGGGCATGGGTGTGCGCATGGATGCCCAACTCGCAGCCAATGCCAGCGATCTGCTCATCTCGGCCAACGGCGACGTCTCGCTGGCGGGTACGGCTGCTCAGCAGCAGGCCACCGTCCAGGCGACGGGCAATATTGCCCTTGCTGGCTCACATCTTGGCGTCGGCGGCTACGCGATCAGCGCGGGCGGCGACGTTGCCTCGACGGGCACCCTCCAGTCAGGTGGCCAACTCAGTGCAGTCGCCGGCGGCAACGTAAATGTCGCCAGTGCGCAGTCCAATGGTGACACGACGCTGTCTGCCGGCAAGAGCCTGCAGGTGGGGACCGTGCAGAGCGGTGGTGCGCTTTCCCTTACTTCGTCTGGAACAGACGGCACTGGCGACATTGCCGTGACCGGCGCGACGACCGCTGTTGGCGCGGCCACACTTTCCGCGGCGCGTGACGTCAATCTCGGCAGCCAACTCAGCGCGGCCTCGGTCACGGCGCAGGCCGGGCGGGATGTCAATGTCCAGAGCGCGGCGACGCTCCTGTCTTCCTCGGACATGACGCTCTCGGCCGGCGGCAACATCATTGCGCAGGGCGCGTTCAACAGCGGCGCAAACCTGTCGGCCACGGCAGGGCAGGGCCTGGTCGTTGCAGGTCAAGCGACGGCTCAGAACAATGTTGCCCTTGCCTCAGGTGCAGATACCCGGATTTCCGGCGCGCTCGCGAGCGGGGGCGTTACTTCTGTCGCGGCCGGCGGTAACCTCGCTATTGGCGGTTCGTTACTGGCAGGTACGACCGCAGACTTGCGAGCCGCCAAGGGCATCGATGTCGCGGGCGTGCTGATTGCCCAGCAGAACGGACGCATCCAGGCCGGCACGGATTTGACGGGTTCCGGGTCACTCGCCTTTGGGCAGAGCGCCAACCTGCAGAGCGGGGGAGATGTTTCGCTCACGGGCAAATTGCTGTCGAACGACTTGTCCGTGCAGGCGGGGAATAGCGCGGCCTTCAACGATGTCCAGGCGGGCGGTGCCTTCTCCGTGACTGCCCAGGGAGCAGCTGGCGGTGGCGATGTCCTCTTCAATGGTAGCGCCGCCACGGTGGGCGCCGTCGCCATCAACGCGCAGCGCGATATCGTCGTCAGTGGGACGATGGCTGGTGGGGACCGTGTGGACCTCACCAGCGGCCGAAACGTCGGGGTAGGTGCAGCCGGTGGCATCCAGGCGATCAAGTCCCTGAACCTGACCGCGTCGGGCGGGAACATCGCGTCTTCCGGCCAGTTAACCGTCGGCGACAAGCTGACTGCCAACGCCGGCAACGATATCGCACTCGGTGGCAATACCAACGTCGTGGGCGATGCCACGCTTGGGGCCGGGCACGACATCGCGCTCACCGGCTCTGCATCCGCCAAGGGCAATGGCCAGCTTACTGCCGGCAACGATGTGAACCTGGGCGGTACGACTGCAATTGCCGGCAATGTCGCAGCCAGTTCTGGGCGAGACACCATCGTCAGCGGCAGCCTGCAGGCCAACGGGCTGGATGTCGCCGCAAGTCGTTCGGTGTCCTTGAACAATGTCCAGGCCAACGGCGATCTCAATATCCGAGCGAGCGGCTTGGCCGGGGGCGGCGACATTACCGTTACCGGGGCCGTACAAGGCGCTGGCGCGGGTACCTTGACCGCGGCCCGGGACGTGGCTGTCAATGGCAGCTTGCAGACCGCCTCGGCACTGGCCATCGATGCAGGAAGAGACGCCGCGGTGCTAGGCAAGCTTCAATCCAACGGCGACGTGCTGTTCAAGACGCGCACGGGCTCGCTGGCCAGTTCTGGGGACATCCAGGCCGGTGGCAACCTGACCGTCGACGCCGCCCAGTCGATTGGGCTTGGCGCGAAGTCGACCTCAGCGCTGGGGAACACTGCGCTCACGGCAGGGAACGATATTTCGCTTGGCGGCACGCTGGCCGGGCAGGGCAACGGCAGCCTGGTCGCGGGTGGCGCGATCAGCGGGGGCGGAGACACCGCGTTCGGCCTCGCCACGACGCTGCAATCGGGAGGGGACACGAACTTGACCGGCTCGCTGCGGGGCGGCTCGGTGCAGGTGACCTCGACCGGTGCTGCGACGCTGCACGATGTCCAGGCTGGCTCTGCGATGATGCTGTCCGCCGGTCAAGACCTCAATCTGACGGGGGCCATCGTGGGCGGTGCTGATCTCATTGCATCCGCCAACCGCAACCTGAATGTCAGCGGCAGTATCCAGTCTGCAGGCAATACCAGCCTCGCTGCGAACGTTGGGTCGGTCGCAACGACAGGCACCATCGCCAGCCAGGGCACGCTTGGGGTTCAGGCCGGGACCGATATCAGTCTCGCTGGAACGACCACGGCAGGCGGCGACGCAACGTTGGCTAGCGGGCGCGACCTTGTCGTGACCGGGCTACTGCACGGGCAGGCGAATGGCAATCTGTCGGCGGGGCGGGATCTGGGCGGCACCGGGACGGTCGCATTCGGCCAGCAGGCGGCATTAGCCGCCGGTCGGGACATCGCGCAAGGCGGGCTGATCCAGGGCCAGGCCGTGCAGGTCACGGCAGGCAACAGTGCGGCCGTCAACAATGTGGAGTCCGCTTCGACGCTCAATGTCCAGGCGCTCGGCAACAACGGCGCGGGTGACATTCGCGTCAACGGCACTGCGGCCGCAACGGGGGATGTCCAGTTGACCGCTGCGCGGGATACTACGGTCGGCGGGAAGTTGGCTGGCGGCTCAATCATCGCCGTGGACGCCCAGCGCAATATCAGCGTGGACGGTGCTATCGAGTCGGTGGGCGATCTCTCGCTGCTCGCTCGCCAAGGCAGCCTCAACGCCACCGGCGGTATCAATAGTGGCGGCAAACTGGACGTGGCTACCGGGCTGGACCTGTCCCTAGGCGCAAGTACCAGCGCGGTGGGGGCGGTCAAGCTGGGCGCCGGCCGCGACGCGGCCCTGAACGGCACGCTGGTGGGCCACGAGGACATCACGGTCAATGCCGGCCGCGACGTGAATGGGCCTGGCACGCAGTCTGCCACACAGAAACTCTCGATTACTGCGGCCAGAGACGTTTCCCTTACCGGATCCATGCAGGCCGACAGCGTGGAGGCCACTGGCGGCAACAATGCGGCGCTGAACAATGTCCTGTCCTCGACGACCTTGACGCTGTCCGCCAACGGCAATGCCAGCGGCGGCGACGCGGCGTTGACGGGGACGGTCGGCGTACCTGGGGCGGTGGCTGTCCAAGGCAGCCGCGACGTGACTGTCGGCGGGACACTGACCGGCGGCACAACCGTCCAGCTGAACGGCGGGCGGGATGTAGCCGTGACCGGATCCGTCAACGCGGTTGGCGATCTCGGCTTGGCGGCCCAAACGGGAAGCGCCACCGTATCGGGAAGCTTGACGACCAACCAGGCTCTCTTGGTCTCCGCCGGGCTGGACGCCAACCTGGGGGGCCAATTTGCCGCTGCCAACACCGTCGCCGCTCAGGCGGGGCGGGATATCGCCTTGTCCGGCTCCGTTGCCGGCCAGCGCGACGGCACGCTGAGCGCAGGCCGCGACGTCTACGGTGCGGGTACCGCTGCCTTCGCGCAGGCAGCAACCATCAACGCGGGGCGCGACACTGCGCTGAGCGGAGCGCTGCAGGGTGCCAGCGTCTCAGTGGCTGCCGGCAACAATGCGGGGCTGGGCTCGGTGCAGGCCGTGAGCGGAGCGCTGGCCGTGAGCGCAGGCGGTACGGCGGGCGGTGGTGACGTCTCCTTGTCTGGCCCGGCCACGGCGGCAGGCGACTTGGCATTGCAAGGCACGCGGGATGTATCTGTTGGCGGTGCCGTGAATGGCGGCGGCAAAGCCACGCTGACGGCTGGGCGCAACGTCGCCGCCGCTGGCCAACTCAATGTCGCCGGAGACCTCGCGCTGGTTGCCCGCGATGGCCAACTCAATCTGACTAGCGTGGCGACCCAAGGGAATCTCAACGCTACGGCTGGCGGCGCGCTGGCGGCAACCGGCCAAGTTGTATCCGCAGGTGCCGCCAATGTCAGTGCTGGTGGCGACATGACGCTCACCGGAGGCATCGCCGCGCAGCACACCGGCTCCCTGGCAGCAGGCGGCAACCTCAGCGCTGCTGCTGTGGCCTTCGGGGATCAGGCGAGCCTAGTCGCTGGCGGCAATATCGGCGTGGTTGGGGCGGTTGCCACAAATGGCACCCTTACTGCCACCGCGGGTAACAGTCTGGCTCTCGGCGCAGCGCAGGCGGGCGCCGCACTCAGCCTCATCGCCAACGGCCTAAGTGGTGGTGGGGATCTCGCCATTGCCGGCGCGACCGTATCTGGAGGCCCGATGCAGCTGACGGCTGCACGAGATGCCTCGCTAGGTGGCTCGGTGCTTGGCTATGACGCCGTGACCGCCACCGCCGGGAGAAATCTCACGGTTGGCGGCCCGCTGAGTGCCAATGCAGATGCGACGCTCACCGCGACAAGCGGCAACCTGAGCGTGGCTGGTGCCGTGACCACGATTGGCAAGTTGACGGCTACTTCCGGAGGGATTCTTGCTCTTGCCGGTGGCCTGGTCAACGGCGACACGACGCTGTCCGCGCAAGGTGGCATGACACTGGCCGGCGCCCTGTTGGGGCTGGGAACGGCCGCCATTGACGCGGGCACCTCGATTTCAGGCGGCGGGGCCCTGAGCTTCGGCAAGGACATCGGCATTCGCGCTGGCGGCAGCATCGCCCTCGGCGACATCGAAGGCGCCGGCAAGCTGACTGCCACTGCGGGCGGCGATGCCTCGTTTGGCAAGACCACCGTGGTGGGCGACATCAACACTGTCTCCACCGGCGGCAGCCTCGCCTTCACGGGTGCCGTGGCGACTGGCGGCAATCTGAACATCCAGGCAGCTCAAGCAGCATCGGCCGCAGGTGGTGTCTCGGTCATGGGCACGGTCAACATCACAGGTGCGCAGGGCAACGTGACTGTGGCCGGCGTTTCCGCCAACGGTGATGCCACGCTGCGAGCGGGGCAGACGCTGACCTTGACAGGCAACAGCACCGTTGCCGGGCAGGTCGACCTTGCTGGCACCAATCTCACGCTCGCAGGCTCGCTGAATGGCTCCAAAGACGTCAAGGCGGTGGCGCAGGCCAGCCTTGATGCCAGCCGGGCGCAGATCGTTTCCACCGGCAACACGACCCTTGGCGGTACCAACGTGACTGTGGGCGACGCGATTGTCGGCGGCGCCCTGGATGTCCACGCGGGAAACCAGTTGTCCATGGCCGGCCAGCGGGTGCTGGTCGTCGGCAAGGCTTCCCTGGCAGCAGGCGGCAATCTTGCCAATGCCAGCAATATATTGTCTGGCGGCGACCTCAATGTGTCGGCCGGCAGCCTGACCAATACCGCCGGCGCGTCCCTCGCCTCGACAGGCACCACCACGATCCAGGCAGGCAGCTTCGCCAACGCCGGCGTGGTCAACGGCAGCACCACCAATGTCTCCGTCGGCGCCGGGCTCACGAACAGCGGCTCACTGATGGGTGTTAACGCGCTCAGCGTCACCGCTGGTTCCTTGAACAACCAGGGCGGCTTGCTGTTCGCGGGCAATCCGAATGCCTCAGGCGGGCCTACCACGGGAGACCTCTCCCTCACGCTGACCGGCGGCAATGGCGCGTTCTACAACGTCAACGGCAATATCCTGGCGCAGCGCGACCTGGGCATTTCGGCGGCGAACATGGCCCTCGACCCCTCGCTGGGAACCATCAAACAGGGTGGCAAGCTGAGCATCACGGCCGGCTCGGTGTATGTGTCCGGCACGTGGAACCCGAGTGGTCAGAGCGTGTACGTCAACGGCATCAGTGGCTTCACCAATGCCGGTAGGATCGACGGCACCACGCCGATGACGTTCGCCACGGGCGGCGTGTTCGCCAACTATGGCCAAATCAGCGCCAGTGACCTCACCATCAACGGCACGCTCAGCAATGCCGGTGGCGCGGTGATCCACGCCAACAACAATGTCACGCTGAACGGCTCGGGTACCAATCGCGGCACCGTGGAGGCACAGGGCACGATTGCCGTCAACGGCGGATCGTACGACAACCAACTCGCGACCACGCAGGCCGCGGGCGATGTGCGCTTCAACCTGGGCGGAGACCTGCAGAACACCGGCGGCGTTATCACTGCCGGGCGCGACGTATCTATCCAGGCCAATCGCGTCATCAACGACCAGACTGCGCCAACGGGGCAGCAAACGACTACGACGCAGATTCGCGATCCGGGATTGCTGCTGTCGAATTCGATTGGGACGGTGACGTACGGGACAATCGACATTAGCACCGTCATGACCAACTATTCGAGCGCCAATGGGCCAGTCGGTACGACGCTCGGAGATCTCCTTGCTCCGCTTGGATCCAGCGCGAGTACAGCAACGTCGGTAACGCTTCAGCAAGTCGCGCTGCCTGGCGGCGGTGGGGCCGCCTGGAACGTAGTGCAATCCGCCGACGCCGGCGCGGTGACCCAGACTATCGCATTGCCCAATGTCTATCAGACGGTGACAACGCAAACGCCGGGGACTTCCGGAGTGATATCGGGGAACTCGGTTTCCATCCAGGCCAGCCAGTTATCCAACCGCGGCGGGCAGATTTCCGGCTTGAATGGCGTTTCGCTGAATATCCAATCGCTCAGCAACGGCTCCGTTGCGCCGATGCTCGCAGGCCAGACGACCATCAGCGTCGACCAGGCAGGACTAGGAGCATTCCTGAACGCGCTCGCCGGTCTCGGCACGGTAGCTGTTCCCGGCACTGGCGCCGGCGTTGTTCTGCCGCAATGGGATCCATATTGCATGTTTGGGAACACATGCACCATGACGGGTCCCGCTGCCTACACCTTTGCCCCCGGCAGCGCGCCAGCCTCGGCAGGCGGCACCACAACATATTCACTGCCGCTGGGCCTGATTGCCGCTGGCGGCAATCTCACCATCAGCGGCGGCAACCTGGTCAACGAAGGCATTCTCTACGCCGGCAACAATGTGGCAATCAATGCCGCGAGCCTGAGCAACCAGGGCGGCAACCAGCAAAATTATGCCTCGCAGGTCGGGTGCGCCTCGGGCGTTCCCGATTCTGCCTGCGGCACCGCCGGCCAACAACGTGGCAACAATCCGACCACGAGCACTTTCGGCTACAACCAGCAGAACGCATCCATCTACGCCGGCAATGACTTGGTCATTGCCGCCGGCCAGACCAGCAACACCTACGGCAATCTTATCGCCGGCCACAATATCGTCATCGGCGGCGTGGGTTCGACGGCAGAATCCACCACGCCTGCCCAGAGCCTGACGAACACTTCCGGCAACATCGTCGCGGGCAACAACATTCAGCTCAACGTCGCGGGCGCCATCGTCAATACGCTGGCACCGCCGGTCGCTGTGCACGAGAATTACGGCACTCAGCAACAGTACGCTGGCTGTATGACCGCTGGCGGTTACAAGGAAAGCTATTGCGAAGGGTACGTCGACCAGCAGTCCGGCAGTTCCTCGGTCATCTCGGCCGGCAACAAGCTGAGCATCAACGCGGGCTCGCTGACCAACGTCGGCAGCCTGATCTCCGCCGGGGCGAACGCGGTCATCAACGTGGCCGGTCCGGTGGTCAACAGCGCGCAGACCCTGAACGCGTACTGGCACTCGCACTGGGTGCAAGAGACCGGGATGTTCAGCAGCGACAAACGCCACGACGTGTGGGCGTGCGGCTCGCCGGAGCAGTGCGCCGCACTGTACGGCAGCGCCTACACGGCCACGGGCGGGGTCATTGACCCACCGACGCCGGTAGGCAACATCGCCGGCACCATCCAGGCACCGAACCTGACCATCAGCTCGGGCGGCCAGATCCAGAACGTCGGCAACGTGATCGGCACCGAAGTGTCGCTCACTGGCGTACGGCTGATCAACGGCATCACCACGGCGAACACCTATACGCCGCGGGTGAACGCGCCGTCGCAAGTGATCTCGCTGTCACCAGTGACGATGCCGGGCTTGAACCTCGGCCTGCCGCGCTCGGTCGGCAGCGGCAGTTTGCCAACGCCGGTTGCTGGCAAGGCCAGTTATGTCGATGGCCAACTGAACCCGGCCCTGTCAGCCGGCTTCGGCCCGCAAACCTTGATCGACAACCTGCCAGCCACGCTGCAGCCCGGCTCGACGCTGTTCTACTACAACCCCGAAGAAGAGAACCTGTTGTTGCAGCAGGCCTCATTGAAGGAGACCGGCAAGGCGAGCTTTATCGACGGTCTGACCTATGACAGCAAGCAGAACCTATCGCCAACACAGATCGAGAAGGCGATGCTGTATCAGAACGCCTTGGAGTATGCAAAGACCAACGGCCTGCAACTAGGCGCGGCGTTGACGCAGGCGCAGGTCGGAGAGCTCGACAAGCCGATGCTGTGGTACGTCGAGCAGACCGTGCCGGATCCCAATTGCACGGCGACCGGCGTAGGCGTGTGCCCGACCATCACGGCTTTGATGCCGCAGGTGTACCTGCCGGCGAACACGAGCGCGATGTCAGCGGGGGGCAATATCAGCGGGCGGGACGTGACGCTGAACTTTAATCAGGATGGCAATGGCAGCATCCTGAATACCGGCAGCATCAGTGCGAGCGGCACGCTCACGGTCAATACCGATTCGCTGACCAACCAGGCCAACGTGGTCAATGTTGGGCAGATCTGGAACAGCGTCAAGGGCGGCTACACCGACACAACAGGCACCACGGTCCAGCCGGGCGGGTTCATGAGCGCCGCCAACATGGACCTGAATGTACAGACCATCGCCAACATTGGCGGCATCCTGCAGCAGCTCGATGCGGATGGGACGGTGGATAAGGCTGGCACGGCGCAATTGCTGGCGAATCTGCAGCAGCAACTGGGCGGGAATTTCACGCAGCTCACGGAGGCCGACAGCCTTCACACCGACTTTGTAAAAGAAGGTGGGATGGGTGTACTGGGTCAGGTGATCGGTGCTGTGATCACGATTGTTGCCACCTACTATCTGGGGCCAATTGGCGGTGCGATAGTCGGCAGTCTCGCCAACCAGATGATCAACAATGGTTCGATCGATCTGAAATCTGTCGCAACGTCGGTCGCAATTGCGGTGGCGACCTATGGCATGGATTACGGGCTCGGCGGCGGCGCGAGTGACGTATCGAGCTTGGCCAGTGAAGGTGGCGGGATGTCGCAGTGGGGAACTGCGGCGCTTGGCGCGGTCGAACACTCCGCGGTCAATGCCGGGGTGTCAACGGCCATCAATGGCGGTAGCTTTGGGCAAGCATTCGAGGCCAGCCTCGTCACCAACCTGGCAGCGGTGGGTGCAACCGCGATTGGTGACTCCTTTGGTGCCGGTACGTGGCAAA
>NZ_AHJE01000068.1 GCF_000243095.1 Cupriavidus basilensis OR16 | reverse complement strand
CCGTCCCGGCAATCGAGCAGTACAGACTGGTTCCAGTGGTGACGCCGGGCCATCGGCATGGTGAAGAAATCAGCCTGGATCGGCAGCAGCGGGACCGCACCGGAGGGCACCGCGTTGCCGGCATCGGCCCCTAGCGTCACAGGCGTGGCGACCGCCGCCAGTTCGGCCAGTGTCTGACGCTCGAAAAGCTGGCGCGGCGTCAGCAGCCAGCCGGCCGCGCGGGCGCGCGCCACGATCTGCAGGCTCAGGATCGAGTCGCCGCCGAGTTCGAAGAAGTTGTCCGAGCGGCCCACACGCGGCAGGCCCAGTACTTCGGCCCAGATACCAGCCAGTGCGGTTTCCACCTCGCCCTCGGGGGCGACGAAGGTCTGGGCGCTCTCGAATGCCGGCGCCGGCAGCGCACGGCGGTCCAGCTTGCCGTTCGGGGTCAGGGGCAGGGCGTCGATCGCGACGAATGCCGCCGGCACCATGTAGTCGGGCAATTCGGCGGCCAATGCGGTGCGGACGGCGGCGATATCCACCTGCGCGCCACCAGCCGGCACGACATAAGCCACCAGCCTTGCGCCGGAAGGGCCCTCGATAGTCAGCACGGCCGCGTTGCCCACACCTTCCTGCGCGAGAATCCGCGCCTCGATCTCGCCCGGTTCGATCCGGAAGCCGCGAATCTTCAGTTGCTGGTCGATCCGGCCCAGGTACTCCAGTTGCCCGTCAGGCAGCCAGCGCGCCAGGTCACCCGTGCGGTAGAGCCGCGCACCGTCGTCGGCAAACGGATCGGGAATAAAGCGCTCGGCGGTGAGTGCCGCGCGGTTCAGGTAGCCACGGGCCAGGCCATCTCCCGCGATAAACAGTTCCCCGGCCACACCCGGCGCCACCGGATGCAAACCCGGATCGAGCACGCGGATGCCGAGGTCGGGGATGCGCTCCCCGATGGGGCTGCGTGCGCGCGTGGCGGGGTCCAGGTCGGCACACCTAATCGGCCGGTACGTCACGTGGACCGTGGTCTCGGTGATGCCGTACATATTGATCAGCTGCGGCGCGGCATCACCGGCATGGTCGATCCACGGCCGCAGCGCCTGCGGATCGAGCGCTTCGCCGCCGAAAATGACGTAGCGCAGCGCCAGCGGTGCCTCGTAAAGCTCGGGTTGCGCCAGCAAGGCGCGGAAGGCCGATGGCGTCTGGTTCAGCACCGTGACGCGCTCGCGCCGCAGCAGCGCGATGAATTCCTGCGGGGCGCGGCTCACGTGGAAGGGAACGATCACAAGCTGGCCGCCGTGGCACAGCGCGCCGAAGATCTCCCACACCGAGAAATCGAACGCATACGAGTGGAACAGCGTCCAGACGTCGTCCGCGTTGAAGCCGAACCAATGCTGCGTGGACGCCAGCAGCCGCGACAGGTTGCCGTGCTGCAGTTGCGCCCCTTTCGGCCGCCCCGTGGAGCCCGACGTATAGATCACGTAGGCCAGATGTTCCGGCCGTACGTCGACATCGGGCGCCGTGTCGGGCCACACGAGATCGTCGGCGTCGGCATCCGGCATCAGCACCGGCAGGCCATCGCGCGGCGGCAGCAGGTCGCGCAGCGCCGGTTGCGTCAGCAGCGCCGCAATGCCGCTGTCCTCGAACAGATAGGCCAGCCGCTCGGCCGGATAGGCCGGATCGAACGGCACATAGGCGCCGCCGGCCTTCAGGATCGCCAGCAGCCCGACGATCATCTCGGGCGAGCGTTCCATGGCGATGCCGACGCGCACCTCGGGCCCCACGCCGAGTGCGATCAGCCGGTGCGCGAGCCGGTTGGCGCGCCGTTCGAGGTCTCCGTAGCTGACCGTGGTGTCGCCATGGCGCAGGGCGATGGCATCGGCGGAACGCGCCGCGTGGCGCTGGATCTGGCGATGCGCGGGCTCGATGGCAGCGGCGCGCCGCAGCGGGCGGCCGGCGGCAAGCTGGTGCGCAAGCACCGCGCCGTCGTACGCGTCGAGCAGCGGCGTCGCCGTCAGCGGCAGGTCCGGTTGATGCATCAGGCCCGACAACTGCGTCACGTAGTCGCGCAGCAGGCGCTCGGCGCTGGCGGCGTCGAACAGCGCGCAGTCGTACTCCAGATGGAGCGTGACATCCTCGGCGCCGGTTTCCGCATCGAGAATCAGGTCGAACTTGGCGCCCGTCTCGCGGGCTTCCACAGCCTCCACGGTCAGGCCCGGCAGCGACAGCCCGGCACCTGCCGTGGCGGTGCGCAGGTTGAACATCACCTGGAACAGCGGCGGCCGGCCCGCATCGCGCGGCACGTGCATGCGGTCGAGCAGCACTTCGAACGGCAGTGCCGCATGGCCCAGCGCGCCCAGCGCATCGGCGCGCAGGCTTTCGCAGAGCGCGCAGCCGGTCACGCCGGGCAAGACGCGCGAGCGGTAGACGTGGGTATTGGCGAAGAAGCCGACCACATCGTCGAGCCCATCGCCGTCGCGGCCGGTGTGCGGCACGCCCACGGCAAAGTCATCCTGCCCCGCATGGCGGCTCAGCAGCGCCTGCCACGCCGCCAGCAGCGCCACGAACGGGGTGCAGCGCTGCGCGACGCAGAACGCGCGCAATGTGCGGGCGAGCCGCGCGGGCAAGGCAGCGTTGACGCGGCGGGCGATACGCGTCGCGTCGGCACCATGCGGGCGGTCCGTGGGGAGTTGCAGCGCGGGCACATGGCTACCCAGCAGGCGTTGCCACCAGTCGCGCTGCGTATCGAGCGCGCCGCTGGCCAGGGCATCGCGCTGGCGGCTGACATGGGCGGCAAAGGTCGCACCCGGTGTCGCAAGGCGCACGGCGTCGCCCGCCAAGGCTTGACCGTAGGCTTGCGCGAGATCGCGCGCAATCACGGCATTCGAGACGAAGTCCGAGATAATGTGGTGCAGCGACAGCAGCAGCACGTGGTCGTCGGGGGCGCGCATCAGCAGCGTCGCCCTCAGCAGCGGCGCCTGGCCCAGGTCGAACGGCCGCGCGGCTTCGGCGTCGATGCGGGCGTGCAGCGCGTAAGCGCCCATCGCCAGCGGGGCCTCTGCCAGCGCAAACGCCGGCGAGGGCTCCACCACCTGTCGCGGCAGCGCGCCCGGCGTGGCCGCATCGGCGACGAAGCGCGTGCGCAGCGCCGGATGCCGCGCCATCACGGCGCGCAGCGCGGCATCCAGCGCGGCGCGGTCCAGCGCCCCGCGCAGCACATAGGCGCGCGTCTGGTTGTAGGCAGTGCTGCCCGGCTCGTATTGCAGCAGGAACCACAGCCGCTGCTGCGAGAACGACAGCGGGGCGTCGCCGCCATCGGCTGGCCCAGTGGACGCCATGGCGTCGGCATCCACGCCAGCAGGCAACTGGGCGGCCGCGTGCGTTGCGGATTCGGCGTCCTGCTCCAGCAGAAGCGCCAGCAGCGCTGCCTGCTGAGCAGCGTTGGAAGATTGCGTCATGAATGCGGTCCTGAAGAAGTAGCCTGTTTTCCCGGTATCCCGATCGGTCGACGCCCCGGCGCGTCCATCGCGCCGGGGCTGTCGTCATGCCGTGGTGCCGGCCGATGCGCGCAGGGCGGCAAGGGCCTCCGGAGACATCGCCGCCAACTGGCGTTGCAGGCGGGCGAGCGTCTCCAGGCCATCGGGGTCCGTAGCCGTGGCGCGCAGGGCGCCGGCCAACGCGGCGGCACTCGGGGCGTCGAACACCACCGCAGGCGCGATTTCCAGCTTGAGCAGCTTGCGAATCCGCGCCACCAGCTTGATGACCAGCAGCGAATGGCCGCCGGCCTCGAACAGATCGTCATGGACCGCCAGCGTGGGCGCGCCAAGCAGATCGCGCAGTTGGTCGAGCAGCAGCGCTTCCAGCGCGCTGTCCGGCTCGCGGGACGGGACGGACGCCCCGTCCGGCTCGGCAAGGGCCGAAGCAGCGAGTGCCCGGCGATCGATCTTGCCGTTGCGCAGGCGCGGCAGCGCCGCGACGGCAAACCACTGCGCGGGAATCATCGGATCGGGCAGGCGCTCCGCCAGCGCCTGGCGCAGTGCATTGCGTCGCGCGGCTGTCAGCGCGCCATCCGCTTCCGCCTCGGGCACGAGCCACGTGGCCAGACGTGTAGAGTTCGCCCGTTTCACCGACCGTCGCCGGCTGCCCCGCCACAGTGCGGACATGAGCCTCGCAGTTCGCCAGGACACGCGTCAGCGGCAGGGGCGCTTCCGGCAGGTCGGCGGCACGGCCCGCTTCGTGGACCAGGATGCCCACGGTGGTCTCCGTGGGGCCGTAGTGATTGCAGAGGCGGACATCGGGTGCACGCTTGCGCAGGCGCGCCAGCAATGCCGGCGAGGCCGCTTCGCCGCCCACCACCACTGTGGCGTGCGGCGGCAGCGCCAGCGGCGCCGCATCGCCGTCGAGCAGCGCATCGAGATGGGACGGGACGATCTTCAGGCAGTCCACCTGTTCGCGGGCAAGGAAGCGGGCAAAGCTGGCGGCATCCTGCATATCGGCATCGTCCGCCACACAGAGGCAGCCGCCACGCCACAACCGCTCGCAGCGATCGAGCCGCAGCGCCTGGCCGGAGGCCGCCGCATAGTTGAGCAACTGGGCGTGCGAGATCGGCACCCCCTTTGGCGTGCCCGTGGAGCCCGACGTGTAGAGCACGTAGGCCGTCTGGTCCGCTTCGATATCGGGCAGCGACGCCCCGGACGTGACGCCGGACGAAGACGCCGGCCACGCGGCGACATCCGCGTGCGGTGTCGGACCGGCTGCGTCCGCGAGGTGCGCGGCGTCGGTCAGCATCAGTGTGGCGCCGGCGTCCGCCAGGATCCGCGCGCGCCGCTGCGGCGGCCATGCGGGGTCCAGCGGCAGATAGGCGCCACCGGCACGCATCACCGCCAGCAGCGCGATCACGAGTTCGCCGGAACGTGGCAGCAGCAGGCCCACCGGCTGGCCCGGGCGCCAACCCAGTGACGGCAGATCGCTCGCCAGCGCATCGACGGCGGCGGACAGTTCCGCATAGCCCCACTGGCGACCACCGGCGGATAGCGCGGCGGCCAGTGGCCGTTCGGCGGCCCAGTGTGCCAGCCGCTGCGGCAGCATCTGGGTGCCGACGTGCAGCGCCGGACCGTGCATCGCCGCGATACGAGCCTGATCCGCGGCCGTGGCCAGCGGCAGCGCCGAGACGGTGGTCCCCGACTGCGTCGGCAGGGTCCGCAGCAGGGTCAGGTACTGGTCGAGCAGGCAGGCCATCGCGTCGGCGCGATAGTGCTCAGCCGAATAGTGCAGCGCCAGTTCGCCCGGCAAACCAGCATCGCCGGCATGGACGTGCAGCGCCAGCTCGACGCCCGGCGTCGGTGCCTGCGGCGCAGCGATGCGCCATGCGATATCGCCGTGATGCGCGCGGAGCAGGGCAGGGCCGGTGGTGGCGAAGCCGATACGCGTCGGCGTGCCGGACGCGGCATCGGCCGTGGCGTGCTCGCGCCAGCCCGCGTGCTGCTGAAGCTGGGCGCTGAACTGGCCGAGCCAATCGGCGACGCTGCGTTCCGCGTCGGGCTCTACCGTGACGGGGAGCACCGACTCGTAGCGGCCGACGGCGCCGGCCAGCGCCTCGAAATCGTCGCGGCTATCTTGCCACCAGCCCGCGCAGAATCGGCCCGTGGGATCGAGTCGGGCGAGTAGCAGCCACCATGCCGCCTGCAGCACATGCACGAGCGGCAGGTCGAGCTGGCTGGCCAGGCCGGCGAGCGCAGCGGCATCTGCCTCCGGCAGTGGTGCCGATAGCGTGCGCAGCGCGCCAATGGGCGCCGTGCCCGCCTGCCGCCACGGCAGGCGCGGGGCGTCGAGCCCGGCAAGACGGTCGCGCACGGCCTGCCAGTAGGCTTGCCCGGCCTCGACGTTGTCCTGCGCGAGACCGGCGGTCCACTTGAGGTAATCGGCATAGGACAGCGGGGCTTCCCCGGCTGGCACGGCATCGTCGGCGTACGCCTGCGCGAGTTCGCGCATCAGCGTGACCAGGCTCGGGCCATCGATGGCGAGCGGATTGGCGGCCAGCGATACGTGCGTACGTTCGGTGCCGCCCGGTTCGCGAAGGCGCTGGACGCTTGCCTGCAAGGCCGGCACATCACCACGGGCTGCAGGCGCCGACAGCGTCATGACGGGCGCCGGGCCTTCGAAATGCTGGCGCAGTCCGCGCAGGCCGTCGACGCGTCCGAATGCCAGGCGCGCAGCCGGATGGCGCGCGGCGACGTGCGCCAGTGCCCGCTGCAGGCGCTCGGAATCGAGCGTGCCGTCGAGGGTGGCCGTCAGCGTGAGCGGAACGTCCGCGTGTGCTTCGAATGCCCGCTGTTCGCGGCCAAGGGCCTGGGCGTGGCCCGGGAAATCGCTTCCGGTGCCGAACGGATGGACGATGGCATTCATCGTTCAGCCCTCCAGCGTGGCGAGGGCCACTTCAGCGCTGTCCGCCGTAGCGGGACGGCCCGCCAATGCCGGCAGGTCGCGGCGCTCGAACATGTCGCCCATCGCCACGACGATCTTGCGCGGCCCCTCGAACGGATCGCGCGCGTGGGCGGCCAGCATGTTGTCGAGCATGACCACGTCGCCCTGGCGCCACTGGAAGCGCACGGCGCAGGCTTCATACAGTTCGCCGATCAGCGCCATCACGTCGTCGCCGATCGGGCTGCCGTCGCCAAACAGCACCTGCCGTGGCATCCGCTGCGGGCCGACGATCTCCAGCAGGTCGCGTCGCACCTCGGGGTCCAGGCAGGCCGTGTGATGCAGTTGCACCTGATTGAAGAAGTTGCGCTCGCCGGTGACCGGGTGGGCAATCACGGCGGGACATTGCTCGCGGGTCTGCAGCGTATCGGCGTCCAGCCATGCGAAATCGGTGCCCGAGGCGCGCAGCCGGGCCTCCACCTCGTCGCGCGAGTCCGTCTTGAAGAAGTCGCGCCAGCTCACATCGAGCTTGTCGTTGAACGTGCGCACGTAGCGCAGCCCCTTGCTTTCGAAGCGGGCGGCCAGTTCACGCGGCAGCCGGCGATACATCTCGCGGCAGTCGACAATCGGCGTGGCACCGCCGACGGGCGAGGGCAGCTCACAGAAGAACCACTGCTTGCGCGGCCAGCGCGACAGGTGCGCGCTTTCATTGTGGTACAGGATCATCTCGCGCTCCGGATACGGCGTGGAGCGATACGTGTTGCGGCCGCCTTCCTTCTTCGGCAGATCGCCATACGACCCATAGAGCCCCGGCTCGATCGATTCCGCGAACCGTTCGAACTCCTGCGGCGTGCGCAGGCCGAAGCCGCGCAGCAGGATGCCGCCGTGGCGGCACAGCGTGGCCTCGATGTCCTGCCGATGGGCCAGCGCCCATGCCACGGGGTCCAGGTCCGGCGTGGTCGGTTCGATCACGATGGGGAAGGTCTGGCCCGGCGACAGGAACGACGTCCGCACGAGCGGCGCGGCCGGAGCCGCTTCTGCCGCCGTTTTCGGGAGCCCGGCGACCTTGCCGAGTTTGTTGAGCTTGGCGAGCTTGTCGAGCTTGCCGGGACTGGAAATCTGGCTGGAAGTCATGGCGGGCATATCGGTAGCGGGTTCGCAAAGGCCGGCCGGCACAACGAGGCCGGACAACGGAAGGGCGGGGTTCGACACGGCCTGGGCCAGCACGGCGCCGTAGGCATCGGCAATGCGGCGCGCGGTGGCGCGCGGGAACAGGGCCGTCGCGTAGACCCATTCGGCGCGCAGGCCATCGGCGTGGGGGTCGAGGAACACGGCGAGGTCGAACTTGGCGGCGTGGACAGGCGTCGGCAGGCGTTCGGCACGCAGGCCCGCGAACTGGCACGCGTCGGCAGGCGTGTTCTGCAGCACGAACAGCATCTGGACCAGCGGGTGCCACGCGCGCTCGCGCGGCACGCCGGCCACTTCGACAATGCGCTCGAAGGGAAGGGCCTGATGATCGAAAGCGGCCAGCGTGGCATCGCGCAACTGGGCCAGCAGGGCAGCGAACGTCAGCGTGGCATGGGGCCGCGCGCGCAGCGGCAGCACGTTGACGAAGAAGCCGATCAGTTCCTCCAGCTCGCGCCGCGTGCGGCCGGCCACGTCGATGCCGACCAACTGGTCTTCGGCACCGCCCAGCCTGTGCAGCAGCGCGTGGAAGGCTGCCAGCAGCACCATAGCGCGTGGCGCCGTGGGCACGGGCCAGCGCATCGACGCGCGCCAGCAGCGCATCGGGAAGCTCGCTGTGGCATGCGGCGCCGGTGGTCGAGGCCACGGGCGGGCGACGGTTTGGCGACGGGATCGTCGTAAGGCGCGGCGCGCCTTGCAGCGCATCGCGCCAGAACGAGGCCTCGGATGGCTGGGACCGCGCGCCGTCCGCGCCATGCTGATGGACGGCGTAATCCGCGTACTGGATCGGCAGCGGCGGCAGATCGAGCGCGGTGCCCGCGATGGCGGCGTTGTAGCCGGCCGCGAGCGTATCGAGCAGGATGTCGATGGACCAGCCATCGCCGACGATATGGTGCAGCGTGAGCAGCAGCGCGTGATCGTCGTCGGCCAGCCGCACGAGCCGCGCGCGCAGCAGCGGGGCGCTGGACAGATCGAATGGTTCGCGCGCCTGGGCTTCGGCCAGTTCGTGCAAGGCCGCCGCGCGCTGGGATGCGTCCAGCGACGACAGGTCGTGGTACGGCAGATCGATCGTCAGCGCGGACGCGATGCGCGCGGAGGGCGCACCGTTCGCGTCGGCCGGATAGGACGTACGCAGGATTTCGTGGCGTTCGACGAGCGCGTTCAGGCTGGCGCGCATGGCCTGCGCGTCGAGCGGGCCGGCAAGGCGCAGGCCGCCGGCCATGTTGTAGATCCAGCGGTCAGCGGGCGCGGCAATGCGGTCCGTCAGCCACATGCGCTGCTGCGCGGGCGCCAGCGGCATCTCGCCGGTACGCGGTGCGCGCGCAATCGGCGCGTCGGCGCCATCGTTGCCGCCGACTTGGAGCGACTCCAGCGCGGCCGCGCAGGCGGCGAGCGTAGGGTGCTCGAACGGCAGACGCATGGGCACCGCCGCGCCGAATCGCTCACGCAGGCGTGCCACAAGGCGCGCGGCCGTCAGCGAACTGCCGCCGGCCGCAAAGAAATGAGCCTGCCGGTCGGCGGGCGCCGCGCCCAGCAGCTCTTGCCACAACGCGGCAAGGGCGATCTCGGCTTCGCCGCGAGGGGGCTCACCGGCGGCCGGGGCCTGGCCGTTGGCGGAGATTCCGCCGCGCGAGAAGGCGCCATGCGACCACACGGCGCAGGCGTCCAGACCGTCGTCGAGCCAACCCTGCCGACACGCGCAACCCTGCCGACACGCGCTGCGCTGGAGCTTGCCGCTGGTGGTCTTGGGCAGGCCACCGGGGTTCAGCAGCAGCGCCACGGCCAGCGTTTCGCCACAGGCATTGCCGACCGCTTCCGCGAGCGCCTGGACCAGCGCCACATGTCCGATGCGCTTCTGGTCCGGCCGCGAGATCTCGACGGCAATGCCAATCGCCTCGCCATTGGGGCCCTGCACGGGAAACGCCGCCACGCGGCCACGGCGCGCGGCGGTGACCTTCGCTTCCACAGCCTGCTCGATATCCTGCGGATAGAGGTTCTGGCCGCGTACGATGATCAGGTCCTTGCGCCGGCCCGCGATGTAGAGCTGGCCGTCGCGCATCAGGCCGAGATCGCCGGTGCGCAGCCGGCGTTCGGCACCGGCGTCGCCAGTGAACGTGGCCGCCGTGGCGCTGGCATTGCGCCAGTAGCCGTGGGCCACGCTCGGGCCCGCGATTTCGATCTCGCCAACGTGCCCATCCGCGACTGCCCGGCCATCCCGATCGGCAATGCGCACGGTATGGTCGGCGCGGGGGAATCCGCAGGCGACCAGTTCCATGCCGCTGTCGGTGGCATTCGCCGTCTTCCCCAGGCCCTGTGCCAGGGCGGCAGGGTCGAAACGCTCGCTCAGCATGCCCGTGCCACGCTTGCCGCCAGTGGCGAACAGCGTAGCCTCGGCGAGGCCATAGCACGGATACAGCGCCTGCTTGCGGAAGCCGGCCGGTGCGAAGCGGTCGACGAAGGCACGCAGCGTGTCGGCGCGCACGGGCTCCGCGCCCGAGAATGCGACGTCCCAGCTCGACAGGTCGAGCCCTTCGAAATGGCTGTCGCGCACGCGTTCGACACAAAGCCGATAGGCGAAATCGGGGCCGCCCGACAGCGTGCCGCGATGCCGGCTGATGGCCTGCAGCCAGCGTGCCGGCCGCTCCAGGAAGAACTGCGGCGACATCATCGCCACGGGCACGCCGCTGTGGATGGGCTGCAGCAGGCCGCCGATCAGGCCCATGTCGTGATACAGCGGCAGCCAGCTGACCATCGTGTCGCCGGGCCGCACGCCCATGCCGGTCGCGATCGCCACCTCGTTCGCAATGACATTGCCATGGCTGACCATGACGCCCTTCGGCGAAGCCGTGGACCCCGACGTGTATTGCAGGAAGGCCAGCGTGTCCGGGCCGGCAGGGTAGGGATGCCAGTCGTGCCGCGCGGGCGGCTGCGGATCATCGGCCAGGATCACGGCGGCACGCGGTGCGATGGCGGCCAGCGCATCGTGGTGCGCGGTGGCCTGCGCCGTGCTGGTCAGCAGCAGCGCGGGGTCCGCATCGCTGGCTATGGCGCGCAATCGCGCGACCTGCGCCAAGCGGACCGCGCCGGGCTCGAAGGCGGGCACGGCGATCAATCCCGCGTAGAGGCAGGCGAAAAACGCGGTCATATAATCGATCCCGCTGTCGAGCAGCAGCATCGCGCGGTCGCCGGGCGCGGCGCGCGACGCCAGATGGGAGGCGAGGGCGCGCACGCGGGCATCGAGCGAGGCGTAGTCGTAGCGGGTATCGCCGGCGGCGTCGATGGTGATCAGTGCCGTATCGCCGGCGCGGTGCACGGCCAGTTGGCCGAGGTGGGCCACCAGCGTGGCCGGGACGTTTGGAGCGGACTGCATACTTGGGATCGACTTTTCAGGAAGACGGTTGGCTTGGATGCTTGGGCGACGCGGCGGGCGTCACGCAAACGCGGGCATGGTGGATGCCTGAGGCGCCTCCAGATGGGTCACGAGGCGGCGAACCACTGCGGCCGGATCGTCGTGCAGGAAGAAATGCCCGCCGGCAAACCAGTCCAGCGTGTGGCCGACCTGGGATTCGATGGCCCAGGCATGGAGGTCGGCGGGCAGGATCGGATCGTCGTGGCCCGCGAAGACATGCAGCGACATCGGCAGCGGTGGGACGTCGGCACGCTGGAAGCTCTCGCAGACGCGATAGTCGGCATCGAGCACGTCCAGCGTCATGCGCAGCAGCTCGGGATCGGCAAAGCCCGGAAACGACCAGGCCACGCGGCAAGCCATATCGGTCATCGCGCTGGCGAGGGCCTCGAAATCCCGCAGCAGCGGCTCGTCGAGACGCGCGCCACGGCCGGGCGGCTCCAGCGGAACCAGCGCGATATCGGCCGGCAACAGGCGGCGCCAGCGCAGATACGTCGTGGCACTGGCCCCCGCGTGCGGCAGGCAGAACAGCTGCAACGCGGCCATGGTCAGGCGTTCGTCCGCGTTGGATCCTCCATGAAGCGGCGCAGGCTCAGCGGACGCATATCGGTCCACGTGCGCTCGATATAGTCCAGGCAGGCCTGCTTGCCACCGCTGAAGCCTGCCGCGCGCCATCCGCCCGGAATGGCCTTGTAGTCAGGCCAGATCGAATACTGCTCTTCGTGATTGACGAGAACCAGGAATGTGGCGTCGTCGCGATCGAAACTCATGGAAAGCTCCCGTTCGGTACTGGATCATCCGGCGCCACCGATATGGCGCCCGTCACCTTGTTGGACGAAACGGGGAAGCAAGTATTTAGGGGGGGTGGTTTTGGGGCTGGGGTGGATGGGGGTTTAGGTGGTTATTTTATTTAACATAATGATAATTATGCGTCGAATTGTTACGGCCAAATCAGAATGTCCGAGTTTGGCCAGTTTGGGCGCGCGCTGTTCGAGCTGAACATCGACATCCTGTGCGCCAACACCAGCCAGGCCAAAGGCCGCGTGGAACGGATGAATAGTACGCTGCAGGACCCTCTGGTCAAGGGCCCTGGATCGAATCTTTACCTGGCGCAAGTGACGTAAGGTGTCGCAGAGCCTGACGCTGCAGTACGATAAGACGCTATAGCACGCCCCGTTGCTCAGAGCGTTCCCAACTCCTCCTGCAGCACCTTGCCCAGCTCTGCCCGGCGCCCGGCGTGCATGCGGCTGCTGATCGCGCCAAAGCTGAGCGCTGCCTCCGCGCCGAACGGGAGCGGGAAGGCACAGCCGACGCCGGATACGCCGACGGTGATGGTGTCCACAATCTCCGCGTAGCCTTTCTTCCTGGCTTTTTCGATGGCACTGGTTAGCTTGGCCAGGGTCATGCCGCAGTCCGCGTACAGGGCGCTGCGGCGGTTGTAGATGTCGCGGATCGTCTCGTCGGACATCTGCGCCATCAGCGCCAACCCGCCCGCGCCGATACCCAGCAGCCGGCGCTGCCCGGGTACGGTGGTGAACACACGAACCGGAAACGGTCCCTCCTCGCGATGCAGGCAAACGGTGAAATCGCCCTGTTGCACGATCAGGAACACGGTGTCGCCCGACAGGCGCGCCAGCTTCTTCATCACTGGCATCACCAGATCCACCACCGGTGCCTTCTCCCCGACCGCGGCGCCGAGCTGCAACGCATCCAGCCCCAGCCGGTAGCGCTTGTGTTGCGGATGGCGCTCGGCAAAACGCTCCTCCTCCAGGCAGCACAACAGCCGGTAGGCGGTGGGACGCTCCAGCCCTGTGGCCTCCACCAGTTCGCCCAGCAGCGCGCCCTCCTCCTGGCGCTCCGCCAGCAGCCGCAACAGTTGCAGCCCGCGGCGCAGGCTCTGCGCGCCTGCCGTCTGTCTGTCTGTGCCTGTGCTGGTCTGTGTCTCTTGCTCCTCGCCGCGCATCTTGGTCTTCTTGTCCATATAGTGGTCGTTTTTGATGATTAAGTTTGTATTGTAGAAGCGTGCACTCCTACACTCCAACTCGCTTTGAGAATTCCAGGACTTGCAAGTCCGACCACAACAGGAGACGGCGATGCAATACGCCACCATCGAAATCGAGCAGTTGGGCGCCGTGCGGCGTCTGTGGCTTGCCAGGGAAAACGCGCGCAATGCGCAGAGCCAGCAGATGCTGGACGAACTCGACCACGCAATGCAGGAAGCGGCGGCCGACGATACGGTACGCGTGGTGGTGATTGCCGGCCGCGGCCAGCATTTCTCCGCGGGCCACGACCTGAAGGAAGCGCAGGCCAAACGTGCCGACTTCACCGTCGAGGAACGCTGGTCCTACGAGAGCGTGCGCTATTTCGACTATTGCATGCGCATCTGGGACTTTCCCAAGCCCACCATCGCCCAGGTGCAGGGCGCCTGCGTGTCGGGCGGCTTCATGATCGCCAACATGTGCGACCTGGTCGTGGCGGGCGATTCGGCCTATTTCTCGGACCCGGTCGGGCATACGCTGGGCGCTGCCGCCACCGAGGTGCTGATCCATCCCTGGGTGATGGGCCTGCGCAAGGCCAAGGAGATGCTGTACACCGGCGGGCGCGTCGATGCCACCGAGGCCCTGCGCATCGGCCTGGTCAACCGCGTGGTGCCGGATGCCGAGCTCGGTGCCGAGACCGAGGCGCTGGCCGCGCGCATCGCCCAGGCACCGCCCTTCGGACTGCGTCTGATCAAGCGTTCGCTGAACCGCACGCTCGACGCCCAGGGCCTGCGTGGCGCGCTGTCGGCGCACTTCGATACGCACCAGCTTTCCCACCTGAGCGAAGGCTTCCTGCGCGCCCGCGATGCCGGTCTGGCCAAGGCCATCATCCGTGATCCCGCCCGCGCTGGCGGCAACAACCGCGACACCCGCAACAACGAGGGCTCCGAGCATGGCACACAGGCTTGATCCGCTGCTGAATCCGCGCTCTATCGCCATTGTCGGCGCGAGTGATAACCCGGGCCGCATTGGCGGCATGCCGATCGACCTGCTGACGCGCTTCGGCTTCCAGGGGACGATCCACCCCGTCAATCCGAAGTACGAGACGGTCTTCGGCTTGCCTTGCCACCGCACGGTGGAAGACCTGCCCGACGGTGTGGATCTGGCGGTACTGGCCATCGGCGCGGAAGATGTCACTGCCATGCTGCGGCGCTGCCACGCACGCGGCATCCGCGCGGCCATCGTTTACGCCGCGGGCTTTGCCGAGGCCGGCGACAATGGCGCTGCGCTGCAAGCGACGATGGAAGCATTCGTGCATGAGGCCAGCATGGTGGTGGCCGGGCCCAATTGCATGGGCTTTGCCAACCTGAACACGCAGGCGTACACGGCCTTTGCCTCGGTCTTTAAGACGGCGCCGCGTCAGCAGGAACGCGGCACCGTCAGCCTGCTCACGCAGAGCGGCAATGTCTGCGCTGCGGTGTTCGCCATTGCGCGCGAACTGGGCGTGCCGTTCAGCCACTTCATCAATACCGGCAACGAGGCCACGCTGGACTTTGCCGAGTACCTCGAATACCTGGCACAGGATGCCGATACCGATGTCGTGCTCGGGTATATCGAGGAGCTGCGTGACGGACAGCGCTTCATCGAAGCCGCTTCGGCCTGCGCTGCCGCCGACAAGCCGCTGATCCTGTTCAAGGCCGGCGAGACCGACAAGGGCCGTGAGGCCGTGCGCTCGCATACCTCGGCGCTGGCCGGCAACCAGCAGATTTACCGCGCTGCCTTTGCGCAACTGAACGTGATCGAGTGCCAGGATTTCGCGCAGATGGCGCACTTGGCGGAGTTGGCACGTTACCGTCGCCGCAGTGCCGGCAAGCGCGTGGCCATCGTCAGCATCTCGGGCGCTGTGGGCGCCATCCTGGCCGACAAGTGCATCGGGCGCGGGCTGGAAGTGCCGACCTTGCCGCAAGCCCTGCAGGACACGCTGCGCGCCGGCATTCCCGACTACGGCATGGTTTCGAACCCTGTCGACGTGACCGGCAACGTGGTCAATGACCCCGGCTTTGTGCGCACCGCGCTGGCGGCGCTCGCCACGACTGACGCCATCGATACGGTGATCGTCTACGCGCCGGGCTACCTGCTCGACCGCATGGCCGACGACCTGATTGCCACCGCTGCCGAGTACCCGCGACTGCTGGTTGCGGTCGACACCGGCCGCGCCACCCGCCGCGACGATTTGCGCCGCCACGGCGTGCCCGTGATGACCGACATCGGCATGACGGTCGAAACGCTCGCCCCCTTCCTGCAATGGCACGACCGGCGCCAACGCAAGCCCTGGCAGTCTTTGCAGGGACGGACGGACGCGGCCAGGACAAACGGTGCGCCGGCGCTCGCCATGCCCTGCAACGAGTACGAGGCACGCCAGTATCTGTCTGGCCACGGCGTGCCGGGTGTTGCTGAGCGCGTGGCGGCCACCGCCGACGAGGCCGTAGCCGCTGCCGATGCGCTCGGCTACCCGGTGGTGCTCAAGGTGTTGAGCGCCGACGTGCCCCACAAGACCGAGGCCGGCGGCGTGTGCGGCTGGGCTTGGCCGACGCCGGGGCCGTGCGCCGCGCCCATGCCGAGATCCTTGCCAGCGTGGCGCGCCACGTGCCACAGGCGCGCATCGACGGCCTGCTGGTGCAGGCCATGGCCGCAGATGGCGTCGAGCTGATTGTGGGTGCGGTGGACGACCCGGTGTTTGGCCCGGCACTGACTGTCGGCCTGGGCGGTGTGCTGACCGAGCTGTACTGCGATGTCAGCCACCGGCTGCTGCCGGTGGACGCCCACACCGCACAGGAGATGCTGCGCGAGCTGAAGGCCTTCCCGCTGCTGGACGGCTTCCGCAACCGCCCGCTGCGCGACGTGCCTGCCGCCTGCACGGCGATTGCGGCCTTTTCTGAGGCGGTGCTGGCACTAGGCAGCGCGGCGCGGGAGGTGGAGATCAACCCGCTGCTGGTACGCGAGCGCGAGCAAGGCGTGGCGATGCTCGATGCGCTGATCGTGCCGGGCGGGTGCTGAGCGCGCGGCAGGCTTCTGCGCCCGGCGCCGTCGCCATCCCGTCGGGCAATGCCGAACAAGGAAAGAACCAAGGAACAACAACTGAAGCACCTTCAGTGCACAAGAGGAGACAAGCCATGTTCAAGCAAGCAATCGCTGCGGCCACTCTGGCCGTTGCCGCCCTGCCCGGTAGCCATGCCGTGGCGGCCGAGGCCTACCCGAGCAAACCGGTGCGCATCATCGTGCCGTTCACGCCGGGCGGCGCCGCCGACATCATGACGCGCGCGCTGGGCGACCGGCTGCGCCAGCAACTCGGCCAGCCGGTCATCGTCGAGAACAAGCCGGGCGCAGGTCGAGAACAAGCCGGGCGCAGGCACGGTCATCGCCTCGGACTACGTGGCCAAGCAGGCGCCTGACGGCTATACGCTGCTGATGGCGGCCTCTTCGCTGGGCATTGCCCCGAGCATCTACAAGAATGTGGCCTACGACCCGGTGAAGGACTTCGCGCCGATCACGCTGGTCGCGTCGGTGGTGCACGTGCTGGAAGTCAACGCCAAGCTGCCCGTGCACAACGTCAAGGAGCTGATCAGCTACGTGAGAACAAACGGCAAGACGCTGAGCTACAGCTCGGCCGGCACGGGCACCTCCACCCACCT
Organism: Cupriavidus basilensis OR16; assembly: GCF_000243095.1. GTDB lineage: Bacteria > Pseudomonadota > Gammaproteobacteria > Burkholderiales > Burkholderiaceae > Cupriavidus > Cupriavidus basilensis_D. The sequence continues at coordinate 17,592 of NZ_AHJE01000068.1, read as the reverse complement.
GGAGGCGGAGCTGTTCAAGACCATGGCCGGCGTCAGCATGACCCACATCCCCTACAAGGGCAGCTCGCCGGCGCTGACCGATCTGGTCGGCGGCAATGTGCAGGTGATGGTGGACGCGTACGCCTCGTCGGCGCCTTTCATCAAGAGCGGTAATGTGCGGGCGCTGGCCGTGACCACGGCAAAGCGCTCAGCCGGCACGCCGCCTGAAGTGGTCAAGCGCGTCCACGCCGCGACCCAGGAAGCCCTGAAGGACCCCACGCTGATCGAGCAGTTCCGCTCGCTTGGCCTGGACATCATCGGCAACACGCCGGTCCAGTTCAGCGCCTTCATCAAGCAGGACGTGGTCAAGTGGGCCAAGGTGGCCAAGGCTTCCGGTGCCCAGGCGGATTGAGGCAGACCATGCGTTTCACCCTGAGCGAGCAACAAACGCTGATCGAAGACAGCGCACTTGACTTCCTGACCAGAACGCAGGATCCGGGGCATCGCCGCTACGGCAACGATGCCGACCCGCTCGCGCCCCGGCTGTGGCCAGCGTTCGCGGAAATGGGCTGGCTGGGACTGCCGCTGCCCGAGGCCTGCGGGGGCTTTGGCGGCGGCGCCATGGACACCGGCCTGCTGATGCGCGCCTTCGGCCGCCACGGCGTCAATGCCCCGTACCACAGTGGCATCGTGCTGGCCGCGCGGCTGCTTGCCGAACTCGGCACGGTGCGGCAGCGCGCGCAGTGGCTGCCGGCCATCGTCGACGGCGAACGGCGCATCGCGCTTGCCCATGACGAGCCGCAGTGCCACAGCCCCTGGGCGGCCCGGCACACCCACGCGGTGCGCGAGGGCACGGGCTGGCGGCTACATGGCGTCAAGCTGCTGGTGGCCGGCGGACCCGGCGCGCATGCCCTGCTGGTCAGCGCCCGCATGGCCGGCACCGACCCCGGTCGGCACGCGCTGTTCCTGTTGCCGCTTTCCTCGGATGCCACGGATAGTGCCGCCGGCCTTCGGTTGCAGACCTGTCGCATGGCGGACGGCGCCATGGCGGCGGACGTATGCCTCGATGGGGTGCGCGTCGGTGACGAGGCACTGCTGGGCGTGCCGGATTCTGGCGCCGGCATCGGCCCGATCGACCTGATCGATCACATCCACGATTCGGCGCCGGCGCTGCATCGCATCCTGGCTGAGGGGCTGATTGCCCTGTGCTGGGAGGCTTGCGGCGCGATGCAGGCGGCGTTGAACCTGACCGTCTCGCATACCAGCCAGCGCGAGCAGTTTGGCCGGACCATCGCCAGCTTTCAGGTGGTGCAACACCGGCTGGCGGAAATGGCGGTGTGCTGCGAGGAAGCGCAAGCCGCCTGCGAGCTGGCAGCCATGCGTGTCGACGGCGGCGCGCCCGGCGTACTCGCCGCGGCGTCGATGGCCAAGTCCAAGGTCGGGCGGGCAGCACGCTTTGTGGCCCAGGAGGCCGTGCAACTGCATGGCGCAATGGGCGTGTCCGAGGCGTTGCCCGTTGCCAGCCTGTTCCGCAAGCTGACCCAGTTCCAGCAGCAAGGCGGCGCCACCGCCTGGCACAGCGCACAGCTCGGCGCCCGCCTGCTCGGCAGTGGCGGCTGGCGCGACAGCCAGACTCTGCTCAACGCTACGGCCATGGATACCGCCACGCTATGAATCTCCAACCAACTCCCGAACTGACGGCCTTCCAGCAAGAGGTACGCGCTTTCCTGCACGAGAACCTGACGCCGGAACTGCAGCGTGGCCAGCGCCTGACCAGCGCTATGTATCCCGAGCCGGAGATCTCCGGGCCGTGGCAACGCGTCCTGCGGCAGCGCGGCTGGCTGGTGCCGCTGTGGCCCGAGCAATGGGGCGGCACGGGCTGGAGCCCGGTGCAGCGCTTTATCTTCGAGACCGAGTGCGCGCTGGCGGGCGCGCCGCTGGTGCATCCGATGGGTGTGCGGCTGGTTGGGCCGGTGATCCTGCGCTTCGGCACGGATGCACAAAAGCGCCTGCACCTGCCGCGCATCCTGACTGGCGAGGATTATTGGTGCCAGGGCTTCTCGGAGCCCGGCGCAGGCTCCGATCTGGCATCGCTGCGCATGCGCGCCGTGGCCGACGGCGACGACTACATACTGAACGGCACCAAGCTGTGGACTACCCACGCCCACCATGCCAACCGTATGTTCGCCCTGGTGCGTACCAGCAGTGAGGGCAAGCGGCAGGACGGCATTAGCTTCCTCCTGATCGACATGACGAGCCCTGGCATCACCGTGCGGCCCATCGCCACAATCGGTGGCGATCACGACGACAATCGGTGGCGATCACGACGTCAACGAGGTCTTCTTCGACAATGTGCGCGCGCCGCAAGCCAACCGCATCGGCGCCGAGAACGCCGGCTGGGCCTGCGCCAAATACCTGCTCGAATTCGAACGCGGGGCCGGCATCTTCAGCCCCCGGCTGCGCTCGCAACTCAAGCGCGTCGGCGACGCAATGGCGGCCTTGCACGCCGGCGGACTGTGCCGCGACGATGACGTGCAGCTGCAGGCCCGTTTCGGCGAGGTTTGCGCCGACCTGGACGCCTTCGAGATGCTGGAGCTGAAGACGCTAGGCCGATTGGAACCCGGTCAGAATCCCGGGCCGGTGTCATCCATGCTGAAGCTGCGCGCGAGCCGCCTCAAGCAGGCCGTGGGCGAGCTGGGGGTGGAGATGCTGGGACTGGAAAGCCAGCGCTGGCGTGACGCGGAAGGGTTGGCGGATGGTGATGCGGTGCGCGGAAAAGGCCCCAGGGAGGCGCAGGACAGCGAGGTCATTGATACTCTGCTGCCGGAGTTCCTCAATAGCCGTGCCTACACCATCTTTGGCGGCGCGGCGGAGGTGCAACTGGGCATCATCGCCAAGTCTTCGCTGGGGCTTTGAAGGCGAGCAAGCGGCTGCCCTGGGCTGGCTATTGAGTCCAGCGCCCGCCCGCTGCGCCAGCGCCAGGCAGGCCGTCGCAAGGTGGTAAGGCGTGGTGGACGGCATCCCGACGCCGGCGGGCTTCAACGAGCGATGCGTCAACCGGTTGTCAGAACCGGTGCCGGATACCTACGCTGAAGGATTTTGCCGCGTCACCGCTATTCGCATCGACCGCGATGGCATTGATGGTGACGCTGCCGCCCGGGCTGTTGTGGACCAGCACCGCACGGGTGTAGATGGCGGTGCGCTGACTGAGCGAATGATCGAAGCCCAGTGTCACGGCGAACGGCTGGTTGCCGCCCTTTACGTAGCGCTTGACCACCGCGAACTTGAACACGTCGTTAGCCGTGACATCCCAGTTGGCCGTCAGCCCGTAGTGCCTTGCCGTCTTGGTCGCCGGGGCGTTGCTGCCGGACTGGCCGGCCATGGCGCCCAGTTCCACTGGCCCGAACCTGTACGCGGCGCCGACGAAATGGTTGTTGGTCAGATCAGTACTGGGTGCGGGCGCGCCATTTGGCGTGGGCATGGTGTACCCGCCCTGATAGGCATAGAACGCATAGAGGCGATCGCCGTCATAGCGCAGGTTCGCCCCAAGGGTCATGCCGCTGCGCGATGAGCCAGGGACTTCACCGGGCGCGGCCATGGCGGAGAACGAAACGCCACCGAAGCTGGGAGAAAAATACCCGATGGCGTTATTGAAGCGTGCCGCGTAAGCCAGTTGCGCATTGCCCTGCGAGACGTTGCTGGCCAGCAGGTTGAACGGCGAAATCGCACCGTTGTTCAGATACGGATCCAGGCGCGACAAGGCGTAGAACGCTGGCGTGTACTGCCGCCCTAGCCGGATTTCCCCCCAGTTTCCGCTGCTCATGCCAACGTAGGACTGGCGCCCGAACAAGGTGCCATTGCCGAAATACTCCGTGCCAGTATCCACATTGAAGCCGGCCTCGATCACCGCATTGACCTTTACGCCGTTCCCCAGATCCTCGACCACCTTGATGCCGAAGCGCGATGCCGCCTGCTCGCCGTCGCGCATGCGGAAACTGCTTTGGGATCCCTTGGCGTATTCCACCGCTGCGTCGACCACACCGTACAGTTGCACAGTCTGTGCCTGGACGATTCCCGCAGCGCTCCCCGCCGCGACGATCAAGATGCTGCCTGCCAATGCCTTATTCCTCACCCCAGTCTCCTCATTGTTATGGACTACCCTCTCCGGCCGTTGCGGCGCGGTCCTGCAGGCAACACCGCGCCAGCGCCGGCCTCCGGGCCAAGCTCTGGGCGACGATCGCCGGTGCTCTTTGGTGATGCGGTTTGCCGACTATTCGGGCTTGACGTTGGCGGCCTGGATGAGGCTGCCCCAGGCCGTGATATCGGCGGCCAGGCGCTGCTCAGACTCGACCGGCTTGGCTTGCGGCGCGACCGGCAGGTTGAGCTCGGTCATGCGTGCCCGGGCCCGGGTTTTGGCCAGCGCGACATTGACTTCCTGGCCGAGGCGCGCCGCTACTCCGCCTTCAGCCCGGCGATCTTGACGGCTTCGCCCCAGGCGGCCAGGTCGTCGCGCACCAGCCGGGCAAGGTCGTCGGGCTTGGACGGCGTGCCGGGCCTCAGGTACATGGCCTCGAAGCGCGCGCGCTCGGTCGGCGAGGCGATGATCTTGTTGATCTCCGCGTTGAGCCGCGAGACGATCGGCGCCGGCAGGCTCCGGGGCCCGAACACGGCCAGCCAGCTGGCGTAGTCGAACTTCACGCCCTGCTCCGACATGGTTGGCACGTCGGGCAGCGGCAGCAGCCGCTCCGGCCCGGAGACCGCCACGGCGCGAATGCGGCCGGACTTCAGGTGCGGCAACGCGGACGCCGAATCGGCGAAACCGATCTGCACATGCCCAGCGGCCAGATCGTTGCTGCATTGCGTCGCCGTCTTGTAGGGCACATGGCGCAGCTTGATGCCCGTCCTGGCCTTCAGGACCTCCATGGCGAGATGGCCGCCGGAGCCCACGCCCCAGGAGCAATAGGCCAGCTCGGTCGGGCTGGCCTTGACGTAGTCGATCAATGCCTTTAGCGACCTGGCCGGGACGCTGCTCGTGACCACCAGCACATTGCCGCCGGGCGCGCTGGACCGTCCGATGGGCGTGAAGTCCCTGACCGGGTCGTAAGGCAGGTTTGCCATCAGCCACGGGTTGACGGTCATGGTCGCGGAGTAGGTGAAGAGCAGCGTGTAGCCGTCGGGCTCGGCGCGCGCCACGGTCTCATTGGCGATCATGCCGTTAGCGCCCGGGCGGTTGTCGACCACGACCGTCTGCTTGAGCGCCACTGTCAGGCGGTCGGCCAGCAGGCGCGCGGTCTGGTCGGTCACGGTGCCGGCGCCGGAGGGCACCACCATCCGGATCGGCCGTGCCGGATAGGCGCTGTCGGCATGGGCGATGGCGCTTGGCGCACCCATGAAAAGGGCAATAGCGGTGCGCCACGCGAACGTGCGCGCGCGCGGGATGTTGCTGAACATGGTGTTGTCTCCTGACTGGCATTGCTGCCGGAGGCCGGTACATTGCCGGCTTGTTTGAAAGCGGGGCGCGCTGGCGCCCTTCCCCGTTCCCCGCGGGCCCGACAGGCTCACGCGGGCACTGCGCAGGCTTCGTCGAGCGCCGCCAGCCGCTCCAGGTGCCAGTCGACATCGCCAAACAAGTTGGCCGTGGCGGCGAGCCGCTTGTAGCAATGCCCGATTTCCATCTCGTCGGTCATGCCCACGGCGCCATGCAACTGCACCGCCTCCTCGCCGAGCTTGCGTCCCGCCGCGCAGACGAATGCCTTGGCTTGCGACACCACGCGCATGCGCTCGCGTGGCGCGTCCAGCAACCGCGCCGCTGCGGCCTCGGTGATGGCACGCGCTTGCTCGATGGAGACGAACAGGTCCACCAGCCGGTGCCGGATGACCTGGTTGGCGGTGATGGCGCGCCCGAACTGCACACGCGTGGCGAGGTAATCGCGGGTCAGCTCGAACGCCCGCGCCATGGTGCCGACGCTTTCCGCGCAGGCCATGGCGGTGGCATGGTCGATGGCGGCTTCCACGCGTGGCCAGGCTACATCGCGCACGCCGACCAGCGCGGCCTCGGGGACCACCGCACGACGCAAGGCCAGGGTTGCGGTCTGGCGGCCGTCGTAGGTCGGCAAGGGGTCCACCTGCAGTCCGGCGGTACTTGCCGGCACGGCAAACAGGCTCAGGCCATGGCGGTCGCGCCGCTGGCCCGCCGTGCGCGCCACGACCAGGAACAGGTCGGCGGATCCCCCCGCCAGTACCAGCGTCTTGCTGCCGTCGAGCACCCAGCCGCGCGCATCCGGCTGCGCCGTGGCGGCGATGTCGAAGGCATCGTAGCGGCCCTGGATTTCCCAGGCGGCCAGCGCCAGCTTGAGGCGGCCCGCGGCCATGGCGACGACATGGCCGCACTGCACCGCGTCTGCATCCTGCGCCAGCAACGGGCCGCATAGTGCCGCATTGGCGAGCCAGGGCTCCGCCACCAGCGCGCGCCCCAGTTCCTCCGCCAGGGCGGCTTGGTCGAGCGCGTTGCCGAACCCGCCGCAGGCCTCTGGCAGGCCCAGCGCCAGCCAGCCGAAGCTGGCAAAATCCGCCCAGTGCCGCGCCGCGAATCCGGCCGGCTCGGCCAGTGCGGCGCTGCGCTGCGCAAAGCCATAGCTGCGTTCGACATAGCGGCGCACGCTTTCCTGCATCATGCGCCGCTCTTCCGTGTGTTCAGTGGGTTCCGTCATGGTGATTCCTTGCGTCCCTGCGTCTCAGAGACCGAGCACTTGCTTGGCCAGCAACTCGTGCTGGATTTCGCTGGAGCCACCCGCGATGGTGTAGCCGCGAGTAACGAAGCGCCTTGCCGACGCCGCTGGCGCATAGGCGGAGCGCCCAGCGTCGGGCGCCGCCGGCTCGAAATGCGCTGCGCGGTCATACGCCAGCGTGTCTGGTCCCAACGCATCGACGGCCAGGTTCTCGATGTCCTGGATCAGCACGCTGCCGAGCAGCTTGAGCATGCCGGTCTCGGCCCCCAGTGGCATGCCCGCCTGAGCTTGCCGCCGGAAGCGCAGCACGGTAGCGGCCAGCACTTCAACGCGCACCTCCAGCTCGCGGTACCGCCGCGCAAACCAGGGTCGACGCAACAGCGGCACGCCCGCCTCTTCCAGTTCCAGCCCGAGCGCGCGCACCTTGGACAGGCGGCGCCGGTTCTCCGCCACGCGGGCCAGGTTCAGGCGCTCGTACTCCAGCAAGGATTTGGCGATGGACCAGCCGGCGTTCTCCTCGCCCACGCGGTGATCCACCGGCACCTCGACATCATCGAGGAACACCTGGTTGAACAGGTGCCAGCCATGGATGCCTACCAGCGGCCGCACGCTGACGCCGGGGCTGCGCATGTCGATCAGCAGGAAACTGATGCCCTGCTGCGCGCGCGCCTGCGTGTCGGTGCGCACCAGGCAGAAGATCCAGTCCGCATACTGCGCATAGGATGTCCAGATCTTGCTGCCGTTGACCACATAGACTTCGCTCCCGTCCGGACGCGTCTTGCGCACCGCGCGGGTCTTCAGCGAGGCCAGGTCGGAGCCTGCGTTCGGCTCGGAGTAGCCCTGGCACCACCAGTGCTCCAGGTTCAGGATGCGCGGCAGGAAATACTGCTGCTGCGCCGGGCTGCCGTAGCGAATCAGGATGGGGCCGATCATCTCCACGGTGATGCCGCCGGACTCCGGTGCGTGCGCCAGCACCAGTTCTTCCTGGAACACCGCGCGCTGGGCAGGGCTCCAGCCGGTGCCCTGCCACGCCACGGGCCAGTGCGGCGCGAACCAGCCGCGCGCCTGCAGCTGGCGCTGCCAGTGCATCACCTCGTCCTTGGTGAGCTCCAATCCCAGGCGCACCTTCTCGCGCACGGACGGCGGCAGCGCGTGCGCGACGAACGCGCGTACCTCCTGCCGGAAGGCCTGCATCGGGTCTGGCGCGCTGTGCGTAACTTCAGTCTCTGACATGATGGTTCCTCGCGTTATCGGGGGGCGGCAGGCAACGCGCGCGTGCAAGCTGCCAGCCATTCCCGCGCGGGCATCTGCGCCGTGGCTGCGCGCATGCCGGCCTTGATGGCGGCCACCGCATCGGCCGGGTAAGCGGCAATCGTGCTGGCGATGGCCCTGGCGCGTGGCAGGACCTGGTCGTCGGCGACCACTTCCGTGGCTACGCCAAGCCGATGCAGTTCCGCCGCGGCCACCCGATCGCCCAGCAAGCACAGCCGCGCCGCCACCGCCTCCGAATGCCGCAGCGCAAGCCACGCGGCATTGCGCGGGGCCGCCATCCCGATTTGTACTTCTCCGATCTGCAGGAACGCGGTCTCGCCGCAGACCAGGAAGTCGCCTGCCAGCGCCAGGGCGGCGCCGCCGTTGATGGCGTAGCGCTCCAGTGCCACCACCCACGCCTTGCGGCTATCGAGCAGCGCCGCGTGAACCTGATCCCATAACGCGCCAAAGCCAGCCGTCCATGCGGGCGGCGGCTCTGTGGTCATGGCCTTGAGGTCCAGGCCAGAGCAAAAGGCACCCTGTGCGCCGCGCAGGACCACGGCGCGGATCGTGTCGTCTTGCCGTAGGCACGCGAGGATCTCAGCTAGCGCTGCGGCCAGCGGGCCGTCGATGGCGTTGCGCCGTTCGGGCCGGTTCAGGATCAGCTCGGCCCAGCCGTCATGGCATGCAAGCAGCACGGGGGTAGCTGGATTTGCTGTGTTCGCGATCATGCGCCGGCCTCCGCCACCGCGCGACCGCGCTCGATGACAACCGCGCCCGCCTGCTCCAGCGCCGCGATGGCCGCTTCGTCGTAGCCAAGCTCGCTCAAGATCTCGGCCGTGTGCTGGCCTAAGCGCGGCACCGCAGGCGCCGCGCCGGACGCGGTATCAAGCAGCGTGAAGGGCAATGCCGGCAGCTCCAACTCCCCCCCAAGGCCATCCTGCACCGTGAGCAGCATGCCGCCGGCGCGCACGTCCTCGCTTTCGGCCACCTGGCTGTAGTCGCGGACCACCCCCACCACCACGCCGTGCTGCTCCAACAGGGCACGCGCCCGCTCGCCGGACAGGTCCCTGAACGCGTCGCGGAGAATCTCCAGCAACGCCGGCCGGTGTTGCACGCGCAACGCGTTGGTGGCAAAGCGGGCATCGTGCGCCAGCGCGGGCCGGCGGATGGCGCCGCACAGCCGCGCCCAGTGATCGTCGAGATACGCAGACACCACGATAAACCCGTCGGCCACCGTGATCACATCGGCGGCCGGCGCGGCGCGCGGCTGGCTGTTGCCGCTGCGCACCGGCAGCGTGCCGGTGCATTGGTACTCTGCCCAGATCTGCGCCTGCATGTGGATCGCGACAGCAAGCAGCGAGGTCTCGATGGTCTCGCCGACGCCCATGCGCGAGCGCCGGAATAGCGCGGCCAGGATAGCGTTGCCGAGTGCCAGCGCGGTGCCGGCATCGACCAGCGCGAAGCCCGCCTTGAGCGGCATGCCGCCTGGCTCGCCGGTCACCGACATCATGCCGCTCTCGGCCTGCGCGGCAATGTCCAGGCCGGGGCGCGTGCGCGACGGGCCTTGCGTGCCGAATCCCGTAACCGACGCGTGCACCAGTGCGGGCTTCTGCGCGCGTAGCGTGGCGGCGTCCAGCCCGATCGCCTCCATCACGCCGGCGCGCGTGTTTTGCAACACCACGTCCGCGCCTAGCGCCAGGCGGCGTGCCACTTCGACCCCCCGGGGCTGGCGCAAGTCCAGCACGACGTCGCGCTTGCCGCGGTTATAGGCCAGGAACATGGGGCTCTGCGCACTGGTCCCGTCGAAATGCCGGGCGCTGTCGCCGCGCGGGCTTTCGACCTTGATGACGTCGGCGCCCAGATCCGCCAGCATCATCGCGGCGCCGGGCGCGGCGATGAACTGCCCGAACTCGACCACGCGGATGCCGGCTAGCGGCTGGTCCATCTTGTCCATCTTGTCGGTCTGGTCCATCGATAAGGACATGGTGTGTCACTCCAGATGAGATTTCCTGAGACCGATACTGCGCGGCGCGCGCGTTCGGCACTAGCCGGCAAAATGCACGGTGCGCTAACCCACGGTTACCTTGGGGAAAACGCCAATCTGATGCGTGGCGTTTCAACCCGTCACGCGCTCGGTATCGGACATGACAAAGCGGTGCTCGATCAGATCGCGTCGGGGATGGTAGTAGCGCAAGGCCATTGAGAACGGCCCCTTTGGTGCCGGCAACCAGTTGGCGATACCTTCCTCGGGGTATTCATGCTGGATTACGATATCGACAGAGCCATCCTCATTGCGCACAAGCCCATGCGTGCGGTCACCGATCGCATAGCGTCCGATGGGATTGGCGGTGAAAAAGCGTCGCCCATCCGGTTCGAACTCATACATCGACAGCGACCAGAAGGCATCCACCGGCATATCGGCAGGCACATGCAAGCGATAGCGGTGTGTCCCATCCAGTGCCTGGCCATCGCCATCGGTCAGCGCACTTGCGTAGATCGCCTCGGTCCGCTCAAGGGCGCCAAGCCCCACCAGCGAGATGTAGGCGCGATATCCATAGTCCTTGCCGAAGTTTCCGATATGGTCGAGCCCGCTGGACCACGATCCGCGTGCACCGCTGCGACGAACGCTGCCCTTGGGCGGATGCTCCAGGCGACGACGCAACTCGGGCCAGAGACGCGTCCAGGCGCTGCGCACTTCAGGGTTGATTTCGTCCCATGCACGCAACACGCCGGCGCGAATACCGAGATCGGCAAAGCCATCAACCATCCGCTGCTCGTCGGCTGGCACTCCGTTACGTGCAAGGGCCTCGTTGACCAGCGACAGGTACGCCGCGGGACTCGTCTCGTCGGGCGTGGTCACGAGCAGCGCGGGCTTCATGCTGCTCGTCGCCAGCACCATGCAATCCTGTAATGCGCGCACCGCGGGCAGATCCGCTTCGCCATTGATCAGCGTGCGTATCAGCAGCCAGACGTCATTGCAGGGGGCTCTCACGAGTTGCGCACCTTCGGGCAGCACCCGCGCCGCTGATGCATGATGCGCGGGGCCGGCAATCACGAACACATGGGCGCCGGGGCCGTAAGTGCGTGGCCCCAGGCACGCAAAGTTGTTGGTGAAGGCGTCCATTAGCGCCACGCTGTAGTAGCGATCGCCCATATCGGGCATGGCCAGCGTCGTCGGCGCATCGGACAGGTCCAGCCACGCCGATGAATACAGCGTGTCGTTGTTGGGCATCGTTACCTGGCGCGCGCGATCGTCTAGCAATTGCCGGCTGTGATGCAACACATTTGGCGGCTTGCCATGGCGTGTCTCGTGCTGCGTGAAGCGCCAGCGCGTGCGCGCCACGTCGTGCAGCGGGAAGGTAAACAGGAACGCCTCGGCGATGCGTTGGTCTAGCGTTGCGCCATTCGTGGTCATGTTGTCTCCGTTGTAGTAATGGCTCAGTCCACCGTGATTCGGTTGGTGCGGATCACGGTGCCCCAGACCGCCACATCGTCGCGCACGGTCTGAGCAAACTGTTCGGGGGTTTTGAGTGGCGGCGCGAATCAAGGCGGGCGATGACGACGTGTCGACAAAGGCCACGCGCACGATGCCGCCCTGCATGTCGTTCAGGATCTGCGGCGCGGTCTTGTATGGCACGTGACGCAGTCGAATACCAGCAGGCCACCGCCTACGTCAGCTACGAAGCCATGGCCCTGCCCGTGCGGCAGCCCGACGCCGTCGGCCACCGTGTGGATTCCCTTGCCAGTGATCAGCGCGGCGGGACGATCTTCGATCTCGTTCATGTGCATCCCTTCCTGTTGGCGAAGGGGTATTCACGCGCAGATCGCAGACTATATGCAGTGGGGAAAGTCCCGGTACGACGCCGAGCGCGGCCTGCAACGCCAAGCGCGGCGCGCCATGGCGGCCGGCGCGGATTTCCAGGCGTGAACTGCTGGTTATCACCTCTGCGTCGCAGGGAGTTCCCGCAGCGCCCCGACTGCGCTAGCTGGCCGCTTCCGCTACATGCGCCACTTGTCGGCGCAGCGGGCTGTCGGGCATCTTGCTGAGGTAATGCACCTCACGTCGCAGCAGCTTCGCGAACTGCTCGGCCACCGGCGTCATCGGCGAATCGGCACGGTAGATCAGGCTTACCGCATGGCTGGGCAGTGGGTCTTCGATCGGCAGGGCGATCAGGCCCGCCGTGGCCAGGCGTCCCGGTACCAGTTGGCGCGGCAGCAGGCACAGCAGCGAACGGTCCTGCAGCAGCGTCTGGATCATGCCAATGGTGTCGCAGCGCACTGCCACACGCGGCAGCGGCAGGTCGCGCGCGCGGAAGGCGTCGAGGATTGCCGCGCCGGGCCCATGCATGCGCTGCCCGGTCAGCACCCATTGTGACCCTACCAGCTCGCGCAGCGTGCGCGCATGCCGCAACGGATGCTCCTGGTGCGCCACCACGACCGAATCGTTCTGGTACAGCGGCTCGCACACGAACTCGCGTTCGATGCCTTCATCGGGAATCGGGCTCATCGCCATATCCATCACACCCGCACGCAGATCGGACAGGTGTGCCGGGTAGACGCCGCTGTCGATACAGACCTGCACGTCCGGATGCTGGGCGCGAAAACGCTTCAGCACTGCAGGGAGCAACAGGTGCGCCGGGCCGCCTGTGGCGCCGATATGCACTACGCCGTTGCGGGCGCCCAGCATCTGGGTCATCTCGTCGGTGGCCTTGCGCGCCTCGCTCGCTATCAGGCGCGCTCGGCGCAGGAACGCTTCGCCATAGCGCGATAGCGCCACACCGCGCGTCGTGCGTGTCAGCAACGGGACATGAAGCTCTTCCTCGAGCTGCCGGATACTCTTGGTGATGGCGGGCGCAGACACGTCGCGCGCCCTGGCGCCAGCCCGAATGCTGCCGCTTTCCGCCACGGCAATGAAATCCTGCAGTTGACTCAAACGCATGTCCTGCCTCCTCCCCGAACGATTGTGATGTCGCCCTGTCTGGCAGCATAGCGGCAATTGACAGCATCAGTGATAACCCGAGGTGCTAACCGTCGGTTCTGCTTGCCGCCCGGTACCCGCTAATCCTTTTTTCGACCTCGATCCGTTCTCCATCTTCTGGCTTCTGGTAGCTCGACCCTTGGCAGGTCGCGGCATATACGAAGGTAACCTTTGTAGTTTTCCTTTGTATCGGCTATATTTGGGCGATGGATTCCAACGCCCAACTTGATGAGCCAGTGGTTGCCAGCGCCTCAGCGCTGGCAACAGAGCTTCGTATCGTGATAGGCCAACTGAGGCGGCGCCTGCGTGAGGAGGTGCACCCGGGCGATCTCACCTGGTCCCAGATGTCGGTTCTTGGCCGCCTGGAGCGCGACGGCCCCGCCACGGTGACAACGCTAGCGCGGGCCGAGGGCGTGCGGCCGCAGTCCATGGGCGCCACGGTGGCTGTCCTGGAGGCGGCCGGGCTCGTGAGCGGCACGCCGGATCCGGCCGACGGGCGGCAGACCATTTTGTCGCCCACGGCTGACGCCAGGGAAATGATCCTGGCCACGCGGGCCGCGCGGGAGGACTGGCTGTTCCGTGCCATCCGGACAAAACTCGCGGCGTCGGAGCAGGAGGCGCTTGTGGCCGGCATCGCGCTGCTCAAACGCCTGGTCGACGCGTGAGCCCCACTCCGGACGCGCCGCAGCCCCACCGAGCCACCGAGCGTAAACACCATGGCAATCACCGTTCTTGATCCGAAGACCGCTCTCGTCGTCATCGATCTGCAGCAAGGCATCGTCTCGCTTCCCGTCGCGCACCCGGCCAACGAAGTCGTGAAACAGGCGGCAGCCCTGGCTGTCGCCTTCCGCGGCCAAGGGCGGCCGGTTGTGCTGGTCTGCGTTGCCGGTGGCGCCCCCGGCCGAACTGAACAGGGACGCAGGCTTGGCGATCTTCCCGCCGGATGGGCCGATCTGGTCCCCGAACTGAACCAGCAGCCGGATGACCACACGGTGGTCAAGCGGACCTGGGGAGCCTTCACGAATACCGGCCTTGAGGCGTATCTGAGCAAGCTGGGTGTCACCCAGGTAGTGCTTGCCGGCATTGCGACCAGCATCGGGGTCGAGTCGACAGCGCGCCAGGCGCATGAGCTTGGGTTCAACGTTACCCTCGCCGTCGATGCCATGACCGACATGAACCTTGAGGCCCACGTGAACAGCATCACTCGGATTTTCCCGCGGCTGGGCGAGACGGGTACGGCGCGGGAAATCATCGGTCTGCTTGGAGCGGGCGGAGTCCGGTGAAAGGCACCTTCCGTTCGCTTAACAATTTCAACTACCGGCTCTGGGCCGGCGGGGCCATCGTATCCAATGTGGGAACATGGATGCAGCGCACCGCGCAGGACTGGCTGGTGCTCACGCATCTGACACACAAGAACGCGACGTCCGTGGGCATCGTGATGGCGTTGCAGTTCGGGCCCCAGATGCTCCTGCTGCCCTTGACCGGCTTTGCCGCGGATCATTTCGACCGCCGCAAGCTCCTGCTTGCCACGCAGGCGGCCATGGGCACGCTGGCGCTCGGGCTGGGGCTCCTGACCCTCTCCGGACACGTCCAGTTGTGGCACGTGTACCTGTTTGCGTTCCTGCTCGGCTGCGTCACGGCGTTCGATTCGCCCGCGCGGCAGACTTTTGTCTCCGAGCTGGTCGGGGATGCGGATCTGTCCAACGCCGTGGCGCTGAATTCCACGTCGTTCAACGCGGCGCGGATGATCGGTCCTGCCGTGGCCGGCGTGCTCATCAGCGTGGTGGGCACCGGGTGGGTATTCCTGATCAATGCGGCGTCCTTTGGCGCCGTGCTTGGCGCGTTGAGCCGCCTGCGCCTTGGCGAGCTGCACCGCAAGGCCCGGGCGGTGCGAACCCGAGGCAGCTTTGCCGAAGGCTTTCGCTATGTCTGGCGGCGGCCCGACTTGAAAGCCGCCCTGCTCATGCTGTTCCTGATCGGCACGTTTGGGCTGAACTTCCCGATCTTCATCTCGACGATGTCCGTTACCGTTTTTCATGCCGGGGCGGATCAGTTCGGTTTCCTGACGTCGATCATGGCCATCGGGTCCGTGACCGGCGCGTTGCTGGCGGCAAGGCGGGCGAAACCGCGCTTTTCGCTTCTGCTTGCCGGTGCGACCATTTTCGGGCTGGGCTGCGCGCTGGCTGCGGTCATGCCCAGCTACGCGCTGTTTGGCATCGCGCTGATCATGGTCGGCGTGGCGGCACAGACCGTGACGACCTCGACGAACAGTCTGGTGCAGCTATCCACCGAACCCGCCATGCGCGGCCGGGTCGTGGCGATCCTTCTTGCGCTGGCCTTGGGTGGCACGCCGCTTGGCGCGCCGATCGTCGGCTGGGTTGCCGATACGTTCGGCCCGCGCTGGGCGCTTGGCATTGGCGCTGGCGCGGGCTTTGCCGCCGCGATCGTCGGCATCCATTACCTCGCGAAGTATCATCGCCTGCGCGTGCGCATCGACGCGGGCCGTCTACGCCTGAGCATTGACGAACAAATGCTCAAGCCAAGGGCGTGAGCCGCCGGTCACAAGGCCTCTTCGCCCACCGCGCTGCGGATCTGGGCGGCCAGTTTCATCAGGTGGGGCTTGAGGATGCGCGCGGCGCTGGCGGGCGTTGCCTGCGTGGTGGTGCTGACGTTCAGCACGTGGATGGCATAGCTCTTGAACACCAGTGGCGTGGAGAGCGCCACCACTTCAGGCTGCCAGCTCGCCATGCACCACCCCTGCTTGCGCACCTGCCCGATAGCCTGCTCGATGTCTTGCGCAAGCGTGGGCCAGTTAGCGCGCAGGCGCTTGCCGAATCCTTCCAGCAAGACCCTGGTTTCCTGTTCGGGCGCAGCGGCCAGGTAGGCGCGTCCCAGGGAGGTGTGTTCCATGGGCACGCGCTGGCCGGTTACCACGCTGCGCAGCGATACCTTGCGGCTATAACGGATGGATTCCAGGTAGACCATCTCGTCGCGGTCGGCCATGGCCAGCCCTACGTTGATGTGCTGGTTTTGAGCGAGTTCCCGCATCAGCGGCGCCGCCGCGTGCAGTACGGCCGAGCCGGTGCGCATGGCGTGCGCGAGGCTAAGTACCGGCGCGCCGAGCCGGTACGCGCGCAGCGTGGCGTCGTACTGGAGGAAACCGGCATCGACCAGGCTCTGCGTGAGCCGGCTGACCGTCGAGCGCGGCAATCCGGTGCGTTCGGCCAGATCGCCGTTGCCCAGCACCTCCGAACCCGGGCGAAACGCGCGCAGTATCTCCATGCCACGCTCCAGCGAGCGGTTGGCCGACGTGCTCGTCGCCCGGCCACGTGCCCGCGACAACGCTTGTTGGAAATCCAAGGCCCTGCTCCCGGTTGGGCTCAATTCCGACAGCCGGAATGAAAGCGCCGGAGGGGAGTTTGACATAGTTATGCCAGCATGGGTCCCCTCCTCTGCCCTGCTCCCGCGCTCAGCCCGCCAGCACGACAACGCCATCCGCTGCCCGCACGCCTTGTGACACCGGCAGCACGAAGACCGGGTTTATCTCCGCCTCCACCAGTTGCGCGCCCAACGCAGCCGTCATGCTGGAGAACGCCACAATGGCGTCGGCCAGCGCCGCAACGTCGGCCTTGGCCCGTCCCCTGAAGCCATCCAGCAGCGGCCAGGTCCTCAACTCCCGGATCATGCCCAGTGCTTCAGCGTGCGAGAGCCCTCCGGCCGGCGGCAGCATGCGCATGGTGGTGTCCTTGAACAGCTCCGCCGTCACGCCGCCCATGCCCAGCAGGATCGCGGTGCCGAGGGCGTCGCGGTGCATGCCAAGGATCATCTCCACGCCGCCGGTGACCATTTCCTGGACCAGGAAGCGCAGGGGGACTACGCCTGTATGCGCCTCGACGTCGACTGACATCGCCGCGAGGCGGGCCGGTACGTCTTGCGGCATCAGATTGACGGCTACGCCGCCCACATCGCTCTTGTGCGTGATTTCTGCGCTGAGGATCTTCAGCACCACGCGGGCGCCGAGATCCTTGGCGGCATCGCTGGCCTCTTGCCCGTTGCGCACGATGCGCTCGCGCACGGACGGGATGCCGAAGCGCGCGAAGAGCTGTTTTTTTTGCCGCTGCTTCGTCCAGCGAGCCGCGCGGAAGGTCCGTGGCGATGCCGATAGCCGCTTGGGCCGGGACTTCAGGCGCCTCGCGCCATTGCCGCGCGCGCAGCATTGCGCTTAGTGCGGCAGTACAGCTCTCGGGCGCGCCGAATGCGGGCACACCGCGCTCGGTGAGCAACGCGGCCACCTGCGGCGCATGCGGGCTGACGAAGGCCACGACCGGCTTGTTGCTGGCGGGCAGGCAGTCCTGGATCGCGCCTGCCATCAGGTCTGGCATTGCCAGGCCGGACGATCCCACGATCAAGGCGACGGCGTCATAGCTCGGGCTGTCCAGCAATGCCCGGATGGCACCGCGCAACAGGTCCGGCTGCAGGCCTGCCAGGGTGACGTCGATGGGGTTGCGGTCCAGCGCTGCATGATCGCCCTTCTGCAACGCCCGCAGCCGTTGCGCGGTGGCTTCGTCCGGCGGGGGCGTCTCGAAGCCGGACAGCCCGAGGCTGTCCGATACCAGCGTGCCGGCGCCACCGGTCGAGGTCAGGACGGCAACC
>NZ_AHJE01000069.1 GCF_000243095.1 Cupriavidus basilensis OR16 | reverse complement strand
CCTCCAGCATGGCCATCACCTGTTCGTCCGGTAACGTGCTCAGGTACGCGCGGCCGCTGCTGGTGCAGTACATCGGGATGCGCATGCCGACGGGCGTCAGCACCGGGATGTACTTCGACGTCATCAACTGCGCCACGTAGACCATCTCCAGCCCCACTGGCTCGGTCAGGTTGGCGGACTCGCCGCTGGCATTGGCGAGCTGCGACAGGTAAGGGCTGGCGACCTGGATCAGCGCGTCGGCGGACAGGTAGTTGTAGCCGATCTCCATCACCTTGGGGGTCAGCCGGAAGCGCCGCGTCTGCGGGTGCTTGGCCACATACGCCCAGCGTTTCCAGCGTATGCACGGTGCGTTGCGCGGAGCTCTTGGTCATGCCGGTCAGCCCCGCCAGTTCGGCCAGCGTGAGGGTGCGGTGGACTGCGCTGAAAGCCCGCAGCACTTCCAGCCCCTTCTCCAGCGACTGATTGAAAAGCGGGTCATGGCGAGTGGTTTTTTCGTCGCTTTCCGAGTCGATGCTCGGCGCTTCGGCGCCGTTTTCCTGATGGTCTTGCCGGTTCATGTTCGCGTTCCGCCGAGTCCTCGTACCGGTGACGGGCACCATCGCTGGGAAGGCCTGCACCACGATGAATGCATATTGCACCAATATACGACTGAATCGATTATCGATTCGTTTGGTTCCCGTTCATGATATTCGAGTCGTCTGTCTTTGGGAATGGCGGCGATGCGGTCGGCGCTCTGATTTCTGAGCGCGCACTTCCTCGTATCGATTCAATACCTTGTTTTATAAGGCTTCCAGGAGCTCGCCCGGTTGCGGGCGGGGGAGAAATGCAGCGCATGCGCGACTGCGCAATGCAGCCGGTTCATTCACCATTCAGTGTTTACCCGCACGTCCGATTTGTTGACGATCAGTGAAATATCAGACTAGTATCACAACAACTTCAATATTGCGGAATCACCATGCCGAACCCGATCCGGCTGGTCGGCAGCGCCGACCAGCCCCCTGAGCCAGCCTCGCGCGCCGCCACCGGCGCCGCGCTGCGCGAGCAGGCCTATGCCGAGATCAAGCGGCGCATCATTTCCTGCGAGTTCCGTCCAGGCGAGCCGCTCAACGAAGCCCAGGTTGCTGCCTTGCTCGGCATTGGCCGCACCCCCGTGCACCAGGCGCTGCACCGGCTGGAAGTGGAAGGGCTGGTGTCGATCCTGCCGCGCAAGGGCGTGCTGGTCTCGCCGCTGTCGCTCAACGAAGTGCTCGACATGATCGAAGTGCGCGCCACCAACGAAGTGCTGTGTGCCACGCTGGCCTGCGAGCGCGCCCACGAGAGCGATCTCAAGGCCATGCGCGAGATCGTCGCCCGCTCGCCTGACCTGATCGCGCGGCGCGACATCACCGGCCTCGCCACGCTCGACCTCAAATTCCATACCGCCATGTCGGCCGCCTCGCGCAATCGCGTGCTGGCCGACCTGCTGCGCAACCTGCACGAGAAGCAGGCGCGCTTCTGGTTCCTCTCGTTGTCCGACCCACAGCACCTGGAGAACGTCTACCAAGAGCACCTGGTGATCATCGATGCCCTGGAGCGGCGCGACGTGCCGGCGGTGCGCGAGGCCATCCGCGAACACATTGACGAATTCCGGAAGAACTCGCTGCTGACCACGGACGCGTTGCTCGAAGTGCCGCGCGCAGACTCCTCCGGCGAAATCGAGTTCGTGCTGCTGGCGGGCAAGGACGCGATGTACATCGGCGTGGGCTCCGACCACACCGACCGCAAGGTCGAAGCCTATGACGTCACCGTCTCCAAGCAGATGTGCGCCAAGCCCCTGGGCACCGCAGTCTGGCGCTTCGACGATGTGGCCGCGCACTGGGACCAGTTGCAGATGCGCTGCTGGCGCACCCGCGATGGCCAGCGCGAGCTCTACCAGGAGGGGCAGGTAACGCGCCTGCTGGACCCGCGCGACCTGATCCAGCGTCTCACCGGAGAAGACAAGCTGCCGGTGGGCACCGCCATGTTCTGCGGCACACAGGCTGTGATTGGCGAACTGGGCAGCGGCGAAGCCTTCGAAGTCGAACTCCACGATCCGGTGCTCAAGCGCACGTTGCGCCATGCTTATCGCGTGGCATGCCTGGCGGTAGCACCATGAGCACCACGCTGCCAACCATTGCCGCGCTCGCCGCCGACCTGGCCGCCGGGCGCACCACCAGCGTTGCGCTGACCGAGCAGGCACTGGCGCGCATCGACGGCCACCGTAATGCCGGTGGCACGGCCTTCCTGGAAGTCGACGGCGCCGGCGCGCTGGCCGCGGCCAGCGCCGCCGACCACGCGCGCGCCGCAGGGCTGGTGGCGTCGCCGCTGGCCGGGCTGCCGGTTTCCATCAAGGACCTGTTCGACGTAAGGGGGCAGGTGACCCGAGCTGGCTCGAAAGCGCTTGGCGGCGCCCCCGCCAACGCCGACGCGCCCGTGGTGGCGCGCCTGCGCGCCGCCGGCGCCGTGCTGATCGGGCGCACCAATATGAGCGAGTTCGCGTTCTCCGGGCTCGGCCTGAACCCGCACTACGGCACGCCGCGCGCGCCCTTCGACGAAGCCCGTATCGCGGGCGGCTCCACGTCGGGTGGCGCGGTCAGTGTGGCGCTCGATATGGCAGTCGCGGCGCTCGGCACCGATACCGGCGGATCGATCCGCATCCCCAGCGCGTTCTGCGGCCTGACCGGCTTCAAGCCCACCGCAAGCCGGGTGCCGCTGGCCGGCGCCGTGCCACTGTCAACCTCGCTCGACTCGGCCGGCCCGCTGGCACGCTCGGTTGCCTGCTGCGCCGCGTTTGACGCCATCGTCAGCGGCGAAACGCTGGACAGCCGCCCCGCGCCGCTGGCCGGGTTGCGTCTGCTCGTGACTCGCGATTTCGTGTGCGACGGCCTCGACGCCGAAGTCGCACAAGCCTTCGACGCCACGCTGGCCACGCTCTCCCGGCTTGGTGCGCGGATCGTCACGTTCGAATTCCCCGAGCTCAAGCGCCTGCCGCAGATCAACGCTGGCGGCGGCCTGACGGCCGCCGAAGCATGGCACTGGCACCAGCAGTTGCTGGCCGAGCGCGGCGAAGACTACGACCAGCGCGTCGCCATGCGCATCCGCCGCGGCGAGCAACTCGGCGCCGCCGACTACATCGAACTGCTGGCCGAGCGCCGTGCCATGCAGGCTCGCGCCGCCGACCTGCTGCGCGAAGCCGACGCCTGGCTGATGCCCACGGTAGCCGTGCGCCCGCCACGGCTCGATGCCCTGCAAAGCGACGAAGCCTTCTTCGCCGCCAACGGCCTCGTGCTGCGCAACCCGAGTGTGCTTAACTTCCTCGACGGCTGCGCCGTATCGCTGCCGATGCCCGCGGCGGAGCAGGGCATCGGACTGAGCGTTGGCGGCCTGAACGGGCGCGACGCGCGCGTGCTGCAGGTAGCCGGCGCCATTGAGGCCGCGCTGCGGTAACGCGTAGTAGCTAGCAGCAAAGACCGAGGGCCGCGACCAAGCAGCGCGGCCCCGTCAATCAACACCCAAGGAGTACCACCGATGTCTTCCGTGATGACCGGCGCCCCTGGCGCCCTGGAAAGCCCGGCCCACACCCCGGCAGAGCGCAACGAGGCCTACCGCAAGATCGCGGTACGGCTGATTCCCTTCCTCGTCTTCCTGTTCGTGCTCGCCTGGATCGACCGCGTCAATGTCGGCTTTGCCAAGCTGCAGATGCTGCAAGACCTGCAATTCAGTGAAGCCGTGTACGGGTTCGGCGCCGGCATCTTCTTCATCGGCTACTTCCTGTTCGAAGTGCCCAGCAACCTCTTGCTGGAAAAGATCGGCGCGCGCCGCACGCTCGCCCGCATCACCATCCTGTGGGGCTTCGCCTCCATGGCGATGATCTTCGTCAAGACCCCCATGCAGTTCTACGCCCTGCGATTCCTGCTCGGTGTGTTCGAAGCCGGCTTCTTCCCCGGCGTCGTGCTCTACCTCACCTACTGGTTCCCCGCCCAGCGCCGCGCCCGCATCAATGGCCTGTTCATGACCTCCTTCGCCATCGCCGGCGTCATCGGCGGCCCGCTGGCAGGCTTCATCATGAGCAGCATGGAAGGCGTCGACGGCCTCGCCAACTGGCAATGGCTGTTCGTCATCGAAGGCATCCCCTCCGTGCTCGCCGGCATCGCCGTGCTGATGTTCCTGCCGGAAAAGCCCATCGGCGCCAAATGGCTCACCCCCGGCGAACGCGATCTCGTCACCCGCGAGATCGAAGCCGAAAACCGCGACCCCGCCAAGCACTCCTCCCTGCGCGCCGCCTTCACCAACTCGCGCGTCTGGATCTGCGCCGCCATCTACTTCTGCGTGGTCAGCGGCAACGCCACCATCGCCTTCTGGTCGCCATCCATCATCAAAGAGCTAGGCGTCAAAGGCAACCTGCAGATCGGCCTGGTCTCCGCCATCCCCTTCATCGCCGGCACGCTCGCCATGGTCTGGAACGGCATCCACTCCGACCGCACCGGCGAACGCCGCCTGCACTGCGCGCTAGCCACCCTGATGGCCGCCGCCGGCCTTGTGCTCACCGGCATGTGGCTGCACAGCGCGGTGCTCGCCATGGTCGCGGCTCACCATCGCCTCCGTCGGCATCCTCGCCGCGTTCCCGGTCTTCTGGTCGCTGCCCTCGGCCTTTCTCGCCGGCACCGCTGCCGCCGGCGGCATCGCCCTCATCAACTCCATCGGCAACCTCGCCGGCTTTGTGGCGCCCTACATGATCGGCTGGTTCAAAACCAGCACCGGCCAGCTCTCGTCCGGCCTGTACTTTGTCGCCGCGCTGGAAGCCAGCGCCACCGTCCTCGTGCTCGCATTCATCAAACAATCCACCCCGAAGCACACCGCAAACCTAAGCCCCACAAGGGTTTCTAGGCTTTTGCACGTCCTGGCTTCCGTGTCGGGAAAGCTGCACAAAAACTCACGAAACTATCCCTCACTACGTCTAAATTACGTCCGCACTACGTCAGCTTGTTCTGTCCCCATACCCCGTAGGTACAATGCCAAGTACCAAGCACACCACAATATCGGGATGAGCGCGTTTGCTCTGGCGTCGGGGCCCTAAGGAGTTTGGGCAATGGCAAGTCTGAGGAAGAAGGCAGCAGGATGGGAGGCATCGGTGTTCGTCAAAGGTCAGCGCGAAAGCCGGTCTTTCGATACCAAGGCAGCGGCCCAGGCCTGGGCCGTACAGCGGGAAGCGGAGTTGCGCTCCCTGGCCGATGGTCAAGGCAGCAAGACGCATACGGTCGGCGACGTGCTCGACCGTTACCAGCGAGAAGTCAGCCGCCAGAAGCGGGGCAAGCGGTGGGAGATCTACCGGCTCGAGCTCATTGGCAAGAGAGAGATCGACAGCAAGCCGTTCCGATCAATCCGGCTCGCCGACCTGAAGGTTCCGCGCGGCAGTGCCCGCGCTTCCGCTTCTTAGACGACGCGTACCGTAACAGGCGAGAAGAGCACGCCGCTTTACGGCGCGCGGCGGCTGCGAGAAAGGATCAGACGACCGTCTGCTCCTCGAAGTCGAAATTCTCGAACGGCGCGTGCACGAGCAGGAAGAACCCTTCCTGCTCGCCCCGATTCCAGACCTCGTGCCACACGCCGGGCGGCATGTCGATGAATGCGTTCGGCTTCAGCGTGAAGTGTCCGCCATCCCACCGAAGCTCCACTTCGCCTTTCACACCCATGAAGAAGTCACTCACGAGAGAGTGCCTGTGCAAGGGCACGCCGCTGCCCGGGCGGACGCGGAACACGCTGATCTGGACCGCCGCATCCTGGTGCAGGACGGCCTTGGCACAGCCGGCCCGCCGGTCGTGGAATGCGAGGGCGGAGAGGTCGTCGATGCAGATGACGGCTAGTTGGCCTTGATGCCGGCGGCGCCGATGACCTTCGCCCATTTGGGAGTCTCCGTCTTGATCGCCGCGGCGAATTCCTGGGGCGAGTTGCCCATCTCTTCGATGCCGAGGACAGCCAGCCTGTCGCGGACCTCCGGCGCTGCGAGCGCCTTGACCGTTTGTGCGTGAAGAATGCGAATCGCTTCGGATGGCGTGCCCGCGGGCGCGACCAATCCGCTCCACAAGGTGACCTCGAAGCCGGGAAAGCCCGACTCGGCAACGGTGGGAAGCTCCGGAAGCACCGATGCACGCTTGAGCGAAGTGACGGCGAGGGCGCGCAGCCGCCCATCGCGGACCCACGGAAGGACGCTCTGGATCGGACTGAACATGAGGGAAACGCGTCCGGCCAGCAGGTCCGGAATGGCCGCCGACACGCCCTTGTAAGGCACATGGCGCATGTCGATGCCCGCCGCCAACTGGAACAACTCGCCGGCGAGATGCGTGCCGCTGCCGATGCCGCCGGAAGCGAAGGTCAGCATCCCGGGCTGGGCCTTCGCAAGCGCAACGAGGTCGCTCACGGTCTTCGCGGGGACGCCGCTGTTCACGACGAGAACGTTCGCCGACAGCGTCAGCTGCGATATCGGTGCGAAGGCCTTCTGCGGATCGAACGGAAGTGCGTACAGGCTCGGGTTGACCACGATCTGAGTCTGGCTCAGCACGCCAAGCGTGTAGCCATCGGGCACCGCCTTGGCGAGCCGTTCGGAGGCGATGTTCCCGGCCGCACCCGTGATGTTCTCGACGAGGACGGGTACGCCCAGCGCGGCTGACAGCCGGGCTCCGAGCACCCGCGCGATGGTGTCCGGCAGGCTGCCACTCGGCAGACCGACGAGGATTCGGATCGGCTTGTCCGGGTAGGCCGCAGCACACGTGCATCCGAGAAGGGCCAGGGCGATGGCGATCACGATCCGTTTCATGTTGTCGACGATAGCGATCGGACGGTATAAAGGGAACTCGGTTTATCGAGATAGCGATATAGGGAACTCCGATGGCTACACCGGACTGGGATCAACGCATCGGTCGGCGTTTGAAGCTGCGGGACCTCCACATCCTTTCGGTCGTGGCGCACTGGGGAAGCATGGCGAAGGCGGCAACCCATCTCGCCATGACCCAGCCCGCCATATCGGAGTCCATCGCGAACCTCGAAAGCGTGCTGTGCGTGCGCCTGCTCGACCGCGGTCCGCGGGGCGTCACGCCGACGATCTACGCGCAGGTGCTGCTCAGGCGCGGGCACGTGGTGTTCGACGAGCTGCACCAGGGGCTCAAGGAGATCGAGTTCCTGGCCCGTCCGACCGCGGGTGACGTACGAGTCGCGGCCGGGGACACGATGGCCGCAGGGCTCCTTCCAGCGGCGATAGACAAGCTTTCCCTGCGCTATCCGGCGATCGTCGTCCGTGTCGCACAGGCGAGCGTCGAGCGCATGGACTTCCGGGAGTTGCGCGAGCGCACCGTGGACGTCGCGCTCGCTAGGGTTCCGCGCGCATTCGAGGAGGACGACCTGGACTGCGAAATCCTCTTCGACGATCCGCATCGCGTCGTGGTGGGCGCAAAAAGCCCGTGGGCGACCCGCCGGAAGGTCTCGCTCGCGCAAATGGTGAACGAGCCGTGGCTCTTCGCGTCAAACCAGATGATTCGAGAGTTGATCGAAGAGGCGTTCAAGGCTCACGGCCTCGACGTGCCGCGCGAAGCTGTTGTCGGCAGCTCGATTCTCATGCGCAACCAATTGCTCGCCACCGGGCGCTTCGTCACGGTGTTGCCGGAATCGGTGCTTCGCTATAACGCCAGGCAGTGGGCGCTGAAGGCATTGCCGGTCGATCTCGGCGTGGCGGCGCGTTGTGTCGCGGTCGTGACACTGAAGAACCGGACGGTGAGCCCCGTCGCCGAGTTGTTCGTCCAGCACGTGCGCGAGGCTGCGCGCGAGATTGCCTCACCGTTCAGGCCGACGAAGCTTGTGAAAGCTGATGGCGTCCCCATTCCAGCGGCGGCATCAACACCTCCCCGTACGACCCCCAACCGACGTGCGTGATCACCGGCTCGAGTTCATCAGGCCGGCGGCGCTCCAACTCGGCATACCGGGCGTGAGGCGCGCCGCCGCGAGGGTGTGGGCGGGCCGGTGCAGACCCTCGTTGTGGCAAACGGGCGGTGCGGTCCAGCGGCATTCCGTGCGACCGCCACTACTGCTGCATTGCTGTCTTCCATTTCCGTCGGTCGAGAGACAGCAACGGGTCGAACGGGGGCATTCGAGCCGTAGCCGTAGGGTGTGCAAGTTTCCGTCTTGAGGCGCCTCCTTGAACACCATCCCCCAAACTACGCTCGGCAGCATCGCGTTCCGCAGACCTCTCGCGCGTTCTGTGCCCCCGCACATCTCGAACATCCTGTGCCGCGGGTTGCTGCTGCCGGCGCTGCTGCGTCTTCGTGTGCCATCCCACATTGTAAAAAATCGCTGGCCGTGGGGAAGATTAACTCAGGAGGGCGCCAGTGGCGCAACCATGGCTGGTGCATGGCATACGCTTTGCGTTGTAACTCGCTGAAGGCAGACCTATCCTCGAAAAGAGGTCTTTGTGCTTTGCAACCGTGCCGGGGGCCCCTATGAAAACCCTTGATCCACCACTTCCATGCCAACCCGCCTCATCACGGTGCGCGGTACTACTTGATGATTGCGGTCTGGTTGCTGGTGCCGGCACTGGCTTACCTAGTGTGGGAGGCGGTCTCGGCAGGCCTGTGAGATGGAGGAATGTTGCAAGTAGTAAGCCCTATATACAAAAAGATCCCTATTGGTCACACTTGCCACGTTGGCTGGCAGTCGAGTTTTAAGGGGAGTAGCCGCATCACAGCGGAGCGACATCATGTTACGGGTATCGGTGCTGTTTCTAATTCTTCTGGTCTTGCGAGCAATCTGGTTGCATCGGCATGTCGCGACCATGCGGTTAGTCGGACGCGACTCGTCGGGGTGGTTGAGTTATGAGTTGCGCCGGCGTGTTCGATTGGTGGCAGTTCCCGCTCATGTCTCCCCCTATCCCGTTCCGAGAGAGGAGCGCGTCCGTGTCGTTCGGATTGCCGGGCTGGTTCTCTGGCATACGGAACTCAGCATTGCGCTGCCGAACGAGGTATGTTCGCATCTGAGCGATATTTCTCCGCAGGAATTCGATGCCCGCTTTCCCAGTTGGCTGCAGCTGGGTCCTCCGAGGCAGGGAGCTTAGTACGCACCTGCCTCATCGCGGAGCGAAATGGCCCTGCCGGATGCGGGCAGCGTCATACTTTCTCTTTTAATCTCAGCGGCGCTGGCTCTGCATCCATCCGCGCTGCGGGGTAGGGGCGCATGAAGCTGCGCGCCAGCTCCGGATTCCGGCAAGTCAGCCAGTCATCCCATTCCGACCGCGGCACAATCACAATCATCCGGTTCTCTTTGCTCGGCGCATGAAAGCGATTCATCAGCGAGTGCTTGTCGGAATTTACGGTCAGCATAGTGAAGCTGAACGTTTCGGCACCGGCTTCGCGCGGCCAGGTTCGCCATAGCCCCGCAATCGCGAATCGGGCTCATCCTTTAACCAGATTCGCCAGCGGACCGACTTGGCGCCGTCCTCATAGTTGGCTTCGTAGAAACTAGCGGCCGGCACGAGACAGAGCAGACCGTTCGTCCAGGCACCCGCAAATGATCGCTTCTCGCGAATCGTCTCCGATCGCGCATTGGTTGTCTCGAATTTCTTTACGCCCGGCGCAGCAGCTGGCGTTGGATCGGGGCGTGGTTATTGCACACGGTCAGTCCTCCCGGTCGTCTCGGCAAGAGTATCCGCTCTTCGGCGGTCCCAGAATACTCCTTCTCCCTGGCCTCCCTCAGGGTGGCACGTGCGTCGCAGCTTCAGGCCGAGAAGGAATGAGCAGCGCCCCCCCCACCTTTTGGGCCGCTGGGAACCTTGCTTGCGCACTGGTACAGTGCCAGCATGCGCAAGGGAATCCGATAGGTCCAGCTGTCCCGCTATCCGATCTGTGCGGCCGGTGGCTGGGCGCGGCGACGTCTTGCCGCGGAACCGCGGCGGGCCAGCAGTAAGAGTCACATGGGCAACTGTTTGGCGTCGAGGGTTCAGAATCATGACATTTTCGTACACGCTGATCGATCTTGCTGGCTTTGTTGCGCTGCTGCTGTTGGGCACCCAGATGTTTCAAACCGGCATACAGCGCGCATTCGGTGCCGGTCTTCGATCAATCCTGGGGGGTACGCTGCGCGGACGACTCCGCGCCTTCTTCGGCGGAATGGGTGTGACGGCGGTGCTGCAGAGCAGCACGGCGACCGGACTCATTACTGCCGGCTTCGCTGCCGAAGGGCTCGTCGGGCTTGTCCCGGCCCTTGCCGTCATGCTCGGCGCAAACATCGGCGCGACATTGCTCGTGCAGGTGCTGTCGTTTGAGGTCGCGACCGTCTCGCCGGCCTTGATCCTCGTTGGCGTGCTGATGTTCCGCAAGGCATCGAACGCGCGCGCACACGATCTGGGTCGCATGCTTATAGGCTTGGGCTTGATGTTGCTGGCGTTGCACCAGTTGCTCGAGTTGATGACGGATTACGAGGATGCCCCCAATCTTCGCATGCTGCTGGGCGCCGCCTCCACTGTGCCGCTGGTCGATGTTCTGTTAGCGGCCGGCTTGACTTGGGCCGCAAATTCGAACGTCGCGATCGTCCTGCTCGTCACGGCGCTTTGCGCGCAGAACGTGGTTCCGCCCAACACGGCTTTTGCGCTGGTATTGGGTGCGAACCTAGGCACCGCGATCAATCCCGTGCTGCAAGCGACTGCACCGAACGATCTGGTGTCGAAGCGATTGGCGGTTGGCAATCTGCTTACGCGGGCAGTCGGTGTCGTGGTGGCGCTCGCAGTGCTTCGGCCGTTTGGTAGCTTCATGGTCACGATCGAACCGGACAATGCGCGTGTGGTTGCCGATTTTCACACGCTGTTCAATCTGGTTCTCGCCGGCCTGTTCCTGCCGTTGCTTTCTCCCTTCGCAAGCCTGCTGACTCGGCTATTGCCACCGCTAGTGGAGGCTGCCGACCCGTCGCGGCCGTTCCGCCACGATCCAGTCGCGAGGCAGATTCCGTTCGGCAACATGGCGCGCGAGGCACATCGCTTGACGGATGTCCTTGGCCAGATGCTGCCGGGCACCCGTGCCGCACCCATTGAACGCGGCCGGAAGCGCATCGCCGAGGTCCGTCAGCGTGACGATATTCTGGATAGCCTATATGGCGCGACTAAAACCCACCTGACGCCTCTCGATCCTGGGCCGCTTGGGGAGAACGACCATCTTCGCTTTCCTGAGAGAGAGTACGCGACCCATGGTGAACAACGAGATGGACTCGAAATAAGGGAGCACCGTGGCCACACGCTCGAACTCCTTAGCGCTGATGGCAAGACGCAGGCGTATTACCCGGCAAAGTCACTGTGGCTCACCTTGCAGGATCTCCAGGTCGTCCAACAACTAGAGTCTGCAGGGGGAGACGCGCAGTCAACGCTTTCTACCTACATCCACGGGACCGCGTCTTTCGACGACTGTCGCCTGTCCATTATTGGCGAATCCGAGAGTAGTACGCGTACGGTTCAGATTTCTTTTGCAGCCCGGGAAGTAAGCACCGCAGACGGGAAAGGCCTTCGCGAATGGCAAGAGGAACTCGGCATTGCCCTCTCCGACGTCCCACTTGGCGCCGCAAGGCTCGGCTATAACCGCTCGGACCATGAGATGCAGGAACCGGAGCAGTGGTGGGCGTCGTGCCTCGTGCCAGAAAGCAGCTTGCAGGCGCTGTCCGAGGGTGTTGCGGACGGACGCCTTACTGCTGTCAAGGTTGGGCTATGCCTGAGGGGCGTTTACATATCTGAGGAGCAGGCTGTGGCTGATTTTTCCGGGGAGTCATGTGTATGCCTCAGACCGGGTAAAAGTGACAACGCCATGGAGTCGCCGGAAATCGCTGATGGATACGTTGTTCATCTCTCGCTAGATCTCACGAAAGTCAGCTTGCGCGGGCTCGAACAGAGCGAGAGTGCGCACGATGGCCTAGTGCTACAAGAGCAGATAAACCCTACCGAGGCAGATGCCGTCAGCGTGCTGGTGGAGAAGCTCGGCAAGCTGGTCGCCAGCTTGAAATGGCTCGCAGCGCTTGTTGCGCTCTTGGTTGTCGTTTTCGCATTTAAAAACCGATGATTGAGTGGACACGACCGGTGGTGTTTTGAGCAAAAAGGTCACGGGCGCACGCACGGCTTCGGTGGGGACCTTGCGTGTCATGGCGCTCACTTCGCCACGCGCGGCAACACACGCTTGGCCTTTTCCGCGACGCGTTGATGCTTGTCCTGCGCTTCCGCCCAGTTTGCTGACGTGAAAATCTTGTTGACGCCGGGTGCAGTCAGGTGGGTCAGGAATACCGGCGTGTCCCATGGACAGAAGTAAGTCCAGGTGAACATCCGGCACAAGTTCCTCCACGGCCGCCCAATTATGAATTGCCGGGTGAGGAACCGGTCGCCATAGAAATCCGGAGTGCCGCCGCGCACGGCATGGCGGTTTCTCGATGATTTCAGGGGTAGCTGTCGTTACAGAGGTCAAGGCAGCACGCCAACCTCGGACAGGTGGCGAGCCACAAACGTCGCCCCATAGGTGGTCAAGTGTCCATAGTCCCAAGTGAACAGCTCTTCTGGCCTATTCGGGACGTGTGTGAGACAGCCATCCTTGGTGCACAGGACTTGCATTATCGAGACATAGCGGACCGAAGTATCGCTGAACAGTGTCTCTAGCTGCTTATCTATCGCGACTGGAACTGGATCGTGCCCGGTAGTGAGGCGTGCAGGGATCTTGTGGACAGGGTAGCTATCCTTCCAGCCCTGGTAGACCAGCTTTGGTAGATTGTCACTCCACTCTGGGGCCGGCCCAAGAACAACGATCTCCTTGATGCCAGCGGCCTTGAGCTGCTCGATCGACGCCAGAAGGCCCTGCTTTGCGGGAGAGGGAATACTCCAGTCCTTCTGATAGTGGCCCCACACGCCAAACATCACGACGGTTCTCGGGCGAAGTCGTCGAATCTCGGCCATGACGTACTCGTTGCTCTTCTGGCATACGGGATAGCCGAAACCTAGTATTGGAGGGCACGAGTCGCGTGTGAACTGCGAGATCGCATGCGTATCTCCGAGAGCTTTCTGCAGGCCCGGGTACAGCCGAGCTGCGTGCGAATCGCCCCAAACAAGAATTGACGAATTGCCTGGCGGCACATTCGCGCACTCTTCGCTAAAGCCATCGGGTGTGCTGACTTCGCCCAGCCAGCATTTGTTGACCCTGGCGTCGCCTTTGTAGTCGTACTTGAAGTCCGCGATGCTCTGGACCTCGGGCGGGAATCTCGACGGTAGGCCATCAAGCGCATATGAGAGGTAGCCAACGCCGCCGGCTGACATTGCCAATGTGCACAGGCTTGCCACTTTGAGTCGGCTGTTCTTGCCTAAGCGGATGGGGCGCTCCACTAGGCGGTATGTCACCCAAGCTAGAGCGACGCTGGCCATGACTGCGGCGCCGCGTGTTGCCATCGGCGGCGTGCCGTGCTCGACGATGCGCGCGAACGATAGAAGCGGCCAATGCCGAGGTACAGGGGGAAGCTGATTGCGCCAAACCATACAAATACCTTGGTCGCCAGGACTCGACGGCTCAACCATGCCTGCGACCCGGCATCAATCATCAGGTAGGTGCCGACCGTGGGTAGGAGTGCCCACCAGCCAGGGAATGCCACACTTTGCGGTAGGGACGCTATCGGAACAATGATCAAGAGCGCGCCGAGGACCGATTTGATGGCTGATCGACCAGGGAGGATCGAGCGGTTGTTCAAGTGCTGGTAGGCTAGCAAGGTGCCGATCAGCAACTCCCAGATCCGGCTGAGCGGTGAGTAGAACGCGGCGGTGGGATGGCTGTGGATCGTGAGCACGTTCAATGCAAACGAGGCAATGCAGACCGCCGCAATCGGGATCAGCGCATTGATGCGAAACCTCCCGCACAGCCAGAGCAGCAGCGGCCAGAAAATGTAGAACTGCTCTTCGATCCCGAGGGACCAGAGATGTAGGAGGGGTTTCGTCTCGGCCGCAGCGTCGAAGTATCCGGCTTCGGTCCATAGAGCGAAATTCGACACGAACCCAGCGCCCGACGCGACATGTTTGCCTAGCTCTTTATAGTCGCCAGGCAGAAGGGTCACCCAGCCGAAGGCGTAGCAGGCTGCCAGCACAATCAGGAGCGCCGGGAAAATGCGCTTGATCCGGCGTGCGTAGAAGTCTGCAAAGCTCAGGGTATTGGTGGCAACGCCGGAAAGGATGATCTTTCCGATCAGGTAGCCGGAAATCACAAAGAACACATCCACGCCGACGAATCCCCCGCGAAGCGCTTGCGGGAACGCGTGAAACAGCACGATCGAGCAAGCGGCGATGGCGCGAAGCCCGTCAATGTCGGCGCGGTAGTCCTTATGGTTCTGTGGGGTGCTTAGTACGGGGGCTGGCGTACTGGCTTCGATGCGCATTTTTCTGGCGTTGGTTTCTGGTTTTGAGCCGAGATTCTACGGCAGAACCAGCCCGCCTCCGGATACAAGCCCCTGCATGATCTGTTGGGCACCAGCAGCAGCCCCCTCAGTTGCACGAATTCACGGCCGCCATGAGCGGCTTTCTCTTGCCCTGGGACCCCACCACGATGAATTCCGGCACCTGGATGCTGACCCTCGATCTCTACGGCCAAAACCGATGGTGGGAACGCCGATGGTAGCCTCGGTGCCTCAATGACGCCCCGTCGGCCCGATCTTGTTTCCGGGCGGACGCGTCCCTCTCGATGACAGTCGAGGTCACGGCCAGCGTCAGGTGCCGGAAAACAGGCGTAGCGCAGCACGAAATGTGGCCAGTCTCCTCCCCGCTGGATTTGCGGGTTCCTCTGGGCAGCAGGGCAGCGCATTCCCAATTCTCGTTACCCTGGCCGATCCGGCGACATGACTTCGTAGACGGTCTGTTGGCGCCGATTCTTCCCGGTGCGGCGCAGCGCGGGCGAGCCTGGGCCGAAACCGATTCTTGAGTGCTTCTCCTGAAATCGACGGAACTCAATGCCAATCTGTTGCCGAGTGGGCAAGCCAGGGAGTGGTGACGGTATAGACCGGCTGGCCTAACCATGCAGCTACTTCTCGAACCAGTATTCGAACTCGGTCCGGTTCTGGTTGAAGGCCTTGTTGTCCGAAATTGTCTCGGCGCGCACGATGCCGCGAATGCCGCGGAACTTACCACTGCCACCCGTGATATCCAACTCTGTGAGGTTCTTCAGGCGGTCGCCGCTTGACAGCTTGTGCGAGAGGAAGAATCCGCGTGCAAAAATCTTGTCGCCGTTCTCCATCCTGTATTCGACATAGCTGCGGCCGAGCCCATTCAAGTCGGTCAGGTCGCTGGTGCCACGGATAACGGCCTCTTTGAGGACAACGCCCTCAATAGTCTGATCTTTACCGCCATAGCTGCGCACTAACTCGAACAGCCGCAGCTTGTGCTCAGGCACGTCACCAACTTCGAGGATGTACTGCTGCGTGTACTTGTTGCCGCTGGTTGGTGCGTCGAATGCAACGATATGCTTCTCCTGCGCAAGTGCAATCATCGGGACGAGAAGCGCGCCATATGGCACCGCAAACAGTCTCCATCGCATGGTCTTCTCCCAGCGGGTTCGGGACGCTGATGCACTCTGGCAAGACTGCAGGGTAACGCAGGAATCGAATTCGCCGAAGGGACTGGCGTTAATCGAATGTCCTCTCCTGGCTGACGACCAGCGAGCAGGCGCCATCGGCAATGCGGCGATGTGCGCGCGTGCGCTGTATCCGACACCCGCGATTGGGGGCGCGAATGAAGCGGAATGTGGTAAATCCGCGGCACTCATTACAAAAACTTACAGCGTACGACATTCAAAGGGATCTATGCTCCAGTTGCCCAGACACTCGGTTGAGAATAGCTATGATTAAGAACTCCAGGGAAACTCGGGCAAGCCCCGTTGCCTGCGGGCACTTACCAACAGATCCGCCTCGTTCTCGTACCCAACAGCGCCGGTTCGCTTGCCAATTCGGTCGTGCCCACGGGGGGCGCCGAGCAGGCACTGGACACGCCCAGTGCCGTACAGTCCGGCATCAAGATCAATCGTCCCTTCACCGTGGCGGCCAACACCCTGACCGACCTGGTGCTGGACTTCGATGCCTGTAAGTCTGTTGTTGCACGCGGTAATGGCACCTTTTCCCTGAAGCCCGTGGTGAGCGCGCTGCCGAGCGTGGTGAGCGGCGCGGTCACGGGCGTACTGGCCGGAGCACCCGGCGCCCAGGTCTATGCCGAGCGCAACGGCGTTGTGGTCAAGGCGACTGTCGCCGATGCCAACGGCAACTTCAAGCTCTCGCCGATCGAGCAAAGCAGCACAGCCGGCAATGTGGACGTGGTGATTGTGCCGACCTCCGCGAATGGGCGCGGCACCGGCATCGTGCGCGGCGTGCCCGTGGTAGCGAGCGGCAGCACTGCCGTTTCGACCGCAGCCTTGCCGATCACCCTGCCGAGTTCGGTGTTCCGCACCGTTTCCGGAACGGTCACTCCGGCCAGCGCACTAGCGACCATCCGCGCACTTCAGTCAACGGGCGGCGGCACCTTCGAAATCGCAGCGACAGCCGCTGCAAGCGATACAGGCGCCTACAGCTTGTTCCCGACCCAGGCTGCGTTGCCGGCCGGCGCCCCTGTGGTGGGGACCTACCAGACTACGCTGCCAATCCTGCTGACAGCGGACCTTACTGCGGCAGGCAAGTACAGCATCCAGGCCACGAGCTCCAGTGGGACGGTCAGCACGCAGCAGGTCAATGTGGCCGTGGGTGACGTGGTCCAGAATTTCGCATTCTGAAGTGAAGCAAGCAAGGGCGCCGGTACCGCCGGTGCCCAATTGAGACAGGGGAGAAGAAGAAATGAAATTCATTCTCGGCGTAGTGCTGGCCGGCACGCTTGCGACCGGCTGCACAGTCTATACGCCTGGTGTCGCGGTTCAGGCACCTGCCGCGGTGGTTGTCGATCCAGGCCCGGGGCCGGGCTTTTGCCCGCCGGGTCAGGCCAAGAAGGGGCGTTGCTGAGCAATGGAACGGCAGCAGGCTACGTGAACAGTGTGTTTGCAGGACTGAGGAGAATCTGATGAACAAGACCCGCGTACTATCCTTGATCGCGGCTGCGCTCCTGGCGACGGGCTCGATGGCCGCCTTCGCTCAGCGAGGCGGCGGTGGCATGGGCGGTGGGGCCCGAGGCGATTTTGGCGGCCGTTCGGACAGCCACATCAGCGGCAGCGGCCTGCGCAACTCCAATGGTCCGGACGCAGCAGACCGCGACAAGGGACGCGCGCGTGCGGAAGATCGGAGCGAAACGCGTACCCGGACCTCCCACGGGAGCGCCCATGGGAACGCCCACGTGCATGGCAAGCATTGATCGATTGGATTAATTGAGCGCTGCCGCGGCCATCCAGCGCACATCACCGTGCGCGAACGCAGTGCGTATTCTGAATGGAGTCCAAGGTCAATCAGGAGAGACCTATGAAACCCATTTCTGTGATGCTTGCCGCTTCTGTCGTGCTGCTGAGCGGCTGTGTTGTAGCGCCCTATGGTGATGAGCATCGCGGCGGCGGTGGCGGGTACTACGGCGGAGAACCCCACCGGGATCACGATAGGGACCACGGCGATCACGATCACGATCACGATCACGGCGATCAGCGGAACTACGGTGGGGATCACGACGGGCGACATGATCAATATTGAATTTCGGGCGGTGGCCGTCGAGTGCCAGGGGCGGACAACAAAAAGCCCGCCGGGCGGCGGGCTGCGAGGATTTGGCGATGCGATCCTCAGTGCCGATGAATCAGGTGGTCAAACCAAGTCTGGACAGCACGCTGTTGTGTCGAGAGCAGGGACGGGTCATGTTCGCGGAGCACCCAGACAACGATCGCGCAGAGCGCTAATCCGATGAGCAGGACAACTAGCGAGGCAACCATGGCAGCCTCCTATCGGGTGACTATGCAACCAGTGTAGGCCATTCCCGCCGTGCGTGGATGGCCACAAAAAAAAGCCCGCCAGGGGTGGTAATACCCGGCGGGGATTGGAAGCCGCACCGTGCCAAGCGGAAGGCCGCGATGCGATATTCAAGGCTAGCAGGGCGAGTGGGCGCAGATTGTCAACATCTGTCACAGCGGCGGGATGGGTGATCACGCCGGAGCCGGGCACGCCACATCGGTCGTGCACTTGACGGTACTTGCCGCTCCCGGCTAGTTTCCTAAAATGATCTCATGCAGACGTCGCAGTCCCGCCCAGTGTGGTGGGGGCTCGCCAGCATCGATAGTTGTGTTGGAGAACATGACAAGATCTGGAGGAAACTATGTACCGGCATGCGCACTCACTAGCGGTGATCTATTCGCTAGATACAGTGGATGCGTGGTTGTTCGCTGTAATCACCGGGCCGCGAGTTATTCATTTCGGGCCGTTCGAATCCCGAGAAGACGCCGATGAGATTCTAGCGGAGATGTATCCAGATACGCCGGCTGTGGAACTGCCGGCGCAGCCCGCACGGCTCGATAGCGAAGGCGTGACGATCCTGGGATACGCCGCGGCGCAGCAGGCAGTGATGTTTGAGGAATCCGGCGAGTAGCCTCGCGGCGCGGTCCGCGCGAGCGAGCCTTTTCGTTTTTTCTGAGCCCGCCAGGTTCGCGCCTCGCGGGCTTTTTGCTTTGGGCACTTCGGCGTACTTGTTACGCGAAATCGCCAAAGCGATCTGGGTCGTCTGGCATCGTCCATTTGATGGATTCTTCTTTGATGTCTACTGCCTTCTTCGGTGGTGGCGATGTCGTATGCGGTGCGAACGCCGTGATTATCTGAAACTGCGGCACGTCGATAACTTCCTCGCCGTCTTCGGACCAGCACCTGAGACTGACAGCCATATGTGCCTCCGGTAAGTGACTCCAAGAAATCCCGGTTGCATTGGAAATGCAGTGGGGGCGAACGTTAACCTTAGACCCGCTTTATGACAGTTTGCTGACGTCAGTCACGACAGCTGTGCTGCCGGCGATCGACCTGCCGTCAGGCCGATCCTGCAGAATCGCGGCACACCGTTTTTCCTGGCGGCAGTGAACGAACAGATCTGGGGGCCGGGACATGGTGTGCCGGGGCTGGAAGGCATTGTGCTGCCGCAGATCCGGCTGGCGCAGGCCGAGCGCGACGCGGCGTAGGGTGCGAATTCACGGCCCGGGTGTATCGGGGGGTATCAGGCAGCATTTCAGGTGAGGAATTCGACAGCCCCGCCGTTCAAGTGGTACATCGCGCCAACAATCTTTAATTTTCCATCTTTCTCCATCGGGGCCAGCACGCTACTCCCGTTTCGGATTGCGTCGATCGCGCGTCGAACATTGGTTCTTGCCACCGCATCGACAAACTCATCATTCTTGCTGCTTCTGTCGCCAGAGTACTGCGTTTCATCCACAGCCGGCTTGATCTTGGCAAGGAGACCAGTCAGGTGTCCCAGTTCAACCTGATCAATCGCGCCCTTGATTGCCCCGCAGGCTGTGTGCCCCATCACCAATATCACTTTGGCGCCGGCTGCCGCGCAAGCGAACTCCAGGCTTCCGATGAGATCCTCATTGGCGATGTTGCCCGCGATGCGCGCGTTAAAAGTATCGCCAATTCTCGTATCAAGGATGATCTCGGCCGGAGCCCGGGAGTCAATGCAGCTCAAGATCACCGCCGCCGGATACTGCCCGCCGGCAGTCCCTCTTTTTTTGCGCCAGATAATCGTGGGGCAGCATCTTCCCTAAACGGAAGCGTCTATTGCCTTGCTTAAGGTTCTCGATAATCTGGTCCGGCGTTAACTTGTCTCGCTCAGCCTTCGATAGCGCCGCCGCGTAAGCCGATTCAACGCCGCCCATGCTTCCCATCAGCCCAACGGCTGCGACGCCGAGCGCAGTCTTCAGTACGGTACGTCGTCCAACGCTGTCGGAGGACTCCGGTGGACAACAGTCAGTGCTCTTGTGCATGTCATGCTCCGTAGGCAACCGAAAAACGACCATTGCTGTCGGTATCACGGAGCTGTCGTGCATGGGACCCTGTTCGCGCCAGCCCGCCGACAGGCGGCAGCAGACCGCCAAGCCACCTGCTCCGCAGCTTGTGGAATGGCTTTGAGCACATGGTATATGCAGCGAGGCTTCCAGGCTATTGGACTTTGGTCCCATGGAGGGCGGTCCGCCAGTGCATCGCCCAATTAGCTGTCAGGTCGGCACCAGGCACAGCGGGCCCTCGGAGAACGAGCGCTGCGGGATGAGATCGCTAAACTTGGTACCGACACATTGGCCGAGCGCCAGTTGATAGACGGCGTTCCCAGCACGGCTGCGCCGCTCCAATTCATTTACCCGGCTGCGAGCGGCCTGTCGACGGATTCAACGATGTCTTGCCGCCACCGCCGCCGTAGTCCCGCGAAGCTCCCGCGGTCTCCGCTGCGGTCATATCGTCTCGCTGATGCCCTGAAGTCGCATTGCTATAGCGCTGCGCAATGGCGCCGTTTACTCCGGAGAGCGAATTGCTCTGACCTTGTGCTGAGCCGTAGGCCGTGCTGCCATGCTGCTGCGAGGCTGCGCCATAACCGCCGTAGCCAGCAGAGCCGGAAGCTTTGTATGCCGTGAGTTGGGCATGGACTGCGCCCGGCACCAACATTAGGGCAAGAATCGGAGTAATTCTCATGCTGCATCCCGGTGGGTGAAAAAGGGGGGGGGCGGGCGTGATCGCCTACTGTTTCGAGGCAAGGCAAAGGGAGGCAATCTGTCGCCGCTATTGATTGTGGTGCGTCGCACCAGTTTCAGTACCCCGCCGTAGAGGGGGCTGAGCGCCTTACGGGGTGGGATATACGGCGAGGAAGGAGCTAGCGCCGTAGCGCCGGCGCGCCCCGAGAAAAAAAGCCCCAAGCAGGGGAGTGCTGGGGCTTCAAGTGATAGCGGGTGACTTCGCAGTGCACCTTCGATGCTACTTTGGCAGCGGCCGGTCCTGCGCGCATCCCCCGAATGGGTAGATCGCGGTGCCTTTGTTCCGCCGCAAGGGTGAAGGAGGCATGATGCGTGGGTAGCCCACGAGGCCGGGCGATGCCGCACAACGCCAGAAGCCCGTTACGCTAGTGGCTACCCCATGCGGTAGGTTGGAGCGTCGGGTCCTCGGCGCTGGCCGCGCAGGTCTCGTCGACTAATGCGCCTTACCTGCTCACGGCCCCAAGCCCGCAATGCCAGTGGCGGTGCAGCTTGCGTCTGCGCGCGTTGGCGCAGCATGCGCAGTGGCGTCCGGCTTATCCCGGACGCCAGCCATCTGGGCACGATCAACCCTTCACGCTCCTGGGGTCGCGCCCGTAGCTATTCCGCGTACGGATCTGGCCATCCTGACCGTGCACCAGGAGTTCCACCTTCTCGCGCTGTGCAATCACCGTCGCGGCTTCCACCGCTTCCTCCTGAGTGAGGAAATGTGCTCTTTCGCCCTTCGCCCCCTCGTGGATGATGTCCCACCCGTCGCCATGAGGGACGACGTGTACGTTGCGCTGCGGTATCGAATCCATGGTTCTCTCTCTGAGCAGTGCTCTGCTGCTGTTTTCGGGGGATGCTTTGACCGCGGAATAGTGGAAAGTGCCAGATACTCCGCCTGGAGATAGCGTGTCGCGCTATTTTTCCTGCTGTCCGACCAATACGTCGAGTGGGACGCGCAGCGCCGCCGCCAGGCTCTGGAAAACCTCTGGGCTGCCTTCGCGTTTGCGGTTCTCTATCTGGCTAAGGTAGGGCTTGCTAAGGCCTGCCGCAGTCGCCAGCGCGTCCTGGGTCATGCGGCGATATTCCCGCCAGGCCTTGACCGGATTATCCCCGGCGAGTTCGGCGTCCAGGATGGCGGCGGGGATCCGAAAGGCGTTGTCTTGGGCCTTGGCGCGGTCTGGCCGCGCGACATCGTCCGGGTCCTCGACCCGATGCTTGATCCGCTCCCACACCTCGATGGGCACTACCGCGAATTCGGGGCGGCCGTCACGTTCGATGAACTGGATATTGATCATTGAAAGGCACCTCCTCGATGGACGTTCCCAGGCATGGCTTGGGCGGCTGGGCCGCTTGGCTGGCGAACTCGATCGTGTGCACCTTCATGTTAGCCATTGCTGCTAACAATTGTGCAAATCTTGTTTGCTGGTTGCCGTCGCGCCGGATGCGCCGAACCTTGGTCATTAGGCTGTGTCGCAACCCGTCAACCCACCAGAGCTTCTTCGCCCACAAATACAGCCAATCCGGGTGCTCGCCCACCTCCAACTCCAGATCGATCCATGCCCGCTTGATCAACCGGTCCGCCCCTGGCCCGCTTCGCGAAACCACCCGGATCAACCGTCCACCGTGCGCCTGTATGAATTCAGCCTCTGCTTGCGTGGCGACATCGGGGATCAACACATCGCGGCCGTCCAGCCGGTCCAGCGCCTCGGCCAGGTACCTGACCAACACATCCGGATCCATCGGGGCACGGTTCCAGGATTCACGCAGCGTTTGCAGCAACTGGGCGGGCGACTTGCCGAGTGCGGGTATGACATTGTTGAGTTTCGCCGGCCCGAAGTGGGCCTCATTGATGCCCGTGCAGGCTTGGATCATGTGCCGGAGCGGGGCGTCGAAGGTGGCGATGTGGAAGGCGTGGCGCCCGGAAGCCAGGTAGTTCGTGATGAGGTCCTGACCGGAGCCTGGGCGGCCGCAGAGTCCTATGAGCATGAAGTTTCCTTGGTCGTGTTCGTTCGCTTACGGCCTGGTGTGCCCGTGCGGGTACCCCGCAACTTCAGCGAAGCCGATACCAAGATTACCCATGGGTAACTACAAAAGCAAGCTCAATGGGTAACTCGGGTTGACCAAGGGGATCATGCCGAGCGTGGCGGGCGAGGCGGTATGGAGACCGCCTCGCTCATCTCAGCTTGCCGACGCCTTCTTGCGCGCCTTGGCAGGCGTCTGTGCGCCGCCTTCGTGAACGGCGTGGCCGGCTTGCTTGAGTGCCGGGTTTCTGCCGCCGGTCTTCAGCACGCGGGCGGCTTTCGTGTTTTTTGCGTATTTGCGCACCGAGCGAACGGTTTCGACTTGCGTGATCAATTCGATGGCTGCGAGCACCCGGTCGATGTCTTCGTTGCGCAAGCCATTGATCAGCCGCGCGAATCGTGCAGCTAACTCGGGCGGCAGGGGGTCTTCTTTCAGGGGCGCGGCTGCGTCTTGCGCGTCGCCGTCCAGCCACAGGCGCGGCAGGCCGAGCTTGGCTTCGATATCGCGTGCGAGATGTTCGCCGATGCGTTTTTTCCCGGCTTTGCCGGTGTCCGAAAATATGCGGGAGAAGTATGAGGGGTCGCGGTCGAGTCGGTCGGACAGGCGTGCGATGGAGCCGCCGAATTGTTCGGCCATGATTTGGGCTAGGCGC
This sequence comes from Cupriavidus basilensis OR16, assembly GCF_000243095.1. GTDB lineage: Bacteria > Pseudomonadota > Gammaproteobacteria > Burkholderiales > Burkholderiaceae > Cupriavidus > Cupriavidus basilensis_D. The sequence continues at coordinate 64,967 of NZ_AHJE01000069.1, read as the reverse complement.
TGTTCACGCGTATCTTGAATATCCATGACCCATTAAACCCGCGCATTACCTTAAGGTAAATTTTCTATTGGTACTGCAATTTAAATGACTAATTGGTAATGTTTGGGGCGGAAATAGGTTTCAGGTCTTGATTATTGGGGGGAGAGGCTGGCCGGGTGGCCGGGGATTTTGCCGGTGTGTGCTTTTTGCAGTGGGGTATGGCTACGCTAGTCGCCGGCCTGGCCTGGCTCAGTAACACTCGATCCGGTTACGGCCGCGTTCCTTGGCGCGGTAGAGCGCCCCGTCACTGCGCAAGAGAGATAGATCCGCGCTGGCATCGGTGGCATGCATGAGGGCAATGCCGACGCTCACGGTCAGTGCGATGACGTGGTTGCCGTCAAGTAGTGCGGTTTCCGCGATCTGATGCTGTACGCACCTGGCAAATCGTGCCGCCGTATCAAGGCTTGCATCGGGGAGCACCACGGCAAACTCTTCGCCGCCGATGCGGCCGGCGAAATCGTGCTTCTGCAGCGCATTGCGCAACAGCGTAGCGAAATACCGCAGGGCGTGGTCGCCCATGGCGTGGCCCCAGGTGTCGTTGATGGATTTGAAGTGGTCGAGGTCAAAAGTCAGGACCGCGGCAGGGCGGCTGCCGGTGCGCTGGATCCGGGCGAGCTCCTGTTCGATCCGCGCGACGAAGTGACGGCGGTTGGGTAGCTGCGTCAGGAAATCGATGGTGGCAAATTCCTGCAGTTCCCCCTCGATGCGCTTGCGCTCGGTCACGTCGGTGATAAACCCGTGCCACAGCGTGCTGCCGTCGTCGAGCCGCCGGGGGCGTGCGTCACCTTGCCGCCAGCGCAGCCCTTGCCCGGGCAGCTCGACACGGTACTCGAGGTGCCAAGGCGTCAGGCAGGTGGCGGATGCGTGGAGCGAGGCGCGGTAGGCTTCCAGGTCGTCGGGGTGGATGACGGCGTGGATGGGGGCAGTGCTGGCGGCTACCTGTTGCGGCGTGAGTTCGTAGATATCGGCGATGCCGGCGCTGGCGTAGGGGAGGAAGGATTCCCCCGTTGGCAGCAGGCGCTGCTGGAATACCAGGCCGGGGACTTCGTTGGTCAGGCTGGTGATCAGGTCGACGGTTTGCTGCAGTTCTTCGGACAGGGCCTGGAGATCATGCGCAGCGGCTCGCCGTTGCTGCCGCGGCTGACTACCTTGCCGCGGCTGGATATCCATTTGTAGCGGCCGTCCTTGCAGCGAATCCGGTGATCCACGGCGTAGCTTTCCGTTTCCTGGTTGAAGTGGGCTTGTATGGTGGCCTGGACGTAGGCTAGGTCGTCGGGATGGACTCGGGTATAGCTATCTTCGATCCGGTTGGTGATCTCGGATTCTTCATAGCCGATGATGGCTTTCCAGCCAGCCGAGTAGTGGATCTTGCCCGCCTGGATATCCCGGTCCCAGACGCCCGTGCCGCTTCCCGCGATGGCCAGTTCGAGCCGCTTCTCGCTCTCCTGCTGCCGGTTGGCGTCATCGTCCAGTCTGGCCTGGGCCTGATCGCGCTCGATGATGGCGACCGCCATGTCGGCAAAATCTTGCAGGAGGGCCCGCTCCGCCTGGTCCAGTTGGCGCGATACGACATCGTACAGGCGGAAGGCGCCAAGCTGGCTGCCGCTCGCTGTGGTCAAGGGGCACGCCGCATGAATGCACATGCGCAGGCCGTCGATATGGATCGGTGCGTCGCCGGGATGCGTGCCATGCTGCGTGTCATGCAGCATCACCATGGCGACCGGGACCTTGAAGAGGTGGCGCGCGAGGCGAGTCAGCGCGTCAAACCGCTCCTGCTGTAATGCAACTGTAAGGTTCTGCGACCTCGAGGTGTCGATGCGATCATGTCTGGTTTCAGCTTCAGTGGAGGCCCGCATATCCAGGTCAGATGACAATTGACGTTAGCCCGAAGGTGTTGATTGCGCACTGGTGCTGCAAGATGCGCGTGGCTGTGCCAATACTATCAGACGGATTGGTTCGCGGCGGGGTCTGCTACGCGTTGTCGGCGAAAGGCAACTCCCCCTGTACCGGCAGCGCTGCCGGCTCCCATTCGCCCGCCGGGGTCAGGGCGCTGACCCGTACGCCCAACAAGCGGATCTTGCGGTCCAGCGGAACGCGCTTGACGCATTCGGTGGCGGCGCGCCGCAGTTGCGTGGCGTCCGCGGTCGGGGCTGGCATGCTCAGGTCGCGCGTGACGGTGTGAAAGTCGTCGTAGCGCAGCTTGACGCCGATGGTGCGGCCCACGTAGCCCTTGCGATGCAGGTCTTCCGCCAAGCGCTGGCACAGGCCGGTGAAGACTTCGGAGAGGGTCTGGCGGTCTTGCTTGGGGTGCAGGTCGCGCTCGAAGGTGGTTTCCCGGCTCATGGACTTGGGCTCCGAGCTGGTGACGACCGGGCGTTCGTCATGGCCTTGCGCGATCTCGGCTAGCCAGGCGGAGTAGCTGCGGCCGAAATGCGTCTGCAGCATGCCGAGGTCCGCGCCGGCGAGGTCGCCCACCGTGGCGATGCCAAGGGTCGCGAGTTTCTCGGTGGCTTTGGGGCCGATCCCGTTGACCTTGCGCACGGGCAGCGGCCAGATGCGCAGCGGCACGTCGCTGGCTGCCAGCAGGGTGAGCCCGTTGGGTTTGTCGAGCTCGGAGCCGATCTTGGCGAGGAGCTTGTTGGGGGCGATGCAGATGGAGCAGCTGAGCCCCGTTGCTTCGCGCACCGCTTGCTTGATGCGGGTGCCGATATCGGCAGGCTCGCCTGGCACGTCGCTCAGGTCGATATAGATTTCGTCGATGCCCCGGTCTTCGATCTCGCCGGTGAAGGTCGCGACGGCGGCCTTGAACAGGCGGGAGTAGTGCCGGTACGAGTCGAAATCCGTGGGCAGCAGGATGGCGTCGGGGGCGAGCTGCGCGGCCTTCATCATGCCCATGGCGGAGAACACCCCCAGCGCCCGCGCTTCGTAGGTGGAGGTGGTGACGACGCCGCGCCCGGCATAGTCGCGCAGGCGGGCAAAGCGCCGGCTGCCGTCGGGAAGTATTTCCGGCACCGCATTTCGTCCACCGCCGATCACCACCGGCATGCCGCGCAGTTCCGGATACCGCAATAGCTCGACAGACGCGTAGAACGCGTCCATATCCAGGTGGGCGATGCGACGGGGTGCGGATGACATGGCGTCAGTGGGTTACTGTATGCATATACAGTATATCGAATTCTGCCGACAGTATCGCTGTGCCCCGGTCGCTTTACCAGCGATGCACGTAGGTGGCCGTCATGGCGATGCCCGCCGCAGGCAGGTGGGAGGTGTTGTTGCTGTTGCGCAGCAACTGGCTGTAAAGCGGGTAGTAGTAGCGGTTCAGCAGGTTCTGGATACCCACCGTGATGGTGTCCTTCTTGCCGACCCGGTAGTGGCTGATGAGGTCCAGCGTGGTGTAACTGGCCACGTCGCGCCGGCCAAAGCTGTCGACACCGTTGAGCCGGTAGTCATGGCCGGCGAAGAAGGTGGCTTGCAGGCGGTGGCCCCAGGCGGGCGCGGGCCGGTATTGCACGTAGCCGGTCAGCTTGAGGGGCGGGATCCGGTAGCCGCTCATCTGCTGGCTCGGGCTGCCTTGCGGGGTTTCCCGGCCGCGCATCCAGGTGAAGGTGCCGCCAGTGCCCCATTGCTCGTTGTCGGATAGGTAGTCGGCGCTGGCTTCCACGCCATAGATACGCTCGGCGGTGCGGGTCAGGATCAGGCCGTTGTTGAAGCTCTGCACATCGCCCAGGTCGGAGGTGGTGTAGAACACCGCCAGCGAGGTCAAGGTGTTGCCGAAGGCGCCGCGCCAGCCGAGCTCGTAGTTGTTGGTCTTGACCGGCTGCAGGTCGGAGGAGCCGATGTCGAAGCCGGCGCGCGCGTTGCGTACCTGCAGGCCGATGTCGGGCAAGTTGAAGCCCTGGCTGAACGCGGCATAGACCTCGTGCCCCTTGACCGGCTTGTAGACGACGCCGGCGTTGCCCAGCAGCGCGGTGTAGTCGACCGAGCCACCCTTGACGGTGGCCGGCTGCGCCACGCGCGATTGCGACAGCGGCACGAAGTCGTTGAAGCGGGCATTGGCGTACTGGTAGCGCAGGCCGCCCTCGGCCGACCACTGCTCGTTGAACTTGTGCTGCAGCTGGCCAAAGCCGCCCAGGCTGCGCGTGGTGATCTGCGGCATGTAGGTAAGCGTGCCGGTCTTGTTGAAGACGCGGCCGCCGCTGGCGTCATAGGCCTTGGGATCGAAGATGTCGATCGGCATGTCGCTGCGTTCCTGCTCGAAGTCCAGGCCCCACACAAGACGGGTGCGCCTGGCGGTGTCCAGCGGCGTCTTGATGGTAAGCCGGCTGCCGAACACGCCGGAGTTCTGCATGGACTGGTCGACATTGCCGCCACGCGTGGCGACGGCGCGTGCGTCGAAGGGTGTGAAGCGCGTGAAGTAGTCGCGGTAGTAAAGCTGCGCGGAGACGGCGCTGCCGGCCAGGTTCTTGTGCTCGTACTCAAGATTGAGCAGTGTGTTGCGGATCTGGTTCTGGTCGGCGAGCTGCAGGCCGCTGATAGCGCGCGCGGGCACGCTGCCCGGGGGCAGGCGGGCTACCGATGGGTCGGAGGCGTAGCCAGTATCCTGCCTGGCGTTGAAATGGCTGACGGCGAGCTGCACGCGCTGCTCGGGCGCCAGGCGCAGGCCAAGCTTGCCGCCGATGTTGTAGTTGTCGGACTGGAACAGGTCGCCCTGGCTGGGCTCCGGGGCGACGCGCTGGCCGCGCGCATCGTAGGCGCTGCCGATGCGGCGGGCGCCGACGTCAAAGGCATAGTCGACCATCCCCTCGCTGCCGGAAACATGTTGCTGCAGCTGGCCGGACAAGCCGTCCGCGCGCAGCCGGGAGAGCGGCGAGGTGAGTGAAAACATGGTTTCCGACAGCGGCGGGCCGCCGGCCGGGCGCGTGTTGATGGAGACGATGCCCCCGGTGGCCCCGCCGCCGTAGATGGCGCTGCTGCCGCGCAGGACTTCGATGCGCTCGATCAATGCCGGGTCCACGTTGGCGAGGTTGCGCGCCGAGTCCCGGTTGGTGTTTAACGGCATGCCGTCGACGAGGACCAGCATGCCGCGGCCCCGCAGGGTCTGGCCGAAATCGGTCACGGTATGGCTGGAGTCGGACATGCCGGGAATGACCTTGGAGAGCAGGGTGGCGACGCTGTCGGACCCGGCCTTGAGCGCATCGATCTCCGCGCGGTCGATGACCGTGACCTGCCGGGTGGGGCGCATCAGGTCGCTAGAGGTTCGCGAAGCGGTGACCTCCACGGCTTCGAGCATCCTGGCCGGCTCCTGGGCAGGCGCGGCCGTCGCTGCCGTCGCTGCCGTTGCTGCCAATGCTGCCGTGGCGGCGATCTGCGCGGCGGCATCGGTCTGGCCCGCAGGCTGTAGCACGATGCCGCTGCCATTGCGCTGGTAGCGGATGCCGCTGCCCTTGAGCAGCGTATCGAGCGCGGCTTCGGCGGGCATGCTGCCATGGACGGCGGGGGCTTGCTTGCCGGCCACCAATGCAGGCGTGAAGAACAACTGGAGCGACGTTTGCCGGCCGAGTTGCGTGAGCGCGTTGGCCAGCGGCTGGGCACGGATGTCGATGGTCGCCGGCGCTTGCCGCGACGGCTGGGCTGCCGCCGGCGCGGCGACGGCCCCGATCAGCGTGGCGGCCAAGGTGGCTATCAGCGGGGGCATGGCGCGCGTTTGGTGCGGTTGCTGCTTCTTCGGATCTTGCTGGGTCACGTCGGGGTCTTCTCGGATAAGCCGGATCGGCGTAAAGGGATACGGGATACCTGCCCGCAGGGGGCGGGCACGCTCGGGGAGAAGACGAAACGCGGAGCAAAAACCTGAATCTAGCGCGAGAATATTTCCGTGCTGCCGTCGGCAAGGGTGCGCACACCCACTGGCAGGAACCGTGGCAGGGCGGCGAGCAGGGCGTCGGTATCATCGGCACGGAACACGCTGCTCAGGCGCAGCGCGCCGGTGCCGGCGTCGCTGATCCTGACCGGGCTGCGCCGATATCGCGAAACCTCGGCGGCCACCAGCGACAGCGGCTGGTCCTTGAACAGCAGCTTGCCTTCGCGCCAGGCCATGGCGGCACCGAGATCGACGGCTGCCGCGGGCGCGACCCGGCCATCGCCGGCGATGCGCGTGCCGAGGCCGGCCGACAGGTGCGCGGCAGACGGCGCTGCGCTGCGGCCTTGCACGCCCACCGACCCCGATTCGACCGCGACCGCGACCTCGGCGCCGTCGCGGCGCACGTCGAAGCGGGTGCCGGTGACCGTGACGGTGCCACTGCCGGCATCAACCACGAAGGGCCGCTCGTTGGCGTGGGCGACCTCGAACATGGCCTCGCCGTCGGCTAGCGTCACGGCGCGCAGGCCCGGTTCAAAGCGTACCGATAGCCGTGTGCGCGTATTGAGCTCGACGACGGAGCCATCGGGCAGCGTCACGCGCTGCCGCTCGCCGGGGGCTGTGCTGAAGCTGGCCATATAGGCTGCCGGGCCGGGCGCTGCCTGCTCGCGGCGAACCATGCGGCGCCGACGGCCACCGCGCAGATGCCGGCCATCATTGTGGCGCGCATGGCGGGTCGCGAGCCTCGGGCGGCGACCGGTGCAGGGGCTTGCGCCAGGGCGCGCAGGCGCTCCGGGTCGAGCGCGCCTGCTGCTTGCCAGATGCGCTCCAGCGCCGTGTATTCGGCCCGGTGCACGGGGCTGGCGTCGAGCCATGCCGCCATCTCGACGCGGTCCTGCTCGCTGAGCGAGCCATCGCAGGCGCGCGCAAACCAGCGCGCCGCGGTTTCGCGGGGTGCATCCGGCGTCGTCATGGGAGCGTGGCCCCAAGGCGGGTGGTGGGCAAAGGGGAGGGGGCAGGTGCCTGGATCAAGGCGCGGTACTCAATGGGGTGCTTGCGGGCCGAGCCGGTCGCGCAGATGGCGCATCGTGCGGATCATGGTTTTCTCGACCATGTTCTTCGATACCCGAAGGCGCTCGGCGATGTCTTGCTGCGAGAGGCCTTCGAGGCGTTGCCAGACAAAAACCTGACGGCATTTGAGCGGCAGCTCGGCCAGCGCTTGCTCGAGCGCGGCGGCCAGCTGGACAGCATGGAGCGCAGCTTCGGGGTCGCCGGAGCTTGCGGGATGCGAGTCGATGCTGTCAAGCGGGAGCGTCTCCCGGCCGCCTTCGCGCCGGTAAGTGTCGATGGCGAGGTGACGGGCAGTCTGGTGCAGGTAGGCGCGGGGATGCTCGGGCGGGCTGCCCTTGCTTTCCAGCAGTTTGAGCAGCGCGTCCTGGGTCAGGTCCTCGGCGGCATGCCGATTGCTCAGCTTGCGGGTCCAGGTGCCGACCAGTTCCTCGTAGTAGGCGAACAAGCCGAATGCGCGCGAAGGATGTGACGGCATGGCGTGCGCGCGGCTGCGGTTGGTTGTAAATGCGACGTATTATCATTTGCGCGGGCAATGTTCGTCAATGGCTACATTGAGCCCGCCCGCCGGCACAAAAAAGAAAGCCCGCGCATTGCGCGGGCCTTTGAAAGCGCAGCCGGTGTAAGCGGATCCGGCTGGCTCGCGATTGTCGCAATGGGCGTCGGATTCTCTTTCCCCTCCGGCGATGGGATTAGCGGAGCAGGAAGGCGATATCGTCGACCCTGATCTGCGCCACGGCCACCCCGCGGCGTTGCTGGAACAGGATGTGCTGGAGGACCTGGCGGCGCTGCCTGGCGAAGACGGCCAGGTCGATGGGCGTGCCGGCCCGGGCGTAATGCTCGACCAGCAGCTTGTAGGCACGGTGCCGCATCTGCAGGGCTTCGCCTTCGGCGCGTAGCCGCCCGGTGTCTTCGGCCGGCGTCACCTCGGCCTGGCGCAACGCCTCCATGGCGGCGGCATGCATGTCGCGGTAGCGGTCCAGCTCGCTCTGCGTGGCGTGCAACCGCTCGCGCAGCGCGCGGACCTTGCGTTGCAGGAATCGTACGGTCTGGCTGTTCGCGGACGAAGTAGAAGATGCTTAGATCTGGTCTTCCCAACGCATATGTCGCGTCATGTCCGGGCAGTGCAAAGCGGCCACATCGTGGGTGGAGCGACAGGAGGAAGCGGTTCTTTCCAGTCTTTTTTAAGGGAGTAATTGCTGAGTCCGGCACAAATACGGCAGCCCCGTCTTCTATACCGTACGGAGGGGGGCGAATCGGACTAGGATAGGGATATGGCACTTAATTTTCCTAATCCCAGCCGGAGTTACGACCCATCCAGGCATTGCGTGTGTTTTTGGGGCTACGACAGTTCGCGTGAGATCTCCTTCGAGGTCGACCGCGCGGTACTCTCCAGCCTCAGCCCCGAGTTGCGCCCGGACGAGCCCGCCGTGCTGGAGGCATTCGACCGCCACCGCGACCACATCCTTGAGCTCGCGCGCGAGCTCTATTCCCGTAGCCGGCAGAACCGGTACACCATCTCCTGACCACCATCTCCTGACGGTGCTTCCTTCCTTGGTGGTTCCGATCGCGCGGGCGCTCGCCTGTCACGACGCCTCCGCCGCGCGAGGCGGCAGCGGTGCGGGCTCCGCTGCCATCTTGTCTGCGGCATAAGGGCGCAGGAAGCTGCGCGCCAGTTCCGTATCCCGGCAGTTCAGCCAATCGTCCCACTCGTTCGGCGGCACGATCACGATCATCCTTTTTTCCTTGCCTGGCGCATGGAACCGGCTCATCAAGGGGTGCTCGCCTGGCCACGCGCGCCAGAGCCCGGCTATCGCCATCGGGGCGTCATCTTTCAGCCAGATGCGCCAGCGCAACGCCTTGCCGGTTTCATAGCCGGGCTCGTAGAAGCACGTGGCGGGTACCAGGCAGAGCTGGCCGCTTTTCCAGGCCGGGGAGAACGTGCGTTTTTCGCCTACCGATTCCGAGCGCGCGTTGGTGGTGTCGAACTTGGCCACGCCCGGCGGAATGCGTTTTCTGGGGACCATCCCGAACGTGCCGACCAGGCATCGCCGTTGGCGCTCATGGTCCGAGACAAGCAGCGGCGCCGCATAGTCGGGCCACGTCTGCGGCGGCCACTCCTGCACCGGGCAGGTAACGCCAAATACGTCGCGGAGCAGGGCAGCCTGCGCGGGCGCGTAGTTGATGCACATGAGCGGGTCTCCATGACGGTGCCGCATGCCAATGCGAATCACCAGTATGGAGGATGGCCGCCGCAGGGCCAAAGTGCTTCTTTCTCGCCAGCGGGCCGCCGGCGCGAAGAAGATCAGCTTTCCTGCGCTTCCAGCGTGAACCCGGCGCCGTCATCCTGGCGCAGCATCGTCACCAGGGCGGGCATGGCCGCCTCCAGGGTTTCCTTCAGGCGCCATGGCGGGTTGACGATGAACATGCCGCTGCCGTGCAGGCCCAGCCCGCCGGCTACCGGGTGCTTGACGCGCAGGCTGACGTGCAGCCAGCTCTTGAGCGGCAGCTTTTTCAGCTGCACCGGCAACTGCACGGACTCGCGGCGCTGTACCTCGGGATACCAGATGGCGTACATGCCGGTGGCAAAGCGCTGCAGGCAATCCTGCAGGCTGCGCACCACACGGCCGTAGTCCTGCTTGTCTTCGTACGACGGATCGATCAGCACCAGCGCGCGGCGCGGCGGTGGCGGCAGGATGGCATTGATGCCGGTAAAGCCGTCACCGTCATACAGCATGACGCGGCGGCCGGCGCCGCGGAAGTTGTCGCGCAGCACCTGGATCTCCGTGCTGTGCATCTCGAACAGGCGCAGGCGGTCGGCGTCGCGCAGCATCTGCCAGGCGAGCCAGGGCGAGCCGGGGTAGTGTTTCAGGTTGCCATCGGGGTTTAGCGTGCGTACCTGTTCCAGGTAATCCTCGACCAGGGTCGGCATGGGGCGCTTGGCGGCGGCGGCCTGCCAAAGGCGGGCGATGCCGGTCTCGAACTCGCCCTTTTTCTGCGCGTAGGCATGATCGAGCGCGTACAGCCCGGCGCCGGCGTGCGTGTCGATATACCAGAAGGGCTTGTCTTTCTGGCTCAACTGCTCCAGCAACTGGACCACGATGGCGTGTTTGAGAACGTCGGCGTGGTTGCCGGCGTGGAAGGCGTGACGATAGCTGAGCATGGCGAGGCGGGAAAGGGCGTGCGAGGCGTGCGGGCGAGGCGTGCGGGTGCCGGCCTGGATGGGCCGGCGGCACAGGGCGCTATGCTACCATCGCCAGGCTTTGGGGCGGGCCGGCGGCATGCCGGAGGACTCGCCTGGCGGGCGCTTGCCGGCGCCTTTGCCATCCTCCAGCTCCGATGCATTTCGCGTCCGACGCGTCCCCGCCGCATTCCTGATTTCCCCGACCTCAGTGCTCTTGTCCCCCTTGTCAATGTCCCGCGCCCTAGATCTCGCCGAGCCCGTTTTTTCCGCCTCAGGCTCGCCATACTCGCCGCGCTACGACGAGGTCTACCGCGATGGCGCGGCGGGTTTGCAGAGGGCGCGCCACGTCTTCCTGGCCGGCACTGGCTTGCCGCAGGCCTGGGGCGGGCGCGACCAGTTCGTGATCCTGGAGGCCGGTTTCGGCCTGGGGCTGAATTTCCTGGCCACCTGGCAGGCATGGCGGGACGATCCCCGGCGTTGCCGGCGGCTGCATTTTGTGTCGGTGGAGACGCATCCGTTTACCAGCGAGGGGCTTGCCGCAGTGCACGCCAGCCTTGACGCGTTGGCGGAGTTCGCGCCGCTGGCCGCCGAACTGAGGGCCGCGTGGCCACTGGCATTGCCCGGCCTGCACCGGCTGGAATTCGAGGGCGGGGCGGTTGCGCTGACGCTGGCGTTCGGTGATATCGACGCCGTGCTGCCGCGGCTGGTGCTGGGCGCGGATGCGTTTTACCTGGACGGTTTTTCGCCTGCGCGCAATCCCGATATGTGGCAGCCGCAATTGATGAAGCGGCTGGCCCGGCTGGCCCGTCCGGAGGCCACGCTGGCCACGCACGTGGCGGATAGCGTCTTCCAGCGGGGTTTGCAGGCGGCCGGCTTCGCGGTCAGCTCAGTGCCAGGATTCGGCAGCGAGCCACCGATGACCGTGGCGCGCTTCCCTGTCATGCGCGGCACGCGGCGGCAGCCGCCGCCGCCCGCCGCCGCGTGGCCCGAGCGGCACGCGATCGTCGTCGGTGCCGGCCTGGCCGGCTGCGCGGTCACGGAGCGGCTGGCCGCGCGCGGCTGGCGCGTGACCTTGTTCGATGCCCATGACGGCCCGGCGCAACTGACCTCAGCCCATCGCGCCGCGGCCAGCGGCGGCGGGCATGCGCCTGGCTGGCAGGCTGCGGCGTGCTGCAGACCGGCGCCGGCGCGCAGGACGCCCGGATCCAGCAGGCGGCCCTCGCCGCCCTGGGCTTTCCCGAGGCGTTCGCGCGCTGGATGAGCGCCGAGGAAGCCGCGGCCCGGCATGGCGCGCCGGTGCCCCACGGCGGGCTGTGGTTCGGGCAGGGCGGCTGGGCGCCACCGCCCGAGATCTGCCGCGCGCAGCTGGCGCGGGCCGGGGCGGCGGTGACGGCCCGCTACGGCAGCCGGGTCGCGCGGCTGGCCCGTGTCGCGGATGGCTGGCAAGCGCTGGACGCGGCGGGTACGGTGATGGCCGCGGCGCCGGTGGTAGTGGTGGCCAACGCATACGAAGCGCTGCGCTTGCTCGCGCCGCGCCATATGACGATCGACCGGGTGCGCGGCCAGCTCACCACGCTGGAGCCGGCAGCGCTGGCGCGGCTTGGCGAATGGCCCGATTGCGTGGTCACCGGCACCGGCTACCTGCTGCCGCGCGCCGCCGACGGCACCGCGCGCGTCGGCTCCAGCTACGAGCCGGATCCGCAGGATTCCGGCGCGCTGGACGCGCGCCCGGCGGTGCATGCCGAGAACCTGGCCCGGCTTGGCGCGTTGCTGCCGGCGCTTGCGGGCTCGGCCGCCGGCCTGGATCCGGCAACGCTCAAAGGGTACGTTGGCGTGCGCAGCGTCTCGCACAACCGCCTGCCGCTGATCGGCCGCGTGCCCGACGAGGTTCAGGCGGCGCGGGACGCCGCAGCGCTCAGCGGGGCGCGCCTAAGGGATATCCCTCGGCTGCCAGGACTCTACGCGGCACTTGCATATGGCTCGCGCGGCCTCACATGGGCCGCATTGGGGGCGGAATTGCTGGCCTGCCAGATCGAAGGGGAGCCTTTGCCGCTTGAGCTCGATCTGGCCGAGGCCATCGATCCGGCGCGGCTGCTGGTACGCGCCTTGCGCCAGGGGACCGTGGCAAGCGGCGATGTGCCCGCCGAGCCGGTTCCCGGGTAAAAACTGCCGGAACCGAATGAAAACCGTGCGATAATGCCCGTTTTCCGTTTGCGCGGACCTGCGCCCGGATGCTCTGGAAACGCGATTTTTTGCGCGTATCCGCAGCGTGCGATGCGGTTCGCGTGCCGGGTATCGGCATTTGCCGTCGCTTTGCCTGTGTCTTCTCGGGCACGCGAGCGGGGTGCGCTTACGAACACAACAACACTCTGGATTGGATCAACGACCATGTCGAATGTCATTGAAAACCTTGGCAAACTGGACCGAACCGTCTGGTTCGCCTGTCGAAGACGGTGAAGATGTCCGGTTTCCGTCCCGGCAAGGTACCGATGAAGATGGTCGAGAAGCAATACGGCCAGCAAGTCGAGTTCGAAGTGCGCTTCGACAAGGCTGCCCGCAAGTTCTTCGACATCACCAAAGAACAAGACGTCAAGGTTGCCGGCCAGCCCAAGTTCGAAGTCAAGACCGACGGCGTGAGCGAAGACGAAGTGGCCTTCGACGCGACCTTCGAGGTCTATCCGGAAGTCAAGCTGGGTGACCTGGCTGGCGCCGAAGTGACCCGCACCAAGACCGAAATCACCGATGCCGAAGTCGACAAGACCATCGACATCCTGCGCAAGCAGCGCGTGCACTACCACACCCGTGGCGAAGCCGGCGAGCACGGCGACGGCGGCGCAGAAGTGGCCGCCCAGAACGGCGACCGCGTGACCCTGGACTTCGTCGGCAAGATCGACGGCGTGGAATTCCCCGGTGGCAAGGCTGACGATTTCGGCTTCGTGCTGGGCGAAGGCCGCATGCTGCCCGAGTTCGAGCAAGCTGCCCAGGGCCTGAAGGTTGGCGAAAGCAAGACCTTCCCGCTGGCGTTCCCCGAGGACTATCACGGCAAGGACGTGGCCGGCAAGACTGCCGAGTTCACCATCACGCTCAAGAAGATCGAGTGGGCGCACCTGCCGGAAGTGAACGACGAGTTCGCCAAGTCGCTGGGCATCGCCGATGGCAGCGTCGAGAAGATGCGCGCCGACATCCGCGAAAACCTGGAGCGCGAAGTCAAGCGCCGCACGCACGCCATGCTGAAGGACCAGGTCATGGACGCGCTGCTCAAGGCGAGCGAGCTGGAAGTGCCGAAGGCCCTGATCGAGCAAGACCAGGAGCGCCTGGTGGAAATGGCTCGCCGCGACCTGGAACAACGTGGCATGCCGAACGCCAAGGACATGCCCATCCCGGCCGAAATGTTCACGCAGCAAGCCGAGCGCCGCGTCAAGCTGGGCCTGATCCTGGCCGAGATCGTCAAGGCCCACGGCCTGGACGCCAAGGCAGACCAGATCAAGGCCGAGATCGAAGACTTCGCCAAGAGCTACGAAGACCCGAAGGAAGTCATGCGCTGGTACTACGGCGACCAACAGCGCCTGGCCGAGATGGAAGCCTACGTGCTGGAAAACAACGTGGTAAATTTCGTGTGCGACAAGGCCAAGGTCACCGACAAGACGGTGTCCTTCGAGGAACTGACTGCCGAAGGCAACAACCAGCCTCAGCAGGCTTGAGCCTGGCCCGTGGCCGGAGCGCATGGCGCGCCGGCCGCAGCCTTGTCTCTTACCGAACTCCAGGAGAACTTGCATGACCCGCAATGATTTGCTTGACCGTCTGGCCACCACGCAGGCCTCCGCCCTGGAAACGCAGGGACTGGGGCTGGTGCCGATGGTGGTTGAGCAGTCCGGTCGGGGCGAGCGCGCCTATGACATCTATTCGCGCCTGTTGAAGGAGCGTTTGATTTTCATGGTCGGCGAAGTCAACGACCAGACCGCTAACCTGGTGGTCGCCCAGTTGCTGTTCCTGGAAAGCGAGAATCCCGACAAGGACATCTCGCTCTACATCAACTCGCCGGGTGGCTCGGTGTCGGCTGGCCTCGCCATCTACGACACCATGCAATTCGTCAAGCCGGACGTGGCCACGCTGTGCATGGGCATGGCAGCCAGCATGGGTGCATTCCTGCTGTCGGCTGGCGCCAAGGGCAAGCGTTCGGCGCTGCCCAACTCGCGCATCATGATCCACCAGCCGCTGGGCGGCGCGCGCGGCCAGGCCTCGGACATCGAGATCCAGGCCCGCGAGATCCTGTACCTGCGCGAGCGGCTCAACACGATCCTGTCGGAAGTCACCGGCCAGCCGGTCGAGAAGATTGCCCGCGATACCGATCGCGACAACTTCATGAGCGGCGACCAGGCAGTGGACTACGGCCTGATCGACAAGGTGCTCACCCGCCGTGCCTGACAGACCGGCCCGGCTGCCGCAAGGCGGGCCGGGCCGGGGCCGGGTGGCGATACTCCGGGTATCGCCGCCCGGCCGCAACGAAGAAGGCTATACAGAAACGAGGCCTTGTGCCTCGTTTTTTGCTTTTGCCCCACAGCGTGGGGGTCTACCCGCCGCGCCATTTTTTTGGCGTATGATGCGTTTGAAGCGTATCCCCGCAGCGCTCCGGCACTGCGGCACGCACACTGCTAATGTGACTGATTCCTATGGCGGATAAAAAAGGTTCATCCAGCGAGAAGCTCCTTTACTGCTCGTTCTGCGGCAAGAGCCAGCACGAGGTAAAGAAGCTCATCGCGGGCCCGTCGGTGTTCATTTGCGACGAATGCATCGACCTGTGCAACGAGATCATCCGCGACGAGGCCGCTGCATCCGACAAGGATGCCGGCGCCTCGGCCAAGTCCGATCTTCCCACCCCGCACGAGATCCGCGAAAGCCTGGATCAGTACGTGATCGGGCAGGAGCAGGCCAAGAAGATCCTGGCCGTAGCGGTGTACAACCACTACAAGCGCCTGAAGCACCTCGGCAAGAAGGACGACGTCGAGTTGTCCAAGAGCAACATCCTGCTGATCGGCCCCACGGGTTCGGGCAAGACGCTGCTGGCGCAAACGCTGGCGCGCCTGCTCAATGTGCCGTTCGTGATCGCCGATGCCACCACGCTGACCGAAGCCGGCTATGTCGGCGAGGACGTGGAAAACATCATCCAGAAGTTGCTGCAGAACTGCAACTACGAGGTGGAAAAGGCACAGCGCGGCATCGTCTACATTGATGAGATCGACAAGATCTCGCGCAAATCCGACAACCCGTCCATCACCCGCGATGTCTCCGGTGAGGGCGTGCAGCAGGCCCTGCTGAAGCTGGTCGAAGGCACCATGGCTTCGGTGCCCCCGCAAGGCGGGCGCAAGCACCCGAACCAGGACTTCCTGCAGGTGGATACTACCAACATCCTGTTTATCTGCGGCGGTGCGTTCGACGGCCTCGAAAAGGTCATCATGCAGCGTTCGGACAAGACCGGTATCGGTTTTGCCGCGCAGGTGCAGAGCAAGGAAGAGCGCGAGGCCAGCGAAGTGCTGCCGCAGGTCGAGCCGGAAGACCTGATCAAGTTCGGGTTGATCCCGGAACTGATCGGCCGCCTCCCGGTAGTGGCCACGCTGGCAAAGCTGGACGAAGCCGCGCTCATGCAGATCCTGGTCGAGCCGAAGAACGCGCTGATCAAGCAGTACCAGAAGCTGCTGGCGATGGAAGGCGTTGAGCTGGAAATCCGCCCGGCCGCGCTCTCCGCGATTGCCCGCAAGGCAATCCGCCGCAAGACCGGGGCGCGTGGCCTGCGTTCGATACTCGAACAGTCGCTGATGGATGTGATGTACGACCTGCCAAACTACAAGGGCGTGCAAAAGGTGGTGATCGATGAGAACACCATTACCGGGGACGCTCCGCCGCTGCTGATGTACGAGGAACAGCCTAAGGTGGCGGGTTCGAACTGACGCGAACGCCGGCGCCTATGTAGATGCCAGGCCGGCAGCGAGTCCTGAGAGGCCGTTCGCGAAAAGCGAGCGGCTTTTTTTCTTCATTTTCGTAAAACGAAGGGGAGGAAACGGGGGTATGCTGTTTGGACGGGTCTAGCAAGTGCGGGGAGCAGCATTTTGCAACTAGCATCGAATCGCGTGCAAAGGATGTCTTGCAATCGATTCATGAGACCCAATTTACGCCTAAATGACTGACTGGGGAAAATGATGTCCGGAACACAACTCCTCCCGGCTGAGCCGATTCGCTTGCCACTGTTGCCGCTGCGCGACGTGGTAGTGTTTCCGCACATGGTGATCCCACTGTTCGTGGGACGTCCGAAGTCCATCAAGGCGCTAGAAACTGCGATGGAGGCGGGCAAAAGCATCATGCTTGTGGCCCAGAAACGGCGGCCAAGGATGAGCCGACCGCCGATGACCTCTATGAGGTGGGCTGCATCGCCAACATCCTGCAAATGCTCAAGCTGCCCGACGGCACCGTCAAGGTGCTGGTGGAAGGCACGCAGCGCGCGAATATCCGCGAAGTGAGCGAAGACGAATCGCACTTCATGTGCGAAGCCGTGCCCGTGCCGCCGGCCCGGTCGAGACCGCCGAGACGGAGGCGCTGCGTCGCGCCATCGTGTCGCAGTTCGACCAGTACGTGAAGCTGAACAAGAAGATCCCGCCCGAGATCCTGACTTCGCTGTCGGGCATCGACGAGCCGGGCCGCCTGGCCGACACCATCGCCGCGCATCTGCCGATCAAGCTCGAGCAGAAGCAGAAGATCCTGGAGATGGTCAATGTCACGGAACGCCTGGAGAGCCTGCTGTCGCAGCTCGAGGGCGAGATCGACATCCTGCAGGTGGAAAAGCGCATCCGTGGCCGCGTCAAGCGCCAGATGGAGAAGAGCCAGCGCGAGTACTACCTCAACGAGCAGGTCAAGGCCATCCAGAAGGAACTGGGCGAAGGCGAAGAGGGCGCCGACCTGGAAGAACTCGACAAGCGCATCAAGGCTGCGCGCATGCCGAAGGAAGCCAAGAAGAAGGCCGACGCCGAATTCAAGAAGCTCAAGCTGATGTCACCGATGTCGGCGGATCGCAATCCGCTCTTCCTGCTCGACGAGATCGACAAGATGGGCATGGATTTCCGCGGCGATCCGTCGTCGGCATTGCTCGAGGTGCTGGACCCGGAACAGAACCACACGTTCCAGGACCATTACATCGAGGTCGATTTCGACCTGTCCGATGTGATGTTCGTGGCGACCTCCAATTCGCTCAACATTCCGCCGCCGTTGCTGGACCGGATGGAAGTGATCCGCCTGTCGGGTTACACCGAGGAAGAGAAGGTCAACATCGCCCAGCGCTACCTGCTGCCCAAGCAGATCAAGAACAATGGTCTGAAGGCCGGCGAGATGGAAGTGAACGAAGACGCCCTGCGCGACATCATTCGCTACTACACGCGTGAGGCGGGCGTCCGCTCGCTCGAGCGTGAGGTGTCCAAGATCGCCCGCAAGGTGGTCAAGCTGCTGCTGCTCAAGAAGGAAACGGGCACGGTCAAGGTGGCGTCGGAGAACCTGGACAAATTCCTTGGCGTGCGCAAGTACGACTTCGGCCTGGCCGGCAAGGAAAACCAGGTAGGCCAGGTGACCGGTCTGGCGTGGACGGAAGTGGGCGGCGATCTGCTGACCATCGAAGCCGCGATCATGCCGGGCAAGGGCAACATCACCCGCACCGGTTCGCTGGGCGACGTGATGAAGGAATCGGTCGAGGCGGCACGTTCGGTGGTGCGCTCGCGGGCACGTCGTCTGGGCATTACGGACGAGATGTTCGAGAAGCGCGACATCCACATCCACGTGCCTGAAGGCGCCACCCCCAAGGATGGCCCTTCGGCAGGCGGTGCGATGACCACGGCGCTGGTGTCGGTGCTCACGGGCATTCCGGTGCGGGCCGATGTGGCCATGACCGGCGAGATCACGCTGCGCGGCGAAGTCCTGCCGATCGGCGGCCTCAAGGAGAAACTGCTCGCAGCGCATCGCGGCGGTATCAAGCTGGTGCTGATCCCGGAAGAGAACGTGAAGGATCTTGCGGAGATTCCGGACAACGTCAAGAACGCCATCGAGATCATCCCGGTGCGCTGGATCGACAAGGTCCTGGAACTCGCGCTCGAGCGCAAGCCCGAGCCTCTGCCTGAAGAAGTGGCCAAGCCTGCCGATGTGGCGGACAAGGGCGCTGCCAAGGTCGAGATGATTCATCACTGATGATGTCTCGCTGATGCTGCCGTAGTTTCCTGGCAGCGCATGAAAAACGCCGCGGGGGTCCCCCGCGGCGTTTTTCTATTCCGCCTTGCTGTTCCGCATCACTTTGCGCAGCTTGCAGGTGCATTTCCCGGTCTGTAAAAATGCCCGCGAAGAATACTTGGCAAAACGCCAGGGGCTGTATTACACTTGCGCCCTCGCAACGCAAACAGCAGTAATTACTCTGATATGTGCGCGGCGATGCTTGCAGCATGCAGTGCGGCTGCGGTACGAGCGGGTGCTTAGCTCAGTTGGTAGAGCGGCGCCCTTACAAGGCGTAGGTCGGGGGTTCGAGCCCCTCAGCACCCACCATCGCTCCTGCCGCAAGACAAGCCCGACACACCGATGCATCCTGTAGCAACCATTCAGGAGTGGTAGTTCAGTTGGTTAGAATACCGGCCTGTCACGCCGGGGGTCGCGGGTTCGAGTCCCGTCCACTCCGCCAAACAAGCAGTCAGCAAAACGGGCCCTTAGTGGCCCGTTTTGCTTTTTGCGTTTCTCATTGCTTTACCAATTCCGCTCTCCGTTTTTGATCGAACCGGCTCCGGTTTGCAGTGCCCCGGACCACCCGCCTGGCAAGGGCAGATATAGCTCGCCAATTGCGCCGCAGGGCAGCAAATCGCGTGAAGCCTGCCGCTCCTGATAGAATCCCGGAGTTTGCCGTTCGTACAACCCTTTTCCTGAGTCAGCATGCTTGATTTCGTACGCAACAACCGGCGCTTGATGCTTTTGCTGCTGCTGGTGCTTGTCTTCCCGTCGTTCGTGTTCTTCGGCGTGGAGAGCTACTCGCGTTTCATGGACAGCTCGCACGACCTTGCCAAGGTCGACGGCCGCGCCATCACGGCGCAAGAAGTGGATAACGTGGTGCGTGACCAGAGCGAGCGCATGCGCCAGATGCTTGGCACGAACTACGACCCGCGCCAGTTCGAGGGCGCGCAGGCACGTCAGCAGGTGCTCGACCAGCTGATCCTGCAGCGCGTGGTGGCGGATGAGGTGGCCAAGAAACACCTGACCGTTTCCAACGAACGCCTGCTCGAGACGATCAGCAGCATTCCCGCCATCGCCCAGTTGCCGAAGAAGAAAGACGGCACGATCGACGACAAGGCCTATGTCGGCCTGCTGGCCCAGCAAGGCATGACGCCCGAGCAGTTCGATGCGCGCATGCGTTTCGACCTGGCCACGCAGCAGCTTGGTAATTCCGTTGGCGCTACCGCCTTCGTGCCGAAGTCCTTGCTGGACCGCCTGATCGCCATTCGCGACCAGCAGCGCGACGTGCAGGCGCTGCAGATCAAGCCGGCCGATTTCATCGCCAAGGTCAATCCGGATGACGCCGCGCTGAAGGCGTACTACGAAAGCCACAAGGCAACGTTCTCGGTGCCCGAGCAAGCCAAGGTCGAATATCTGGTGCTATCGGCCGACGCATTGGCCGCATCGACGCCGGTCACGCCCGAAGAGCTCAAGTCCTATTACGACAGCAATATCGCGCGCTTTCGTACCGACGAGCAGCGCCGCGCCAGCCATAAGCAGCGCCGCGCCAGCCATATCCTGATTGGCTCGCCCAAGGAAGCCCCGGCCGCAGAGCGCCAGGCTGCCAAGGAAAAAGCCACCAAGCTGCTCGAGGACCTGCGCAAGCATCCCGAGACGTTTGCCGACGTGGCCCGCAAGCAGTCGCAGGACCCGGGTTCGGCGGAGAAGGGCGGCGACCTCGGCTTCATGGGCCGTGGCGCGCTGGTCAAGCCGTTCGAAGACGCGATGTACGCGCTCAAGGATGGCCAGATCAGCGACGTGGTCGAGACCGACTACGGCTATCACATCATCAAGCTCACCGGCATCAAGCCGGCCGAGACCAAGCCGCTTGACCAGGTCCGCACCGAACTGGAAGTAGAGTTGCGCAAGCAGCTCGCCGCCAAGAAGTACACCGAGCTGGCCGACACGTTTGGAAATACGGTCTATGAGCAGTCCGACAGCCTCAAGCCGGCCGCCGACAAGTTCAAGCTGACGATCCAGAGCGCCGACAACGTGACCCGCCAGCCGAACCCGGCCCTGGGCGCGCAAAACCCGCTCAATAACGAGAAGCTGCTCAAGGCGCTGTTCAGCGACGACTCCGTCAAGAACAAGCGCAACACCGAGGCCGTGCAGGTTGGCCCCACCACGCTGGTGGCGGCGCGCATCGTCGACTACCGCCCGGCCACGGTGCGCAAGTTCGAAGACGTGCAGGCCAAGGTGCGTGAAGGCTATATCGCGCAGCAGGCTGCCGAGCTTGCCGCCAAGGCGGGCGCGGAACGTCTCGATGCACTGAAGAAGAGCGGCGCCGCTGACGGCTTCGGCGCGCCGGTAACGGTCTCGCGCGCCAAGGCCGATGGCCTGGCACCGAAGGCGGTCGAAGCCGTGATGCGTGCCGATACCGCCAAGCTGCCCGCGTATGTCGGCGTGGACCTGGGCGCCGACGGCTACGCGATCTATCGCATCGGCAAGGTCAGCCAACCGGCGCAGGCGGATGCCGCGCAACGCCAGGGCGAGGCGCAGCAACTGGGCCAGATGCTCGGCCAGAGCCAGCTGGAGGCCTTCTACGAAAGCCTGAAGGACCGGGCCAAGGTGAAGCTGCTCAAGCCCGCTACCACCACGCAAGCGGGTCCGGCCAGCGGCGCTGGCGCGCAGTAATACTGCTGCTCGCAGCCGTAAAGAGAAAGGCGCCTTCGGGCGCCTTTCTCTTTACGGCAAAGCCGCGGACAATTAGCGGTTAGCTATCTTGGCCGCCGGCGCCTTCAGCAAGGGCTTGAGCTGCGGCCAGACGGTATCGAGCAGCGTGCCCTGCGCCTGCGCCGTGGGATGGATGCGGTCCGCCTGGAACCACTCTGGCCTGGCAATCACCTGCTCCAGCAGGAAGGGCACGAGCGGGACCTTGTACTCGCCGGCCACCTTGGGGTAGAGCGAGAAGAACCGCTCGGTGTAGTCCACCCCGTAATTGGGCGGGATCCGCATCCCCACCAGCAGCACGCTGGCCTTGGCCTGCTGCGCGCTGGCGACGATGCCGCGCAGGTTGGCCTCGGTGGCCTGCAGCGGCAGCCCGCGCAAGGCATCGTTGGCGCCCAGCTCCACGATGACCACGGCCGGGTGGTGCCTTGCCAGCAGGTCGGGCAGGCGTGTCTTGCCGCCCACCGTGGTCTCGCCGCTGATGCTGGCATTCACGACGCTATAATCGAAACGCTCCGTCCGCAGCCGCGTCTCCATCAGCTTGACCCAGCCTGTATCGCGGGCCAGGCCATACTCCGCGGACAGGCTGTCGCCCAGCACCAGGATGGCGGGCGCCGCCGCACGCGCCATCGACGCCGTTGCAGGCAGCAGCGTGGTCACGCACGCCGCCAGCGCCAGCTTTCGCCAACCGCACCAGAACTTCTTGCTCATGTCTTCATCCATTCTTGCAGTCGAGTCATTAGGAAAGACCGTAGCCGACACGACAGGTTCGCTGACGATTTTGCACGACGTGTCGTTTTCCGTCACGCCCGGCGAAACACTGGCCATTGTCGGCGCATCCGGCTCGGGCAAGTCAACCCTGCTGGGCTTGCTGGCCGGCCTGGACCTGCCCACCACGGGCACCGTCAAGCTCAACGGGCAGGACCTGTTCCAGCTCGATGAAGACCAGCGGGCCGCGCAGCGCGGGCGCCATGTGGGCTTTGTGTTCCAGTCGTTCCAGCTGGTCGGGCACCTGAGCGCCCTGGAAAACGTCATGCTGCCACTGGAGTTGCGCGGAGAGACCGCGGGCGTGCGCGAGCGCGCCGCCGACATGCTGGCCCGCGTGGGGCTGAGCGGGCGCCTTTCACACTATCCGCGCACGCTCTCCGGCGGCGAGCAGCAGCGCGTGGCGCTGGCGCGGGCGTTTGTGGCCCGCCCCGACATCCTCTTTGCCGACGAGCCCACCGGCAGCCTGGATACGGCGACTGGCGAGGCCGTGATCGCGTTGATGTTCGAGCTGAACCGCGATGCCGGTTCCACCCTGGTGCTGGTCACGCACGATCGCTCGGTGGCGGCTCGCTGCGGGCGCATCCTGACCATCGAAGCCGGCCGGGTTGCCAGCGACGAGTGGATGACCGCGCCGGTTTAGTAAAACGCCGCGTCAGGCGCTGCCGAGCACCGCGCGTGCCCGCGCAATCAGGCTGCCGGTCGATGCATCGTGCCGCCCGGCCGCCGCCTTTGCCGCATCGGTCAGCTCGCCCTCGATCGGCTTGGCCAGGATCTTGCCGAGCTCCACGCCCCACTGGTCGAACGAGTTGATGTTCCAGACCACGCCTTGCACGAAGGTGCGATGCTCGTACAGCGCGATCAGCGCGCCTAGCGTATGCGGCGTGATGTCTTCCATCAGCAGCGTGTTGCTCGGGCGGTTGCCCTCGAACACCATATGGGCGATACGGATCTCGTCGGCGAGGCCGGTGGCGCGCAGCGCCTCGGCGGTGCGCCCCAGCATCAGCGCCTCAGCTTGCGCAAAGCAATTGGCCAGCAGCTTGGCGTGATGACCGGGCAGCAGGCGCGGCGGGCGCAGCGGCGCCACGAAATCCACCGGTACGATCTGCGAGCCCTGGTGGATCAGCTGGAAATAGGCGTGCTGGCCATTGGTGCCGGCGGAGCCCCAGACCACTGGCGCGGTATGGGCGCGCACGTGGCGGCCGTCCAGCTGCACCGATTTGCCGTTGCTCTCCATTTCCAGCTGCTGCAGGAAGGCGGGGAACAATTCGAGCGAGGTGGAATACGGCGCCATGCAACTGGTCGGCATGCCGAAGAAGTTGCGGTACCAGATGCCGAGCATGCCGAGCACTACCGGCATGTTCTGTGCCAGCGGCGCGCTGCGGAAATGCTCATCCATGGCACGGCCGCCGATCAGCAGGTCCTCGAATGCATCGAAGCCCACCGCCAGCGCAATCGACAGCCCGACCGAGGACCACAGCGAGAAACGCCCGCCGATCCAGTCCCAGAATTCGAACATGTGCGCCGGGTCGATGCCGAAGGCGCGCACCGCCTCCACGTTGGTCGACACCGCGAGGGCCACGCCTTTGTCGAGGAACCACTGGCGCGCGCTGCAGGCGTTGGCCATGGTCTCGAGCGTGGTGAAGGTCTTGGAGCAGACGATCACCAGGGTCTGCTCCGGGTCGAGCCGGTCCAGGCATTCGGCCAGTTCGGTGCCGTCCACGTTGGAGACGAAATGCATGCGCGGGCCGTTGCTGGCCAGGTGCGAGAGCGCGCGGCACACCATGCGCGGGCCGAGATCCGAGCCGCCGATGCCGATGTTGATGACGTCGGTGATGCGCTTGCCGGTGAAGCCGGTCCAATCGCCGCTGCGCACGCGCTCCGAGAACACGCGCATGCGGTCCAGCACGGCGTGGATGGCGGGCATGACGGGCTTGCCGTCCACCTTGAACGTCGCGCCTGCGCCGGCGCGCAGCGCGATGTGCAGGACCGCGCGGTCCTCGGTGGCATTGATGTGGTCGCCGGCAAACATGGCATCGCGGCGCTTCGGCACGCCGGCTTCATCCGCCAGTTGCATCAGCAACGCCATCGTTTGCGGCGTGATGCGGTTCTTGGAGTAATCGAGATACAGGCCTGCGGCTTCCAGTGAGAACTGCTCGACGCGTTGTTTCGCGGAGCCGGCGGCAAACCACTCGCGCATTGGCGTTTCGCGAATGGCGTCATGGTGTTGCAGGAGAGAGTGCCAGGCGTGGAGGTCTGTGGGCATGCGTATGGAATTCTCTGAAGGACAGCGGAAATACCGTGTCAAGCTAGGTTTTTCGGCTCGAAATCAATGCTCCCTGGCAGCCAGCCTGGCTGGCCCTGTCCGACCGTCGGGATCCCGTCAAGTATAACGCGCCCCTCTGGCACGACTCGGCGTTTTGGCGGCAAAAGTCGGCATTAGTGCTTATGGGGGGATCCCTCGCCGGGCGCATTCGTCCCCGCTATCGGCGTTGTTCTTACATCACCCCGCGTGCGCCAGCCGGCGAGCGACCGCGCGCAGCGCTGATTCCCCTCCCGCCACGCACAGGCCGCCCATGCAGATCACTGCCACGCCCAGCGCGGTGATCCAGTCCGGTAACTGGCCGAACGCCAGGTAGCCGATGGCCGTCGCCGACAGGATCTGCAGGTAGAGGAAGGGGCTGAGGAATGAAGCATCCGCATATTGAAACGCGCGAATCACAAAATAGTGCCCAATCGAGCCGGTGATGCCGGTGCTCAGCAGCAGCAAGGCTTGCAGGGGCGTGGGCGCCGCATCGAACCAGAAGAAGGGCACCAGCAGGGTGGTTAGCGCCGCGCCGGTAAAGCCGCTCTGGATCAAGGTGGTCATGGGCGCGTCATGCGCGGCGATGCGCCGCGTCAGCATCTGCATGAGCGCGAATACCATGGCGGACAGCAGGCCCAGCGCGATGCCGGCCCCGCTCAGCTCGCCGCCCGGCGCACCACGACCAGCATGCCGGCAAAGCCGATCGCCACACCGCTCCAGCGGCTGACGCGCGCATGCGCGCTGGGCCGCTCGCCCAGCAGCCACGGCGACAGCGCGACCACGAACAACGGCGCGCAGAAGTTGAGCGCCGTGGCCTCGGCCAGCGGCATCAGCTTGAGCACGCTGAAGAACACCAGCGTCGAAACCAGCATCATCCCGCCACGCAACCATTGCAGGCCCGGTTTCACGGGGCGCCATTGCTGGCGGAAACGCGCCGGCCCCAACAGCAGGAAAATGGCGGCCACGTGGCCCACGTAGCGTACCCAGGCTACGCCGACCACCGGCAGGCCCTGCTGGGTCAGCGTCTTGCTGCTGGCGTCCAGCAGGCTGAGGATCCATTGGCCGAGCACCAGCAGGGCAACGCCGGTGAGCAACTGGCGCCGGGCCGGCGAGGTGCTGGCCGCCTGCGGGTGGCCAGTGCCATCGGTGGCCTTGTTCATGCCTGCCGCGCCCGCAGCAGGGCATTGAACAGGTCGCGCACCGGCAGGTAGAGCTCGCTCGCGGTCAGGCCCGCGGGGCCGGTGCCCTGCGCCACCAGGTGGTCGGCGGCACGGCCATGCAGCCAGACCGCGGCTTGCGCGGCCTGCAGCGCCGGCATGCCCTGGGCCAGCAGGGCGCCGATCATGCCGGCCAGCACGTCGCCGGTGCCAGCGGTGGCCAGCCCGGCGTTGCCGGTCGGGTTGATCGATAACGACACGCTGCCGCCCGCATCCGGTGGCGACGCGATCACCGTGCCCGAGCCCTTGAGCACGACCACGGCTTGCCATTGGGCCGCCAGCGAGCGCGCCGCCGCCAGGCGGTCGCGCTGGATCTCGGCCACGCTGATGCCGCACAGGCGCGCGGCTTCGAGCGGGTGCGGCGTCATCACGCGCACCGGCGGGCCGCCGCCAAGCATGGCGGCAAGCGCGGGGTCCGCGGCCAGCAGGTTCAGCGCATCGGCATCCAGCACCAGCGCGGGCGGCTCGGCGGCGGAGCTGCGCCAGCTGCTTGCGCGCCGCCGTGCCCGTGCCGATGCCCGGGCCGATCACCAGCGCGGACATATTGGTCAGCTCGACCTCCGCGATCGGGTGCAGCATCAGCTCCGGGTGCACGGGGTCGAGCAGCGGCGCGGGCTGCGCCAGGAAAGCGATGTGCACGCGCCCGGCGCCAAGGTGCTGCGCGGCACGCGCGCCAAGCAGCGGTGCGCCGGTCATGCCGATGCCGCCGCCGATCACGGCAAGCGAGCCGAAGGTGCCCTTGTTGGTGGCATGGCGCCGCGCGGGCAGTGCGGCGGCAAATGACGCCGGCACGTTGGCCGTGGCGCAGGCGGGCTGGGCCGGCGGGTAGAACAGGCCGAGCGGGGCGATGTCGACTTCGCCCGCGCAATCGCGCCCGTCGAGCGTGAGCAGGCCCGGCTTGGCGCCGATGAAGGTGAGGGTGCGCAAGGCGCGTACCGCCGGCGCGCCGGCGCCGGTATCGGCGAACAGCCCGCTCGGGATGTCGAGCGCGAACACCGGCAGCCGGGACTCGGCAAGGTGCGCGATCCACAGCGCCGTGAAGCCATCGGCGGCGCGGTTCAGGCCAATGCCGAACAAGCCGTCGACCAGCGCGCAGGTATCCGGCGGAAATGGCGGCAGGGTGCCATGGCAGGCGGACTCCGGCACGGCATGCAGTGTCACGCCGGCCGCGCGCGCCTCCAGCCAGGCACGCCCGGCGTCGGCGGGCAGGCGATCGGGTTCGGCCGCCAGCCACACCTGGACCTGGCGCCCGGCCTGGTGCAGGCGGGTGGCGGCTACCAGCGCGTCGCCGCCGTTATTGCCCGGGCCGGCCAGCAGCAGCAGCGGGCCCGCTGGCGCGTGGTGCGCCAGCCAGGCCGCCGCCGCGGCGCCGGCCCGGGACATCAGTTCGAAGGCGGGCAGGCTGGCCATGGCGGCCGCTTCGATGCGGCGGATGGCCGCCACGTCGTACAGCGGGATAGCGCTGGCGCTCGCCGCGTCCAGCGGCAGCCAGGCATGGTCTGGCAGCACAGCGGCCAGCGCGGGAGAAGTCGGGGCAAAGCTTTGCATGGTTAGCGTGGGCCTAAGCCGTAGCGGTCGGGGGTCAGGCCATCCAGGTCGATGCCGGGGCGATTGCCTGCGATCAGGTCCGCGGCGATGCGCCCGGAGCCGCATGCCATCACGGGAAACCAGTCGCGCGCCACCTTGAGCAAGGTGTTGATGGCCGCGGGGCGCAGGTCGAGCTTGCGCGAGCCGAGCTCGGCGGTGCCCGCGATCCGCACGCGGTTGCCCATGCGCGTGATGGCCACCTTGTAGGATTCGTCCATCAGCGCGCCCAGCGGCGCCTGCAGCTCGTCGCTGACCTGCACGGTGGCGGAATAGCCTTTGACAGGATAGAGCGGAAGGCGCAGGCCCAGCGGGCGCAGCAACGCGGCGCTGGCCACGCCGGCGCTGACCAGCACGCGATCGGCGGTGAGCGTCTGGCGCGCAGTGCCTGCATCGCCTACATCGCCGGCCTCGACGCCGCGCAGATCCAGCGAAAGCTTGCCGTCCGGCAGCGGCCGCAGCGCGCTGGCGTTGCTTTCAGCGTGCATTCGCCCAGCCAGCGCGCAATCCAGCGCCACATGGCCGGGTCGGCGCTGGGCCGGAACAGGATGGGCGAGGTGCTGGCGAAGAGGTTGCGCAGCACCTTGCCCGGCATGTGACAATCACATGCATGGCACTCCGTAGATGACTTCAGCGCGTGACTTCAGCGTGCTTACTTCAACTCTTTCTGCATCACCACGTCGGGCAGCCAGGTGACGATTTCCGGCCACACGGTGACGATGCCGATGGCCACCACCATCATCATGAAGAACGGCAGCGAGACCCGCGCTATGTAGTTACTGTCCTTGCCTGTCATGCTCTGCAGCACAAACAGGTTGAATCCCACGGGTGGCGTCACCTCGGCGATCTCCACCAGCAGCACGATGAATATCCCGAACCATACCAGATCGAAGCCCGCCGCCTGCACCATCGGCAGCACCGTGGCGGTGGTCAGCGCGATCATGGAAATGCCATCGAGCGCTGTGCCCAGCAGGATATAGATCACGGTCAGCACAGCGATCAGCGCCCACGGCGACAGGTGCATCGAGGCCACCCATTCCGCCAGCGCGCGCGGGATCCCCGTAAAGCTCATGGTCACCGACAGGAACGAGGTGGCGCCCAGCACGAACATGATCATGGCGGTCAGCCGGGTGGCCGACATCAGGCTTTCCCAGAATGCCTTGCGCGTGAGCGAGCCGCCCACCCACGCCAGCGCCAGCGAGGCCACCACGCCGTAGGCAGCCGCTTCCGTGGCGGTGGAGTAGCCGGTGATCATGATCCAGGTGATAAAGGCGATCAGCACGATGCACGGCATCAGCTGGCGGATCGAGGCGAGCCGCGAGCGCCAGTTGAACACTTCCGCCTTCGGCGTCTTGTCCGGGTTTGACAGTGCCCACACCACGATATAGCCGGAAAACAGCAGCATCAGCAGCAGGCCGGGCAGGAAGCCGGCCAGGAACACGCGGATGATCGACACGTCGGCCGAGACCGCATAGACGACCATGGTGATCGACGGCGGGATCAGGATGCCGAGCGTGCCGGCGCACGACAGCGAGCCCAGCGTGACGCGCTCGTCGTAGCCGCGCCGGGTCAGCTCGGGCAGCGCGGACTTGGCGATGGTGGCGCAGGTGGCGGCGGACGAGCCCGACACCGAGCCGAAGATGCCGCAGCCCAGGATGTTGACGTGCATCAGGCGCCCGGGCAGCCAGTTCAGCCACGGCGAGAGCCCGTTGAACATCTGCTCGGACAGCTTGGTGCGAAACAGTATCTCGCCCATCCACACGAAGAGCGGCAGCGAGGCGAGCGTGTATGAGGCGCTGGACGACCACCACGCGTTGGCCAGGTTGACCAGCGCATCGCGCTCGGCGAACACCACCAGCCCCACCCAGGAGGTGACGGCGATGGCCACGGGAATCCACGCGCCAATGACCAGGAAGACAATCATCACCACCAGCAGGATCAGGGAAATCAGGACGGTGCTCATCACACGGTCTCCCCAAAGTCGCCGGCGGCCAGCTTGGCTTCCTGCGCCAGCTGGTAGCGTGGCTTTTGCCTGCGCGCCACGCGCAACAGCTCATCCAGCACCGCCAGCATGAAGCCGGCGCAGCCCAGCACCGCAAAGCTCTGCGGAATCCACAGCGGCACCACGATCTGGCCCTGCGACACATCGCCGATCTCCCAGCTCTGCCAGGCGAAGCTGAACAAGGCCCAGGTCGCGTAGGCGGCGAACACCACGCAGATGGTCAGCGAGATCAGCTCCAGCCACCAGCGCACGCGCGGCTTGACGGCCTCCAGCAGCATTTCCACGCGGACGATGCCGCCGTGCTGGAAGGTCTGGCCGAGTACGAGGAAGGCGGAGGCGGCGCACAGCCACGCAACGATATCGTCGCCGCCCTTGAAGATAAACGTGGTCTCGCGCGAGAAGGACATCAGGATCATGATCAGGCAGACCCCGAGGATGCAGAGCGCGCCGAGCACGGCGAACAGGTCAAGCAGCCGGTCCAGCCAGCGCTTGTTGACGCAAGGAGCTTCCATGGCGAATGGGGAGGGGTGAGGCGGTGAAAAAGAAGGCGCGGGAGGCTGCGCAAGCAAGGCCACGGCGGCGGGCAACGCCGCCGTGGCCAGAAATGGATCGCGTGTTTCCCGCTACGGCACCAACTACGGCACCAACTACAGCAATGACGGTGACGCTTACTTCTTGTACGCGTCCAGGATGGCCTTGCCGTCATCGCCGGCGCCCTTGGCCCATTCTTCCACCATCACCTGGCCGAGCTTTTGCATGTCCTGCTTCAACTGGGGCGAGGGCGGCTGCACCGTCATGCCGTTCTTGCCGAGCACGGCCAGGTATTCGCGCGTCTTTTGCTCCGAGATCTGCCAGCCGCGCTTCTCGGCTTCGGCAACTGTCTTGAGCAGGGCATCCTGGGTCGGCTTGTCCAGCGCGGCGAAGGACTTCTTGCTGACCACCAGCATGTTCTTCGGCAGCCAGGCATCGACGGTGTAGAAATACTTCACGCTCTCCCACACCTTGGTGTCCACGCCCGTGGCGCCCGAGGACATGAACGAATTCACGGTGCCGGTAGCCAGCGCCTGGGCCAGGTCGGCGGCCTGGATGGTCACGGGCTGCGCGCCCACCAGTTCCGCGATCTTGGAGGTGGCGGGGTTATACGCGCGCCACTTCAGGCCTTTCATGTCCGCCGCTGTGTTGATCGGCTTGTTGGCGTAGATGCCTTGCGGGGGCCAGGCCACCGCGTACAGCAGCTTCATGCCTTGCTTGTCCAGCACCTTGTCGGTGACCGCGCGCGAGGCTTGCCACAGCTTGTAGGAGTCCTGGTAGCTGGTCGCCAGGAAGGGGACCGCGTCCACACCGAACACAGGGTTCTCGTTGGCCAGCAGCGACATCAGGATCTCGCCCATCTGCACCTGGCCGGTCTGCACGCCGCGCTTGATCTCGTTGGCCTTGAGCAGCGAGCCGTTGGGGTGGATCACGATCTTGAGCTTGCCGCCGGTGGCCTTCTCCACGTCGGTGGCCATCTGCTGCAGGTTTTCGGTGTGGAGGTTGCTGACCGGATAGCCGGTCGGCAGGTCCCACTTGATGTCCGCCCGCGCGGCGGACATCGTCATGGCCGAAGTGGCAAGCACGCCGCCAAGCAGCATGGTCTTCAGTGTGGCCTTCCCTTGCATCGATCTCTCCTGGTTGGTCGTTGCGGCTACCTATGTCTTGGTTCTTGTTCTGAAGCTTTCCTGCCCGCGCCACCTGGCTCAGGGGCGGCGCGGGGTACGGCAGTCTGGCTCCGGCGCCTCAGGCGGCCGGCTTGATGATGGATTCCAAAGCAATAGCCGTGCCCAGCAGCTGCGCGTCGCGCAGCGCACCGTGCGAGAGCATCAGGCCCACCGGCAACTCGTCCGGCTGGTGGCAGGGCAGCGAGATGGAGCAGCCATCGAGGAAGTTGAACGCCGAGGTATTGCGCAGCAGCAGGGCGTTGGTGCGGAAGAACAGCGCGTCGTCCGCCACCAGGGGGGCATTGGCGGCGCCACCATCGGCACGGTGGGGCAGGCCACGGCGTCGAAGCCTTCGATGCGCGCCGCTACCCGCGCGATCCAGTCGAGGCGGGCGCGCATCAGGTCTACGTAGTCGGCCGCGCTCATGGCGGCGCCGCGATCGATGCGCGAGGCCACGCGCGGGTCGTATTGCTCGCGCCGGGTAGCCAGCACGTGACGGTGGATGGCATGCGCTTGCGCGGTGGTGGAGCCGCCGCCGGCGTTGATGGTGGCCAGCTCGGTCAGCTCCGGCAGGTCGATGTGCTCGATCTGCACGCCGGCCGCGGAGAGCCGGCCAAGCGCGCGGTCGAACGCGCGCGCCACCGTGTCATCGAGGTCATCGAGCAAAACCTGGCGCGGGATGGCCAGGCGGATGCCGGCGGCGGCCTTGAGCCATGGCGCAGGCGGTATCCAGGGTGTAGGAGAGCGGGAAGGCGCCGTCCAGCGGCACGCGCCGGGCGGTCGGCTTGAAGCCGGTCAGTCCGCACAGGGCGGCGGGGATGCGGATGGAGCCGCCGGTGTCGCTGCCCAGTCCGGCCACCGCCAGGCCCAGCGCCACGGACACCGCGGCGCCCGACGACGAGCCGCCGGGGATGCGCGCGACCTGTTTGTCCGCTGGGTTCACCGGCGTGCCGAAATGCGGGTTGATGCCCACGCCCGAGAAGGCGAACTCGGTCATGTTGGTGCGCCCGACCAGCGCCGCGCCGCTCTCGCGCAACCGGCGCACCACGGTCGCATCGGCTGTGGCCGCCAGCGCATCGCTGCGCACTGGCGAGCCGGCGCGCGAGGCTTCGCCGGCGATGTTGAACAGGTCCTTGACCGAGACCGGCAGGCCAGCCAGCGGATGCAGCGGCTTGCCCGCGCGGCTGGCCGCGTCGGCCGCCTTGGCGACCTGTGCGGCGGCGTCGAAGGTGGTGTGCAGGAACACGGCGTCCGCGGCCGGCTGGTGCGCGTGCTGCGCAGCCTGGGCGATCACGTCGGCGCGGGAGATCGCGCCATCGCGAAGTTCTGTCTGTAATGTATGGATATCCGTGGGCATGGGGCTCGCGATCAGTCGCGCTCAGGAGGGGGTCCGGTCGAGTCTATCCAGTGGGCCCGCGCCGCGCAACCAGTCCATGGCGGGGCACGCCCGCGTCCCCGCGATAGTGCGCAACCTGCGTTTCCCGCCCTTTTTTCGTGCAGAATCCACGATGACATCCCCGATGTTTTGCTTGGATTTATTTTGTGTTTATCCTCATAATTTGTTAATAAACTGTCAAGCCAAATATGGTGGCCGGGCCATCGGGGATACACCTAGTCATCCTTGTCGTACCGCACCAACCCATGAAAGGACTGAAGACATGGCACGTAAGCCTGCAACCGAGCCAGCAACCGAGCCAGCAACCGAGCCAGTAGCCGAGCCAGTAGCCGATCACGCCGAGGGCGCCGCTGGCCCCGCCAGATCCGCAGCCAGCGCGCTGGCGCGCCCGTCCGGCCCCAATATCGTTTCGTCTTCGCACCTGGTGTCCGAGCGCAGCCCGGAGCTCTCCGAATTCGAGTTCGGCCTGAACACGGCCTACAACGCATACAGCCGCTGGGTGGTGCGCTGCATGGGCGCATCCGGCGTACGCGACCTGACCTTCCTGGACGTGCTGGTGCTGCACCACGTCAACCACCGCGCGCGTCCCAAGCGGCTTGCCGACATCTGTTTCGTGCTCAATGTCGAAGACACCCACCTGGTCACCTACGCACTCAAGAAGCTGCAGGGCCTGGCGCTGGTGGAGGGCGAGCGCGTCGGCAAGGAAGCCACCTACATCACCACGCCCGCCGGTACCGAGGCCTGCGCCCGCTACCGCGAAATCCGCGAGCAATGCCTGACCAGCAATTTTTCCGCCGGCAGCGCCGAGAACGTGGAGATCGGCGAGCTGGCACGACTGCTGCGTGTGCTGACTGGCTTGTACGAGCAGGCCGCACGCTCGGCGACGTCCCTGTAGCCGCAGCCACGATCCCGCGCGCGGCCGGCCTATACCCCGGCCGCGCTGCCGCATGACCGCCCGCGGCTTTCCCGACATTTCCATCACGCCCTACAAGGAAGTTCCCTTATGTCGCTGTCGCTGCCATCTTCCGCTGCCGTTGTCTCGGACCGTCGCCGCTGGCAATTCTGGATCGATCGCGGCGGCACCTTTACCGATGTGGTGGGGTTCCAGCCGGATGGCACGATAGTCACGCACAAGCTGCTGTCCGAGAACCCGGAGCAGTACAACGATGCGGCCGTGGCCGGCATCCGCCACCTGCTGGGGCTGGCGCCGGGCGAGCCGGTCACGCCGGCACAGGTGGAAGTGGTGAAGATGGGCACCACGGTCGCGACCAATGCCTTGCTGGAGCGCAAGGGCGAGCCGGTGGCGCTGTTCATCACGCGCGGCTTTCGCGACGCGCTGCGCATCGCATACCAGAACCGCCCGCGCCTGTTCGACCTGAATATCGTGCTGCCGGAACTGCTTTACCGCGAAGTGGTGGAAGTGGGCGAGCGCCTGGATGCCCAGGGCGGCACGGTGATGCCGCTCGACGCGCACGCGCTGCGCGCCGACATGCAGCGCGTGTTCGACAGCGGCATCCGCGCCATCGCCATCGTGTTCCTGCACGGCTACCGCCAGGCGGCGCACGAGCAGGCCGCCGCGCGCGTCGCGCGCGAAACCGGTTTTACGCAGATCTCCGTCTCGCACCAGGTGTCGCCGCTGATGAAGCTGGTGTCGCGCGGCGATACCACGGTGGTGGACGCCTACCTGTCGCCGATCTTGCGCCGCTATGTCGAACAAGTGGAGCAGCAGATGCCGGGCGTGCGGCTGCAGTTCATGCAAAGCAGCGGCGGCCTGACCGACGCGCACCGCTTCCAGGGCAAGGACGCCATCCTGTCCGGCCCGGCTGGCGGCATCGTCGGCATGGTGCGCTCGTCGCGTAGCGCGGGCTTCGGGCGCATCATTGGCTTCGACATGGGTGGCACCTCCACCGATGTCTCGCACTTCAACGGCAACCATCCCAATGATTTCGAGCGCGTGTTCGAGACCAGCGTGGCGGGCGTGCGCATGCGCGCGCCGATGATGAGCATCCATACGGTGGCCGCGGGCGGCGGCTCCATCCTGCATTTTGACGGCAGCCGCTTCCGTGTCGGCCCGGATTCGGCGGGCGCCAACCCGGGGCCGGCGAGTTACCGGCGCGGTGGCCCGCTGGCGGTGACCGACTGCAACGTCATGCTCGGCAAGATCCAGCCGCGGCACTTCCCGGCGGTGTTCGGGCCGCGCGCCGATGCCACGCTGGATCATGGCACGGTAGCGGACAAGTTCGAGGCGCTGGCGCAGGCGGTAACGGAAGCTACCGGCGACCGACGCAGCGCCGAGCAGGTGGCCGAAGGCTTTATCGAGATCGCGGTCGGCAATATGGCCAACGCGATCAAGCAGCTGGGCAGCACGCCTGTCTGGTGGCGGACGCCCTCGGCATGCCACCTGGGCTCGATGGGCGAGAGCATCAAGACCGTGATAGCACGCAACGCCGGGCAGATGGCCGATGGCGATGTCTACGTGCTCAACGACCCGTACAACGGTGGCACGCACCTGCCGGACGTTACGGTGATCACGCCGGTCTTCGACGAAGCCTGCGAGGAAATCCTCTTCTACGTCGGCTCGCGTGGCCACCACGCCGATATCGGCGGCATCACGCCGGGATCGATGCCGCCGGACTCCACCGTGGTGGAGGAAGAGGGCGTGATGATCGACAACTTCCCGCTGGTGAAGGCCGGCGTGCTCGATGATGCCGGCATGCGCGCACTGCTGGCGGGCGCGCGCTACCCGGCCCGCAATATCGACCAGAACATGGCCGACCTGCGTGCCCAGGTGGCGGCTAACGCCAAGGGCGTGGAAGAGTTGCGCAAGATGGTGGCGCAGTTCGGCCTGCCGGTGGTGCGGGCCTATATGGGCCACGTGCAGGACAACGCCGAGGAAGCGGTGCGCCGCGTCATCACCGCGCTCAAGGACGGGGCTTACTGCTACCCGCTGGACAATGGCGCGCGGATTCAGGTGCGGGTGACCGTGGACCAGGCACGGCGCGAAGCCGTGGTGGACTTCACCGGCACCTCGGCGCAGTTGCCCAACAATTTCAACGCGCCGCGCGCGGTCTGCATGGCCGCCGTGCTCTACGTGTTCCGCACGCTCGTGAATGAGGATATCCCGCTCAACGCAGGCTGCCTGAAGCCGATCAAGGTGATCATCCCCGAGGGCTCGATGTTGAATCCGCGCTATCCGGCCTCGGTGGTGTCCGGCAACGTGGAGACGTCGTCCTGCATCACCAACGCGCTCTATGGCGCGCTGGGCGTGGTGGCGGCCAGCCAGGGCACCATGAACAACTTCACCTTCGGCAATGCGCGCTACCAGTACTACGAGACCATCTCCGGCGGCAGCGGCGCGGGGCCGGGCTTTGACGGTTGCGACGTGGTGCAGACCAATATGACCAACTCGCGCCTGACCGACCCGGAGGTGCTGGAATGGCGTTTCCCGGTGCGGCTGGAAAGCTATGAGATCCGGCCCGCCTCGGGTGGCGCGGGGCGATGGCATGGCGGTAACGGCGGCATCCGCAAGGTGCGCTTCCTGGAACCCATGACGGCGTCGATCCTGTCCAATAATCGCTTGCATGCGCCGTTCGGCATGGCTGGCGGGGCGCCTGGCGCCATGGGCCGCAACTACGTGGTGCGGGGTGATGGCAGCGAGCAGGCGCTCGGCCATGTCGGGCGTTGCGAGATGGAAGCGGGCGATGTCTTCGTGGTGGAAACGCCGGGAGGCGGGGGCTACGGCAAGGCGTAAGGGCCGAGCTGCACCGGGCGAGGCGAGGCGCTTCGGCTCGCCGGCATGCGCTGCGCGTGCTGCGCGAGCGTTATGCATTTTCATTTCCAACAGATCAGTCTTTCGTCACATCCTGATTCCCGATGCCGCCTTTTCCGGCGGAACCGGCCTGCCAGGCGAGATAGCCGGACACTTCGCGTTGCAGCAATTTCCTTGACTTATCCTCAGGTGATTCCTAGGTTTATGAAGACCCTGGGATGCGAGGCCATCGTGCAGCATGTGGTCCATCCCGGGGGGGGCAAGGGAGGGACCGCAGTGACGCCACGCAGCAGATCAATCGTACTTGGTATCGCATTGGTTGGCGCGTTGATTGGCGCGATCGCCGCGGGCGGATGTTCAAGATCGGAGCCGGGCCACGTCCTTGACGAGGCGCAGCAGGCCGGCCGTGGCGCGCAGACGTTCCGGCATGCGTCAGAAGACTATTTCCACGATATGGATCGTGGCGTTGCGCTGACCCAGGAAGAAATCGCTGGCCGCAATATGTGGCTGGTGTGGAGTGGTGGCAACGACAGGTTCTGGGACGACATGACGAACTTCACGTTCGGCGCGTTCGACCTGCTCAAGTCCATCAGTTCGCATCCGAGCCAGGGCTATTCCCGCGACACCCGCTGGAGCTACCTGGGCCTGCTCAACGAGCCCTGTTTTGAAAAGCCCACCGGGCCGGACCCGAAACGCTTCAACCTGTGGCTCGATCAGCGGGTCAAGGATTGCCCGGCCGACCCCTTCGAGAACGAGCAAGCCTATCCCGGGGTCAAGACCGGCGCGCGGGGCACCACGTTCTCCAGCGGCGAGAAGCTGCCGGTCGGCTCCTACTACGGATACCCCACCGGCATCATCGGCCTGCGGCTGTTCCCCAACCCCGCTTTTGACGAGAAAGCCGCGAAGGCGTGGGATGCGCAACGCTATTACACCGATCCGAAATACTACAACCGCGCCGATCTGGTGCGGCCTTATCGCGTTGGCATGGCCTGCGGCTTTTGCCACGTGGGCCCGAGCCCGATCCGTCCGCCCGGAGATCCCGCGCATCCGCAATGGCCCGAGCTGAGCTCCACGGTGGGCGCGCAGTATATGTGGGTGGACGTTCATCCATAACGCGTCGACGCCCGAAGGCCGGCAGAACTTCATGTTCCAGCTCGTGCATACCTTCCGCCCGGGCACCATGGATACCTCGCTGGTGTCGACCGACAATATCAACAACCCTCGCACCATGAACGCGCTCTACGACCTGACGGCGCGCATGGGCGTGGCCAGGCGCATCGGTGAGGAAAAGCTGGCCGGGGGCGAGCTGAACAACCGGCAGCTCAACGACTTCGTCAAGACCGGTGCGCTGACACAGTTCTACACGCCGCCCGACACGGTATGGACACCGCATGTCCTCAAGGACGGCGCCGACTCGGTCGGCGTGCTGGGCGCATTGAACCGGGTGTACCTGAATATCGGCCTGTTCAGCGAGGAATGGCTGCTGCACTTCAACCCCATCCTTGGCGGCAAGCCGATCTCGCCCATCGAGCTGGCCGTGGCGCAGAAGAACTCGAGCTATTGGATGGCGACGGAAGCCGGCACGATCAACATGGCCCTGTTCCTGCTGAAGGCGACCCCGCCTGACCACTTGAGCGATGCGCCGGGCGGCGCTGGCTTCCTGGCGGATACCTCCACGCCGGCCGGCATGCAGATGCTCGAGCGGGGCAAGGCCGTGTTCGCCGAGACGTGCGCGCGCTGCCATTCCAGCAAGGCGCCGCCGCCGCCGGCCAGCCTGAACCTGCAGAACTGCGCGGGCCCGAACTATCTTGCCTGCTTCATGCGGTACTGGAAATGGACGCAGACGGATGCGTTCAAGGCGCAGATGCGCGAGGTTGTCAAAGCCCCAGACTTCCTGCAGGGCAACTATCTGTCATCCGATGCGCGCATTCCCGCCACGCTGCTGCGAGCCAACGTGTGCAGCCCGCTCGCGACCAATGCGTTACGCGGAAATATCTGGGACAACTTCTCGTCGGAATCGTACAAGACGCTGCCCTCGGTTGGGACCGTCACCCTCAACGACCCCTTCACGGGCGAGCGCTGGCAATACCGGATGCCAGCCGGCGGCCGCGGCTATACCCGCGTGCCCTCGCTGATCAGCGTCTGGTCGACGGCGCCGTTCCTGCTCAATAACGCGCTTGGGCCGTTCAGCGAGGACCCGTCGGTCGCCAGCCGCATCAAGGTCTTCGATGCGTCCATCGAGCAACTGCTCTGGCCCGAGAAGCGAGTGCATGACGACATCCTGGGCGCCAAGGTGCCGGGCACCATCGACCGCACCACCGAGCGCAGCCAGATTACGGTGCCGGAGGGCTTCGTGCCGGACGCGCTCAAGCCGTTGCAAGGCTTCATGCATCGCTATGCGCCGTGGCTGGTAGGGGCCGGCGGCGACGTAACCATCGGGCCGGCGCCCAAGCGGATGCCGGTCAACCTGCTGGCCAATATCCAGCCGCTCTCGGAGACCAGCGATGTCGGCGCCAAGGCCGAGCACGCGGCCAAGGTGGTGGGCCTTGCGGTCAAGCTGAGATCGGACCTGGCCTCCGTGCCGGAGGGGGCGACCGACGCGGATCTGGGCAAGACCTACGCCAACCTGGTCAAGCCGATGCTGGAACTCAGCAAGTGCCCGGATTTTGTGGTGAACCGCGGCCACTACTTCGGCACGGCGGAGTTCAACAACCAGGCCGGCCTGAGCGCCGACGAGCAATCGTTCGGGCAGGAGCCGGTATTGAGCGATGACGACAAACGGGCCTTGATTGCCTTTCTCAAGACGTTTTGACGAAGGCGGCGTGGCGGGGATATGTCTGCTCCAGGCGAACCAGGGTGGGACTACGTGATTGTCGGCTCCGGCGCGGGCGGCGGCACGCTCGCCGCGCGGCTGGCGGAGGCGGGCATGCGCGTATTCCTGCTCGAGGCCGGCAACGACGCGTGCGAGCCTGGCGCGGCCTGCATGCCGGAGGATTACGAGGTACCCGCGTTTCACGCCTGCGCTTCCGAGAATCCGGCGATGAGCTGGAATTTCTTTGTGCGCCACTACGCCGACGACGCGCAGCAGCGGCGGGACCCGAAATGCGGCAACGAAGGCGTGCTCTATCCCCGGGCGGCGACACTGGGCGGCTGCACCGCGCACAACGCGATGATCTTCCTCTACCCGCACGACTCGGACTGGGACGGCATTGCCGAGCTGACCGGCGACCACTCGTGGAAAGCCGCCCGCATGCGCCGGTACGCCAAGACGCTGGAGCAATGCCGGCACCGTCCGCTGTGGGCGCTCGCGCGCCGCCTTGGCTTCGATCCCACGGCGCACGGCTGGGACGGATGGCTCAGCACCGAGCGCGCGTTTGTGCTGGAAGCCCTGGCGGACAATGCGCTCACGCGCCTGATCCTCGGCTCCATGGAACTGGCGGCGCGCAGCGTGCCGCGGCGCCTGCACGCGTTGCTGAGCTTTCTGCGCTGGCAGGGCGATCCGAACGCCAGGATCTGGGGAAGGCGTAGTTTCGAAGGCGTTTGCTACACGCCGCTCTCCACGCGCGGGCATGCGCGCATCGGCGCGCGCGAGCGCGTGCTCGAAGTGGCAACCCGCCTGCCTTCATGTTTGCATATCGAGATGGACGCGCTGGCCACGCGCGTGCTGCTGGACGCCCACGGCACGGCAACCGGCGTCGAATACCTGAAAGGCAAGCGCCTCTACCAGGCCCATGTCTCGCCAAGCACGGCGCCCGGCGTGCGCCATGAAGTGCACGCGCGCCGCGAAGTGATCCTGGCGGGCGGCGCGTTCAATACGCCGCAGCTGCTGATGCTGTCGGGCATCGGCCCGGCCGAGCACCTTCGCGCGCACGGCATTGCCGTGAAGGTGGACCTGCCTGGGGTAGGGCGCAATCTCCAGGATCGCTACGAGGTGGGGGTGGTAAGCCGGATGGCGCAGCCGTGGCGCATTCTAGATGGCGCCCGCTTCAAGAAGGATGATCCGCCCTATTGCAGCTGGCGCGACCGCCGGCATGGGGTCTACACCTCCAACGGCGTGGCGATCGCGGTGGCACGGCGCTCGCGCAGGTCCGCGCCCGTACCGGATGTGTTCTGCATGGCGCTGGTCGAGCATTTCACCGGCTATTTCCCGGGGTACTCGAAGCTTTTCGCGCAGAGCGACGATGCGCTGACCTGGGCCATTCTCAAGGCACACACACGGAACCGCGCGGGCACGGTGCGGCTGCGCTCCGCGAATCCGCTCGATACGCCCTTGATCAATTTCCACTATTTCGAAGAGGGCGGGGCGGGGGCGGACGAGGATCTGCGCGCGGTGATCGATGCCATCCGCTTCGTGCGCAAGATGGCAGCGCCGCTGGCCGACCGGGGCGTGATCGCGCAGGAGCAGCTTCCTGGCGCGCGCCTGCGCAGCGACGATGAGCTGGCCGGCTATGTGCGCGACAACGCCTGGGGGCACCACGCATCGTGCAGTTGCGCCATCGGCGCGCGCGCGGCGGGCGGTGTGCTGGGCAGCGATTTTTCCGTGCATGGCACGCACGGGCTGCGGGTTGTCGACGCCTCCGTGTTCCCGAGGATTCCCGGCTTCTTCCTGGCCAGTGCCATCTACATGATCGCCGAGAAGGCGGCCGATGTGCTGCTGGGCGAAGCCAAGGCCGCGGCGAAATCGCAAGCCATCGCGGCAGCCAAAGCCACGGCGGCGGCATAGGCAGGCGCCAGACACCCGACACTGGAGGTGCAAACATGGCATACGACGTACGCACATTGCTGGCGCTGAGCCAGGAGCAGCTTGACGAATTGTTCCGCAACAGCCCGCCCGGCGAAATTCCGGATGGCGAGGCCACCGGCACTGCGATCATCGCGCCCGGCACCGTGTTCAGCGAGAGCATTGCCAAGATGATCAACTTCTTTGCCTGGCAGGGAAAGGTCTTCGACGCCAAGCGTGGCGTGCTCAAGAACCGCATCTCCATCTTCGGGCTCGAGGCTATCCTGGCAAAGGTGTACAAGGGCGAGAGCTGGCTCGACCAGAAGCAATGCATCGTCCTGGATTATTCCGCCACCTCGCTCGTGGCCCACTGGGTCCGTGACGAGATCCGCTGCATCGCGCCGAACGTGTACCTGGGCAAGGTGTATTGGGACAGGCATCGCCTGATCGACTTCTGCCTCGAGTTCTGATGAAACGCAGAACGTTCCTGGTTGGCAGCATCGGGGCCGCCGGCGCATTGCTGATCGGCTGGTCGGCGCTGCCGCCACGGCAGCGCCTGACCACGTCGCAGCCCTTGCCTACGGTCGGCACGCAGGTGGCGCTCAATGGCTGGGTCAAGGTGGCAGCGGACAACACCGTCACCATCATGATGTGCCGCTCCGAGATGGGGCAGGGCGTGCACACTGGCCTGGCCATGGTGCTGGCTGACGAGCTGGATGCCAGCTGGGCGCAGGTGAAAGTCGAGCACGCACCCGTGGACAAGATCTACAACAACCTGGAAGTCGTCGTCGGGGATCTCCCGTTGCGCGACGACGACGACGGCGTGGCCAGGCATCTGGCAGCCTGGCTGACCCGCAAGCTCATGCGCGAGATCGGCGAGATGGTGACAGGCGGCTCGTCGAGCCTCAATGACCTGTGGGACCCGATGCGCGAGGCCGGCGCATCCGCCCGCGCGATGTTGATCGGCGCGGCGGCTGCGCGGTGGAGCGTGCCAGCCGGCGAGTGCCGCGCGCAGGACGGCCAGGTACTGCATCCCTCCGGGAAGACAGCCACCTTCGGCGAACTGGCGGCCGAGGCCGGGAAGCTCCCGCTGCCGGCAAAGGTGGCGCTGAAAAGGCCATCCGAATTCAAGCTGATCGGCAAGGACATACACCGCATCGAGGCCGCGTCCAAGCTCGATGGCACGGCGCGGTTCGGCATCGACGTGCTGCCCGAGGGCCTGCTGTACGCCAGCGTGACGATGTGCCCGACGCTGGGCGGCACGGTGGCGAGCTTCGACGGCGCGGTTGCCGCCGCGATGCCGGGCATCGTCAAGGTGTTCGCGGTCGATGCCTACAACGGCGGCACCGGCGGGGTGGCGGTGATCGCCGACAACGCGTACCGGGCCATGAAGGCGCTGGATGCGGTCAAGATCGTGTGGAACCCTGGTCCCGCCGCCTCGTTGTCCAGCGCGCAGGTGAGCCGTCGTCTCGCGCAGGCCCTGGATGCCTCCGACGGCCACGCCTATTACCGGCACGGCGATGTCGAGGCGGCATTGAAGTCCGCCGCCAGGCCCGTCAGCGCCGAGTACAGCGTGCCCTACCTCGCGCATGGGGCGGTGGAGCCGATCAACTGCACGGTGCAGGTGCGCGACGGCGCGGCCAGGGTCTGGGTCTCGACGCAGTTGCCTGGCCTGGCGCGCCGGGCGGTCGCGAAGGTCCTCGGGATCGATGCCGGCAAGGTTGAGGTGCAGCCGCAGCTGATCGGTGGCGCGTTCGGGCGGCGGCTGGAGGTGGACTTCATCTCCCAGGCGGCGCGATCGCGCGCGCGGGCGGTGGCCGGCCGGTGCAGACGATCTGGTCGCGCATCCAGGACACCACGCACGACTTCTACCGGCCGGCCTGCCTCTCGCGTTTCAAGGCGGGGCTCGATGGCGCGGGCAACCTGGTGGCCTGGCACAACACGTCGGCCAGCCAGGCGATCGTGCCGGCCATGCTGGCGCGCTTGCTTGGCCTGCCTGGCCTGGGCATCGACAAGACCACGACGAAGGCGCGTTCGACGGGCCCTACGAATGGCCGAATGCGCGCGTCGGGCACGTGATTGTCGACCTGCCGGTGCCGGTGGGCTTCTGGCGCTCGGTCGGCCACTCGCACCAGGCATTTTTCACCGAGAGCTTCATCGATGAGCTGGCGGCAGCGGCAGGCAAGGATCCCGTTGCCTTCCGTGCCAGCCTGCTTGCCAGGCATCCGCGCCATCTGGCCGTCTTGCGCATGGCCGCGGCGAAGGCCGGCTGGGGCAAACCGCTGGGGGCGACCGCAGGCATACGGCAGCATCGT
The DNA here is from genome assembly GCF_000243095.1 of Cupriavidus basilensis OR16. Classification (GTDB taxonomy): domain Bacteria; phylum Pseudomonadota; class Gammaproteobacteria; order Burkholderiales; family Burkholderiaceae; genus Cupriavidus; species Cupriavidus basilensis_D. Next base: position 22,102 of record NZ_AHJE01000069.1, on the reverse strand, counting down.
CGCGCAGGTGGCGGAGGTATCGCTGGGGCCGGACAAGGCCGTGCGCGTGCACCGGGTGGTCTGCGCGATCGATTGCGGGATGCCGGTGAACCCGAACCTGATCCGCCAGCAGATGGAGAGCGCGATCGTCTTCGGCCTGTCGGCCGCGCTGTTCGAGGAGATCACGATCGTCGACGGCCAGGTGCAACAGAAAACGTTCGGCGATTTTCCCGTCATCTTCATGAACAACTGCCCGGCGATCGAAACCTACATCATGCCAAGCCGGCAGCATCCCCAGGGGGTGGGCGAGCCGGGCACGCCACCGATTGCGCCGGCGGTGGCCAATGCCGTGTTTGCGCTGACGGGGCAGCGCCTGCGCGCGTTGCCCTTGAAACTGGCCTGAGCCCGGGAGAAAGACATGGAGCCCCTGAACATCAACGGCAAGACAGTGACCGTGCAGTCCGATCCGGACACCCCGCTGCTGTGGGTACTCCGGTGCGAGCTGGGGTTGACCGGCACCAAGTATGGCTGCGGCATCGGCGTTTGCCGCGCCTGCACGGTGCAGCTGAACGGCGCGCCGCAGGTCGCCTGCATGAACCCGGTGTCCACGCTGGCCAATATCCGGATCGTGACCATCGAAGGCCTGCGCGGCCCGCAGGCGCAAGCCCTGAAGGCCGCCTGGATCGATCTGGACGTGGTGCAGTGCGGCTACTGCCAGAGCGCGCAACTCATGACCGCCAGCGCGCTCCTGAAAAGCACCCCGACGCCCAGCGACGCGGACATCGACAAGGCGATGGAGCACATCGTCTGCCGCTGCGGCACCTACCCGCGGATCCGCGCGGCCATCCACCGGGCTGCCCGGCAGCTCCGCACCTGAGCGTACCTGAGGCAAGCGCTGCCACGGCGAGGGTTTTTACCGATAACGTGAACGCACGACGCGGCCAAGAATGAAATCCGAATTCATGTTCAGGTTTCGCGCGCCGCAAGCGGCTTGCATTCGCCCATCCATTGCGGCACGGCCTGCTGCTCCATGCCGTACCGACCGGTCCCGGCGCGCTGAAGCGCGATGCGCCCGCCTTGCACATTGAGTTGCTGGCGGCGCTCTCTCTCCTGTATCAACATTGTCGGTGTACAGGCGAGACAAGAATCGGACGGATGGTGACCAAGGACATGGCCCGCATCGAGAAGCGGCTGCCACGCTGGCGGCCGTCACCAAGGAGACGCCATGACGGACAACGCTAGCTGTGCCCACGCGGCCACGGCTGACTTTCATCGGCTGCTGGCGCGCGAGCTGCCGGAGCACGACGAGCAGGACTGGGAGGACGCGCAGCGCGGCTTCATCGGCACCATCCCCAATGCCAAGGTGGCGCGCGCCAACGGCCACGGCGTGTGGAACCTGGAGGCCTACGGCTTCCTCGATGCCGCCGAGGCGCCGGACACAGTCAACCCCAGCTTGTGGCGGCAGGCGCGCCTGAACCGCATCCACGGGCTGTTCCAGGTGACGCCGCGCATCTTCCAGGTGCGCGGGTTCGACATCGCCAATATCACCTTCATCGAGGGCGACACCGGCGTGATCGCGCTGGACGCGCTGACCTGTCCGGAGACCGCGGCAGCGGCGCTGGCCCTGTACCGGCAACATCGCGGCAACCGCACGCTGCACACCGTGATCTACAGTCACAGCCATGCCGACCACTTTGGCGGCGTGGCAGGGCTGGTGGACGAGGCCGACGTGCGGGCAGGGCGGGTCCAGGTGATCGCGCCCTCCGGCTTCATGCACCATGCCATTGCCGAGAACGTGATCGGCGGCGTGGCGATGGCGCGCCGCGCGCAGTTCCAGTTTGGCCATACGCTGGCCAAGGGGCCGGCGGCGCAGGTGGATGCCGGCCTGGGCAAGACGCTGCCGATGGGGCGCTCCACGCTGATCGCGCCAACGCTGTCGATCGAGGCGGAACACGAGATCCACGTGATCGACGGGCTGGAGATCGAGTTCCAGTTGACGCCCGAGACCGAGGCGCCTTCCGAGATGCACCTCTTCATCCCGTCCGAGGGCGCGCTCAACCTGGCCGAGAACGCCACCCACAACCTGCACAATCTTTGCCCGTTGCGCGGCGCCAAGGTGCGCGACTCGCTGGCATGGTCCAAGTACCTGCACCGCGCGCTGCACCGCTACGGCCCGCGTACCGTGGTGGTGCTGGCCCAGCATCACTGGCCGACCTGGGGCGCAGAGCCCGCCCGGCGTTTCCTGTCCGAGCAGCGCGACCTGTACCGCGTGCTGCACGACCAGACCGTGCGGCTGATGAGCCATGGCCTGAAGGCCAGCGAGATCGCCGAAGGGCTGCAACTGCCGGAGTCACTGGCCAGGCGCTGGCACACGCGCGGCTACTACGGCACCGTGTCGCACAACGTCAAGGCGATCGTGCAGCACTACCTGAGCTGGTACGACGCACATCCGGCCAACCTGCATGCGTTGCCCCCGGTGGCCGCCGCGCGCAAGCACCTGGAATACATGGGCGGTATCGACGCGGTGATGGCCAAGGCCCGCGCCGACTACGAGCGCGGCGAGTTCCGCTGGGTGGCGGAGGTGCTCAAGCACGCGGTCTACGCGCATCCCGCGCATGCCGAGGCGCGCGAGCTGGCGGCCCGCGCGCTGGAGCAGATGGGCTTCCAGGCCGAGTCGGCAACATGGCGCAACGCCTACCTGCTGGCCGCGCGCGAGTATCGCGAAGGGCCGCCGCAGGTCAATCCGCAGGGTCCGCCGGCCAACGCCCTGATGGGTGCGATGGGCAATGAACTGCTGTTCGACGCGCTGGCGGTGCGCATCCACGGCGAGCGCGCGCAAGGCTTGGCGTGCCAGATCGGCTGGCAGTTCACCGACAGCGGCGAGCATTGGGTGAGCACGCTGTCCAATTGCGCGCTGAGCAGCCTGCAGGTGGCGTCGCTGTCCGCGGCGGACGTGGTCATCGAGACCAGCCGCGACACACTGGACGCCATCCTGACCCGGCGCGGCACGGCGGCCGAGGCCATGGCGGATGGCCGGCTCAAGCTGCGCGGCGATGTCGCGCTGCTGCCGCGCTTCATGGGCCTGCTGGACCAGTTCAGCGGCAGCTTCCCGGTGGTGGATGCGGCGCCCTGGCCGGAGCGCTGAGCGGTCGCCGGATATCGGATTAAGTGATCTTTGAGGCGCTATTTCCCTGTGGGCCGCCCGCCGCGCGTGATGGCGCGTGAGCTTGTGCGCGGCGCGGCCGCCTTTGTCTGCCTTGCTGCCTCTGCTGCAACGCGGGAAACCCCCTTCGACAAGGTATAATCCCGGTTTCCCGCCAGCACGGCGCCCCAACCAGCGGCGCCGGCCGGTAGCAGCCCCTACCTCCTGCCCTCCCGACCGCTCAGACCATGGCGCATTTCTCGTGCTTCCCCGGTGCATTGGCGCTTTCCGCCTTTCGCCAGCAACGCCTGCTCACCGCCCTCAAGCAGATCGACGCCGACATCGAATCGGTGCACGGCCAGTTCCTGCATTTTGTCGACACCGACGTGCCGCTGTCGCAGGACGACAGCGCCCGCATCGCCGCGCTGTTGACCTATGGCGCGCCTTTCGAGGCACAAACCGACGGTGATCGCTTTGTGGTGATCCCGCGCTTCGGCACCATCTCGCCGTGGGCCAGCAAGGCGACCGACATCGCGCATAACTGCGGCTTCGAGCACGTGCACCGAATCGAGCGCGGCATCGAGATCACCGTGATCTGCAAGAAGGGCCTGCTGCGCGGGCGCAAGACGCTGGATGCCGGCACCCGTGCCGCGGTGGCCGCCCACCTGTTCGATCGCATGACCGAAGCCGTGGTCCGGGCTGTTCCAGGAACTGCCGGCCAAGCCGCTGCGCTTTATCGACATCTCCGGTGGCCGCGCCGCGCTGGCGCAAGCCAATACCGAAATGGGCCTGGCCTTGTCGGAAGACGAGATCGATTACCTGGTCGACGCCTACGCCAAGCTGGAGCGCAACCCGACCGACGTCGAGCTGATGATGTTCGCGCAGGCCAACAGCGAGCACTGCCGCCACAAGATTTTCAACGCCACCTGGACCATCGACGGCGTGCAGCAGGACAAGTCCCTGTTCGCCATGATCCGCAATACGCACCAGCTCAACCCGCAAGGGTCGATCGTGGCGTACTCGGACAACTCCGCGGTGATGGAAGGCGACGTGGCCGAGCGCTGGTTCCCGCGCGGCACCGAGCACAAGTACGGCCGCCACGAGGCGCTGACCCACACGCTGATGAAGGTGGAGACGCACAACCACCCGACCGCCATCTCGCCGTTCCCCGGTGCCTCCACCGGCGCCGGCGGTGAAATCCGCGACGAAGGCGCCACCGGCCGCGGCGGCAAGCCCAAGGCTGGCCTGACCGGCTTCACGGTCTCCAACCTGATGCTGCCCGACGCCGTGGAAGGCTGGGAAAACGCGCGCGACGCCGCCCAGCCGGTGGCGCACCGCAACCCGGACGACAAGGTGAGCGTGACCGGCAAGCCGGACCGCATTGCCTCGCCGCTGCAAATCATGACCGAAGGCCCGCTTGGCGGCGCCGCGTTCAACAACGAATTCGGCCGTGCCATCCTGGGTGGCTACTTCCGCGTCTACGAGCAAAATGTCGGCGGCACCGTGCGCGGCTATCACAAGCCGATCATGATCGCCGGCGGCATCGGCAACATCGATGCCGGCCACACGCACAAGAAGGCGCTGCCGGCCGGCTCGCTGCTGATCCAGCTGGGCGGCCCGGGCATGCGCATAGGCATGGGCGGCAGCGCCGCCAGCTGGATGGCGACCGGCACCAATACCGCCGACCTGGATTTCGATTCGGTCCAGCGCGGCAACCCGGAAATGGAGCGGCGTGCGCAGGAAGTGATCAACGCCTGCTGGCAGCTCGGCGACGACAACCCCATCCTGTCGATCCACGACGTGGGCGCGGGCGGCATCTCCAACGCCTTCCCCGAACTGGTGGACGGCGCGGGCCGCGGCGCGCGCTTTGACCTGCGCCAGGTGCACCTGGAAGAGTCCGGCATGAGCCCGGCCGAGATCTGGTGCAACGAGTCGCAGGAGCGCTATGTGATGGCGGTGGCACCGGAGTCCTTCCCGTTGTTCCAGACCATGTGCCAGCGCGAGCGCTCGCCGTTTGCCGTGGTGGGCATCGCCACCGAAGAGCAGCAACTGCAACTGGTCGACGCGCATGTCGACGCCGCGCTCAAGGAGCACTATGCCGTGAACATGCCGATGGACGTGCTGCTGGGCAAGCCGCCGCGCATGCACCGCGACGTCAAGCATGTAGCGCAAAGCCTGCCCCCGGTGGACGTGACCGGCATCGCGCTGGACAAGGCCGTGCGCGACGTGCTGCGCCACCCGACCGTGGCCAGCAAGTCCTTCCTGATCACCATCGGCGACCGTACGGTCGGCGGCATGAACGCGCGCGACCAGATGGTCGGCCCCTGGCAGGTGCCGGTGGCGGACGTGGCCGTGACCACGCTCGACTACAAGGGCCGCGCCGGTGAAGCCATGACCATGGGCGAGCGCACGCCGCTGGCCGTGATCAACGCGCCCGCCTCGGGCCGCATGGCCATCGGCGAGGCGCTGACCAACCTGGCTGCCGCGCCGGTCAAGGACCTGGGCAAGGTCAAGCTGTCCGCCAACTGGATGGCCGCCTGCGGCGTGGAAGGCGAGGACGCCAAGCTGTACGACACCGTGCACGCGGTCGGCATGGAACTGTGCCCGGCCCTCGGCATCAGTATCCCGGTGGGCAAGGATTCGCTGTCGATGCGCACCAAGTGGCAGGACGGCGGCGTCGACAAGGAAGTGGTCGCGCCGGTCTCGCTGATCATCTCGGCGTTCGCCGCCGTGGATGACACCGACCGGACCCTGACCCCGCAACTGCGCACCGACGCGGGCGAGAGCGTGCTGATCGCCATCGACCTCGGCCGCGGCAAGAACCGCCTCGGCGGCAGCATCCTGGCCCAGGTGACGCAGCAGGTTGGCGACACCACGCCGGACGTGGACAGCGCCGAAGACCTGAAGAACTTCTTCAACGTGATCCAGCGCCTGAACCGCGAGGGCAAGCTGCTGGCTTACCACGACCGTTCCGACGGCGGCTTCATGGCTGCCCTGGCGGAAATGGCCTTTGCCGGGCATTGCGGCCTGTCGCTCAACGTCGACATGCTGGCGCTGGACCCGGTGCAGGAACAGGACTTCGGCGACGCCAAGAACTGGGCGCAGCAAATCTCCGGCCGGCGCGACGAGCAGACCCTGCGCGCGCTGTTCTCGGAAGAGCTCGGCGCGGTCATCCAGGTCCGCCTGGAAGAGCGCGACGCCGTGTTTGCCATGCTGCGCGAAGTTGGCTTGTCGGCATGCAGCCACGTGGTCGGCAAGCCCAACGCCACCGGCCAGATCGAGATCTACCGCGACGCCAAGAAGGTCTTCGGCGCCGCGCGCAGCGAGCTGCAGCGCACCTGGAGCGAAGTCAGCTGGCGCATCGCGCGCCAGCGCGACAACCCGGCCTGCGCCGACAGCGAATACGACCGCGTGCTCGACGCGGCGGACCCGGGCATCACGCCGGTGCTGACCTTCGATCCGGCGCAAGACATTGCCGCACCGTTCGTGGCCACCGGCGCGCGTCCGCGCGTGGCAATCCTGCGCGAGCAGGGCGTCAACTCGCAGATCGAAATGGCGTACAGCATGGATCGCGCGGGCTTCGACACGCACGACGTCCACATGAGCGACCTGATCGCCGGCCGCGCCAACCTGGCCGACTTCTCCGGCTTTGTCGCTTGCGGTGGCTTCAGCTACGGCGACGTGCTGGGTGCCGGCGAAGGCTGGGCCAAGACGATCCTGTTCAACGCGCAGATGGCCGAGCAGTTCGCGGCCTTCTTCAACCGCCAGGACACCTTCGCGCTGGGCGTGTGCAACGGCTGCCAGATGATGAGCAACCTCGCCCCGATCATCCCCGGCGCGGGCGCATGGCCCAAGTTCACCCGCAACCAGTCGGAGCAGTACGAAGCGCGCTACGTCACCGTGGAAGTGCAATCCTCGCCGTCGATCTTCTTCGCCGGCATGGAAGGCAGCCGTCTGCCCATCGTGGTGGCGCACGGCGAAGGCTTCGCCGACTTCTCGCAGCAAGGCGACAAGAGCCAGGCCCAGGTGGCGCTGCGTTTCGTGGACAACCACGGCGCGCCTACCCAGACCTACCCGCTGAACCCGAACGGCTCGCCGGACGGCATTACCTCGGTGACCACCACCGACGGGCGCTTCACCGTGCTGATGCCGCACCCGGAGCGCGTGTTCCGCACCGCCACCATGAGCTGGGCGCCGGATGCCTGGAAGCAGGTGGAAGACGGCGGCAGCCCGTGGATGCGCATGTTCCGCAATGCGCGGAAGTGGGTGGGTTGAACGGCTTGCCGTTCTTCTCGCTGTAGAAAGGAAAAGCCCGCTTCGCGGGCTTTTTTTTGTCTGCTCAAGCCACCCGCTGCGTACTCCAAGCCTGATAAACGTAATACAACGGCCGCTGCGGATCCGATTGCCTGGCCGATGCCGGCGCCGCGCCGCGGATCTGCATGGTGACCAGCACCATGCGGGCGGCTTTCACGGGGGAGTAGCGGTCGCGCAGCGGCAGCATGGGCAGCACGGCGCGCCATTCCGGGGGCAGGCCATCGTGGCTGAAGGTGCCGAGCGCGCAGTAGCCCCATCCTTCGGATGTGAGGTGCCAGAGTTGCCGGTAGGGGCTGCCGCCTGAAGCCACTGATGCCACTGATGCCAATGAAGCCGCTAAAGCCACTAAAGCCATGGTCTCCCTCGTTCGCGTGCCGCTGCCCGCGGCGGGAGATCAGGCGGGCTTGCGCGATTCAGACTGCGCCCCGGCCAGGGTGGCGGCGCGCATGGCCTTGATATTACCCATGTGCGCCGATGGTGGGAATGCTTGGCGCGCTGCGCGGGTGCGGCAATGCGTACACCAGGCAGCGTGTTTGGTGCCCGGCGCACCGTGCATCACCCAGGGTCCGTCACTTGCCGGCGGCAGTGCTGTCTTGCCCTACAGTCCGCTAAACCAGTTATACCCCTGGTCTTCCCAGTAGCCGCCCGGATTCTCGTTGGTCACGAAGAGCGCGGCGATATGCTTGGGGTTCTTGAAGCCAAGCTTGGTCGGCACCCGCAGCTTGAGTGGATAGCCATACTGGGCGGGCAGCGGCTCGCTGCCAAAATCCAGCGCCAGCATGGTCTGCGGATGCAGCGCGGTCTCCATGTCGAGGCTGGAGTAGTAGCGGTCCGCGCATTTGAATCCGATATAGCGGGCGGTGGTGTCCGCGCCGATGCGTTCCAGGAAGGTGCGCAGCGCAACGCCGCGCCATTCGCCGATCGCGCTCCAGCCCTCGATGCAGATATGCCGCGTGATCTGCCCCGCCTGCGGCAGCGCGCGCAATTGCGCCAGGCTCCATGCGCGCTTGTCGGCGACCAGCCCGGAGACTTCGAGGCGGTAGTCGGTACCGTCGACCTCCGGTACGTCGTATTCGGGATAGAAGGCGTTGAACGGGAAGGGCTGCGTGACCTGGCTGCGCGCGTAAGTGGGTGCCAGCCGGTTGCGGTTGAACAGCCAGGCCTGCACGCGATCGTTCCAGCGCGACATCGACCACAGCGCCTTGTCCACGGCGTCCCCATCCTGCAGGGTGCAGCCCGCCAGCATGGACAGGGCGCCCAGCGACAGCGAGGAGCGCAGGAACAGGCGGCGCTGGAGCTGCGCCAGCTGGGGCTTGAAATCGGCCGCGCTGAGCGGTTCCGCGGCCGCCATGACGATCCGCTTGTCGTCGTCGGGGGTGCTCATGCTTTCACCTCTCCATGGCCAGCGCGCCCGGCGCGGCCGGTCAGCATCGGCAACAAGGTGGCTGGCACCAGGATGACGAGCGCCAGGTGAACCACCACAAAGCCCACGATCCCCGCCATGGCAAGGAAATGCACATGGCGCGCCGTGTCGAAACCGCCAAACAGCGTGGCCAGCCAGTCCAGTTGCACGGGTTTCCAGATAGCCAGCCCGGATGCCACCACTAGCACGCCCAGCAGCAACACGCCCACATACATCAGCCGCTGCACCGCGTTATAGGCGCCGGGCCGATGCGGCAGGCGCAGCCGTATGGCAAGCGACGCGTCACGCAAGACGCCGCGCGCGCTCAGCGGCAGGAAGTGGCGCCGGAAATGCCGCGTGGCCAGGCCATAGGCCAGGTAGACCAGGGCATTGGCGAACAGCAGCCACATGGCCGCGAAATGCCATGCGATCGAGCCGCCCAGCCAGCCGCCCACGGTCGCCCATGCCGGGAATTTGAAGGGAAACAGCGGCGAGGCGTTGTAGATCGCCCAGCCGCTCATCACCATGCAGGTCATGGCGAAGGCGTTGACCCAGTGCGTGGCGCGCACGACCAGCGGATGGACGATGGCGCGCCGCGCGGGCCTGGAGGAGGGGAGCTTGCGCATGGCGGGGGGGCTTGGGATCGGGATGCCAGGATCCAGGCCGGATGGAGCCGGCCCGGGCGGGTCTTACATCGGCGGAACCACGCCTTGCTTGCCGGCGGAGATAAAGCGCGCGGTCAGTGCGCCGTCGGCGCCTTTGCTCGCAAACAGCACAATATGCGCGCCGGGGACCAGCAAGGAACGGTCGCCGGGTTCCAGGTTGACGATGGGCACATCGTTGGGGATCACGATGCGCTTTTCGCCGTCGGGGTACTTCACGGTGATGGTGCGGCCGTTGCTGACCACCACATTGCCCACGGTGCCATTGGTCATGCTGCTGTTCTTGCCCAGGTCCCATGCGCGGTGGCCTTCGCCGGAGCCGCGCATGCTGGGCGGAAACACGTGCACCTCGAGCGCCTTGAGCGAGCCGTCCGCCTGCGGCACGGCGGCCGAGCCGATGTAGCTGCCGGCCTTGATCTCGTCGACTTTGGCCAGCGTCACCGCGCGCACCGCCGTGTCCTTGGTCAGGCCCACGTCCAGGTCCTGTCCGCTGCGCGTGCGCACCTTCAGCGTGTCGCCGGCGAAGGCGGTCACGGTGCCGCGCACGCCGGTGGGGGTGGCGGCGGGAGCGGGTTGGGCCAGCACCGCGGGGGCCGCGGCAAACATGGCGCCGGCAAACAGGGCCGGGGCAACCAAGGTACGCGTCAACATGCTCGAAACGATCTTCATCCTAGGACTCCTGGTGCGTGGAAAGTGCTACGTAGGTTAGGGTGGTGCCTAGGTCTTCCGGATGACTTTTTGATGACCAAAATGTCATAAATCGGGGCTCCTGCCGCCGCTAGAATGGCAGCATACCGTTGAATGGCTTTGCGCATCATGAGCATCCTCGTCATCGAAGACGACCCCAAGACCGGCGATTATCTCAAGAAGGGCCTGCGCGAAAGCGGCTACGCCGTGGATCTCGCGCGCACCGGCACGGACGGATTGCACATGGCACTGGAGCACACCTACGACCTCGTGGTGCTGGACGTGATGCTGCCCGGCATCGACGGCTGGGAAATCATGCGCACGCTGCGCGCGCGGCGCGACCTGCCGGTGATCTTCCTGACCGCGCGCGACCACGTCAACGACCGCATCCACGGGCTTGAGCTTGGCGCCGACGATTACCTGGTCAAGCCGTTCTCGTTCATCGAACTGGTGCTGCGCATCCGCACGCTGCTGCGCCGCGGTGTGGTGCGCGAAGCAGAGTTGTTCGAATTCGCCGACCTCAAGCTCGATGTCCTGCGCCGCAAGGTGACGCGCCAGGGCGTGGAGATCGTGCTGACCAACAAGGAATTCCTGCTGCTGCACCTGCTGGTGAAGCGCCAGGGCGAGGCGCTGTCGCGCACGCTGATTGCCGCCGAGGTGTGGGACATGAACTTCGACAGCGACACCAACGTCGTTGACGTGGCCATCAAGCGGCTGCGCGCCAAGATCGACCTGCCCTTCGACAAGAAGCTCATCCATACCGTGCGCAGCATCGGCTACACCTTCGGCGAGAGCGCATGAAAGCCTGGTCCTCGCGCTCGCTCACGGCGCGCACCACGCTATCGTTCGCCGCGATTGCCTGCGTGGTGATCGGGGCGCTGGGCGCATATTTCTACCAGTCCGCCAAGACTTCGATGGAGGCCCGCGCCGATCTGCAGCTGATCGGGCGCGTGGCGCATTTCCGCCGGCTGGCGAGCGATGTGTACACGGTCGGCGAGCTCAAGGACCGACCTTTGCTGTTCGAATCCATGCTCGGTGCCGAGCGCGACGTGTTGATCTTCCGCAAGCCGGGCGAGCCGCCGTTTATCCATGTCAACCCGGACTATCTGCCGGTGCCGGCAAAGCTTGAAGCCTCGGTGCCGGGCGACGGCGCTGGCCCGACCGCGGCCAGCATCCTGCGCACCCGGCTGGACAACGGCGTGCCGGTGCATTGGGCGGCCGCGATGGCGCGCTCCAGCGAGGACGGCAGCGTGGTCGAGGTGATCGCCGCGCATCCGATGAGCAACGAGGTGCAGATGCTCGCCGCCTACCGCAACCGCGTGGTGCTGGCCGCGCTGGTCGGCATGCTGGCGGCGAGCGCGCTCGCGTTCTTCGCCATCCGGCGCGGGCTCAAGCCGGTTGGCAGCATCGCCGCGCGGGCCGCCGAGATCAGTCCCGCCAGCCTCGCGGTGCGCCTTGACGAGCGGGATGCCCCCGCCGAGCTGCGCGGCCTCGTCGGCGCGTTCAACGCCATGCTGGACCGGCTGGCCGACGGCTACGAGCGGCTCTCGCAGTTCTCCGCCGACCTGGCACACGAGATCCGCACGCCCGTGGGCGCGCTGATCGGCCAGACCCAGGTCACGCTGAGCCAGCCGCGCCGGCCCGACGAATACCAGGACATCCTCGAGTCCAACCTGGAGGAACTGAACCGGCTCGGCCATATTGCCGAGAACATCCTGTTCCTGGCGCAGGCCGACCACGCCGGGCTGGTCATCGAGCGTGCGCAGGTGTCGCTGCCCGACGAGCTCGGCAAGATCGCAGAGTATTTCGAAGGGCCGGCGGATGAGAAGGCGATGACGTTCAAGGTGGAGGCGCGCGGCACGCTCTGGGCCAATCCGCTGCTGTGCCGCCGCGCCATCAACAACCTCGTGGTCAATGCCGTGCGCTACGGCGCGCCGGGCAGCGTGGTGCGGCTCAGCAGCACCGAAGAGCCCGACGGCGTCGTGATCTCGGTGGAAAACCAGGGCGAGGCCATTCCGCAAGGCCAGCTCGACCGCCTGTTCGACCGCTTCTACCGGGGCGACGCCGCGCGCAGCCGGGTCACCGAATCCAATGGCCTCGGCCTGGCCATCGTGAAGGCGATCATGGTGCTGCACGGCGGCGGCGTGGAGGCCAGTTGCCCCACGCCGGGGCTGGTGCGGTTTGCGTTGCGGTTCCCGCGGCAGCAAGGGCGGGCGTCCTGAGCTGGTGGCGGCTGGCGCCTGCCTGCAGTGCGCGCGGGATTGCCGCGCGCTCCTTCGTTGCCTTTTTAGCTTTACAACAGCGTATCCAGCAAATCCGGCCCAAACACCTCCCGGTGCACCCGTTCCGCCTTCACGCCACGCGCCTGCAGCGCCGTGCGCTGTGCCTGCATGAACGGCAGCGGCCCGCACAGGTAGAAGTCCGCATCCGCAAGGTCATCGTCGGCCAGAATCACATCGATATCCATGCGGCCCGGCAGGGCGGGTTGCGCCAGGAATTCCGCCGGCTCCTCGGATTCCAGGAAAAAGTGCGTGCGCAGCTTGGGCAGCTGACGGGCGGCATGCTTGACGTCCTTCAGGTGCGCCACGTGCGAGGCCATGCGCGCAGCGTGGCCGAATACGACCTTGCGTGAGGGGTTGCGTTGCGCGACGGTGTTCAGCGCGCTGATCATGGGCGTGACGCCGACGCCGGCCGAGAGCAGCACGATGGGGGTGCTGGGCTCGATGCGCGGGGCGAAGTCGCCGAAGGGCTGGCTGACCAGCAGCACGTCGCCTTCGCGGGCGTTTTGGTGCAGCCAGTTCGAGACCGCGCCGGCGGGCAAATCGCCGCCATTGCCGCGGTCGCGCTTGACCGAGATGCGCCAGGTCTTGCCGTTGGGGGCGTCGGACAAACTGTACTGGCGTTGCTGGAAGGCGCCGGGGGTGAGTTCCACCACCACGGAGATGTACTGGCCGGGCAGGAAGTCGGCCAGCGTGGTGCCGCCGACGGCTTCGAGCGTGAAGGCGGTGATGTCGGCGCTTTGTGCTTCGCGCGCGACGATGCGCACGGGCTGGCGGTGATCGGGGCCGGATTGCGCGCGCTCGTAGAGGCGCGTTTCCGCGGCGATCAGTTCGGCGGCGAGTAGCCAGTAGGCTTCATCCCAGGCGGCGACCAGCGCCGGGGTGGCGGCATCGCCAAGCACTTCGCCGATGGCGCCGAGCAGGTGGCGGGCGACGATGGCGTAGTGGCTGGGCTTGATGCCAACCGAGGCGTGCTTGTGGACGATGCGGCTGACCACCGGGGCCAGGGCGCTGTTGTCGCCATGGTTGGCGGCGTAGGCGAACACGGCGGAGGCGAGCGACTGCTGCTGCGAACCGTTGGCCTGGTTGCCCATGTTGAACAGGTTGGTCAGCTCGGGCCGATCGACAAACATGTTGCGATAGAAAGTCTGGGTAATGGCCAGGCCATGTTCGCGCAGCACGGGGACGCTCGCGTCGATCAGGGGTCTCGATTGTTCGGACAGCACGGCAACCTCCAAAGATGTACAAAAAATACAACAAAAAAGAGAGAGAATTCCGCAGCGAGGTGCGGTGGCGGCGTGCGGCCCGGGTGCAATCTTGGTGCGGTGTGGCTGCGGCCAAGGGGGGCGACGCCTTGGTGCCCATTTTATTAAACATGCATTTGCAATGCAACATAAAATTTGCGGCAGTGCGCAAAGATGTATCGAGGGTCCATGTTAGACTGCGGCGGCGTCAAGCCACGATGCGCTTCGGCTCCCGCCACGGCGCCACGGCGCCACGCTCGCCGGAGCCCCCGCCTGGCTGCCCCGTACATCACCGCCGCAAACCGGACTTTTCATGAGACTGACCGACTACACCGATTACAGTCTGCGGACCCTGATCTATGTCGCGGTCCATCCAGGTGAACTGGTCACCATCCAGCGCATCGCGGATGCGTTCGGCATTCCCAAGAATCACCTGATCAAGATCGTGCAAAAGCTTGGCCAGGCCGGCTTCCTGCATACGGTGCGCGGCCGCGCCGGCGGCATCGAGCTGGGCCGGCCGGCCGCGGAGATCAATGTGGGCGAGGTGATCCGGACCATGGAGTCGGATTTCAACCTGGTGGAGTGCTTCCAGGGCGACGACAACCACTGCATCATCACCCGCGTGTGTGGCTTGCGCGGCGTGCTGTCCGCGGCATTGCGGGCTTACTTCGAGGTGCTGGACGCCTATAGCCTGCAAGATCTGGTGGAGAAGCCCGCGGCGCTGACGCGCGCGCTGGGCGACGGCGGCGCGGCCACCTTGATCGGCATCCCGATCAAGAACGTGACGCGCAAGGCCAAGGCCTCCCAGGCGGCAGCCGAGGATGCTGGCGAGCAGTAAGGCCCGCCCGGCACTGGCTGCCTGCATTGGCGTAAAAATGGTTACTGTCCGGACCAGCCGGCGATCTAGCCAACTGGCATGGGGCGGGCTGTCCGGGCGGACCGGCAGGGGAGTTCGGCATGGCACTGCGGCTCGACAGCCACGGGCCTGGCCGCCAGTTCACTGGTCTCGCTAGCGGGCCGCCGTCAGCGCCCCGGCCAGCTTTTCCATGCCAGCCTGGATGTCCGCCACGCTGATGCCGCCATAGCCAAACAGGATGCCAGGCACCGGCGGCTGCCCGCCGTACATGCCGGAGATGCCATACAGGCCAACCGATACGGCGGTGGCGCGCGCGATCAGCGCCTGCTCGTCCTGTGGCAGTTTCAGGTGGGCGACCATGTGGATGCCCGCAGCCGGCGCGTGGGGCGTGAACCACGGGCTCAGCGGGCCTTCCAGGTGTTCGAGCAGCTTGGCGCGGCGCGCAGCGTATTCCTTGTGCATGCGCCGCAGGTGCTTGGCGAAGTAACCGTCGAGCATGAACTTGGCCAGCGCCGTCTGCGTCATGGTGCAACTGTGCCAGTCCCCGACCTGCTTGGCGCGGCGTACGGCCGTGGCGAGCGGGGCCGGGGGGATCACGTAGCCGACACGCAGTTCGGGGAAGATCGTCTTGGAGAAGGTGCCGACGTACGCCACCACCCCCGTCTTGTCCAGGCTCTTGAGCGACTCCACCGGGCGGCCCATGAAGCGGTACTCGCCGTCATAGTCGTCCTCCAGCACCAGCGCGCCGCGGCGTTGCGCCCATTCGAGCAGCGCCACGCGCCGCTCCAGGCTCATTGCCATGCCCAGCGGAAACTGGTGGGATGGCGTGACGTAGACAATGCGCGCATGGTCCGGCAGCGCGTCCACCACCAGCCCCTGCGCGTCCACGGGCACATGAGCCACCTGCGCGCCCAGCGCCGAAAACGCAATGCGCGCGGGTGGATAGCCGGGATCCTCCACCGCCACGACGTCGCCGGGGCGGACGACCACACGCCCCATCAGGTCGATCGCCTGCTGCGCGCCCTGGGTGATGATGACATCCTGCCAGTTGCTCACCACGGCGCGGCTGAATGCCAGGTAGCGCGATACCGCAAGCCGCAGCTCCTGCTCGCCGGCCGGATCGCGGTAGCTGCCGCGCCCGCGGGCCTGCACGCGTAGTGCGTGGCTGACGCAGCTGCGCCATTTATCGAAGGGAAACAAGCTCTTGTCGGTGACGCCGCCCACGAAGTCAAACGCGAGCGTCGCGCCTGGCGGCGTGTGGGGAAGAGCGTCGGGCAGCGCTTCCCAGATCGAGCCGGAGCCGGGGCTGGGGGAGAGCGGCGACGGCGATGGCGCCAGGCCTGTCATCTCGTGCGCGACGAAGGTGCCGTCGCCCGTGCGGGAGCGCAGGTAGCCCTCGGCAATCAGCCGCTCGAACACGTCTAGCGTGGTCTTGCGCGATACCCCAAGCTGCGTGGCGAGGTCGCGGGTCGATGGCAGCCTTTCGCCCGGCGCCAGCCGGCCGTCGACGATGCCCGCCCGCAACTGGCGATAGAGTTGGCCGGCCAGTCCCTGCCGGCCATGAATGCTCAAATGGACATCCATCTCTTGATCTTATGTTGGTGGTTACCTGGTGCGCTGGGCTTCGCTTGGATTCTACGTACCAGTCGTGCCGGCTTCCACTGGCGCGGGAATCACATGCCACAGCGTGGCGTGGCGCCACGCGCGGCCGATGACGCCCGGCACCAGCACGATGCTAAAGGCTGATGAGGCGGGCAGGTGGGGAGAGTGGGGAGGGTGGTCTCGTCCGGAAGGCATCGCGGGAGGCCTTAACCTTCCCGCCCGTCGGCCCGGGGCCGGGTCAGGTAGGGCACGTACTTCAACAGGTACAGCACGAAGGCCGCCATCCAGAGCGCCGCCGCGCTGGCGATCCAGAACGGCTTGTACTGCGGCAGCAGCAGCGGCCCCATTACGCGGACGACTGTCGCCAGGCCGATGCACGCGTAGGCAGCGTTCTCCATCCCACCCGCTTCGAGCTTGCGGCCGGTGTGGCCCAGCGCGGTGCGCGTGATCATCCCCAGGATGGCGCAGCCGATCGCCCCCACGGTGAGGGCGTGCAGCGCCGTCGAGCGGTCGGTCCAGCCCAGGGCGGACGCCGCCAGCAGCAACAGGCCCAGCGGTAGGCAGGCATAGGCCAGGTGGAGGATGGCGATCAATGGCTTGCGCACCGTGTGCCGCGAGCCCCAGCCGCCAAGCCGCAGCGCTTGCGCGAGCGCGGCCAGCAACGCGACGGCCGCGGTTGCCATGCCGCGCGGCGCCAGCGTGCAGGCAATCATCGCGGCCAGCGTCAGCGCCACCACGGTGCGCTCCACCGGCGTCGAGCGCCGGATGCGTACGCCGGGCACGGTATTGGCGGTGAACATCGGGATCACCCGCCCGCCGATCACGGTCATGAAGATGACGACCAGGCCGATGCCGGCATCGGCACTTTGCAGCGCGACGTACACGGCGCCTCGCGCCATCGCCACGTGGAACACCACGTTCAGCGCCCACAGCAGGAACAGGGCGGCGGCCAGGCCGTAGTTGCGCGCGCCACCGGCGCGTACCAGCACGCGCAGGAAGGCGGCGGCGCACAGCAGCAGGAAGGCGAGGTCCAGTACGGCGGCGGCGGGGGCGGGCCCGGTCCACATCGCCACGCGCGCCGCGACCCACACAGCGGCGAGACCACCCAGCAACCATCCCTGCGGCGTCTGCTGGCCTGTCCAGTTCTTGCCGGCGGTGAACAGGAAGCCGACCACAACCGCGGCGGCAAAGCCAAACACCATCTCGTGCGCATGCCACAGCATGCCGCCGATGGCCGGCTGCGCGCCAGACCGGGGCCACCAGCCCAGATAGATGGCTGCCCACACGCCGATGGCCACCACGGCGAAGCCCGCCGCCAGCAGATAGAAAGGCCGGAACGCGAGCGCAAGCACGGGGTGGCCGTGGTATCCGGTGCTGGTCGGTGGCTGGGTCTGTGGCAGGGGCAGCATGATGCCTCTCGCAATGGGTTGGATGAAACGCGGATTGCTGTTGGTGTTTGTTGGTGCGATTGCCAGCAGATCTCGCGAATCGTGCGGCGCAGCAACCTGTGAGCGATTCTATAAAACAAGCATTTAAAATGCAACATAAAAAGCGGGTTTGTCAACGGGGTGACACGCGGTGCGGCGACTTGGCAAATTGCCGCTAAGCCGCCCCCGGCCCCGGCTGCACCAACGCGGCACCGCTGCGGTGCGTGCCCGCCCGCTGGTGGTCACCAGAAAATTCTGGAAAGTGGCTATAGCGGCTTAACTATTCACCACCTACTCTGCACGGGACGGCGCCCGTGACGCACCCGGGCAAGGCCGTCTTTGCCCAGGCGAGCCCGCCCGCCCAAAAAATGAACTATGTTGTGATGCATATCTTGAAGAAGGCCCCAGGGAGAGGCCTTGGCAGCCGGCCGCCGCCTGCACGTCCGCAATGAGACCACCCACAGGGTCGAGCGCCTTGCCAAGCTAGTAGCCTGGCGCCCGGCAATCGTCGCCACCCGCCTGATGCGGCAGCAACCGAAACGTCCCATGAGCACCATCGCCATCCTGCTATCTGCCTTCCTGCTCTCGGTGGTCGCGCTCGCGGCCTTTATCTGGAGCATGCAGAAGGGCTTCTTCGATACTTCGCCGGCCGCGGCCAGCGTGATCTTCGACCGCGGGGAGGCGGGACAGCCGGAAGACCCTGCCTCGGACAAGCCGCACGGGACCGCAGGCGATGCCACGTACGACACCTCGCGCGATATCGCGGACGAGTCATCGGCGCCCGTGGTCTTCCTGTTCATCTGCTGCGCCATGGTGTGGCTGGTGGTGGCGTCGCTGGCAGGGCTGACGGCCTCGATCAAGCTGCACGAGCCCGACCTTCTGGCCACGGTGCCGTGGCTGTCGTTCGGCCGCATCCGCACCATCCACCTGAACGCCGTCGCCTATGGCTGGGCGCCGATGGCAGGCTTGTCCATCGCGCTGTTCCTGCTGCCGCGCCTGCTCAAGACGCGCCTGGCCGGCGCAAAGTACGCGGTGCTTGGCGCGGCCCTGTGGAACGCCGGCCTGATCGCGGGCCTCGGCAGTATTGCGGCCGGGATCTCCGACGGGCTGGAGTGGCTGGAGATTCCGTGGCAGGTCGACATCCTGCTCGTGGCCGGCGGCGCGCTGGTGGGCATGCCACTGGTGCTCACGCTGGTGAACCGCAAAGTGGATCACCTCTATGTCTCGGTCTGGTACATGGGCTGCGCGCTGTTCTGGTTCCCCGTGCTGTTCCTGGTTGCGAACATCCCTGGGCTGCACTTCGGCGTGGAGCAGGCCACCATGAACTGGTGGTTCGGCCACAACGTGCTCGGCTTGTTCTACACGCCGCTGGCGCTGGCCTCCATCTATTACTTCCTGCCCAAGATCATCGGCCAGCCGGTGCGCTCCTACGGCTTGTCGTTGCTGGGCTTCTGGGCCCTGGCGTTCTTCTATGGCCAGGTTGGCGGCCATCACCTGATCGGCGGGCCGGTGCCGGGCTGGCTGATCACCTTGTCCATCGTCCAGAGCATGATGATGCTGGTGCCCGTGATCGCGTTCACGATCAACCAGCACCAGACCATGCGCGGCCATTTCCACCGGCTGATCGATTCGCCCACGCTGCGCTTCGTCACCTTCGGCGGCATGATGTACACGCTGAGTTCGGCGCAGGGCTCGTTCGAGGCGCTGCGGGCCGTCAACCGCGTGACCCATTTCACGCACTACACCGTGGCGCACGCGCACCTCGGGCTGTACGCCTTCGTCAGCTTTGCCTTCTTTGGCGCGATCTATTTCATGGTGCCGCGCGTGACCGGCCGCGAATGGCCGTACCGCTGGCTGATTTACGCGCACTTCTGGTTCGCGGTGGCCGGAATCGGCGTGTATTTCATCGGGCTGACCATCGGCGGCACGCTGCAAGGTTACGCCATGCTCGACGCCGCCAAGCCCTTCATGGATTCCGTGGCCGTGACGATCCCGTACCTGAAAGTGCGCTCGGTCGGTGGCGGCATGATGCTCCTCGGCCATCTTTTCTTCGTCGCCAATTTTGTCTGCGCCATCCTTGGCCTGGGACCCAACCGGGACCGGCCCGCCTTGTTCCACCAAGGCCGCAAGCGGGCACTGGGAGCCTGAACCGTGAACAATGAAAAAGCCCTGCTGGCCGGCGGCATGACCATGCTCGCGCTAGCAACGAGCGCGCTGGTGGTGATCCCCTATCTGCTGCTCAAGGACGTGAAGCCCACCGAAGGCGTCAGGCCATACTCCGCCGCGCAGTTGCGCGGGCGCGAAGTCTACATCGCCAACGGTTGCGTCTATTGCCATTCGCAGCAGCCGCGCGATGCTTCCTTCGCTCCGGACGCCAAGCGCGGATGGGGGCGGGTATCGGTGGCCGGCGATTACTACTACGACCACCCGCACCTGCTCGGCACCATGCGCACCGGGCCGGACCTGATGAATATCGGCGTGCGCCAGCCGAGTGCCGACTGGCACCTCGGCCACCTGTTCCAGCCGCGCGCCTATGTGCCCGGCAGCATCATGCCCAGCTATCCGTTCCTGTTCGACCTGAAGGACAAGGCCGATCCCGGCGACAAGGTGGTCAATCTGCCCGAGGCCTTCAATCCGCCGGGCAAGATCGTGGTCGCCAACGCGACCGCACTCGATCTGGTCGCCTATCTGCAATCGCTGAATCGCACCGGCGCCGTCCTGCCCGCGCCGCCCGCGGCCAAGTCCGCGCCGTAGCCCCCCGGAGACACAGATGGACAGCCCATCGGAAAAACGCCGGGCCGCCGCGGCCCGATCCCGTGAGAATGCGGACCCGCATGAAAACCGCGCACCCATGCCCAAGGTGGTGCTGGTGCTGGTGCTGGCACTGGTAGCCTGGGGCTGCTGGTATATCGCCACCGCGCCCATCAACTCGCCGTCGGAACTGGGCGACCGCCGCACCGAGGCCGATCTCCAGGGCAGCGGCAAGGCCGGCGGCGGCGTGGATGGCGCCGCCGTGTTCCAGGCGCGCTGCGTGGCTTGCCACCAGGCCACGGGGCAGGGCTTGCCGGGCGTGTTCCCGCCGCTGGCCGGCTCGGAATGGGTCAACGGCAAGGACGCCAAGGTTGCCGCCATCGTGCTGCGCGGCATCACCGGCAAGCTGACGGTCAAGGGCACCGCCTACAACGGCGCCATGCCGGCATTCGCCGATCAGTTGAGCGATGCTGAGATCGCGGCGGTGCTCACGCATGCGCGCAGCCAGTGGGGCAACACCTCGCCGGCGATGACGGAAGATGTCGTCAAGGCGGCGCGCGCGCAGACCGCGGCCATGACCGCACCGTTCGACGGCGATACCGCGCTTGGCGCGCCGGGTGGCTAGCATGCCGTGGCGCGCTCGCCCGGCGTGGCCGGCATTGGCCTTGTTGCTGGTGCTGGTGCTGGCTGTCGCGGGTCTGCGCTATCTCACCTTGGGCTTTACCGCCTGGACGCTGGACGAGCGTCGCGAGGCGCGCATCGCGCAAGGCGCGCTGGTGCTGCCGGCCATCGAGATGCGCAATCAAGCGGGCAAGCCCGCGCGGCTGTTCGGTGCCAGGCGGGAGCAGGGCGCGCAGCTCTACCTGGTGGATTTCATCTACACGCGTTGCCTGAGCGTGTGCCGCGCGCTCGGCTCCGAGTTCGAGCAACTGCAGGGCCGCATCCGCGCCGATGGCATGGATGGCCGCATCGGCCTGGTCTCTCTCTCCTTCGATCCCGCCCGCGACGACACCGCCAGCCTTGCCGCTTATGCCAGGGAGCACCATGCACGGCTGCCTGACTGGCAGGTGGCCGCACCCGTCGCCGAGCCAGCCATGCAGGCGCTGCTGCGCGACGCGGATGTGATCGCTATCTCGGATGGCCTCGGCGGCTTCGCGCACAACGGCGGCGTGCACGTGACCGATGCCAATGGCCGGGTGCTGGCCGTGTACGCGCTTGCCGATTACCGGCAGGCCTACGACTTCGCGCGCAGGCATCTGCCATGAACCCGCAAGCCACCGTGCAGCAGCCGTGGCCCCGCCATTGGCGGGCGCGCCGGGCCGGCCTTGCCGGCGGGCTGGCGGCGCTAGCCGTGGCGTTGTGCGTGCCGCGCGTGCATGCCTTGCTGGAGGGTTCGATGACGCTGCAGATGCTGGCGCTGCTGCCGGGCCTGTTCTGCGCGGGCTGCGCGCTGCCCTGGCTGCTGCCGGACGCGAGGCGCGCGCGGGTCACGGCGGCGTTGCGGCCCTATACCCTGAGCCTGCTGGCATTCGCCCTGCTGGCCTACGGCGCATGGATGCTTCCCATCGCGCTGGACCTCAGCCGGCTGGAATGGCCGACCCTGGTGGCCAAGTACGTGCTGGTGGTGGTAGCGGGCGTTGCCGCGCATTTCGGTTTCAAGGTGAGCGCGTGGCCCCTGGTGCTGTTCTTCGGCGGCAACTACGCATGGATGGGCTTGACCTTCGGGCTGCTGTTCATCGATAGCGAGGCGCGCCTTT